>NZ_JAVQKJ010000014.1:0-158573 GCF_031823395.1 Halobellus ordinarius
CATCGCTAGCCGTCTGAGCGATCCCATATCGCCAGACGGCGTCCAATTCCCGGTTAGCTTGACGGTATTTTCCTGTGAGAGCGTCTGAAACTACAGTCAGTTAGCGGCAAAACAAGGCAACCCGACTTCGACATCGTCGAGATGGGCTTCGACGACTACCTCGTAAAGCCCGTCTCCCGCGAGTCGCTGACGGAGACTGTCGAGGGGCTTCGCCTCCGGGAATCCTACGACGAGGGAATGCAGGAACTCTTCTCTTTGGCCTCGAAGAAGGCCATTCTGGAGGCGGAGAAAGACGCTGTCGCCCTCGAGAACAACGAGGAGTACCAGCAACTTTCGGCGCGAGTCGAAGAGCTCCGTGAACAGCTCGACCGGACGGTCGGCGAATTCGACGACGATGAGGACGTCGCGGCGATGTACCGCGACATCGGGGACGATTTCGAGGCTGCCTTCGAGATGGACGACGGAGCGGACCAGGACGTCTGAGCGGGTCAAAGGGGTGAACACAGACTTCTGCGCGGGTCGAAGAAGTGAACGCGGACGTCTGAGTGGGTCGAGTGATCGAGCGAGGAATTACGTCCCGTCGACGAACGACTCGATCCGGTTCAGCGCTTCTTTCAGGTCGTCCATCCCGGCAGCATAGGACACGCGAAGGTGACCCTTGCCGCCGTCGCCGAAGACCCGGCCGGGGACGAGTGCGACCCGCTCCTCGTGGATCAGCGTCTCGGCGAACTCCTCGTCGTCCTCCCAGCCCGGCGGACACTCGGGGAAGACGTAGAAGGCGCCTTTCGCCTCGAAGCAGTCCATTCCGATCTCGTTGAACCGCGAGATGACGAACTGCCGGCGGCGGTTGAAGGCCCGTCGCATCTCCTCGACGGCGCCGTCACAGGACCCCAACGCCTCGATGGCGGCGAACTGCGCGGTCGTCGGCGCCGACAGCATCGTGTACTGGTGGATGCGGTTCATCGCGCCGATCACTTCGGCGGGACCGAGCGCGTACCCCAGGCGCATCCCGGTCATCGCGTACGCCTTCGAGAAGCCGTTGAACACGACGGTCCGGTCAAACATTCCGGGGAGCGTCGCGATCGACACGTGGTCGTCCTCGTAGCGGAGCGCCGCGTAGATCTCATCTGAGAGGACGAAGATATCGTGCTCGCGGGCGAACTCGGCGACCTCTGCGAGTTCCTCGCGCGTCATCACCGCGCCCGTCGGATTGTTCGGGTAGCAGAGCACGAGCACCGACGCCTCTGCCGCGCCGTCGCGTTCGAGGTCCTCGTAGGTGAGCGCGAAGTCGTTCTCCGCGCGCGTTCGGACAGGGAGCGGCTCGCCCCCCGCGAACGACACTGTGGGCCCGTAGGAGATGTACGAGGGCTGGGGGACGGCGACGGCGTCGCCGGGATCGACGAGCGCGCGCATCGCCAGATCGACTGCCTCGCTGGCGCCCGTACTGACGATGATCTCCTCCTCGGGATCGTACGAGAGGTCGTACCGGCGGACGTGTTCTGCGATCAGTTCTCTAAGGTCGCTTCGGCCCCGGTTGGCCGTATACGAGGTTCGCCCGCGTTCGAGGGAGTCGATCGCGGCCGCGCGGGCGGCCCACGGCGCCGAGAAGTCCGGCTCACCGACGCCCAGCGAGATGAGGTCGTCCATCTCCTCGGCGAGTTCGAAAAAGCGCCGGATTCCGGATGGGGGCGTCTCCCGCACCCGCTGCGAGAGCGGGCTGGACGCGGCCTCCTTCATGGCGAGACGGCCAGGCGATCGTCGTCGTCGCCGTCGCCGAAGTAGACGCCGCGCTCCTTGTACGTCGTCATCACGAAGTGCGTCACCGTCTGGGTGACCTCCGGGATCGGTGCGATCTGCTCGGAGACGAACATCGAGACGTCCCGCATCGACTCGCCTTCGACGTCGACGGCGAAGTCGTAACTGCCGGAGATGAGCCGCAACGACGAGACCTCGGGGAATTTCGCGATCCGCCGAGCGATCTCCTCGTACCCGGTCTCGCGGTCGAGTTCGACGTTCAGCTCGACCTCCGCGCTGACGTGGGGCTCGTCCACGTTGTCCCAGTCGACGACGGCCTGATAGCCGCGGATCGCGCCCTCGGATTCCAGCTCGTCGACCAGCGTCTCGACCGTTGCTGCGTCGACACCGAGCTGTCGGGCGATGTCTTCGGTGCTCTCGCGAGCGTCACTCAGCAACAGGTCGAGCAGTTCCCGCTTCGCTTCCATACTCGATCCGATGCGGCCCCCGTTGAAATGGTTTGCTCTCCGGTCTCGACGGGTTCGGCGGCGGTTGCCGCCGGGACCGCTGATGCCGTTCCGGATCGAACCAGCGCGCCGGCGGTGGGAAAGGTCCAATACCCCGGCGGCCTCCCGCTCATACGATGGCCCTCTCGGACGTCTTCCTCTCTCCACTCGGGTTCGCCGCCCTCCTCGCAGCGGTGCCGGTTATCCTCCTGTACCTGGTTCGTCCGGATCCCCGCCGCGTGACGCTGCCGACAGTGCGATTCCTCTCTGAGGCCGCGGGAACGTCCTCGTCGTCACCGCTGTTCGAGCGGCTGAAGCGCAGCATCCCGCTTTTGCTGCAACTGCTCGCGATCCTCCTCTTTGCGACGGCGCTTGCGGCGCCCTACGTGGCGGTCTCCCAGTCGGAGACCGTCCAGGAAACCGTCGTGGTGCTGGATGCGAGCGCGAGTATGAACGTCGAAGACGGCGGCACGACGCGGTTCGATCGCGCGGTTGATTCGGCCGACGGCGCGGTCACCTCGACGACGTCTATCGTCCTCGCGGACGGACACGGGTCGATTGCCCTCCGCGACGGGACTGCGGCCGACGCCCGTGAGACTCTGGCAGCTATCGAGTCGACTGACGCGCCCGGGAACCTCCGAACGTCGATCGCACGAGCGACGAGCGTGGCAGGCGAGAACGCCCGGATCGTCGTCCTCAGCGACTTCGCCGGCGACAGCGACTGGGAGTCGGCCGTTCGGGCGGCGCGTGCCCGCGGCCTCACAGTCGACCTCCGGCAGTTCGACGGCGGTGGTGCGGACAACGTCGGCATCGTCGACCGTGAGTTCTCGGGCGACAATGTGACCGTCTCGGTCGGGAACTTCGGGGACTCGGAAGTCACCCGTCGCGTCTCGCTCGGAGAGGCCGAAGAGACGCTCACCCTCGCCCCCGGCGACGTCCGCAGCGTCCAGCTCCCAGTGCCTGCGGGCGGCGGCGAGATCCGACTGTCGCCGTCGGATTCGTTCCCGACCGACGACGTCGCGTACGTGGCCGCACCGGCGGACGCCGACGTCGACGTCCTGCTCGTCACGAACGACCGGAACCGCTACCTGACGACCGCCCTGTCGGTGATCGATCCGGTGTCGACGACTGTCGTCGAACCGCCGGAGTCGATCCCGGATCCGCCGGCGGACGCGTACGACATCGTCCTCTACAGCAACGTCGACCCCGAGCGGTTCGGGGAACGCTACGTCGCTGCCGGCCGCGAGGCGATCGCTGCCGGCGGCGGGGTCGGCATCCAGGCGGGGACGTCGATGCCGACGAACGCCTACGGGGACCTGCTTTTGCTCTCGCCCGAGAGTGTCGCCTCGAATCCGACGCTCGAAACGCCGACTGACGACGAACTCACCCGCGATATCACCTTCCCGCCGCCGGAGCGCTACGTCCGCGGCGATCTCCGTTCGGGCCGCGCGCTCGTCTCGACGACCGACGGCTCGCCGCTCATCGCGACGGCCGACCGAGGCGAGGGACGGATCCTCTACTACGGCTACATCGAGTCGGCGTCGTCGTTCAAATACGACTTCGAGTACCCGATCTTCTGGAAGCGAAGCGTCTTCGCGCTCGCTGACCGTGAATCCCTCTCCGAACTCAACCGCGCGACCGGCGACCGACTCCGGTTCGGCAACGAGACGACCGTGGAGACGCCGCGCGGGGAGGTCAGGGCCGCAGCGATCGATGTTCAGGACGCAGGCTTCTACGTCGCGGACGGCGACCAGTACAGTGCATCATTGCTTAGCGCCGCGGAGTCCGACGTCTCGGCCTCGGAGATCGATTCGGATGCGGCCGGTGGCCCGACGACACGTCAGGAGCGGCGGACGGCGCCCGATCCACTGACGGAGTTCGTCGCCCTCGGCATCGTCGCGGTCGCGCTGGGTGAACTCGCGTTCCTCCGCCAGCGGGGTGATCTCTGATGTTGGGGCTCGCGGCGACGGTGAGTGTTCGCGGCGGACTCGGGGCGGCGGCCGTCCCGTTCGAGGCCCCGATTGCGTCCGTTTCGGTCGAACTCACGGAGGCGCTCTCGGTCGGCCTGGCCCGTCCGCTGTTCCTCGTCGCGCTCCCGCTGGGCGTCCTCGCGATCTGGGCGCTCCTCTTCCGCGGCGCCGAAGGGACGGCTTCCGAGCGCTCGCGACGCTTGCTCTTCGCCGCGCGGGTGCTCGTCGTCGCGCTCGTGGTCCTCGGCGCCGCCGGCCCGCACACCGTCCAGTCCCGGGAGACGGCCGGGGAACCGAGCGTGACGCTGCTGGTCGACCGCTCCGACAGTATGGCCGTCGCGCCCGACGTGGCGAACCGCCTTGAGTCGTCCATCGAATCGGAGGGCGTCTCGGTCCGACGGGTGCCCGTCGGGACGAACGACACCTCGCCGGTCGGCGACGCCGTCGCGGCGAACCTCCGGGAGGGCGGCGAGGTCGTCCTCCTCAGCGACGGCCGGGTGACGAGCGGCCAGCCGCTCGGCGAGGCCACCGCGCTCGCCCGCTCGGTCAACGCCACCGTCTCGGTCGTCTCCCCGGATCCGCGGACGACCGAACGATACGTGACCGTCGCGGGGCCCGACAAGGCCAGCCGCGGCGTCGAGAACCGCTTCGCTGCACGTATCGACGGCGTCGGCCCCAACACGTCGGCGACGCTCACCGTGCGCGTCGACGGCGAGCAGGTCGCCGAGCGGACGACGGAGACGGTTCCGACGACCGTCGAGTTCAACCACACGTTCAACTCGACCGGGAGCCACACGGTAACCGCCGAAATCGACGCGCTCGACCGGTTCTCGGAGAACGACGTCTACCGGAAGACGGTCCGGGTGGTCGAACAGCCGGAGGTCCTCTACGTCTCGCCGGGCGAGTATCCCTACCGTGACTACCTCGACCAGTTGTACGATGTCGACACCGCCGAGGAGGTCCCGGAGGATCTCTCGGAGTACTACGCCGTCGTGGTACAGGACGCCCCCGCGGATTCGGTCGGGAACGTCGACCACCTGCAGGAGTTCGTCATCGAGGGCGGCGGCCTGGTGGTCGTCGGCGGCCAGAACTCCTTCGACCGCGGCGGCTACGAGGGCTCGAACCTCGCGTCGATGTTGCCGGTGACCGTCGGCGAGGGGCAACGGAGCGCGACGGACATCGTCCTCGCGGTCGACGTCTCCGGGAGCGCCGAGGAGGGGATGCGGATTCAGAAAGCCACCGCGCTCTCGGTGCTCGATCAGCTCGGCGACGAGAACGAGGTCGGGCTGGTCGGCTTCAATTTCCGGGCGTACCGCGTCGCGTCGGTCGAACCGCTCTCGGAGAACCGCGGCGAACTGGAAGACAAGCTCCGGCGCCTCCGGTCCGGCGGAGCCACCGACATCGCGGCGGGCGTCCGCGGCGGCGGCGAACTCCTGGGCGACCGCCGGGGCACCGTCATCCTCGTTAGCGACGGCCACGACAGCCCGGACGAGGCTGCTGCTGTCGCTTCTGGGCTCGCCGACCGCGGCATCAGGGTCGTGACCGTCGGCGCGGGCGAGCGGATCAACGAGCGGACGCTCCGAACGATCGCCGGGGCGGGCGGCGGCAGTTACTTCCGTGCGACAGAGACTACCCAGCTCGGCATCCTCTTCGGCAGCGCGGGCGCGCCTGGTGCCTCCGGGCTCGTCGTCCTGGACCGCACCCACTTCGTGACCGCCGGCGTCACCCTCACCGCGTCGCCGGACTCCTTCAACGACGTCTCGGTCCGCTCGGGGGCGTCGTTCCTCGTCGCCGGCGAGAACGGCCAGCCCGCGCTCGCGACGTGGCGGTACGGCCTGGGTCGGGTGGCGACGATCACCGCCCACGGCGAGGACGGGACGCTCGACGGACTGCTCCGGGAGCCCGACTCGCTGCTTTTAACGCGGACGACGAACTACGCCGTCGGCGACCCCGAGCGGAAGGCGACCGGCGTGGTCGGCGTCCCCGACACCCGCGTCGGCGAATCGACGAGCGTGACGTATCGGGGCACGGAGCGACCGACGGCCGCCGAAGCGTCGTTCCAGCGCGTCGGCGAGGAGACGTACCGGGCGTCCCTGACGCCGGACGAGGCGGGATACTACGAGGTGTTGAACGCCACCTACGCCGCGAACTACCCGCGGGAGTACGCGGCGTTCGGCCCCGATCCGGCGCTCCGGACGCTGGTCGAGGAGACCGGCGGCGAAGAGTACACCGTGGCCCAGGGGCAGCGGATCGCCCGCGCGGCCGCACAGCGGTCCGTCGGCGTGCGACCAGTCAGGACCGACTGGACGTGGCTGCCGCTCGTGCTCGGACTCCTGGTTTTCACGATCGAGGTGAGCTACCGGCGGCTTCAAGTCCGTCGCCGAAATAGACCCGCCGACGGAGGTCTCCCGTGACGTACGTCGGCAATAGCCTGAACCTCGCGCTCGTCGTCGCCCTCCTCGTGCTCGCTGCGGGGACCGTCGGAGCCACGGTGCTGTACCAGTCCGGCGTCGCCGACGTCGAGGCCCAGAACGAACAGTTGCGGGCACAGAACGAACAGCTTCGCGAGGATCTGCAATCGGCACGCGACCGGATCGACTCGCTGCGCTCCGAGGTCGATCGGCTGGAAGAACGCCTCGCGGCGACAAACGAGACGCTCACCGAGGTCCGATCCGAGCGCGACGCCTACCGCGAGGACCTGCGCGCGGTCTGTGAGGGGATACGCGAGCGCAACGAGAGCCTCCCGGAGGAATGCGAAAATGTCGAGTGAGCGTGACGGCCACGAGGACGATCACGAAGACGACTACGAGGACGATCACGAAGACGACCACGAGGACGATCGCCGATCCGAATCCGGCGACTCCGACGGGTCGGCAGCGGCCGGAGATACGTCCACCGAGCCCGTGACGTTCGACGCGGATCCCGGGTTCGGCGGCGACGGGGGGGATTCCCCCGGAAGCGGGGACGACGTCGACGCGACGACCGACCGTATCAAAGCCGCCCTCGCGGAAGTCCGCCGGGAGGTCCGCAAAGCCGCTCTCGTGCACGCGACCGTCGAGGCGACGCTTTTGGCGCTCGTGGCGAATCTCGTGCTCGCAGTCGCCGACCCATCGTGGCTTTCGGGACGCCTCGGCCTCCCTGGTGTCGTCGTCGCGGCACTCCGCGGTCTCCCGCTACTCGGCGATGTCGCCCCGCGGACCGTCCGCGTCACCGCCCTCGCGGCAATCGCAGTCGGCCTCCTCGCGTTCGTCGTGGCCTACCTCGTCCGACTCCGGAGACCGCTCGTCGAGCAGTTCGAGGCCGCGAACCCGCCGGTCCGGGAGGCGCTCAGAACCGCCCGCGACGCGGTCGACGGCGGCGCGGACACCGAGATGGCGCGCCGCCTCTACGACGACGTGATCGACACGCTCAGGGAGACGTCGAGTCGCGAACTCGTCGAGACCCGGCGGGTCGCAGTCACGGTTCTGCTCGTCGTCCTCGTCAGTCTCGCGAGCATCCAGGTTGCGGTCGTCGATCCCGACCTTGGCGGGATCCTGGGCGGCACGGCCGACACGCCCGGCGTGGACCGCCCGGACGACGACGAACTCCAGGACGGCGAGGAGATCCTCGGCGACGAGGAGGACGTCGCGGCGGGCGACGAACTGGAGAACATCACCGTGCCGGGCACCGGGGAGGGGACCGGTGAGGGCTCGACTGCCCCCGACGGCGGCCTCGGCGGCGGTGGCGGCGGCAGCGGCGAATTCGACAGCCAGGAGGCCGGATTCGCCGGCGAAGAGCGGTTCGAGGACGCCGAACTCGTCCGCGAGTACAACGTCCGGATCAGGCAGTTCGACGACGGAGAGGACGATGGAACCGAAGGGACGAACTGAAGACGGAGACGCAAACGACGTAGAACACGATACCACGAGGACCCGACGGATGCAGCCACTATGAACGGACCACACGACACTGACGACATCGATCGGATTCAGCACGGACTCGCCGCCCTCCGCGAGGAGGTCGCAAAGCGGATCGTCGGCCAGTCGGCGGTGGTCGAACAGCTGATGACCTGTCTGCTCTGCGACGGCAACGCCCTGATCGAGAGCAACCCCGGACTGGGCAAGACGACGCTCGTTCGGACGATCGCCGAGGCGACCGATCTGTCCTTCTCCAGGATCCAGAACACGCCGGATCTGATGCCAGCCGACATCACCGGGACGGAGATTATCCGCGAGTCCGGTAACACCCGCGAGTTCGTCTTCGAGGAGGGACCGGTGTTCGCGAACCTCGTCCTCGCCGACGAGATCAACCGCGCGACGCCGAAGACGCAGGCGGCACTGCTGGAAGCGATGCAGGAAAAGCAGGTGACGACCGCGGGCGAGACCCGGGAGCTGCCGCGCCCCTTCTTCGTGCTCGCGACCCAGAACCCGATCGACCAGGAGGGGACCTATCCGCTTCCGGAAGCACAGACTGACCGCTTCCTCCTGAAGATTCTCGTCGAGTACCCCAGCCGCGACGAGGAGCGAGCCATCGTGGACCGGTATACGACGGGTGCGCCGGACCCCGCTGTGGATCGCGTGCTCTCCCGGCAGGATCTGATGCGTGCCCAGCAGTTGACTCGCCAGGTGCCAATCGCCGACGACATCCGTGATCGGGTGATCGATCTGGTTCGGGCGACGCGCACGGCCGACAACGTGGAGTTCGGTGCGAGCCCCCGCGCCAGTATGGGGCTCGTGCTCGCCGCGAAGGCACGGGCGTTCCTCGAAGGCCGCTCGCACGTCTCCTGGGAGGACGTCGAGGCGATGGCGCATCCGGTACTCAGACACCGCCTCATCGTCGATTTCCGGGCCGAGCGCGAGGGAATCACCCCCGACGAGGTCGTCGCGGACCTCCTGTGACGATGGCGATCGATCCCTCATTTCTCGACGAACTGGCGCGGTTCGAGGGGTCGCTGCGGGCGCAGACCGACGCCCTGCGACAGGGCCGGACGGAATCCTCGAACGTCGGCGAGGGGTTGACCTTCAGCGACTACCGCCGATACACCCCCGGCGACGACGTGCGCCTGATCGACTGGCGGGTCTACGCCCGGACTGACGAACACTTCATCAAGCAGTTCGAGGCCGAGCGCAACCTCACCATCCACATCCTGCTTGACACCTCGGCATCGATGGATTTCGGCGACGGCGCCGAACACAAATTCGAGTTCGGCGCGCGGTTCGCACTGGCGTTCGCCTACTTCGCGGCCGCGGCCCACGACTCGTTCCGCGTCTCGACGTTCCGAACCGACGTCGAGCGACTCGACCGCGGCCGCTCGACGCGCGGAGAACTGCTCCGACTCCTCGATTCGGTGAACGGCGTCGATCCCGACGGCCGGACCGACTTTCGGGAATCCCTGGAGACGTACGCTCGAACCATCCGGTCTCGGTCGCTCGTCATCGTGATCAGCGACTTCCTCGAAGATCCCGACGAGATCGAAGACGGCCTCGCGGCGCTCGGCCACAGCGATGTTCTCCTGGTCCACGTCGTCGCGCCGGAGGAACGGGACCCCGACGTTGTCGGCGACGCCGTGTTCGAGGATCCCGAGACGGGGGAGACGCATCGATCGTACTTCTCGGGTTCGACAGTCGAGGCGTACCGCGATCGGCTCTCGGGGCACATCGACGACGTCGCCGCGCGGGCACGATCGCTCCGCGCGGAACACGTCGTCGTCGACACCGACGCCGACTTCTTCGAGGCGTTCGCCGACGTCTGGACGCGACAGGAGCGTCGGGGCACGCCGGGGCGCGGCTCGCGGGGTCGGTGACCTGTAGGGGGTCCAAATTTCGACCGGCGCGACGCGATTCGGCGGGTATATTTCGGTCCGTGTGTGAGTTTCGTCCGTGTCCGCCGCGCAGGATCGTCGAGTGGTCGCGCTGATCGCCGGGTCGCACTTCGTGAACCACACGTACATCGTAATGCTGGCCCCGCTCGTGACAGTGCTCGCTGGGCGGTTCGACGTGAGTATCGCCGGGATCGGGCTGGCGATCGGGATCCAGAACGCGGTCGTCCTCCTCCTGCAGCTCCCCTTTGGCTACGTCTCCGACGCCTACAGCCGGACGCTCGTCCTGGCGATATCGCTGGTCGTCGGAACGGTCGGCGCCGCCCTCACCGCGCTTGCGACGTCCTACGCGTGGCTCCTCGCGGCACAGGTGGTTGTCGGCGTCGGGGTGGCGGGCCATCACCCGGCACACTATCCGCTGCTTGCGGCCGTCTCGACGGATGGCAACCGCGGCCGCGCCTACAGCGCCCACGCTTTCGGGGGATCAGTCGGCCTCGCGGCGCCGTACGCAATCGTCGCAGCTACCGCGGCGCTCGGGTTCTCGTGGCGCGTCGCGATCGCCTCTATCGCTGCATTGGGGGCTCTGTACGCCGCGTACTGTCTGCTACGGTTCCGAAGCGTCGACGAGTCGATCACGCAACCCGGCCTGGCTGAGCGCCCCGACGGCCGGCCGACGCTCCGTTCGATCCCGGGGCGGTTGCGACGCCTCCTCCGAACGCTGACCGCATCGAAGGGCATCCTCGCGCTGACGGTGCTGGCGTTTTCAACCTCCGCGGCGGCGTGGGCGATCCGAACCTACACACCCAGCCTGCTGGCGGCGGGCTATAGCCTCCCTGAGGGAACCGCGAACGTCCTCACGTCCGCGATGTTGGGGGTCGGTGCTGGTCTGATCCTCCTCGGCGGGGGGCTCACCGACAGGCTCGGGGCCGCCCCGATCCTGATCGGCGGATACGGCCTCCTTGCGGTCGTCGCCGCGCTGCTTGCGACGCTCGCGCTCCCGATCTTCGCGGTCGGGATCGTCCTGGTTCTCAGCGGGAGTATCAGCCTGTCGCGCCCGGCGCGCTCGACGCTCGCAGACGAACTATCGGCGCGTGCGGATCTGGGGAAGAATTTCGCCCTCGTCACGATCGGGATCTCCCTCGGCGGGGCTGTCGCGCCGCCGTTCTTCGGCTACCTCGTCGACGCCGCGGGACTCGGGATCTCGTTTGCTGCCGTTTCAGCCCTCGGGGTCCTCTCGCTGGGAATCGGGTGGTGGATCGTCCGCGATGCGGCGCGCCGGCGCTCCGCGACGGTGCCGGCCGCCGACGATTGATCTGCGGCGACGAGGGGTCCGCATCGCCGGTCAGGATCGAAACGGTGAATCGGCAGGTCTCCCCAGACGGGTGTATGAGTTATCTTCCCTGGGCGCTGCTCGCGCTTGCCACCTACTCTGTCGTGCCGCCGCTGATGAGCGTCGCGACTACCGGATCGACGGCGATACCGAGCAACGTGGCGACGCTGATGACGAACTTCGTCCTGGTGGTGTTGTCCGCCCTCGTCGTGGTCGTCAACCGCGAGGACCCGCTCGGCTACATCGGCCATCCGAAAGCCATCTACGTGTTGATCGCAGGCGTCTGCGTGACCGTCGGCATCCTCGCGTACTACCGCGCCCTGTCGCTCGGGCCGGTGAGCGTGGTCTCGCCCATCTTTGGGATGTTTCTGGTTCTCAGTTCGGCCATCGGATTCGCGTTCCTCAACGAATCCCTGACCGCTCGGAAACTGCTCGGAATCGGCCTCGGGGTGGTCGCGATCTACCTCGTCAGCGTCGAATAGTCGACGGCGAGTGGAATGATCGACGGTGGACGAACTAGCCGACGGCGCACAGGATAGTCGATGGCGAACGGACAGCATCTTTACGTCCAACGTGCGTACACGAAGGTATGGTAGTACTCGAATCCGATTCCGAACTGTCCCAGGGAGACGAGGCACCGGCGTTCGAACTCCCAGCTGCGGACGGGAACACGTACGCGCTCGCGGACTTCGTGGAGCACGAGGCGCTTTTGATCGTCTTCACCTGCAACCACTGTCCCTACGCCGAGGCGAAGGTCGACGAACTGAACCACCTCGCCTCCGCCTACGACGACCTCGCTGTCGTCGGGATCAACCCGAACGACGCCGGGGAGTACCCCGACGACTCCTACGAGCGGATGCAGGAGCGCGTCGAGGCGGGCGAAATCCAGTTCACCGCCTATCTGCGAGACGAGTCCCAGGCCGTCGCTCGGGAATACGGCGCCGTCTGTACACCTGATCCGTTCCTCTTCGAGAACGACGGCGGGACCTTCCGGCTCGCGTTCCACTCTCGTCTCGACGACGCGATGAACCCGGACGCGGAACCGGAGCGCTACGAGATGCGGGAGGCCGTCGAGGCGCTGCTCGCCGGCGAGGAGATTCCGATCGAGGCGACGCCCTCGCAGGGCTGTTCGATCAAGTGGACAGAGGAGTGATACTCACGAGGCGTTGGCGAGAGTTTATATACTAGCCCGGGACCACGACCGCCGTGCGGTGAGAACCGCCGCAGGGCGTTCCGCGGGTGTGTAGCACGCCGTCCTGCGGATGCCGTAGTGCTACCTGTTCGCCATTCGTCGCCATTTGCTGGCGGGCCCGACCATCAGTCGTCGGTGACGGGACGAGTCGATCACTCCCCGTCGTCAGATGGCGGATCGAGCGCTTCCGCGCGTTCCAGCGCCTCGCGGGCGTTCTCGACGGCCGCCTCCTTCTTTGCCGGATAGGCCTCGACCTTCGCTCTGAGCGTGATTCCGTCGCCGCGGCGGACCTCGCCACCGAACGCCGCCTGCTTGTCCAGCCGCAGGAACAGTTCGGTGTTCTCGGTGACACGCTCGTCGAGTTCGGCCACGAGCCCCTCGAACTCCGGCAACTCTGTGAGGCGACCGAGAGCGTAGCGGACGTCGTCGGCGCTCTCCACCCGCGCCGAGAGGACGACGATCCGATCTCCGTGGTGGCCCTCGCTTTCGGTTCGCGTGATCTCGAACTCCTCGGGGAGGAACGTCCGCAGCGCCCGCTCGACCCGCTTTTCGTCTTCGGTCTCGTACGAGAAGGTCCGCAGATCGACGTAATGAAACGGGATTCGAGGCATTGGAAGAGCTTCGGGGGGGAAACGGAAAACTCCGGTTACTCGTCGTCCGCGTCGTTGGACTCTTCGTCCCCGTCGCCGTCTGCGGGTTCGAGCTGATCCGCGGCGATGCCGACCTCCTGGCCGTCGTCGAAGCTCACGGTGTAGGTGGCGTCGCCGAACATCGTCTCGACGACCTGCGTGATCGTTCCGACCTCGCCGTCGAATTCGCTGTGTTTGTCGTGCAGTACCACGCTGTCGTCTTCGTCGAACTCCATACACGAGAAGCGTCCTGCAGCGGTGAAAAGTCGTCTGGTTCGGGAGCGCGGTGTCGACGAACGCGGGTTCACCGCCAAGTGACCGTCACTATATAAGTCAGGGGGTCCTGCGAACGGGTATGCCAACGACCAGACGATCGTATCTCGCTGCGCTCGGTGGCGCGGCAACGCTCGGAGCGACTGCCGGCTGTCTCGGTGGATCGGGCGGCAGTGGTCCCCTCCCCGAGGGCTGTGACGTCGGGTCACTCGATTCCGTCTCCTCGATGTCGCGTCCCGCTCTCGGGCCCGAGGACGCCGCCGTCACTGTCGACGTCTTCGAGGACTACGCCTGCCCGCACTGCAAGACGTTTACCGTCGAGACGTATCCGGAGATCAGATCCACCTACATCGACCCCGGCGAGATCCGGTATCGGTTCTTCGACTTCCCGATCCCGGTCGACGAGGAGTGGTCCTACCGGGCCGCCTCCGCCGCCCGGGCGGTGCAGGACCGAAGCGACGCCGAGACGTTCTTTTCGTTCGCGAAGGGCGTCTACGAGAACCAGGACAGCCTCGGCGACAACGGGTACGAGATCGTCCACGATCTCGCAGATGACGCCGGGGTCGACGGCTGCACGGTCGCCGCGGCGGCCGAGCAGGAACCGTACCGCGACGTGGTCGAGGCCGACCGCCAGACCGGCAGCGATCGCGGAGTTCCCGGCACTCCCGCCGTCTACGTCGACGGGGAACTACTCCGCGGGTACGACTGGGACACCGTCGACACCGCCATTGCCAGCGCTCTCGATAGCTAACTGATCGCCCCTCCGGGATCGTCGGCGCCGTTCGCTGTTCGCGATCAGGGATCCTTCGGTCCTATTCGAGACCCGATATCGTTCCCTCCGTCGACCTCAGTCGAGCCCAGGTGTGGCTCCCCTCGCCGACTTCAATCGAGTCCGGGTGTCGCTCCCTCCGGTGTCGGCAACGCGCGCAGCGAACGCGGCGGGACCAGGAAGTTCCCCCTGCGCTTCACGAAGATGTATTCGAGAATGCCGTTGTTCACGCGCTGCCGAATCGTCGGGACGTCGGTGAGGTCCGTCCCGTTCATCGCCTCCCGGACCTCCTCGAACGCGGTGATTCCCCGCTGGAGACTCGGGAAGTGGAGGCTCGCCTCGTCGTCGTCAGTGGACTCGAAGTGGCGTCGCAACAGCCGAACGTTCCCGTCGGCGTCACGATTGCCGCGCGCGGCCTTCTGGGCGTGGCCTACCCGGGCGTACTCCCGGGCGTGTTCGCGCACGTTCTCGATCATCTCGGGTGTGAGGCCGCTGTCGTCGCCGAGATTCCCGCCGACGCCGTCGACCAGCCCACGCTCGGCGTGAACCGGCGAGAACATCTCCGCGACCCGCTGCTCGAAGGTCTGCTCCTCGTACCAGTCGTCCAGCCGCATCCGGAGGTTCGAGACGTGCTTCGTCGTGCCGCCGGCGAAGGGACCCGCCGAAAGTGTCACGTAGTCCTCGGTCGCCTGATTCTTCCTGAAGCCCGCGATAAACCCCATAAACAGCGGTGAGTCCGCCGGGACCGGATTCGAGTCGGGGATGCCGGCCAGTCCTTCCTGCCGCTCCGCGGGCATCCCGGCGCCGACGAAACCGGTTCGGCGGTCCGCAACCTCGAAGGCCGAGGTGAGGGGCGTCTCGACGGCAACCCCGTTTGCCCTCGGTTCGTTGCCGCGTAGCGCCTCCTCCGCGGCGAGGACGACCTCGGCCCGGTCGGAGGCGAGATGCAGCAGCGCGTCCTGTCGATCGAGCGCGGGCGACTCGAAGGGCGACAGCGGTCGCGGCTCGGGAAGATCGATCGAGTCGGGAAGGGTCGCGTCGAATCGATCGAAATACCGCGCCGAGTACGCGATCGTGGACAGGAGACCCTCACTGCTCCGTTCGTAGGCTCGGTCGAGCGCGGAAAGCGCGGATTCGACCGACTGCCTGGCCGCGGGATCGGGCGCTCCGTCACCGGGGAGCGTGAGGTAGAGCAACACCTGATGACGGGGGAGAAGGCTGTTCCCGTGCTCGTCGGTCCGCACGCGTTCGTTCCAGGCGTGCTGCCGTTCGGGGAGCGTCGACGGATCGTCGGGGCCGCCGGGAACCGCGTCCCCCGAGCGGTCGAGACACGCGGAAAGCGCTGCGGTGCCGCCGGCAGCGACGGCCGCCTTCAGCAGTTCCCGACGAGTCAGGTTCCCACCCCGGTCGAACATATACGGCCTAGGGAAGCCGCGGCAAAGTGGATTCTGATCCGGAGCGGGAGCCTCACGACGAGAGACCGACGGACGCCTCGCAAAACGACGCGGATATTTGTTCGGAGCATCAATCGCCGCTGTGACTCCCCGCGGGACGCGAATCCGACTGGCAGTCGGTGTCTGGGGCGTACTCGTCTCGCAGGTGTTTCTCTACCCCGGCGTCGAAGACATCGTCGTCGCGCTCGGCGGGGACGACACCATCCAGGCGGGGATGTGGTTTCTCGTCGCGGAGTTCGCGGCGTTCGTCACCTTCGCCAGCGTGTGGGGCGCCGTCAGCGATGCCCTCGGCCGGCGGATGCCGCTCGCTGCCGTCGGCGCACTCGGCGGTGCGGCCTGCTATCTGCTCCTGACAGCGGTCCCGACGGTCGGGGTTCCGTTCGCGGGTGTCATCGTCATCCGATTGGTCGGCGGCGCGGCGACGATCGGCGCCTTTTCGCTTTCGATCACCGCGCTCGCGGATCTTTCGGGGGGCCACGGGCAGAATATGGGCGCGGCCGGCATCGCAATCGGACTGGGAGCGGCGCTCGGATCGGTACTCGGCGGGTGGCTTGCAGACGCCGATCCACTCTATCCGCTGTTCGCCGCCGCGGTCACGCTCGTTGCCGTCGCGATCCTGTTTCTCACGGTGACCGAGAGCCTGCCGGACACGGATCCCCTGCGCGTCGGCGACGTGTTCACGCGAATCCGGAGCCGCCCGGCCCTGCTCGTGCCGTTCGCGTTCGGATTCATCGATCGGATGACGGCGGGGTTCTTCGCGCTCGTCGGGGTCTTTTACTTCCGGGAGACGTTCGGACTCGACGCCGCGGGCGCGGGCCTCGCACTCGCCGCGTTCTTCGTTCCCTTCGCCCTCTTGCAGTATCCAGCGGGGGTCCTCTCCGATCGGATCGGCCGGGCGGTGCCGGTCGTCGTCGGCTCGGTCTGCTACGGGATCGGCATTATCGCCGTCGGGATCGCGCCCGTCCTCGTTCTCGCGATCGGTGCGATGGCAATCGTGGGCGCGCTGGGCGCGCTCGTCGCGCCAGCGACGATGGCGCTCGTGACCGACGTCGCCTCCCCGGAGACTCGCGGCGCAGCGCTCGGCGGCTTCAACGTCTTCGGCAGCCTCGGCTTTCTCGCCGGCTTCCTCCTCGGCGGATCGACGACTGCGACTGCCGGTTATACTGCGGCGTTCCTCGTAGTCGGCCTCTCGGAGGTCGGGATCGCACTCGTCGCCGCCCGGGCCGTCTGGCGGATTTCCGGTTCCGATTCCGATCCTGGGCCCGACATCGATCCCGGATGAGGTCGATCATCCTCTGCCCTCGAAGGCCGCCGCACTGGGCGGCGGTTACTCGTGCCCGGAGACCCGGACCGGTTCGTAGGGCTCCTCCAGGTACTCGATCTCCGAGTCGCTGAGGTCGATCGAGAGCGCCTCCACCGCGTCCTCGAGGTGTTCGATGCTCGACGTGCCGACGATCGGGGCGTCGACACGGTCGTCTGAGAACAGCCACGCGAGCCCGATCTGGGCCATCTTCACGCCTTTCTCTTCGGCGAGTTCGGCTACGCGCTCGTTGATCTCGCGTCCCCCGCCTTCGAGATAGGGATGTTCGTGGGCGTGGTCGTCAGTTTCGCCGCGTGTGGTCGCTCTGGCTTCCTGATGCGGACGGGCCAGCCACCCGCGGGCCAGCGGCGACCACGGAATGACGCCCACCCCCTGTTTGTCACACAGCGGCAGCATCTCGCGCTCTTCTTCCCGGTACAGCAGGTTGTAGTGGTTCTGCATCGTCGCGAACGGCGTCAACCCCTGTCGATCAGCGACGTGCTGTGCCTCTGCGAACTGGTGGGCCCACATCGACGAGGCGCCGATGTGTCTGGCCTTCCCCCGTCGGACGACGTCGTCGAGCGTCCGCATCGTCTGCTCGATCGGCGTGTCGTAGTCCCAGCGGTGAATCTGGAGGAGATCGAGGGTATCCACCCCCAATCGGTCCAGAGAGTTATGGAGTTCCTGTTCGATCGCCTTCCGGGAGAGGCCGCCGGAGTTCGGATCGTCGTCGTCCATCTGGAAGTACACTTTCGAGGCCACGACGAACCGGTCGCGGTCGTACTCCGAGAGCGCC
Source organism: Halobellus ordinarius (assembly GCF_031823395.1). Classification (NCBI taxonomy): domain Archaea; kingdom Methanobacteriati; phylum Methanobacteriota; class Halobacteria; order Halobacteriales; family Haloferacaceae; genus Halobellus; species Halobellus ordinarius. The sequence goes on from NZ_JAVQKJ010000014.1 coordinate 17,751, forward strand.
TCGCCGAGCACCCGTTCGGACTCCCCCTCGGAGTACATATTCGCGGTGTCGAAGAAGTTCACCCCGAGTTCGATCGCCCGGTCGACGAGCGCCTTGCCCTCCTCCTCGTCGAGCACCCACTCCCGCCAGTCGCTCGTCCCGAAGCTCATACAGCCCAGACAGATCTTCGAGACCGTGGTTCCAGTCTCGCCGAGAGTCGTATACTCCATAGCGGCCTCACGGACGGTGGATGCAAAAAGCTACGCGACCCCACAACGATCTGACAACAATTAAACCGGACGCCGTCGTAGCGCCGCAACGAGAGGTCCCCCTCTCGTGAGACAGTATGTCGCGACACAACAGGAGACGACTCACAGTCCTTCTCGTAGCCCTCTTCGTGATTGGCGGGCTGCCAGCGGTCGCAGGTGCACAGCAGGCCGGGTCGACCAGCGATGGCAACAGCCAGTTCGGCAGCGTCGTCCGCGTCGACGCCGGCGAGACCTACGACGGATCGATCGACGCGACGGCCGCGTCGGTCGTGATCGCAGGCACTGTCGAGGGCGACGTGTCGGCGTCGGCAGGATCGGTCATCGTCACCGAATCGGGACGGGTGACCGGGTCGCTCGACGCCGCCGCCGGGAGCGTCGTGATCGAGGGCACCGTCGACGGCGACGTCTCGGTCGGCGCCGCAGCCTTCGAACTTCGTGAAGGTTCACAGGTCGGCGGGGCGTTGGAAGCCGGCGCCGCCGACGTTCGCCTCGATGGCGCCGTCGCGGGCGACGTCACGCTCAGCGCTGACACGCTGGTCGTCGGGTCGACGGCCACGCTCGGCGGGTCACTCACCTACGCCGGCGAGGACGTCACCCTCGCCGACGAGGCGAGCATTTCGGGCCCGGTCAGCCAACAGGAGTCGGTCGAACTTGCCGGTCCCGACACCTTCGGGGCCGGCGGTGGCGGTTCACCACTCTCGGATATCCCGGGCTGGGTCGGCCCCCTCTACGGCGGCCTGGCTGAACTCCTCCTCGGCGCGGTCCTCCTGGCTGCCGTGCCGACCTTCTCACGCCGACTCGTGGCGACGGGCACCTCGCGGGCGCTTCACAGTGCCGGCACGGGTCTCCTCTCGATCGTCGGCGTCCCGATCCTGCTTTTGCTCATAGCCGTCACGATCGTCGGGATCCCACTGTCGATCGCCGGCCTCGTCACCTTCCTGATTCTCCTCTGGGTGACGTCCGTGTACGGGGCGCTGATCGTGGGGACGAGTGCGCTGTCGCTCGCGGACTACGAGAACCGGTGGGCCGCGCTGCTGGTCGGCGTCGTGGTCGTCGGACTGCTCGAGGCGATTCCGGTCGTGGGCGGGCTCGTCCAGTTCGTGGTCCTGATACTCGGGTTCGGCGCGTTCGCGCTCGCGGCGTACGATTACCGGCGCGGCGGGGCGGAGACGGAGCCTGACGATCTCACCGGCGTCGTCGGTGGCGAATAGTTCGCGGGTCGGTTCGGCGTCAGGGTCCACGCCCCGTCTCTGTGGCGTACATTCTTGGCGCCGCGCCGCCTTCCTCCGGTATGTACGCTGCAGACCGGACCTGGCCGGAACTCGGAGACTACGTCGCCGAGGAGTCGGTCGCGATCGTCCCGCTCGGATCGACCGAACAGCACGGCCCGCATCTCCCGCTTGCGACCGACCATCTGATCGCCGAGGGGTTAGCGCGCGAGGCGAGCGAGCGAACTGGCTTTCTCTGCACGCCAACCGTCAACGTCGGCGTCAGCCCGCATCACCGCCAGTTTCACGGGACGATGTGGGTCGACGCGCCGCAGTTCCGCGACTACGTCGAGTCGCTGACGCGGAACCTCACGTACCACGGTATCGACCGGGTCGTCTACGTCAACGCTCACGGCGGCAACGTCCAGCACCTCCGGGAGGTCGGCAGGCGACTCCGTGACGACAGCGCGTGTTACGCGGTGGAATGGATGTGGGACGAGTCGATCCCGGATCTCGTCGAGGAGGTCTTCGAGCGGAACGGGCCCCACGGCGGGCCGAAGGAGACGGCGATGATCCAGCACCTCGCCCCCGACCTGGTCCGAGAAGAGAAACTCACCGCCGCCCGGGACAACGGACTCCCTGACGTCGACGCCGCCGAACACATCCAGAAGTACGGCGCCCGGACGTTCTATGACGCGATCGAGAACTCCGAGAACGGCGTGTTCGGCGATCAGACGGACGCGACAGCCGAGATCGGCGAACGCCTGTTCGAGGCGGCCACCGAACAGCTCGTCCGCCTGCTGGAGTGGCTCGACGACCGACCGATCGAGGACCTGCTGGCGCCGGCCCACGTGGACCCGCAGCCGGGAAGCCGGCGGGAGTAGTGGGCGGGCAGTCCTGAGCGGGAGTATCGTCCTATCCGGCGGTTCTCGTCGCGCCGTTCGGCGAGGAGCGAAGGGAGAAGGCGGTTCACTCGCCCGCGTTCTCGTCTATCCGAGACGACTGACCGCCGTCTCGATCGCCCGCGCCGTGTACACCTCGAGCAGGTGGCTCCGGAACTCCGCGGAGGCGTTGGTGTCCTCCATCAGCATATAGGACTCGACGTCGTCGGTCGCGTGCGCTGCCGCTTGCTCGGCGAGGTCCGCGTCGATCGGTTCGCCGGTCAGCACGTCCTCTGTGGGCCCGAGTCGCATTGCGTGATCGAACGCGCCGTTTGCCGCGATACGGGCGTCAGTAATCGTCTCACCGTCTGTCTCCAGCACTGCGGCGACACCGACCAGCGCGTACCCCGACGAGGGGCTCTCCTTCTTTATGTACGCCGCCGCCGACTCCTGTTCGAGGTGCGGGATTTCGATCCGGGTGAGGACCTCGTCCTCGGCGAGCGCAGTGGTGAACATCATCTCGAAGAAGTCGGTGGCGGGGATCGTCCGTTCACCATCCCGCCCGCGAGCGTGAATCGTCGCGTCGGAGACGAGGACTGCGGCAGGCAGGTCGGCTGCCGGATCGGCGTGGGCGATGTTCCCACCGACCGTCCCCGCGTTCCGGATCTGCATATCGCCGATCTCGGCAGCAGCCTCCGAGACGATCGTTTTCCGCCCAAGCACGTCGTCGTCGGCCACAGTCGCGTAGGTGGTCATCGCACCGACGGTACTCGACTCGTCCCCGTGGTCGATTCCGTACAGGGAATCGACGTCCTCGACGTCGATAATCACATCGGGGTTCGAGAGGCCGGATTTCATCGCCGGCAGGAGGCTGTGTCCCCCTGCCATCAGTTCGACGTCTTCCTCGCTGTGTTCGACGAGGAGATCGACGGCCGCCTCGACGTCCTGGGGTGAATAATACTCGAATGAGGACGGGTACATTATGAATCACCCTCCTTATCGCGGACAGCTGACCAGATTGTCTCGTTGGTGAGCGGCATATCGAGGTGATCGATCCCAAACGGCTCCAGAGCGTCGACGACGGCGTTGACGACAGTCGGTGTGGCACCGATCGTTGCGGACTCCCCGACGCCTTTCACCCCAAGTGGGTTGTGTGGGCTCGGTGTCACCGTACTGTCCGTCTCGTACTCTGGGAGGTCGTTCGCGCGCGGAAGGGCGTAGTCGTTCATCGATCCCGTGACGAGGTTCCCCTCGTCGTCGTATTCGCCCGACTCCAGGAGCGCTGCGCCGATCCCTTGGGCGATACCGCCGTGTATCTGCCCTTCGACGATCATCGGGTTGATCTGCTCGCCACAGTCGTCCACTGCAACGTACCGCTGGATCTCGACCTCGCCAGTCTCCGGCTCGACTTCCACGAGCGCGATATGGGTTCCAAACGGGAAGGTGAAATTCTCGGGGTCGTAGTAGGATGTCGCTTCCAACCCCGGTTCCATCTCGTCGGGGATGTCGTGGCTGATGTAGGCCTCGTGGGCAATCGTCTGGATACTCATCGAACGATCGGGTGCCCCGACGATGTGGAACTCTCCGTCTTCGAACTCGACGTCTTCCTCGTCGGCTTCGAGTTGATGTGCGGCTATCGAGCGAGCTTTTTCGATTACCTTCTCGGCACTTGTCGACACAGCGGCGCCGCCGACAGGAGCACTTCGGCTCCCGTAGGTCCCCATCCCCTGCGGGACTTCGTCGGTATCGCCCTCGATGACTTCGACGTCGTCGAGCGGCACACCGAGCTCCTGGGCGGCGACTTGCGCGAGGGTTGTCCGGTGGCCCTGCCCCTGATCAGAGGTCCCACAGTAGACAGTGACCTTCCCCGAGGGATGGAAGCGAACGACGCCGGCCTCCCAGCCGCCGACGACCGAGCCGAGTTCACCGGCAGCTTTCGACGGTGAGAGCCCTGCGGACTCGACGAAGTTCGCGACGCCGATCCCCAGGTACCGGTCTTCCTCCTCACGGAGCCGCTTTTGTCTCTCACGCTGCGCCTCGTAGTCGATCAACTCGAGGGCGCGATCCATCGCTCGCTCGTACTCGCCGCTGTCGTAGTGGACGCCGACCGGCGACGCATAGGGGAAGTCGTCGGGATCGATCAGGTTCTTGCGTCTGAGTTCCGTCGGATCCATCCCGAGTTCGTTCGCGGCGACATCGAGGATTCGCTCGGTCACGTAGATCCCCTCCGCACGTCCTGCGCCGCGGTATGCGTCGACCGGGGCCGTGTTCGTGAAGGCACCGACGACTCGACAGTGGATGGCGGGGATCTCGTACTCGCCCGAAAGGATCGTCGCATAGAGGTACGAGGGGGTCGCCGTCGCGAACTGGAGGAGGTGCGCGCCGAGACCGGCGTGCGTTTCGGCCCTCAGTCCGTGGATTGTGCCGTCGTCGTCGACCGCGATTTCGGCTTCGGTGACGTGGTCCCGTCCGTGACTGCCGGTGGCGTAGTCCTCGCTGCGGGCGGCCTGCCACTTGACGTCACGTCCGAGTTGCTTTGCACACCAGGCAGTGATGGCTTCGTCCGGGTAGTGATAGATCTTCTTCCCGAATCCGCCACCGACTTCTGGCGCGATGACCTGCAGTTTGTGTTCCGGATGCCCGAGCGTCGCTGTCGACAGCAGCATCCGGTGGATGTGCGGGTTCTGCGACGTCATCCAGAGCGTCAACTCGTCGCTGCCCGGGTTGTAGCTCGCCGCCGCGGCCCGTGGCTCGACAGCGTTGGGGATAATCTTTGGCTGTTCGAGTTCGACACTCGCGACGTTGTCGGCCTCGGCGAATGCCTGGTCGACGGCTTCACTGTCGCCGAGTTCGAAGTCGAACGCCACGTTGTCCTCGGCCTCCTCGTGGACCGTCGGTTCGGCACCGACTGCTTCCGTCGGTTCCGTCACGGACTCGAGACGCTCGTACTCGACGTCGACGAGGCTGGCGGCCTGGTGGGCTTTGTACCGGTCTTCGGCAACGACGGCGGCGACCGCGTCACCGGTGTGACGGACTTTGTCGGTCGCCATAATCCGGTACTGCGGTGTCACGAGGCCCGGAAGCATCCACGCCGTCGGGATGTTGTTCGGGATGCCGCTGGACTCGATATCTTCGCCGGTGAACGCGGCGATGACGCCGTCTTGTGCCTCGGCCTCGCTCAGGTCGATGGTCTCGATGCGGGCGTGAGCGTACTGGCTTCGTACGATCGAGACGTGAGCGGCGTCGGGGAGCTTATCGTCCGTAAACTCCGCTTCCCCCGTGAGCAGCGAGGAGTCCTCTCGCCGTTCCACGGTCGATCCGAATACGTCGTCGACTGCTTGTTGCTCGGATGCCATTCTAATCACCCGCTCCCTGGCTGGACAGTTCCTCTGCCGCGGATTCGACCGCGTTGACGATGTTCTGGTAGCCGGTACATCGACAGAGGTTCCCGTCGATCGACTCACGGATTTCTTCCCGGGACGGGTCTGGATTCTCCTCCAGCAGCGAGGTTGCGGTCATCAGCATCCCCGGGGTGCAGTATCCACACTGCAGTCCGTGTTCCTGCTGAAACGACTCCTGGAGCGGGTGGAACTCCTCGCCGTCGCTGAGCCCCTCGACAGTCGTGATCTCTGCACCGTCCGCCCGAACTGCGAGCATCGTACAGGATTTGATCGGTTCGCCGTCGACGTGGACCGTACAAGCGCCGCAGAGACTGCTCTCGCAGCCGACTTTCGGGCCGGTATAGCCCAGTTCTTCCCGGAGCGCGTGAACCAAAAGCGTCTCCGGTTTCACGCTTAAGTTCCGTTCCTCGCCGTTCACTTCGAGTGTGATCTCGTGTTTTTCTTGTTTTTCTTCCATCATAGTGTATTTTTGAACATTTGCGAATTCGTTGCGCTGGCTCGGATGGTGTCAGAACAATCCCGACACCCGGTCGCGGAGACTACTCTGTGTTTCCTCATCGGCCGCGTCGCCGACTTCCTTCAGGCGGTCGGCAACCTGGTCGAAGAACCGTTTGACGACGCGGTTGGCCACCGGTTTGATGACTCGACCGCCGAGCTGTGCGATCTTGCCAAACACGTCCGCTTCAGCGTTCCATTCGACAGCGACCCCGTCTTCGACCTCGGAAAGTTCCATCCACGCCGACATCTCGAAGGCGCTATTCGCAGCTGAGCCTTCGCCCGCTGCGCTCATACGTGGAAATTCCCGTTCTGTGATGGTAACCGTCGACTCGAAACTCGGTTTCACGTTACCGACACTGAGTTCGATGAGCGTGGCGTACGTGTTTCCTTCCACGAAGGCCCGTTCAGCGACATCCTCGGGTGTTGCGTCCGGGAGGATCGGCGGATCCTCTCCGTCGTTTTCTGCTTCCGTCCGGAGCTGCTCGAAGTCTACGTCCCCCCCGTCTTCGACCGGCACGAGGAATTGACAGCCCGGCAGGGACGCTTTGATCATATAGGGGTCTGAAAGCGCCAGCCAGACTTCCTCGAGGGAGACGTTATCGATTTCGAAGGTTCCATCGAATTTCATAATTGAGCCTTTGGTACCATACTACATATTACAGATCATCAGTTCAATAAAACTAACGTGTGTCTTGTGATCAAAACGCGCCACAGGAGAGGTCTTTCCGGTAAGCGCCGTCACCGGGGGAAACACTCACCAGTAGCCGGTGAGACCAATCAACAGCAGAGTTGCCGTCTTCGGAAGCGAATGTCCCGGAGGCGGACCGACCTTCCTCAGGAGGGCGCCTACGTCGAATCGTCGTCCATCTCGATGTCGGGAAACGATGCAAACGCGGTCCGGAAGTCCCCGTCGCTCAACTCCGCGAGCTGCTCGTCGAGTTCGGCTCGGATCTTCTCCATTCGATCTTTCAGTTCCTGGTACTCCGCTTCCTCCTCGACGGTGACGTCGGGAGCGGATTCGAGGGCGGCCTTCTTCGAGGCCAGTTGGAAGAACTCCTGTGTTCGACTATCGTAGTCGGAGCGCCGGAGCAGCACCTCCACGAGACTCTGGAGGTCCTCCCGGGTGACGGGCTTCACCAGGTAGTCGTCGAACGGCATCTTGACGATGTCGACGTCGGGCTCGACCGCCGTGATCATCGCGACACGGCAGTCGATCCCTCGGGATCTGATCTCTCCCAGCACCTCGTCGCCGGTCATCTGCGGCATCCGCCGGTCGAGGAGCACCACGTCGGTGTCTTCCTCGATGATCTCCAGGGCAGACTCGCCGTCGGTCGCCGTCTCGACGTCGTACTCGTCCGAAAGATAGATAGCGTAGAGTTCCGCCAGATCGGTCTCGTCTTCGACCACGACAATCCGGGGTGTGGAACGGTCCATAGCTCGTTATCGACCCCGACGGAGGCCGCCATCTAAATTCTTGTCCCCGAGTCCTACACTGCGGGGGTGTTCTCGGCTCCCAAGACGGATCGCTGTCTCTCCCAGCGGCCGACACAGGATACGACGCCGACGTGGAACGGCCGTGGTGGTTTTTACGCCGCCTCGCGAACGCTCGGTAATGACGGTCTGGCTCCTCGGGGATCAACTCTATCCGGAGGCTGCTCCGCTACAGTCCGCAGAGCGCGTTCTGCTTATCGAAGCGCACGCGTTCGCCGAGCGGCATCGATACCACCCGCAGAAGCTCACGCTGGTGTTCAGCGCGATGCGTCACTTCCGTGACGCCCTTCGTGACCGTGGCTACGACGTCACGTATCTGCAGGCGGAGACCTTCGGAGACGGGCTCGACCGCTACTTCGCGGCGAATCCCGACGACGAACTCGTGGGGATGCGATCGCCCAGCCACGGGTCGGACGAGCGTCGGCAGCAGCTAGTGGCCGACCGCGACAGCACGCTGACGCTGGTCGAAAACGACCTGTTTCTGACGACCCGCGAGACGTTCGAGGCGTGGGCCGATGACGGCCGATCCGATGGCGAATCCGCAAGCGACGGTGACGACGATCCGGTGAACGTCGGCCCTTACCGACAGGAAAACTGGTACCGCCACGTCCGCCGGAAGACGGGTATTCTGATGGACGACGGCGACCCTGTCGGCGGCGCGTGGAACTACGACGAGGAAAACAGGGAGCCGCCGCCGCCGGAGTGGACGCCGCCGGAGGAGCCGCAGTTCGAGCCAGACCGGATCACCCGCGAGGTCCAATCGTTCGTAGCCGAGCGCTACGACGACCTCTGGGGTGAGCCGGACGGCTTCCGATGGCCGGTGACCCGGGCCGCGGCAAAGCGCGCGCTCGACGCGTTCGTATCAGCGCGGTTGCCCGAGTTCGGCACGTATCAGGACGCGATGGTCGACGACGAGTGGGCGCTTTGTCACTCGCTGCTCTCGGCGTCGCTCAATCTCGGGTTGCTGCACCCGCGGGAGGCGATCGACGCGGTCGTTACGGCGTACGAGGCCCGTGACGCCCCGCTCAATAGCGTCGAAGGGTTCGTCAGGCAGGTGCTCGGGTGGCGGGAGTTTATGCGCCACGTCTACCGGCGGGCGATGCCGGAACTGGCGTCGGCGAACCAGCTCGGTGCGACAGCGTCGCTCCCGCCTGCGTACTGGGACGGCGACACGGAGATGCGCTGTCTCTCGGCGGCCGTCGACCACGTCCACACGCGGGGGTACGCACACCACATCGAGCGGCTGATGGTCCTCTCGAACTTCGCCCTGCTGTATGGAGTCGACCCCGCGGAACTCAACGAGTGGTTCCATCTGGGGTTCGTCGACGCCTACCACTGGGTGACGACGCCGAACGTCGTCGGGATGGGGTCGTTCGGCACCGACGTCCTCTCCTCGAAGCCCTACGCGTCCTCGGCGAACTACATCGACCGGATGAGCGACCACTGCGGACACTGTCCGTACGCGAAATCGAAGACCACCGGGGAGAACGCCTGTCCGTTCAACGCCCTCTACTGGGACTTCCTGAAACGCAACGAGGAGACGCTTCGCGGGACCGGCCGGATGGGGCTGATGTACTCACACGTCGACCGGAAAGACGACGACGAGTGGGCGGCGATCCGGGAGCGCGTGGCCGAGATCAGAGAGCAGGCCGAAGCCGGCGAGTTGTGAGGAAAACGCGGAGGGCACAGGGAAACGTGGTACGAGCGGCGGTACCGATTGCTCTACAAACGCCTGAGATACCGTTCGCTCAGCACGTGAGAAATAGAGGTTCGTGGTGAGACTCGACGGAACCGCCGACCGCAGTGCCGCTGTCGTGGTGCGTCCTTACAGGCGCTGGAGATTCGTCGCGCGCGGGCCCTTGTCGGCCTGCTCGATGTCGAACTCCACTTCCTGTCCTTCTTCGAGGTCGGGACCCCCGACGTCCTCCATGTGGAAGAAGACGTCCTCCTCAGAATCCTCGCTCTCGATGAAACCGTAACCGCCTGTGTCGTTAAAGAACGCAACCGTGCCTGTCGCCATTGCAGTTTACATCACGGGAAGGCGATATTTAAGATTTGTGCCGTGGACCGGGAGAGCGGGCCGTTCGGGGGGCTTCCGGGATTCGCCGGGCGGTCTCACAACGCGAATCCGAGGTACGTCGCGGCGCCGGTCGCGAAGATCCCGACGGCGAACAGTCCGTAGTTCGCGAGTGTGTTGTTCGCTCGCCAGAGGCCGAGCGTGTACGTCCGGCTCGACAAGGGCCACAGGAAGTTGACGCCCGCCGGCGTGAGCGCGTCGCCGAGGAGGTGCGCGACGACCGAGATCGACCCGACGGCGAATCCGAGCGCCGCCAGCGAGAGTCCTCCGGCGATGGTCCCGACCGCGAACGGTTCCGATCCCATACCTGCTGACTTCAGTGCGATCCCCAGTCCGGCGAAGACCGCGCCGACGAGGGCCGCAAAGAGAAGCGAGTGCGTGGGTCCCCGGTGTGGAATGCCCGGAACTCGGTGGTCGAGGTCAGGAAGCATCGAGAGCCACACCATCACCCCACCGACGACGAGCGCCAGGCCGATCTGCTCGACGGCGACGAGGACGAAGGCGATAGGGGAGAAGACGAGCAGCGAAACGCCGAAGTGGCCCTTGCGGTACATACACCCACCTCGGACTGGGGCGGGGAAAAGCGTCCTGCCTGAAATATATACGGGCCCCTCGTGTTCGACGTGACGTGGACGAAGAGAGGAAATCGACGGCTGCGGGAAGTCCCAACGAGCGTACCCAAGCGGAAGGCGTATCCGCCGTACGCGCCGCTGTTTCTGACGGTGGCGCCGCCGAATCGACCGACGGAAGCGGTGCTATCGTAGCGGCCGACGGGAGCGGCGTCGATGCTACGGCTGACGGAAGCGGTGTCGACGCTACGGCTGAGGGAAGCGGTGCTATCGCAACGGCCGACGGAAGCGGTGTCGACGCTACGGCTGAGGGAACGGGGTCGGACGCGTGGCTGTACGGCTGGGCGCTCGGATACGCTGCCGTGGGGGCTGCCTCGCTGCTCGTTCCGCTTTACGCCATCGATCTTGGAGCCGGCGCATTGATCGTGAGTCTGGTAGCCGCGACGGCAGCGTTTGCGGGCATTCCGGGCGCGATCCTCTGGGGACGGCTCGTGACGCGGACGGATCGTCGACGACCGTTCATTCTGGTTGCGCTCGGATTGACGGGGATCGTCTTCCTCCTTCTGCCGTTTCTTGCATCACCGTGGACTGTCCTGATCGCCAACGCCGCACTCTGGTTTGTCGTCGCCGCCGCCGCGCCCGTACTCAACGTCGTCGTCGTCGAGGGATACCGGCCGGCCGACTGGAACCGCCGGTTCGGACTGCTGAACCACTATCAGGGCTACGGCTGGCTGATCGGCCTCGTGGCGGGCGGCATCTGGTCGTCGCTCGCCGGCACCCGAGTCGGACTGTCGCCCCTGGCCGCGAAACGGCTCTTCTTCATCGGGAGTGCGCTCGTGACCTTGGGGGGGTTTCTGCTGGTATTGAACCGGTATCCGAAGCCGCCGACGATCTCGAACCAACGATTCCGGCGGCTCTCCCGCCGCATCAGGTCACCACAGGGGACCGGAATACGGGCGATCCAGGCGATCCCGTTCGGTCCCGCACGGATGTACTGGGCGCTCCGCGATATCGGACTCGGCCGCGGAATCCGATCACGGCTGAGCGATCGGTTCTCCGGACCCCTCGTCCGGTATCTCCTCGCGGCGGTCGTGTTCTTTGCCGGCTTCTCGGCCTTCTTCGCCCCCCTCCCGGCGTACCTCGTCGACGCGGGCTATGCGACCGACGAGGTGTTCGCGCTGTTCATCCTCACCTCTGCGGCTGCAGCCGTCTCGTACGCGGCTGTCGGGACACTCGCTTCCGCCGCCGACCCGTTCAGGCTGCAGGTCGGCGCGTTGCTCTTCCGCGCCGGTGCGTTCCCGGTCGTCGCGGTGGTGGGAGCGGCCGTTGCCCCACCTCTCGGTCTCGTCCTCGTGGCAGCGTTCTTCATAGCGATCGGTGCCTCGTGGGCGGTAATCGCGGTCACTGCAGTGGGGTTAGTCACGCGCTTAGCGCCCGCCCCCGTCCGCGCTGAGGCACTCGGCGCCTACACCGCCATCGGAAGTCTCGGTGCCGGACTCGGGAGCGTCCTCGGCGGTGCCCTCGCGGACACAGTCGGTTATCTGCCCGCCTTTCTCGTGGCGGGCGTCTGTGTCGTGGCCGGAACAGTCATCGCAATAGACGGGTTGCGCGGGACCACGGAATCGTCGCCCACGACGGCGCGATCCCTCCGCGAGTGAAGCGCTACGCTCCTGTGGTCTTCGTCGGCGTGATCCAGACGACCAAGTCGTCCTCCCGCCGGACGATTCCCTCGATGAAGTCGCCGCGCTCCATCGGCGGTTCCTCGACGTCGTCCATCGAGACGCGGATCACCTGAAACACCTCGTCGACCATCCAACCGACGGCTGCCTCGTCTTCGAATTTGCTTGCGTCGAAGATCACGATCCGCCCCGCCTCGGTGTCGTCACCCTCGACGTTCAGGAGCGTTTTCGGGTTGACGATCGAGGTGGTTCGGCCGCGGAGATCCATCACGCCCTCGACGAACTCGGGGGCGTTCGGCACCTTCGTGACGGAGCCTCGGTCGACGATTTCGGAGACGTAGTCGATGTCGACGCAGTAGCGCTCGCCACCCAACTCGAACTCGAGAACCTGCATCTGTTCGGCCGTGGTTTCTGCGTCGTCGTCTGCGGCGGCGCGGGTGACGCCCGCCGCTGCGGTTTGTTCCTGTGACATAGGGGGTTCTCCGGCGACGTCCGCGCCGCCGGTCGTTGTTTCCGAAGGGGCACACGGCATCAATAAATGTACGGCCGCCGTTATCAGGGCTGATTCTCACCGGCGAGTGCTTAAGTTCCCCAGTTGGAAAGTGCAAATCGAGATGAGCGGGCACGAGCACGACGCGGGTCGGCCGACGGGACCTGCGGAACGACGGGAGCCGCCGACGGTCCGGACCGCGCGTCCGACGCACGCGGTCCAGGTTAGGACCGGCGCCGTGACGGAGGCGTCGATGCGATGAGCACGGCGTCGGAATCCGGGGGGCGCGGATCCACGACTCGGGCGGTCATCGTCGACGACTCGCGGTTTATGCGGACGCTGATTCGACGGCTGCTCGAGGAGGGCGGCATCGAGGTGGTCGGCGAGGCCGACGACGGGTCGGAAGCCGTGGATGCGGTCGTCGAATACGATCCCGACGTGGTGACGATGGACATCGAGATGCCGACGATGAACGGCATCGAAGCCGTCGAAGCCATTATGGACGAGCACCCGACGCCGGTGTTGATGCTCTCGGCGCACGCCGAGGAGGACGCCGACGTCACCTTCGAGGCGTTGGACCGCGGTGCGGTCGACTTCGTCACCAAACCGGGCGGTGAGGTAACGTCGTCGATGCCCCAGGTGAAACGGGAACTCGTCGAGAAAGTCGAGTCCGCGGCCCGGGTGGACCTCTCGGCTAACGCGCGGATGTCCTCGAAGAACGCGTCAGCGGCGACATCGGCGTCGACGTCCTCGGCAGAGAGAACCGGCGCCGGTGCAAGCGGGGTGACGACGTCACGACCGTCGAGAAAGGCTGACTCGGAACCGTCCGCATCGGCGGCCGCCGGACGGTCGTATCCCGACGCCGGCACGCTCGTGATCGGAGCGTCGACCGGCGGTCCGAACGTGGTCGAACGCGTCCTCTCGGGGCTCCCGCGCGCTGCGAACCTCAGGGTCCTCGTCGTACAGCACATGCCGGAAGGGTTTACGGGCCGATTTTCGACCCGACTCGACGACAAATCGGAGTACACCGTCCAGGAGGCCGAGGAGAGCGAACGGATCGGGCCGGGCGAGGCGCGGGTCGCTCCCGGCGGCCATCATCTGGTGGTCAGCGGGGATCGGAACGGGCGTCTCCGCCTGGAACTGACGGAGACGGAGCCGATCCACGGCGTCCGGCCCGCGGTCGATCTGGTGATGGCGTCCGCGGCGGAGAACGCCGCACACCCGCTGTGTGCCGTCCTGCTTACCGGGATGGGCCGGGACGGCGTCGACGGGATGGGGCGCATCGCCGACGCCGGAGGGCACACGATCGCGCAGGACGAAGCCACCTCAGCAATCTTCGGGATGCCGAAGCGGGCGATCGAAACGGGAAGCGTCGAGACGGTCGCACCGGCCGAGGAGATCGCCGAGAACGCACTGCAGTACTTCGCGGAGGAGTGACAGATGGACGACGAACTCTACCAGGAATTCATCACCGAATCCGAAGAAAGCATCACGCAGCTGAATAACTCCCTGCTCGATCTGGAGGCGAATCCGGACGACGAGGAGGCGATCGACGACATCTTCAGACAGGCACACACCCTGAAGGGGAACTTCGGGGCGATGGGGTTCGACAACGCCTCGACCGTCGCCCACGCCGTCGAGGATCTGCTCGATGCGGTCCGCCAGGGGGAAATCGAGGTGACCCACGAGCGGATGGACCTGGTCTTCGACGGGATGGACGAGATCCTCGACATCCTCCACGAGATCGAGGAAGAGGGCGAATCCACCCGCGATCCGAGCGATCTGGTCGACGAGATCCGGGCAGCGGCCGAACCGGAGTCAGGTGGCGACGGGTCCGACGGGGCCGCTGAGGACGAAGCCCGCTCAGTGGACGAAAGCGACGCCGGGGAATCGACCGCACAGGAACGGCCGCCGGAATCCAGCGCGGAACTCGAACTCGCCGCCGAGGTACTCGACCCCGAGGACCCGGCGCTGGCCGACACCGAGTGGCTCTTCCACGCAGAGGTCGCGCTCGATGCGGGCGAGATGAAGGGCGTCGACGGCGGCCTGTTCGTCGACGGTCTGCCCGAGGAGTTGGCTGTCGTCGGCGCGAAGCCGAGTCTCGACCGGATCGAGGAGGGAGACTTCGGCGAGACGTTCGTCGTCTTCGTCGCCGACGAGACCGAGGACAAACTCGACGCGATCCTCCGCGATCTCTGGAAAGTCGAATCGGTATCGCTCACCGACGTGAGCGCGTTGCTGGATGGCGGCGTTCCGGAACCGGCGGGTGATACCGCATCGACGGACGACAGCAGTCCAGCGGACGGCGGCGGCTCTGCCGGCGCTGCCGACGATCCCGTCGAGACGGATTCGACGGCCACGGACGACTCCGCCGGCGCGGCACCGGCTGGCAACTCCGTCCCCGACAGCGACGTCGATCCCGACTCGGCGGCCGCCGCGGTCGACGCCGTGGTGGACGCGTACTCGTCCGACGGGACGGACGACGCCGGCGCCGAAAGCGGGAGCGACGCCACCGCGTCCTCGGAGACCGAAACGTCAGCGTCGCCGGCCGGAAGTGACGCCGAAGCGACAGACGCCGGGGACAGCAGCGAGGCATCTCCGTCCAGCGACTCGACGGCTGGATCGGAAGCGGCGGGCGACGCAGGCGGGCAGTCAGCATCCGCCAGCGGTTCCCACGGCGGATCGTCGGACACCCCGGGCGCGGATACGTCCGCAGACGACGGCGGCGGCGACGCCGGGAGCACCGAGGAGTCCGACGCCGACGACAGCGACGACTCGGGCGGCTCGAAGTCTGCCGAAGACGGAGACGACGGATCGGACGGCGGCGAGTCGACGCCGTCGATCTCGGAGGTGAAGTCTGTCCGCGTCGACGTCGACCAGCTCGACGAACTCCACAGCCTGGTCGAACAGTTGGTCACGAGCCGGATCAAGCTCCGGCAGGCCGTCGAGGGCGAAGACACCTCGACGGGCGGCCGCGACACCCTCGACGAACTCGATAAGATCTCCTCGAACCTCCAGGACACCGTGATGGATATGCGGCTCATCCCGCTGAAGAAGGTGTTCGACAAGTTCCCGCGGCTCGTTCGCGACCTCGCCCGCGAGGAGGAAAAGCGGGTGAACTTCTCCGTGGAGGGCGAGAACATCGAACTCGACCGGACGATCCTCGACGAGATATCCGATCCGCTGATGCACGTGCTCCGGAACGCGGTCGATCACGGGATCGAGGCGCCGGAGGAGCGCGAGGCGGTCGGCAAACCCGCGATGGGGTCGGTCGAACTCCGCGCGGAGCGCGAACACGACACCGTCGTCATCACCGTCGAGGACGACGGCGGCGGGATCGACGCGGACGCCCTCCGCGATACGGTCGCCGAAGAGGGGATCCGGACCCGCGAGGAACTCGCGGAGCTGCCCGACGAGGAGATCTACGACTTCATCTTCCACCCCGGCCTCTCGACGAACGACGAGATCACCGACGTCAGCGGCCGCGGGGTCGGGATGGACGTCGTCAAGACCACCGTCGAATCCCTGGACGGGTCGGTCGACGTCGACAGCACCCTCGGCGAGGGGACGACGGTCTCGATCCGGCTGCCGGTGTCGGTCGCGATCATCAAGGTGCTATTCGTCGAGGTCGGCGACCGGGAGTTCGGTGTCCCGATCAAGTACATCGACGAGATCTCCCGGGAGACGCGCATCCAGCGCGTCGACGGCGCGGAGGTGATCGTCCACGAGGAGCGCATCTTCCCGCTGATTCGACTCCGGGAGGCACTGGATCTGGACACGGAGCCGATCGACGACGGGATGGTGGTGCGGATCCGGCCAGCCGACCGCCAGGTCGCGCTCCAGTGTGAGGGCGTCTCCCGGCAGGAGGAGGTCGTGGTCACGCCGCTGCAGGGGCCGCTCCGCGGAACCGAGGGGCTCTCCGGGACGGCCGTCGTCGGCGACGGCAACGTCGTCCCCATCCTGGACGTGAACTCCCTGCGCATCCCGGACGAGGGTAAACAGGCTCGCAGACAGTGGGTGCCGCCGGAAGACGAAAGCGCCGAGGCCGAGGGGGTGGCCGACTGATGGCGCTGGAAACCGACACCGACGAGGTTGACGAGGGCTTCGAGGAGCTGCTCTCCTACGTCGAGACGTCGCTGTCGTTTGCGACCAGCGTCTACAACCGGTCGTACCTCGACCGCCGCATCTCCGCGCGGATGCGTCGCCGTCACGTCGACGAGTACGGCGAGTACCTGGACCTCCTGACGGACGATACGGACGAGCAGGAGGCGCTTTTGAACGCGCTCTCCGTCAACGTGACCAGCTTCTTCCGCAACCCGGACGTCTGGGAAGGCATCCGGGACATCCTGGCCGAGCTGAACGACGAGCGGCGGATCAACGTCTGGAGCGCGGCCAGTTCGGACGGCCGCGAGGCGTACTCCGTCGCGATGCTCGCTCTCGACGACGACCGTGTGGACGCGAGGAAAGTGAACATCCTCGGAACCGACATCAAACCGGAGATCCTCCGTGCAGCCCGTCGAGGAGAGTACGAGGCGTCGGAAACGAACGACCTCAAGTCGCAACTCGAACCGCTGAGCGAGTACGACCGGTACGTCGAACAGGACGGCGACACCTACCGCGTCACCGACGAAGTGCGCGATCTGGTGTCGTTCGAGCGTCACGATCTCGTGCAGGAGGATCCGCCGCGGACGTTCGATCTCGTCATCTGTCGGAACCTCTTCATCTACATCAATCGGGAAGCGAAACAGGCTATCTTTGAGACGCTCGGCTCCGCCGTCAAGCCCCGCGGGTACCTGACGATCGGGATGACCGAGACGATCCCGACCTCCTGTCGGGATCAGTTCGACCCCGTCGAGAAACGACTCCGAATCTACCGCGACACCGGGGAGGGCGAGCCGGGTGACTCTCGGGGGTGAGCTGAGGTGAAATCCGGCGAGACGAAGATTGCGGACACGCGCGGTCGGTTCCTGCAGGCGATCCGAGACGGCCGAGAGCGGAACGATGCGGCCTGGACCAACGGGCGCATCCTGCTTTCGAACCGTCGGATCGTGCTGGCGGGCACCGGCGGCAAACGCACCTTCCCGCTGTCGGCGATCGACCGCGTCGGCGGCCGGTTCGACGTCAATCAGCGCGTCGCGACCGTCTCCGATTACCTCGCGTTGCAGTTCGACAACGGGGAGAACGTCATTCTCGTCGCGCCGGGAGACTACGAGGAGTTCGAGATGGACTTCTACGACGCGCTCCTCTCGTCGACGAAGTTCCTGATCCGGCACCCCGCCGTCGAGGGCGGCGTCGTGCAGAACACCGAGTGGGAGGGTGCGCGGATGAAAGTCGAGGAGGAGGCGGTCAGCATCGCGACGGTCAACGGCACGTTCGTCGAGGTCAAACTCGACGACATCGGCGACATCGAGATGGGCCGGCGGACCGTCCGCGAAGAGCAACGGGAGGTCATCGAGGTCGAACACTCCGACGACGAGGGGACGAGCGTCCAGACGTACATCTCCGGGCCGAAAGACGCAGTCGACAACCTGAAATCGTTGCTGCAGATCGGCGACGAGCAGACCGAGACGTCGCTTGACCTCTCTCAGCAGGACAAACAGGTACTGATGGCGCTGTACTCCGGCGTCTCGCCGTTCGACATCCCGGCGTTCCTCGGGATCGACGTCGACGAGGTCGAGGAACTGTTCGTCAGACTCATCGACCACGACGTCCTCGACGAGGTCCGCGTCCGCCACGAGGTCGAGTTGAACGCCCGCGGGCGGTCGATCGCGGCCGATGCGATCGACGAGCAGGGCGCCGAAATGTAATAATCTCTCCCACGCTGGGCCGATCCAGATCCCCGTTGGATTCGCTTCAGGTCGATTACCCGTCCGACCACGCGGCGTCCGACAGCGTCCGCTGGACTGCCTCCTCGCCGACGGCGGCCGCGAGTGCCTCGAAACCCTGTCGCTCGACGGGATCGCGGGCGTTCGCGACCAGGCGGGAGACGATGAACTCCGGCGTCGACTTGCCGATCGTCCCGAACCGCGGCTGGTAGTCGACTCTGAGTTCCAGGTTCTCGGTCAGTCCCTCGGCGAAGATCCCGTCGATTCGGGCCTCCGGCGGGAGCGGGCTCAGGTCGTCGGCCAGGTGAGTGACGTAGACCCCGAGCGCGCCGCGGTCGACGGTCAGATCGACCAGGCCGTTCAGAAGGTCCGCCGCGCGGCCGGGTTCGGTGATCGCCTCGAACTCGTCGACGAGCATCAGCGTCCGGTCCCCGGTCGACAGCGGCGGCACGATCGACTTCAGCGTGGATTCCAGGACCCCCGCGTTGAAACTCGCGTGCCGGCGGTGGAAGACGACGGTGTCGAACCCGCCGACCTCGGCGCGTTGTGCGGGGACAGGCAGCCCCATCGCTGCCAGCAGGACGACCTGCGCGAGCGTCTCCAACAGCGTCGTCTTCCCGCCGGAGTTGGCGCCGGTGAGGACGGCGACCCGATCGCCCGAGGGCGGCGACTCCCCGGCGAGATTCAGGTCGTGAGCCCCGACCGCGTAGTTCACGGGCTGGACGTCGCCGGAGAGCGTCAGGTTGCGCGCGCCGGCGACGGCGAGTCCGTCGTCGACGAGTCGCGGGCGGGTTAGCTCGTGGGCGGCGGCGAATCGACCCAGCGAAAGTTCGAACGCGATGTCGGAGACGGCCGCGACGGCGACGTCGACGTCCCGGCGGGCTTCCTCGACCGACTCGCGCAGGTCCGCGGCGACGGTCGACTCGCGCTCGTCGACCTCCTCGTCGAGTTCCGAGAGCAGATTCCGGAGGGACGTCGCCGCGAAGTCCGCCTCGTCGCGGGCGTCCTCCGCGACGGCGGCTTCGATCCGGCCGCGGGGCACCTCCGTTTCGGCGGCGACGTATTCGACGAACGCTGCGCGGAACTCCTCGAAGGACCGGACCCCGCGCTCACGGACGGATTCGAGGACGTCCAGCGCACTCGACTGGAGGGTAGCGACATCGTCGCGGCGCTCACGGAGCCGGTCGAGTTCGTCGTCGACGCCGGAGGCGACCGATCCGTCCTCGGAGACGGTCCCCAAGGCGTCGGCAGCCGCCGAGAGCGCGTCGTCGTCGAGGACTTCGAGCGATTCGAAGGTTTCGCCGCAGAGACCCGCTTCGCGGAGTTCCAGCGCCGTTTCGACGGCCGCCCGGTCGGAGCCGTCGGCCTCGTCGTAGGACGCGAACGCCGAGCGAACGGCGTCGCGCTCCTCGTCGTCGAGTCCGAGCCACGCGTCGCGGGCCGCGAGCACCCGGTCGAGTCGTTCCTCACGGTCTTCGACGTCGGGCAGCGGGGTCAGGACGCGGATCCGGTCTGCGGCGTGCGCCGTCAACGCGTGTTGGCTCGCCAGTTCGAGCAGTTCGTCGTACACCTCGCGGGTGTCTCGCGTCCCGAGGGTTTCGATTCCCGTAGCGCCGTTGGCCCGGCGGAGGATCCGGACCGCCCGGCCCCGCGGGAGACCCGCCTCTGCAAGCGCCCGGATGTCGGCGCTTTCGATAGCCTCGACAGCGCGCTCGACGCCCATCGACTCCCGGAGCTGTTCGCTCGTCTTCGGGCCCACCCCCCAGTAGTCCTCCAGTCGCATACACCCGACGTCCCGCGGCACCACCTTGTAGGTTGGCGGTTCACACGACGTCCCGCGGCACCACCTTGTAGGTTGGCGGTTTACCCGGCGCTTCGCGGGACCGCTCTTCGGGTCACGGGGGACGGCAGCGGTCTACAGGGACGAGACGCGCCGCGCCCGGGCATCTCGCACCTTTGCACCCTCCCTGATCGCATCCTCACAGTTCGGGCACACCCGCGCGTCCTTGACGCCCTCGGGTGCGAACACACGCACGTAATCGCGTGAAACGAACGAGCCACAGTTCTGGCATTCAGGCACGGAAGGCCACCTCGACGACGATTCGATTTTTCATATCCATCTGTTCATACCGAGTGTGTACTCCTAACACAGGGCCCTAAGATAGTAGGGTTTGGCCGATAGTCTCTGTCAAGCTTCACCAGCCATCGGATCGACGGGTCACACCAGTCGGCAGCGACCGGGAAGAAGAGGGTCTTTCTGATAGGTTTCGGCGCCCGGTCGGTCGGACGGCGAAGGGGGCAGGTATTAGTTCGTCGCCCCGTTTTTTCCGCGTATCAGGATGTCAACGGACCGGACGTCGGGGGAGACTGAGAAGGGGAGCGATTCGGGTGTCGACGACCCAGTCGTCCTCGTCGTCGACGACGACAGGGATCTGACGGACACCTGTGCGTACTGGCTGCGCGAGGAGTACGACGTCCGCGTCGCCTACGGGGGCGAGGAAGCGCTGGAAAAGATGGACGACACCGTCGACGTCGTGCTTTTGGACAGGCGGATGCCGGACCTGTCCGGCGACGAGGTACTCGAAGCCATCGACGACCGCGGATTCGACTGCCGCGTCGCGATGATGACGGCGGTCGATCCCGACACCGACATCGTCGAGATGCCGTTCGACGAGTACCTCGTCAAGCCCGTCGGCCAGGACGGACTCCGGGAGACAGTCGAAGAACTGCTCGTCCGCTCGGAGTTCGACGAGGAGGTGCGGGAGTATTTCGCCCTCGAATCGACGGAGGAGGCACTCGACACGCGGAAGGCGGGTGACCTCGGTGATCCGGCCGCGTTGGAAGCCCTGACCGAGCGGATCCGAGACCTCAAGCAGAAACGGGCCTCGGAGATCGAGCGTCGCCAGGAACAACTGACCCGGGTGCGCCGGATCAACGAACTGCTTCGGGACGTCGATGGGGCACTCGTCGACGCGACGACGCGTGAGGATATCGAGACGGCGGTCTGTTCGGCCTTCGAGTCCTCGCCGTACCGGGGCGCGTGGATCGCCAGGTACGAGGCGACCCTGGGGACAGTCGAACCGAGGGCGACGACCGATGCCGTGGATATCGATGCGATCCGCGACAGAGGCGCCGACGGGGATCGGCAACCCGTCGCGCTCGACGTCGTCAGGGATGCCGTCGACGACGGCGCAGTTGCCACGACGACAGTCACCGACGGATCGGTTCCGGTGATCGACACGGGCGGCGACACCGCGGAGGGCGGATACGACGTCGTCGCGGTCCCGATCCGATACCGCGAGTCGACGTATGGGGCGCTCGTCGTCTACGTGAGCGGTATCCTCACAGACGAAGAACGGTCGGTGCTGGGTGAGATCGGCGGAACGATCGGGAACGGTATCGACGCTGCGACGTCCAAGGAGTTACTCTACAGCGACAGCGCGGTCGAACTCGAATTCGACCACACCGACACCCGGGACGTCGTCGTCGATCTCTCTCTGGAGTTCGACACGACTGTCCGACTCGAGAACGTCGCTCCTGCGGGTGACGGCGCCGTGTCGTGTTATCTCACGATCGAGGATGTGGAGGCGGAGCAGGTGCTGTCCGCCGTCGGCTCTCTGGAAGCGCTGGTCGAGGCTCGAATCGTCTCCGAGGAGAGCAACGAGGTGCTGTTCGAGCTACGGCTGACGGACGCCTCGGTGCTGGTCACGCTGACCGAACTCGGCGCGACCGTCGAGTCGTTTACCGCGACCGGCGGCGAGGGCACGCTCGTCCTCCGGACGCCGGCGGGCTCAGATCTGCGCGCACTCACCGACGCCATTCAGTCGTCGTATCCGGACGTCTCGGTCGTGGCAAAACGGGAGGTCGAAGACGACGTCCAGTCGCCGACCTCCTTCCGCCGACAGCTCGAAGCGAAACTCACTGACCGGCAGCGTGACGTGATGGAGACGGCGATGGTCTCGGGGTACTTCGAGTGGCCCCGGGGGAGTACCGCCGAGGAGGTCGCCGAGTCCCTGGGGATTTCCGCCCCGACGTTCCACGAACATCTCCGTTCGGGGGAGCGGAAGCTCGTGGAATCGTTCTTCGCGGAGGCGAAGGGGTCGCGCGCGAAGCGTGACGTCGAGAACGCCGCCGGGGACGACTGATACTCTCGTCTCTAACTGTTGCGAGATGTTCGCGGCTCCGGGGTCACGAAATTCTTCACAGACCGACAGCCGACAGTATGAAAGCCGACGAGCAAGCCCGGCGGTCATCGAGGAGGGCGGATCCCGCAGGGGGAGGGGAGAATCTCCCGGGACGACGCCTACGCGTTGTTCATCCGCTGGGCGTACTCGTCGCCGCAGACGCGACACTGCGTCACCCGGTAGGGCTCCCGGGAGAACGCCCGGTTCGTCTTCTTTTGGCTCTCCGTCTTGAGTTCGATCGAAACCGCGTGCGGCGTCGTGGTGCCGCACTCATCGCAGTGCTCCCGCAGTTCGGCCTGGGTCGATTGTGTTTTCGACATTGTGTTTCAGTACCTGATACGAGGGGCACTATCCCATTCACTCGCGACCCTACAAGGATAGGCCCGAGACTCAGATCGACCCCTGTCGGTAGACGAGGTTGCGCTGGATCTCGTTTGCTCCCTCGTAGATGACCGGGATTCGGACGTCGCGGTAGACACGGGAGATCGGGTACTCCTTGAGGATCGACCGGCCGCCGTGGAGTTGCATTCCGCGTTCCGCACAGTCGACGGCGACCTCCGTGGACTTGGTCTTCGTCGCGGCCGCCCAGAATCCGGCGTTGTCGTTCGTGGCGACCTTCTCGGCGGCCCGCCAGTTGAGTGCGCGGGCGGCCTCGAACTCCATTCGCATATCCGCGATGGTGTGCTGTGTCGACTGGAACTCGGCGACCTCGCGGCCGAACGCCTCCCGGTCGTGGACGAACTTCCAGGTCTCCTCGATCGCCCGGGCAGCGAGGCCGATGCCGTGACCGCCGACGACCACGCGGCCGTGGTTGAAGAAGTCCGCCAGCGCGTAGAAGCCGCCCCCTTCGGCGCCGACGAGGTTCTCCTCCGGGATCTCACAGTCGTCGAAGACGATGTGGCCCTGTTTGGAGGCGCGCATCCCGATCTTCTCGGGGATGTGTTCGGCCTCGTAGCCGGGCGTGTCGGTCTCGACGATGAAAAGCGAGTAGTTGCCGTACCGGTCGTCGCTGTCGCCGGTCTTCGCGTAGACCGTGAGCCAGTCGGCCTCGACCGCGTTGCCGATCCAGTACTTTTCGCCGTTGAGAACCCACCCGTCGTCGGTTCGCTCGGCGGTCGTCGTCATCCCGGCCATATCCGACCCCGTGTGCGGCTCCGAGACAGCGAGTCCCGAGATCTGGTCGTTTGCGGCCACGGGCCGGAGATACTCCTCTTTCTGCTCGTCGCTGCCGTACGTTTCGACGATTTCACAGCCGAACGATGCCAACATCAGGGTCAGCGCGATCCCGGCGTCGGCCGCGTAGAACTCCTCGTTGATCGCGAGGATCTCTTCGAGGCCGAGCCCGCGACCGCCGTACTCCTCGCTTATGTCCTGGGCGACCAGTCCCGCGTCCATCCCCGCTTCGAGGATCTCCCAGGGGTACTCGGCGGACTCGAAGTACTCCTCGGCGTTCGGTCGGATATGTTCGTCGGCGAACTCCCGGGCTTCCTGTTTGACACCGCGGGCGTGTTCCGGGAGGATCGACTCGTCGAGTAAGTCCATAGGTCGCTCTGTCGTGCCACCAGCAAATAACTCTCGGAACGGTGAAAAACTTCAAACGTGCTACGAGTTTATATGCTGTCCGAGCGATCAGGGGCCGAAGACTCCGAACTACTGTAGGAAAGATTCTTTCGTACCGCCTGGCGGTCTGCCGTTCCGGAGACGGTCCGCGGGAGTTCGTCGGTGAACGCGATCGTTTTCGGGAGCTTGAACCCCGCCAGTAGCTCACGCGAGTACTCGAGGAGTTCGCTACGATCGATGGAGGCGTCCGCGGGGGAACCGCCATCAGAGGTACCCGACCCGACCCCGTTGTCCGGAACGACGAGTGCAGCGACCCGTTCGCCCCACTCCGCGTCGGGAACCCCGACGACAACCGCATCGCGTACCGCAGGATGTGAAACGAGTACGTTCGAAACCTCGCCGGGGTCGACGATTTCGCCGCCCGTGATGATCCGGTCGTCGACGCGATTCAGGACGTTCAGCGTCCCGGATTCGTCGACGACGGCCACGTCACCCGTGTGGAGACCGAACTCGCCGAACGATTCGGCAGCGGCTGGTTCGTTCCCGTAATACCCGGGAGTCACGGTCGGGCCGTCGACCACGAGTTCCCCCGACTCGCCGCGCGGCAGCGGGACGCCGCTGCCGTCGACGACGGTCATCTCGGTGAACAAAAGCGGCCGGCCGACGCTCTCGGGGTCCGCAAACGCCTCTTTCGGGGTCGCCGTCGCGGCCTGTGACGCCGTTTCCGTCATCCCGTAGGTGGGATGGACCGGGACCCCGTAGTCCCGACACCGCTCGATAAGCTCCGTGGAGACCGGGGCTCCCCCGAGCAACACGATCCGCAGCGAGTCCGTGAGCGTTCCGCGTTTGTCGAGCATCCGCCTGAGCATCGTCGGGACGAGCGAAACGGCGGTCGCGTCGTAGCGGTCCAGATCGTCGGCTGCCGAACCAGCCTCGAACGACCCCCGGAGGACGACAGTCATCCCGTACAGCGGCATCCGGAGCAGCGGCGTGATCCCTCCGACGTGGTGCAACGGCAGCGTCGCCAGCCAACGATCGGCCGGATCGAGTCCGAGCCGGAACGCGGAAGTGACAGCGCTGGCGAGGACATTCTTGACTGTCAGCCGAACCGGCTTCGGATCGCCGGTCGTGCCCGACGTGTAGACGATCAACTGGGTATCCGAAAGCGACAGGTCCGCGACCGTCACCTGCTCGGGGGTCGCAGCCGAGAGCGGTTCCGTGCAGTCGCCCTGCGGGTCGTCGACAGAGACGACGGCCGGTGGGTCAGCCGCCTCCCCGTCGCGGTCGGCTCCCCCGTCGGTGCTGGGCGCTTTCGTGTCCGACCCGGCTCCGATATCGGCTCCCGTGCCGTCCGCGACGCGGGCCACGGCGTCGACGACGCTGCCTTCGGTCGATGCGTCACAGAGAACTATCGTCACGTCGGCGGTCGCTATCTTCCCGGCGAGTTCCCGAGCGGTGAGCCCGGCGCCCATCGGCACGATCGTCACGCCGAGTCGCATCGCGGCGTGGAGCAGACACACGTACTCCAGGCTCGGTTGCAACACGGCCCCGAGGTGGTCCCCTCGCTCGACGCCGAGGCTTGCGAGCCGACCGGCGACGTCGTCGACGAGCGCGTCGAGATCCGAAAACCGATATATGTCACCGGTTTCGGCCTCGATGAGCGCCTCGTCGTCGGGATCGATCCGGGCCCGGTGGGAGAGCCAATCACGCATCGTTCGTGTGGGCGGGCCCGACCGCCTAAATCCCTCCGTTCGCCGGACGCGCTACGCTCCCTCGCCCGCGACGAACTCGACGAGAACGCCGCCGGTCGACGAGGGGTGCAGGAACGCCACCTCGTGACCCCAGGCCCCCTGGCGGGGCTCTTCATCCACCAGATCGACGCCTGCCTCGCGTGCCCGGTCGAGCGCCGCGTCGATGTCGTCGGTGCGGAGCGCGATGTGGTGGATTCCCGGGCCGTGACTGTCGAGAAACCCCCGGATCGGCCCTTCGTCGTGCGGTTCGAGCAGTTCGAAGTAGCCACCGTCGAGTTCGAGGAACCGGACGTCCATTCCCCCGAATCGCTCTTTATGTACGGGCGGCGCGTCACAGAGCACCTCGAACAGCGCCGCTAGATCGTCGGCGTCGGTCGTCGCTATCCCGAGGTGGTCGAAAGCCATCGACATACGCCCACTCTCGGGGGATGGCGACATAACGGTTATCGAGAATTCAGTAGGTTCTGGGAATGCTCAATGCTGTTCATCAAACGAGAAACTGCAGGGTATCATTTTGTCTCCGGAGGAACACTGTTGGCCACATCTGTGACAGCCACTGCAAACGTCTTCCCACACACACAATTGACGCGATGTACTGCTGTATCTGCTTTGAGCCAGTTCCCACAGTCACACCGCATCTGAATTTTTCTCTCGCCAGATCGACCGACATTTTCTCTCATATATGATAAGTCCTCGCTGGGCGTATAACACACATCTTTCACTCGGAAGAACACAACAAGGGTTTCTCCTCACAGAAAGCGCTCGATAATCAACTAAATACTAGGCCGGTACTCGCCGAATTCGTCACGGAGCACGTCGGAGATTTCGCCGACGGTAGCGTAGGCCTTCACCGCGTCGATGATCGGCGGCACGAGGTTGTCGTCGCCGGCGGCGGCCGTCCGAAGCGCCGACAGTGTGGCCTCGACGGCCTCCTCGTCGCGTTCGGCTTTCACCGCCGTCAATCGCTCCTGCTGTCGTTTCTCGTCCTCCTCCTCGACTTCCTCGATGTCGACGTGCGGCTCCTCGTCGACCTCGTATTCGTTGACGCCGACGACGATCCGGTCGCCCGATTCGATCTCCCGTTGCCGCTCGAAGGCGACGTCCTGGATCTGCCGTTTCACCCAGCCCGATTCGACGGCCGAGAGCATCCCGCCGCGGTCGTCGACTTCCTCGAGGATCTCGGTGGCTTCCGCCTCGATATCGTCGGTGAGCGACTCGACGTAGTAACTCCCCGCCAGCGGATCGATCGTGTCCGCGACGCCCGACTCGTGGGCGAGGATCTGCTGGGTTCGGAGCGCCGTCCTGACGGACTGCTCGGTCGGCAGCGACAGCGCCTCGTCTTTCCCGTTGGTGTGGAGGCTCTGGGCCCCGCCGAGGACGGCCGCAAGCGCCTGGTAGGCGACCCTGACCACGTTGTTCTCGACCTGCTGGGCGGTGAGCGTCGAGCCGCCGGTCTGGGCGTGGAACTTCAGCTGTTTTGACTTCGGGTCCTCGGCGCCGAACCGCTCTTCGAGGATTTTCGCCCACATCCGGCGGGCGGCGCGGAACTTCGCGACTTCCTCGAAGATGTTGTTGTGTGCGTTGAAAAAAAAGGAGAGCTGCGGGGCGAACTCGTCGACGTCGAGGCCGGCGTCGAGAGCCGCCTCGACGTACTCGATGCCGTCCCCGAGCGTGAACGCCACTTCCTGGGCGGCCGTCGACCCGGCCTCGCGGATGTGGTAGCCCGAGATGGAGATAGTGTTGAAATTCGGCGTCTCCTCGGCGCAGAACTCGAAGATGTCGGTCACGAGGCGCATCGACGGCTCCGGCGGGTAAATGTAGAGATTGCGGGCGATGTACTCTTTCAGCACGTCGTTCTGGATCGTCCCGCGGAGTTCCTTACGAGGGACGCCCTGCTGGTCGCCGATCGCGACGTACATCGCAAAGAGCACCGCCGCGGGCGCGTTGATCGTCATCGACGTCGACACGTCGTCCAGGGGAATGCCGTCGAAGACGACCTCCATATCCCGCAGGCTGTCGATCGCGACCCCGGCTTTCCCCACCTCGCCGGCGGCCATCGCGGCGTCGGAGTCGTAGCCTTTCTGCGTCGGGAGATCGAACGCCATCGACAGCCCGGAGGAGCCCTGCTCGATCAGATAGCGAAACCGCTCGTTCGTCTCCGCGGCGGTCCCCATCCCGGCGTACTGCCGCATCGTCCAGTGCCGTCCGCGGTGCATCGTCGGATAGACGCCGCGCGTGTACGGTTCTTCTCCCGGAAATCCCAGGTCTTCCTCGTAGTCGAGGTCTGCGACGTCCTCGGGCGTGTAGAGCCGCTTGACCTCCTGCCCGCCGGTGTCCGTGGTGAACGTCTCCCGGCGCTCCCCGAACCGCTCGAGCGTGGGCGCGAGCGTCTCTTCTTCCCACTCGCGTTTGGCCGCCCGGATCTCGGCGAGCTCGTCGGGGTCGAACATACCCGATGGTGGCGGCCGGGTGCTCTTGAAACTGTCCGCTCCCGCTCAAAGCGAGTCAGCAGGCCTTTGCCCTCGCCGTGGTGAAGCACCCACGATGACTGATTCGCTGTTCACGCCGCTTTCGCTCCGCGGAACGGACATCCCGAACCGCGTGATGCTGTCGCCGATGTGTCAGTACTCGGCACCGGAGGGCTACGCGACCGACTGGCACAAAGTGCATCTGGGGAGCCGCGCCGTCGGCGGCGCCGGTGTCGTGATGACGGAAGCGACCGCCGTTTCCCCCGCCGGGCGAATCTCGCGACAGGACCTCGGCATCTGGTCCGACGATCACGCCGACGCGTTGCGTGATACCGTCGCGTTCGTCCGCGATCGGGGGAGCGTCCCCGGGATCCAGCTCGCGCACGCCGGCCGCAAGGCAAGCACTCGCCCGCCCTGGGACGGGAGCACCCCAATTCAGCCGGACTCCGGCGGCTGGGAGGTGCTCGCTCCGAGCGCGACGCCGTACCCCCATCCGGAGGGCGAACCGGTGCCGACCGAGCGGACGACGAAAGCGGACATCGATCGAGTCGTCGAACAGTTCCGTCTGGCCGCAGAGCGCGCACGCGATGTCGGCTTCGAAATCGCCGAGGTCCACGCCGCGCACGGCTACCTGCTCCACGAGTTCCTCTCGCCCGTCACGAACGACCGCGACGACGAGTACGGCGGCACCTTCAAGAACCGCGCACGACTCGCCTGCGAGGTCACCGAGGCGGTCCGGGAAGTGTGGCCGGACAATCAGCCGGTTTTCGTGCGAATCTCGGCGACCGACTGGCTGCCGGACCGCCAGTCGTGGGACCTCGACGACTCCGCGCGACTCGCCCCGCTGCTTGCCGACGCAGGCGCCGACCTGATCGACGTCAGTTCCGGCGGCATCCATCCGGACCAGCAGGTCCCCGAAAGCGGCCCAGGCTATCAGGTGCCGTACGCCGAACGCGTGAAGGAGGCCACAGACGCCGCCGTCGGGGCCGTCGGCGGGATCACGACGCCCCAGCAGGCCGACCAACTGATCCGAAACGACCGCGCGGATCTCGCGATCGTCGGCCGTGAACACCTCCGGAATCCCTATTTCACGCTGGAGGCCGCCCACGAACTCGGCGTCGACGTCGAGTGGCCGAAACAGTACGAACGCGGTCAGTTCGACTGATTGTTGCCGGTTCGACTGACCGCGGCCAGTTCGACTGATTGTGGTCGGTTCGACTGATTGCGACCGGTTCGACTGATCGCGGTCACTTCGACCGATCACGGCCGGGCCGACTGACCGCGAATAGCATCGGAACTCCACCCCAGCGCATACCCTTTTGTCCGCTCGTTCCCTACGACTGGTATGTCCTCCCGCGACGACGCCGACCGCGACGAAGCGGATCTGCGCGTGCTTCTCGACGATCTCGAAACCACCCTCTCGGCGCTTCAGAACGAGCTGAGCGCCGAGGCCGGGCGTCCGCCCGCCGACGATCAGGCAGGGGACGGGAGCCGGGATCGGAGGGGATCGACCAGGATCGATCCGGACTCGCACCGCGGTCGAATGAGACGGGACCCGCCGCGTCCACCGTCGCTGCGGGACCTGTTCCGCTTCACCGAGCAGTACACGCTGCCGACCGTGATTTCGCTACTGGAGACGACGATCCAGTCGCTTGAACTCCTCCGAGGGGTACTTCGCGTCGCGGATCCGGAGCGATCTGCGTTCGATCCCCGCGATTCGGGGAGCGGCCGGACGCGAGCGACAGACCTCGGCGACGAAGTTACCAGGGCCGGCCGAGACGCGGTCTCGGGGATGGGGCGCGGCGCGGTCTCCGGACTGGAACGGACCCTCTCGGAACTCCAGCGGGCGCTCTCGGAGTCGGACCTCCCCGAAGAGGAGACCTCTCGCGAGCTACTCCAGGACGCCCAGCGGCTCTCCGGGGAAGTCGCGGAGCGACTCGCGGCGGCGCAAACGGAGGGCGAATCCGAACGGTACGGATATCGTGGCGAAAGCGACGATTCCCAAGCGGCGCCAGACACCGGAGCCGATGCGGTCACGATCGACGTCACCGACGATCTGGCCACTGGTCGAGACGAGACTCAGTCCGAGAATAGTGCGGGCGGCGAAATGCAGGAACAACCGTCGACCGAGGAGGTCGAGATCGACGTCGAGGCGGAACTGGCCTCGATCAAAGACGAAGTCGAACCACGCGGTGAGAGAGACGAATCTGCAACCGACAGCGGTTCTGCCGACGGAGTCGACGAGACAGCGGGCGAGGAGGGTGACGTCGAGAGTAACGAAGAGACCGACAGCGACTCCCCGGAAGGGAATTCGTCCGACTCCGGCGACAGATCTGCCGACGAACCGGACGAGGACGAGTCCTAAGGCTCAAGCTCGCGGAAGCCGCTTCAACGATGGCACCATTCCGCGTTCTCATAGGGATTATCGTAAGTCCTCATAGAATTCTGGCCGGACGGGGCGGCGAGAATCTATGAACAGTTACGATAATCCCTATCAGGGCTCGCTGATCCGGAACACCTGCCCGTCGTCGCCCTCACCGCCGGGGTCGTCGGTAGTGAGCACGTACAGGTCCCCCGCCCGCCCGCGACCGAAGCCGAGCACGTACCGTCCGAGATCCGTCTCCCCGACCACTGGGACAGTCTCGATCTCCCACGGGGGTGTCGCACTCGGGTCCACCGCGAACAGCCGCCCCCGGGCGACGTAGTCGGCGAACACGTAGGCCCCCTGGAGAGCGGGCACCGCGTCGCTCTCGGCGACGTACCCACCGATGATCGAGACACCCCCGAGGTCGCCGTCGTGGGAATACTCCGCGACCGGATCGAGGAACGGGTCGCCCGTCGGCGTCGCGGCCGGATAGGTATCTTCCCGGAAACAGTGGGCTCCCTCGCGGACGTTCCAGCCGTAGTTGCCGCCGCGTTCGACGATATTCAGTTCCTCCCAGGCGTCCTGCCCGACGTCAGCAGCGTAGAGGTCGCTGCCGGCAAACGAGAGTCGCCAGGGGTTCCGAAACCCCCACGCGTACTGCTCTGAGAGGCCTTCGCGGCCGACGAGCGGGTTCGAATCCGGGATCCCGTAGGGTTTGTCGTTGCCGCCCTCGCCGCCGGAGCCATCCACGCCGCCGCGTTCGTCGACGTCGATCCGCAGGATGCTCCCCAGCAGGTTCTCCGTGACGTCCTGACCGTTGCCGCCAGCGACGGCGTCGTACCAGTCGTCGACGTGTCCAGTGCCGACGTCGTTCGCGCCGCCGCCGTCGCCGAACGCGACGTAGAGGTACCCGTCGGGACCGAACGCGAGCGCGCCGGCGTTGTGATTCGACTGCGGTTGTGGGACCGCAAGCAGCCTCCGCTCGGTGAAATCGTCCGCGGCGTCCGCTTCGGGATCGACGGTGACCTCCGCGAGGACCGCCGTGTGGCTGTAGTTGTCGGGCGTCTCTCCACGTGACGACGCGCTGTATCGGACGTACAGGCGGCCGGTGTCCGCGAACTCCGGATGCGCTGCGACGCCGAGCAGGCCACGCTCGCCCCCGAGAACCACGCGGTCCGAGAGGTCCAAAAGCGGCGTGTCGCTCCGGCCGGCGTCGGTCAACTCGGAGAGCACTCCGACGCGGTCGACGACGAACTGCCGGTCGGTTCCCGCCGGAGCAACGAAGTCGAGCGGCGCCGAAAAGCCCGATGCAACCCGTTCGACCCCGACGCGAGCGCGCTCCAGGTCCGGAGGAGGGCCGTCGGCGTCGGCGGGCGTCGGAATCCGCGTCGACGGAGTGCTCCCGCCCGTCGTCGCCGAGTCAGTCCTGTATCCGGTCGATCCATCCGTGTCGCTGTCGTCGGGACCATCGGTTGCGGCACACCCCGCGATCGATGCGAGGCCGACAGCGAGGCCGGACCGGAGGAAGCGACGGCGACGGGGGGAAGCCGGAGATGACGACTCGTTCATACCGACGTCACGGCTCGAACGCACAAGGGTGATTCGCCGCTGGTGGGAGTCGACTCCGCCTGGCGAGATCCGAACGGCTTACCATCCGAGGGTTCCGAGAGAGCCGTATGTCTGCGGTACTCGTCGCCGAGGAGGTGCGGAAGACCTACGGCGACGTACAAGCCCTCGACGGCGTCTCAGTCGAGATCGACGCCGGTGAAGTGTTCGGTCTCGTCGGGCCCAACGGCGCGGGAAAGACGACGCTGGTCCGCGCGCTGACCGGAACGACACGCGTCGACGGGGAGATCTCGGTGCTGGGCCAGGCCCCCGGACGGGTAGCGGAATCGCGGATCGGTCTGCTCCCGCAGTCGTTCTCTCCCGCTGGGCGGCTCTCTGCCCGGGAACTGGTGTCGCAGTACGCGGGCCTCTACGACGAAGCGCGGGACGTCGACGCGGTCCTCGCGGAGGTCGGAATCGAAGGCCAAACGGCAGAACAGTGGTACGAGACGCTCTCCGGGGGGCAGAAGCGTCGCGTCTGCGTCGCCATCGCGCTCGTCAACGATCCCGACGTGCTCTTCCTCGACGAGCCGACGACCGGAATCGACCCGGCAGGCCGGCGCGCACTGTGGGGGCTGCTCGAAACCCTCGCGGACGGCGGGACGACGGTACTCCTCACGAGTCACTCGATGGCCGAAGTCGAACAGCTCTCCGATCGGGTCGGGTTCCTGAACGGGGGCCGACTGGTCGCCGTCGGTCCGCCCCGGGAACTGATCGAAGCTCACGGCGGTCGGAGCCGCCTCCTCGTGGAAAGTGACGCCGATACCGCGGCGGTGGACGACCTCGCTCTCGAATTTAGTACTTCCGTTCGGGATGGCGAGGTCGTCGTCGAGGACGTCGGACCCAGAGAAATCGGCGACGTCGTCGCGGCCTTCGAGCGAGCGGGGATTGAGTTCGAGTCGTTGACGTGGAAACAGCCGGACCTCGAAGACGTGTATCTCGAACTGACGGGCGAGCATCTCACCGCGGATCGCGATGGGGCGGCAGCCGGGGGTGACGGTCGATGAGTCGCGCCGGCCGGATTCGCGCGGAGTTCACGGCCTCCTGGCACGCCTTCCTCCGGCGCCGCACGGCGGTGTTTTTCACGTTCTTCTTCCCGGCGATCATCGTCGTAATCTTCGGCGCGCTGGTGCAGACCCAGCCGACCGGCGGTGGTCTGTTCGCGGAACCGAAGGGGTACTACATCGCGGGCTATCTGGCGGTCGTCGTGCTGTTCACGCCGCTTTCCCGGATCGGGAGCACGGTGGCCCGCTATCGGGACGGTCGCCGGTTCGAGAAGCTCGCGACGACGCCTTTGACCCGTGCGGAGTGGCTGTTCGCGCAGTCGCTCGTGAACGTCGTCGTGATCGGTATCGCAGCGCTCCTGTTGCTCGCGCTGTCCGTCCTCGTGACCGGGACCGAAATCCCACTGACGCCGGCGACGCTTTTCGTCGTCCCGTTCGTCGCCTTCGGCGTCGTGCTGTTCTGCGGTCTCGGGGCTATCATCGGCCGGGTTGCCGACTCCCAGGACGGCGTCATCGCAGCCTCGAACGCGATCGCCCTCCCGGTGCTTTTCCTTTCGGAGACGTTCGTCACCCCGTCGCTGCTGCCGGCGTGGTTCCGTCCGGCGCTGGAGCTCTCGCCGTTGACGTACGTCGCCCGGGGCATCCGCGCGGTGACCTACGCGGATGCGACGACAGCGGCCGTCCCGAACCTCGCGGTTGCGGCGGTGCTCGCGGTCGTGTTCTTCGTCGCCGGCGCGTTCGCGGTCCCGCGAACGGAGTGAGACGCAGTCCGTTCGACGGGCTAACGGAGCGACTGGCCGAGCGACGCGCCGACGGATCGACTGGCCGAGCGACGCGCCGAGAGAGCGGCCGCACGATCCGCGCGCGGATCCGCCATCGGCTTTATTCGGCCGCGGAACCGATATCGGACGAGATGGTCACACTCGATGCGAGCGAGGACCTGCAGCGCTTCGTGGACAGCGGCGTCGTGGCAGTGATGCGCGGCGCCGACGCGGACACCGTCATCGACGTCGCCGACGCGCTCGCCGCGGGCGGCATCACCGCCTTCGAGGTCACCGCCGACAATCCCGACGCGATGGAACTGATCGCGGAGGTGTCGGCGTCCTTCTCGGAGTCGGAAGCCATCGTCGGCGCGGGGACAGTGCTCGACAGCGAGACTGCCCGGGCGGCGATCACGAACGGTGCGGAGTTCGTCGTCAGCCCGACCTTCGAATCTGACGTCGTGACGACGTGCAATCGCTACGGAACGCTCGTCGCGCCCGGGGCGATGACGCCGACAGAGGCGCTCGAAGCCTACGAGGCCGGCGCGGACCTCGTGAAAGTGTTCCCGGCCGCCTCGCTGGGGCCCTCGCATCTGTCGAGCATCGCCGGCCCGCTCCCGCAGGTCCCGCTGATGCCGACCGGCGGGATCGACGCTGACAACGTGGCTGACTACATCGAGGCCGGCGCTGTCGTCGTCGGCGCCGGCAGCGCGATTATGGACGAGGAGGCGATCGCTCGCGGAGACTTCGAGGCGATTACCGAAACCGCCCGGGAGTTCACGCGGGTCATCGACGAGGCGCGCGGCGAGTGACGGGGCAACTCACGCCGTCCGTGGACCTGTCGCTTACAGCAGCGAGACGACGCGGGCGTGATATTCTGCTGCGAGGGTGTCGCGGAGCAGCTCCGCGTCCGTCTCGGCGTCGAGAGAGACGAGATAGGCGGCTCCATCGGCATCACCGTACGCGCGCTGGAAGTCGTAGACGAACCCGGCGACGACGACATCCTCGGGGACGCTCTCGTCGTCGACCAAGAATTCGACCTGTTCGCGGACCGCATACTCGACGAGCCGATTGACCGCTCTCAGTGGCGGCGTCGACGCGTCGACGACGCCCGCTCGCTTCGCTTCTTCGACGATCGGAATCAGACGCCCGACAGCCGCCTCGACCGCCGGCTGTGCGTGCCTGTCCGGGAGCGGGTTCACGTCCGCGCTGTCGCCAAACACGGCTTCGTAGGCGGCCGTGATCGCACCGCATCCGGTGTGTCCGAGGACGGCGATCAGGTCCACGGACAGCGACGACACGGCGTAGCCGACGGCGTCGTTGACGACGCGCTGGCCGTCGATGTCGGTCCAGACCTGGTTGCCGACGTTGACCGACGTAAACAGGTCCCCGTCGGCTGCCGCGTTCCAGACCCCCTCGGCGGGAACGCGCGAGTCGGAACACGAGACGGAAACGATCGGCGGGTCCTGACGCTCACGAACGCCCTCGAAGTGATCTTCGCCGATCGATGCAACGTGTTCGTCGTTGCCCCGCAGTATGCGTTCCAGCGATTCCATACCCAAACTGTCCACGGACATTCGTTTCAATCGCCCGGATCGTCCCGGCCATCCGTCGTCTGGTCCCGGTTCGACGACTCGTCGTCGAGCGGGGCCTCGGTGCCGTCGTCGGATTGGGGAGGTTCCTGTTTTGCGTCGCCGGCGTCGCCGTCATTCTCCGGCGTCTCTGCAGGACTGTCTTCTTCCGGCGTCTCTGCAGGACTGTCTTCTTCCGGCGTCTCTGCAGGACTGTCTTCTTCCGGCGTCTCTGCAGGACTGTCTTCTTCCGGCGTCTCTGCAGGACCGTATTCTTCCGGCGTTTCGGCGGGACTGTCTTCTTCCGGATCGGCGATGCCGACGCCCGCGCGTCCGGCTCTGAAGGCGTCGACGGCGCGTTTCAATCGGGCTTCGAGTTCGGTCAGCAGTTCGTCCGCCCGCTCGTCGGCGATGTCGACGGCCGCGGCGTCTTTGCCGCCGAGAGAGAGCGAGCCGGCAGTGTCGATCGCCACCGTCGCGAGATTACGTCGGCGCTGGAAGACGTTCCGGGAGTCGATGACCGTCTGGATCCGATAGTACGGAACGATCTTCGTCTCCCGCCGGAGGACGCCGTTCCGAGTGACGGCGTGGTACTCGCCGAGCCAGTGGCCGCGGTGTTTCCAGTTGGCGTGAGCGAACGCGATCGCGAAGGGGACGAGCACGAGCGGCGGCCACCACGGGATCTGCACCCCGAGGAACGCGTCGGCGGCGTAGAGACCCGCCGTCAGCACTGCGATCACGAGCAAATAGCGGATGACGTATCGCTCCCGGGCACGCTTCGGTGGCCGCCGGAAGTCGACGTCGCCGACCGGTTCCAGTTCCTCGACGAGATCGA
The DNA here is from genome assembly GCF_031823395.1 of Halobellus ordinarius. NCBI lineage: Archaea > Methanobacteriati > Methanobacteriota > Halobacteria > Halobacteriales > Haloferacaceae > Halobellus > Halobellus ordinarius. The sequence continues at coordinate 54,222 of NZ_JAVQKJ010000014.1, forward strand.
GGATCCGCTCGCGGTCGGCGATCGGAATCGCCGCCTCCGACCCGCGGGAACTGCCGCCCGACCCCGGCGCGTAGCCCGCCGTCTCGATGTAGAGCGACGCGTACCCGAAGTACCGTTTCAGCGGGTTGTCGGCGATCGTCAGCGTCTGGACCTTCTCGAACGGGATCGACCCGTCGTACCGCTGCAGCAGGCCGCGTTCGTACTGGAGTTCCTCGCCGGAACGAACCAGCCGGAAATCGTAGTAGTTGACGATGGCGGCCGCGGCGCCCACGACCCACGAGAGGAGTACAACGCCGACGACGATGAGGACGCCGCCGAGGACGAAGAGCAGTCCGGAGACCGTCGAAAGGAAGTTCGAGACGACAGCCGAGCCGGCGGTCGAAACGAGCACGAAGAGGATTCCGGGCACACGGAGATCGATCGAGAAGACGGCCAGCAGCGCGAGTTCGGACCGCCCCAGCGCGAACAGTTCCGACTGTTCCGGGCCGGTGTCAGTCGCGACATCGTCGACGACGTCCTCGCCCGACGTTTCGCGGGCCTCTGCTTCCGTCCCGGCACTCGCTGCGTCCCCGCGCTTGAGCCGGCCGAGTTCGCGCTGGAGCCGCTTTGCCTCAGTGTACGAGACGAACCGGAGTTCGGCCTCGGTTTCGCCGCCCCCGGCGGTCTCGAAAGAGACGACCGCGATCCCGAGCAGTCGCTGGAACACGTTTCGGGAGATGTCGACGTTCTGGACCCGGCGAAGCGGGATCTCACGGCTCCGCCGGGAGAGCACACCCGAATCGATGTCGAGCGTATCGCCCGCCAGTTCGTAACTGAACCGGCGCACGTAGGCCACTTCGTAGCCGATCAGGGCTCCGGCGGCGACCAGTGCGCCGAGGAACAGAAGCGGAGCGGCGGTTTCCATCCCCGGCAGGGATCCGCCGCTGAAGAGCACGAACGCGATCCCGACGACGATACCGCCGCCTCGCTGGAGGACACGATACGGGATCGACAGCGGAGAGAGCGTCCGGGACATCTCAGACGGCGTCTTCGCCCTCCGAGCGGATTGCCAGCCGCTTGAGCCGCTCGCGGAGGTCGTCGGCACCGCCCACTTCGAGTCCCGGGACGGAGACGTCGGCGCCGCGGGAGCCGGCGGTGTAGACCACGGTGCTGGCGAGGCCCAGGAACCGCTGGATCGGCGACCGTGCGGTGTCGACGTGTTGGATCCGGACGAACGGCACGACTGTCCGGACCTGAGTGAGCACGCCCCGTTCGAGGTACAGCGAGTCCTCCCGGACCTCCCACCGCCACGAGCGGTATCGCAGTATCGCGAACGTGACGCCGAGCGTTGCAAGGACACCGAACACGGCGATGGGCGCCCAGGATGGCAGCCACGCGGGCCGGAAAAACCGCCACACACCGAATACGGCACCGGCGAGTAGGGCCGCAGTCAGCACCGACCGGCCGATCCAGATGAGCCGAACCCGGGGGTGGAGACGGTTCATCGTGACTCAGTACAGGGACATCCCGGAGGCGAGCAACCCGGCATCGACGAGGAGGAGCACGCCGACGACGGCTGCCGCGCGAAACACGGTCGTTGCGGCTTTTGCGGGGGCACGCACTCGCTTTTGCTGCAGGCCGTCGACGAGCCGGCTCCGGCCGACCTCGACGAGCGCGGAGAAGACGAGCCACAGCAGGAGCATCGCGAGCACGAGGTGACCGCGCCAAGAGCCCGTCAGCGTGGCGACGGTGTAGCCCGTTCCGGCGAGGTGCCCGCCCGTGAGGAGCATCACGACCGAGGCGCCCCGGGAGAAGTAGACCAACCGGTCGGCGATTCCTTCGAGCGGGGCGGCGTCGAGATCGCCCGCGACCGCCGCGGGCAGGATCGCTCCGGCGACGAAGACGACGCTGCCGACCCAAAGCGCCCCGACGAGGACGTGCAGGGTCGTCATCACAGTGTCGAGTACCATAGCAACCGCGAAGGACCCGGGACGCTTGAAACCCGGCGGTTCGGGGCGGGTTCGCACAGCCGAGTTCGGGTCAGGAAAGTCCAGATAGTGGGCTCCGATCCTGCGCCATACCCCCACACCGGACCCGTCCGCCTGACCTCACCTGGTGCGTCGAATCCGATCCGCCGTCACCGGGATGCCGGGAGAGTAGTGAACGAGCGGGTCTCCTTCCGGTGCATCGAATCCATTCGCCGCGAACAGCGTGTTGGATTCGATGTCGAGGGTGGCGTCGAAAAGCGGCCACGGCGCGTGGGAGATGTCACCGTAGTACAGCGCCTCTTCCCCGGTGTAGAACCGGTAGTTCTCGGTCAGGAACGCTTCGAGCGTCCCCGCCTCGGGAACGAACTGCTCGCCGGTCGGTCGGTAGGTCCCGTCGAACCGGGCCGCGGGCGCGTCGCTCGTACGCCGACTCCGGAGCGTCACTGCTCCGTCGGCATCGCGGGTCAACCGTATCTCGGCCCGGTAGTACGGGAGTCGAAAGAGTCCGCGGGCGACGAGGACGCCGAGCGGATCGTCGGCGTCGAGACTGAAGAAGTAGACGGCGTGGTCGTCGTCGCCCGGGCCTCGGACGTAGGTCCGGAGGTTCAACTCCGGAAACGAGAGGCCGACAGGAGCGCCGCGCGGACGAATGTCCGTCATCTCGAAGCCGACGACCCCGAGCCAGGCGTCGCCGTCGTAGGTCGCCACGTCGAGCCCCTCCGGAAGCCGCGCGGCCACGACCGCGGGGTCGACCCGCCAGTGGGCAAACAGCGCGTCGCGCCACCGCATTTCGAGGAGGTCCATACGGAACGTACGTCCCTGAAGCACTTTCCGCTTCCTCGGGGTGTGGTGTCACACCTCGGTATCGAGCGCGTCGAGCGTCGTCGTTACGAGGTCGTCACAACGCTCCTGGTCGGTGGCAGCGACGTACAGCCGCCCGACACCGGAGACGTGATCGCCGGAGTCAGCACCGCCGGAGTCAGCACCGCCGGAATCGACGTCGCTGGCAGCGCCGTCGTCCAGGTCGAAGATTCGATGCTCGATCCCGGCCTCGGCGGCCAGAAGCTCACCCGCATACTGCTCGTAGACGTCGGGTTTGTACGCGACCAGTCCCTCGATGCCGCCGCGGGCGAGCAGTCCCCAGTCGACGCAGGGCGACCAGGTGTCGAGGACGCGCTTGCAGCGGGTATCGAGCGCAGCCTCGATCCGGTCGCCCCGCGCCCGCGCAGCGCCGTCACGGAGCGCGGGCAATCCGATGACGTACGAGACCGTCGCCCGCGACAGCGACAATTCGCTTTCGGCCACGAGCGGGTCGCCGTCGACGGTCGCGCCCTCGCCGCGCCGGGCGAGATACAGCGAGTCCGGGAGCGGTTCGTAGATCGCCGAGACGAGAGGCGTCTCCTCCCGGAGGAGACAGACAGCCGTCGCGAACGACGGGAATCCGGCAGCGAAGTTGTTCGTCCCGTCGAGCGGGTCGACGACCCACTCGTGGCGGCCGTTGCCGTTCCGCCCCGACTCCTCTCCGTGGATCGCGTGGTCCGGGTACGCATCGCTGAGCACCTCGCAGACGCGTTCTTCCGCCGCACGATCGGCGGCCGACTTCACGTCGTCGGTGCCGTATTCGGCTTCGATCGAAACGTCGCGAAAGACGTCGCGGAGGTATTCCCCGCCGGCGCGAACCGCCCGTGCTGCGACCGCCTCGGCGTCTGGCGGTGCCGACGAGGTTCCGTTCATACAGGACAGACGTGCCGGCCGTATCAAGAGCCGTTCGGTCCGGAGCTGGAACACCGCCCTCGCGGCGGGCGCCGACGTTTTTGATCCTGGCGGCCGAACGCCGCGATATGGAGTTCACGCTCATCCAAGGCGACATCGCACAGCAGTCTACGGACGCGCTGGTCAACGCCGCGGGGACGAGCCTCCAGATGGGGTCGGGCGTCGCCGGCGCACTCCGTCGCGTCGGTGGCGAGCAGTTGAACGACGCGGCCGTCTCGAAGGGCCCGGTCGAACTCGGCGACGTCGCCGTGACCGACGCCTACGGCCTCGACGCCGAGTACGTGATCCACGCCGCGGCGATGCCCCACTACGGCGACGGGAAAGCAACCGAAGCGAGCATTCGCGACGCGACGCGAAACGCCCTCGAAGCGGCCGACGAACTCGGCTGTGAATCGCTGGTGATCCCCGCGCTCGGATGCGGGGTCGCCGGGTTTTCGACCGGGGACGGCGCGGCCATCATCGGTGAGGAAATCCGGTCGTTCGACCCCGAATCGCTCGACGACGTCCGGTTTATCATCTACAGCGATGCCGAATACGAGACGGCGAACCGAGTCCTCGCAGAGGAGACGTCCTGACTGATGCGGGTTCCGGACGACGCACCCGAACTGTGTCCCGTCTGTGAGACAGCGTACGACTCGATCTCCGAACACGAAGGCGGACTCGCCGTCAATCTGCTCGACAACGAGCGATACCGCCGGGTCTGTTTCGATCCCGTTCTCGTCGACGGGAGCGCGTGGGTCCGGTTTTATCACCATACGCACGGCCAGGTATCCGAAGATGGATCCAGCACCGACAGCGATCCAGTGACTCCAGGGACCGAATAGCTTTTGCACAACGAGGACGCGTCCAACACGTCCGAGCGGCCCGCTGATAATGATTACTCTCACTTGTTCCCGCCGAGCGCCATCCCCGTTGGCGGCGCTCGGCGGGAAGAGACGAGAGTAATCATTATGAGAGCGTGGTCGTCGCCCGGGAGCGTCGGGATTTCTCGTCGATCGTCGCTCCCGCTCGTGATATCGATCCCGGGAGATTAATACCGCTCGTGTCCGAGGATCCGGTAATGGCGAGCGAGCCGTCCGCGAAGGAACCGTCGGACCTCCGATCCGTTCTCGACGCGCTCGACGACGAGGATGCGAGGGCGATTATCAGGGAACTGGAGGAGCCGCGTACGGCGAGCGAGATCTCCGAGCGGTGTGACATTCCACTCTCGACGACGTATCGCAAACTGGATTTACTGACCGATGCGGAGTTGCTCGAGGAGGGGACGGAGATCCGATCGGACGGACACCACACGACGACGTACGCGGTCGCGTTCGAGGAGGTCCGCATCGCGCTCACCGAGACGCGGAAACTCGACGTTCGGATCTCGCGCCCCGACCACGGGCCCGAAGAACGGCTCGCAGACATCTGGACTGCTGTCAAGGAGGAAACATAATGGTACACACTGGTACATCCGCGAGCATCGCAACGGGAATTGTCGTGGTGAAGACGGGTATTCTCGTCCTGGGCGGCCTCATCACGTACTTCTCGATGAAGGCCTACCGGAAGAGCGGTTCCCGGTCCCTCCGGGCACTCGGGATCGGCTTCGGGATCATCACGCTCGGCGCGCTCCTGGGCGGCACACTGGACTTCATCCTCGGTGTCGACCTCGCGACCGGGCTGTTGATCGACGCGATTCTGACATTCGTGGGCCTCGCTGTCATCACGTACTCGCTGTACGCCGAGTAGGGCGCCGGCGGCCGACAGCCCGCACCGGAACGGCGGTTTTGGAGGGACCCGACGGCCGCCGAATTCCGGAGCGAAACCAAAGTTCGTATATCGGCGGCCACTCCTACGTCTCCACAAGATGATTGACGTCAGCGTGATCGGCTGTGGAAATATGGGCAGCGCCCTCATCACGGGGCTCTCGAAGGCGGAAAATTACAGAATCACGGGGTACGACGTCGACCCCGACGCCTTCGAGGGAGTCGAGGCCTACTGTGATCGGACGACGACGAGCCTCGAAGACGTACAGGGATCTGACGTCGTCGTCCTCGCGGTGAAGCCCGATATCGTCCCGCTTGTGCTCGAGGATCTTGCTCTCGACGCCGACGGGACACTGGTGACCATCGCGGCGGGCGTCTCGCGCGGGGTCGTCCAGGCGGAGACCGAAGCGACAGTGATCCGCGTGATGCCGAATCTGGCGGCCGAGACGCGGAATATGGCTGCAGCCGTCTCGTGGGACGAACCCGACGAGAACGTCCGGCAGATGCTCTCGGATCTCGGGTCGTTCGTCGAGATCGACGAGGACCTGATGCACGTCGCCACGGCGCTGAACGGGAGCGGCCCCGCGTTCGTATTCTACCTGATTCAAGCAATGCGGGACCGCGCCGTCGAGGAAGGACTGGACCCCGAGGACGCGAGGGTGCTCGCCGCGCAGACGTTCGTCGGCGCCGCCGAGACCGTCCTCCAGTCCGACAGGGATATCGACTCGCTGATCGACGCCGTCTGCTCGCCGGGCGGCACGACGATCGAGGGGATGGACGTTCTGTTCGACAGCGACGTCGATACGGTCGTCGGTGACGCACTGAGCGCCGCCCGGCGGCGCTCGGTCGAGTTGTCGGAGGGAGCCGACGAATGAGCAGCACCGGTCGCACAGAGAGCGGGTTCGCCGTCGGAGGACGGCAATGAGCGGTGGCGTCACCGCCGAGGAAGTCTCCAGTGCGCGGTCGCTGGCCGCGAGCGCCGGTCGCGTCGTCGTGAAGGCGGGAACGAACTCCCTCACCGACGAATCCTCGAATCTCGACGACGGGAAACTCGACAAACTCGTCGATGACGTCGCGGGGCTGGTCGAACGGGACAAGGAGGTCATCCTGGTCTCGTCGGGAGCGATCGGCGCCGGAAAGGGCCGGATCGGCTTCGCCCGGGACGACACCGTCGAGGAGTCGCAGGCGCTGTCGACGATCGGACAGAGCCACCTGATGCGGCGCTACACCGAGAGCTTCGAGCGATACGGGCTCACCGTCGCACAGATTCTGGTGACCGAACACGACCTCGAAGACCCCGAGCGATTCACGAACTTCAAGAACACCATCGAGACGCTCCTCGGGTGGGGCGTGGTCCCGATCGTCAACGAGAACGACGCCGTCGCGACCGAGGAGATCCGGATCGGCGACAACGACATGATCTCGGCGTCGATCGCCATCGGCGTCGACGCGGATCTGCTTGTCACGCTGACCGACGTCGGCGGCGTCTACACCGGTAACCCCAAGGAGAACCCCGAGGCGGAACGCATCGAGGCGGTTGGCCGCAACTACGACGAGGTGGAGGCAATCGTCGAGGAGAGCGCCAGCGGGTCCTTCGGCGGCATCCGCACGAAAGTCCAGGGCGCACGCACCGTCAGCGAGCACGGCATCCCGGCGGTCATCGCCCGTTCGACAGAGGAGGACGTCTTAGAGAAGGTCGCAACCGAACGCCCCGTGGGAACTATCTTCACGCCGATCAACGATCACCTATGAGCGAGCAAACCACCGAGAAATCCACCGAGACGAAGATCACTGAAGCACAGTCCGCAGCACTCGAACTCGCGAACCTCTCGGAGGCGACGCGGAACGAGGCGCTGCAGGCGATCGCCGACGCGATCGAAGCGAAAAGCGAGGAGATCCTCGAAGCCAACGAGCGCGACGTCGCGGCGGCCGAAGAGTTGCTCGAAGCCGGCGAGTACACCCAGGCGTTCGTCGACCGACTGAAGCTCTCGGAATCGAAACTGGGCGACATCGCCGAGATGGTCCGCAGCGTCGCCGGCCAGGAGGATCCCCTCGGCCGGACGCTGGCCGCGCGGGAACTCGACGAGGACCTGGAACTGTACAAGGTGTCGGTCCCGATCGGCGTCCTCGGCACCGTCTTCGAGTCCCGGCCAGATGCGCTGGTCCAGATCGCCGCGCTGAGCCTCAAATCAGGTAACGCGGTCATCCTCAAGGGCGGCAGCGAGGCCGCCGAATCCAACCGGATCCTCTATGAGATCATCCGTGAGGCCGCGTCGGACGTCCCGGACGGATGGGCGCAACTCATCGAGGCCCGCGAGGACGTCGAGACCCTGCTGGACCGCGACGACGCCGTCGACCTCCTGATGCCGCGGGGCAGTTCGGCGTTCGTGAGCTACGTCGAGGAGAACACGAGCATTCCCGTCCTGGGACACACGGAGGGCGTCTGTCACGTCTACGTCGACTCCGAGGCGGACCTGGAGATGGCGGCCGACATCGCATTCGACGCGAAAGTGCAGTACCCCGCCGTCTGCAACGCCGTCGAGACGCTCCTGGTCCACGAATCGGTCGCCGAGGCAGTGCTGCCCAGCCTCGCAACCCGCTACCGCGACGCGGGGGTCGAACTCCGGGGCGACGAGCGCGCCCGCGAGATCGTCGAGATGGACGCCGCGAGCGAGGAGGACTGGTCGACGGAGTACGGCGATCTGATCCTCTCGATCAAGATCGTCGACTCCGCCGAGGACGCCATCGACCACGTCAACACCTACGGCTCGAAGCACACCGAGTCGATCATCACCGAGGACGCCGACCGCGCGGGCGAATTTATGCGGCGCGTCGACGCCGCGTCCGTCTTCCACAACGCCTCGACCCGCTTCGCCGACGGCTACCGGTTCGGCCTGGGCGCGGAGGTCGGGATCAGCACCGGCAAGACGCACGCCCGCGGCCCGGTCGGCCTGGAGGGGCTGACGACCTACAAGTACCACCTGGAGGGCGACGGCCAGCTCGTCGCGACCTACGCGGGCGAGGACGCGAAACCCTACACGCACCGCGACTTCGAGGGCGAGTGGTCGCCGGGACGGCTCGCGGACCCTGACGAATAGCTCCCCGATCATCCGGAACAACAGCTCGCGAGCAGGTCTCTGACCCGCGCGCCACATACATACGGATTGGAGCCCTACCACGGGTATGCCCGAATCCGCGACGTTCGGCGGCGGCTGCTTCTGGTGTACCGAGGCGGCGATGAAGGAACTCGGCGGCGTGAAGTCGGTCACATCAGGCTACGCCGGCGGTCACACGGAGGACCCCTCCTACCGAGAGGTCTGTTCCGGAAAGACCGGCCACGCCGAGGTCGTGCAGGTGACCTACGATCCGGAGGTCTTAGCCTACGACGAACTGCTTGAGGTGTTTTTCGCGACGCACGACCCGACGCAACTGAACCGCCAGGGTCCGGATGTCGGCTCCCAGTACCGCTCGATCGTCCTCTATCACGACGAGACACAGCGCGAGCAGGCGGCCGCCTACATCGACGCGCTCGATTCGGAGTACGACGACGAGGTCGTCACCGAACTAGCGCCGTTAGAGACGTTCTACCGCGCCGAGGAGAAACACCAGGACTACTTCGAGAAACACCCCAACGACGCGTACTGCCGGATGCACGCGGCACCGAAAGTCGAGAAAGTCAGAGAGAAGTTCGCGGCGAAGATCGGAGAAGCCTGAGACAGATTACGCTCGTCTCTTCCCGCAAAGCGCCGTCGACAGGGTAGCGCTCGGGGGTGAAACGTGAGCGTAATCAGTACCAGACGGACTCCGTCGATCAGTCACTCGCTTGACGAACCCACTGCTCCAGCGTGAAGCCCGCCTCCTCGGAGGCAGACGTCAGCAGCCACTCGGTTTCGTCCCACTCCGGATACCAGACGTCCCCCTCGTACTCGCCGGGGACGCGGCTCAGCATCATCCGGTCGACGTGGGGCTGGAACAGCTCGTAGATCTTTGCGCCGCCGAGAACGTACACCTCCCCGTCGGTGAGCGACTCGGCCACCGCGATCGCGGCCTCGACGTCGCCCGCGTGCGACGCCGTCGCGACAGGATAGTCGCGCTCGGTGCGGCTCAGCACGATCTGGTGACTGCCCGGGAGGTTCTCCAGCATCGACTCGAAGGTCCGCCGGCCGAGGATGACGGGCGCGTCGGCGACGCGTTCGCGGTACTGGCGCTTGTCAGCCGGGATGCTCTCCCACGGGAGTTCACCGTTGCGACCGATCACGCGGTTTTCAGCCAGCGCAGCGACGGCGACGAGTTCCATCGTGTTCCATTCCGGGCGGCGCGACTATAACCCAAACGGCCGGGGCGGTCCGGACTCCCGCTCTGCGATGTCAGAGATAGAGGTCAGCTCTGCGCCCTCCGAAATGGGTATGGCCCGAGAGATCCTGAGACTCACTATGGCAGATTCAAGCTGGGAGGACGTCGTCGACCTTCCCGACGAACTCGACGACGAAACGGCCGAGGAACTGTTCGACCGTGCGACGGAGGTACAGGATATGACCGGCGAGGTGTGTCCGTACCCGCAGGTGGAAGCCAAAAAGGCCATTCAGGGGCTCGAATCGGGCGATATGCTGGTCCAGGAGACTGACCACGTCCCGAGCACGGAGAACGTCCCGAAAGCGGTCGCCGATCAGGCCGAAGCAAACGTCTGGAAGAGCGGCGACGGTCGATACCGGATCTTCCTCCGGAAACAGTAAGATGGTCGAAGAAGTCTCCACCGAAGACGTCAAAAAGAAGCTAGAGGCGGGCGAGGACACCCAGATTATCGACATTCGCCAGCCTGCACAGTTCGAGCGTGGACACATCCCCGGCGCGAAGAACATCCCGATGGCCGAACTTCCGCGCCGCGTCGACGAGGTCGAGTGGGGCGACGACGTGGTCGTCGCCTGTCCGATCGGGCAATCCTCCGTCCAGGCGGCACGGCTCATCGGCAGCTACGAGGGCGTCGACGACGGATCGGCGGTCAAGAGTATGGCCGGCGGGTACCGGGACTGGGACTACGACCTCGAGACCGGCCCCGAGGAGTGCGACGACGACTCCTGACCCGTGATCTCGTTCACCCGAGCGGCCTACGACGAGATCGTCTACCAGGGCTACGACGGCGGCGACGAGGAGATCTGCGGGATCCTCGCCGGCGAGCACGGCGAGACTGAGAGCCACGTCGCCGAGGTGTATCCGGTCGACAACGCCGCCGAGACCCCGCAGATCCGCTATGCGATGGATCCCGAAGAGCAACTGGCGGTGACAGAGGAGCTCGAAGCCGCCGGTCACGAGGTCGTGGGGTTCTACCACAGCCACCCGTCGGGACCGACGCATCCGAGCGAGACCGACGCCGACCGCGCGACGTGGCCGGGCTACTCCTATGCGATCTGTGCGTTCGACGGGTACCCCTTCCTCGGCTCCTGGCGGTGGACCGGCGACGAGTTCGAGGGCGAGCGCGTCGTCGTCGAGGAGTAGCACCGCTCTCTCGGTTTCAGAGGCGGCACCGGTCGAGGTGTCGGTCACTCTCCAGTCATTGCACCGGCCGACCGCCGGGAATTTGTGCCCCCGCCCCGAGGAGTCCCTATGGCACCTTCGCACGTCCTCGTTCCGCTGGACGGGTCGCCGCTCTCGGACAAGGCGCTCGTGCACGCGCTGGATACCTTCGACTGTTCGGTGACGGTCCTGAACGTAGTGACGCCGATGGACGCCAAGATGAGCGAGGGCGGGATTCTCGAACCGGGGAGCGAGCGCCAGGAGCGCGCCCTCGACAGAGCCGACCGCATCGTCGACCGGGCCAAAACACGGGCCAGCGAGTCCGACCGGGAGGTCGAGACGGCTGTCGAGACGGGGGACCCGGCAGACACTATTCTCGGGTACGTCGACGGCCACGACATCGATCACGTCGTGATGGGCGGCCACGGCGGCGACCGCAGCGACATCGGCCGCCGGTTGCTCGGAACGGTGGCGACGACCGTCGTCGGCAAGGCGCCCGTGACCGTCACCGTCGTTCGGTGAGCCAGGTTACCCACCGAGCACCGCGGCGAAGACCTTGTAGAGCCCGTAGCCGATCGTGATCGAGGCGACGAGCGTGATGAGCCAGAAGGCGATCGTCACGCCGATCTTCCGGCGGGAGACGCCCGCCGATCCGCCGGCCAACCCGCCGCCGATGACGCCCGAGATGATGATGTTGTTGAACGAGATCGGGATGCCGAGCGCGATGGCGAGTTGGGCGATGATGAACCCGGGCACCAGCGCCGCGATGGAGCGTCTGATCCCCAGCTGTGCGTACTCCCGGGAGGTGGCCTGGAGGAGTCTCGGCGCCCCCATCCACGCGCCGCCGAGGATGCCGACCGCGCCGAGCGCCAGCAGGACGATCCCCGGCAGGCCGAGTTCGGCGCCGTAGAGGTTTTCGAGCGGCCCCGTCGCGAGTCCGACCTGACTGCCGCCGCTGGAGAAGGCGACGACGCTCCCCAACAGGACGAGAAACGTCCGGACTCCCTTTTCGACCGACGCCTGGGTCCGTCGGCGGATGAACTGGAAACTCGCAGCGGCGGCGAGAACTGTCACCAGAACCACTACGGGGTCGACTCCGCCGACAGTGGGAAGCCCCACCAATCTGCCGAGGAACCCCGCAATAGAGCTCTGTGTGGCGTCGGGCGGCGAGGGAACGATCGCCAACTGGACGTTGGCGATGATTCCGCCGACCAGGCCCGCAAGCAGCGGCACACCGACGGTCTCTGGGATGTCGTCGCGGCGGAGCAGCGTAGCGGTGAGATACGCGAGGCCGCCCGAGACCGGCGGGACGAGCGCCCAGAAGGTCACGATCCGCCGGTAGGTGTCGATGGCCGGGTCGCCGCCGAGCGAGAGGCCGACGCCGACCATCGCGCCGGTCGTCGCGAACGCCGCGGGCACCGGATAGCCGGAGTAGACGCCGAAGGCCATGAAACCGGTGGCGGTCAGCAGCCCGGCCGTCGCCGCCAGCGACGTGATCTGGACGCCGTCGATGAGGCCGGCGCCGACCGTCTCCGAGATGGCCCCGCCCTGCGTCAGCGCGCCGAGCGCAGCGAGGATCCCGATGAGGAAGGCCGCGCGCATCGTCGAGATGGCGTTGGCACCGATCGCCGGGGCGAAGGGCGGCGAGTTGCTGTTGGCGCCCAGCGCCCACGCCGTCGCGAGACTGGTGAGCGTCGCCAGGACGACGAGCGCCCAGAAGACGAGATCGGGCACTCTCAGCGGCCTCCACGGGGAGCCGTGGCAATCATACCAGGGGGTTTTTCGAGTACCCGAATAAACGTTCGGTCGTTAGCTCCACGTCGACATCTCCCCGCCGGTGAGCGTCGGGAGTTCGAATCAGCCCGAACGCGGCGCGGAACGGTCAGTTCGCGGAGATTTCCGGGTCGCTCTCGCGGGTGATCGCACACGATTCCGTGTACTCGACGTCGTGAACGGAATCGATCGCGGGATCGTCCCCACAGACGGGGCACTCCTCCTTTTTGGTGATCTCGACGGTGTCGAATTCCATCTCGAGGGCGTCGTAGAACACCATCCGGCCGTCGAGCAGTTCCCCCTTGCCGAGGATGGCCTTGACCGCTTCGGTGGCCTGAATGCAGCCGACCGTTCCCGGTAGAACGCCGAGGACGCCCGCAGTCGCACAGTTCGGGACCATCCCGGCCGGTGGGGCCTCGGGGAACATACAGCGGTAACACGGCGAGTCGTCGGTGCCGGCAAATGTCGTCACCTGCCCCTCGAACTGGAAGATCGAGCCGTGCGAGAAGGGAATCCCGGCGAGCGTACAGGCGTCGTTGACCAGATACCGCGTCTGGAAGTTGTCGGTCCCGTCGACGACGAAGTCGTAGCCGTCGATCAGGTCCTCGATGTTGTCGGGACTCACGCGGAGGTCGTGAGTCCGGACGTCGATGTCGGGGTTCAGGTTCGCGACGAACTCGGCGGCGCTGTCGACCTTCTTGCGGCCGACGTCGTCATTGCCGTGGATGACCTGCCGCTGGAGGTTCGACAGTTCCACCTCGTCGTCGTCGGCGATACCGATGCTGCCGACCCCCGCCGCGGCGAGATACTGGATAATTGGCGCGCCGAGGCCGCCGGCCCCGAGTACGAGTATCTCGGCGTCGAGGAGGTCCCGCTGCCCCTCGGGCCCCACGTCGTCCATAATGATGTGCCGAGAGTACCGATCGAGTTGTGTCGGGTCGAGATCGAGGCCGCTCATAGCATCTATTATGTGAGCTTACCGAATAAGCCCGTTGGAGGGGTACACGCCTCGCCGCCGTCGATGACGCGGGCCATACTCTCCGCCACGATGCGATCCGGGAAGCGTGGGCGCTCCTCGGCCCACCGAACGAGCGGCCGGGCTTTTCGGTCCGTCGACGCCGTCATAGGCGCCAGGTCCCCGTTGCCGGTGGCCGGTCATTTTTACGCTCTATCGCCCAAGAGAGGGTATGCCCGAGATCAAGATTCCTGCAGTCCTCGGCGACCGCGGCGCGTCGACCGTCGAAGTCGCCGGGTCGACGCTGGGAGAAGTCTTCGAGAACCACGCCGCAGAGCACGGTCCCGGCCTGCAGAACAGCGTCTTCGAGGACGGCGAGATCAAGGAGTTCATCAACGTCTACGTCGACGGGAGCGAGGTTTCCGACCCGGACGCGTCGGTCGAGGAAGACAGCCGGATTCGGGTGATTCCGGCAGCCAGCGGCGGTGCGATAGCGGGTCGGTCTTCGTTCTGAGGACCTTCATCTCCCTCCCGCGCGAACTGGCCTACGTTTCTCCGTCGTCGCCGAGGTAGCCCTCCCACAGCGGGATGTCGGCGTACTTGTCGCCGCGATCGCAGAGCACAATCACCACGACGTCGTCGGCAGCGAGGCCGACCGTCTCGTGGAGTCGCTCGGCCGCGCGAACGCCCGCGCCGCTGGACGTCCCGACCACGAACTGATCCTCGACGCGGAGGTGTTCTGCGACGGTCTCGCGATCGTACTGCCCGGTGTCGACGACCTCGGGGTTCTCGTCGAGGTAGCGCTCCCGGAGCGCTCGCGCGCGGTCGTACGCGTCGCCGGTGTCGATGTAGAGCTTCTCGTCGAGGACGGACTCGTCGTAGGTCTCCGGGTGGTAGTGCTCGCCGGTTCTGAGGTATTTGAGGCCGTCGATGGCGTGCAGCGGGTTCGCCGGCTCGAAGCCGACGACGGTCACGTCGCCGCGGGCGTGGAGGCCGCGGCCGGTGCCGGTGACCGTCCCGCCCGTCCCCGCGCCGGCGACGAAGTGTGTCACGTCGCCGTCGGTCTGCTCCCAGATCTCCGGGGCGGTCGTCCGCTCGTGGGCGCCGGGGTTGTCGGGGTTCTCGTACTGGTTCGGTCGGTAGTAGCCCTCCGGATCGCTGGCGACGAGTTCCTCGCAGCGCTCGATGACCGCGTCGTACCCCTTGTCGGCGTCGACAAAGTGGATCTCCGCGCCGGCGTCCCGGACGGCCTCGATCTTGCCGCCGCTTGCGTTGTCGGGCATCACGATCTCGACGTCGTACCCGCGAGCGGTCGCCAATCGCGCGATCTCGCTGCCCGTGTTGCCGCTGGTGGGTTCGATCACGGTCCGGTCAGGCGTCAACTCGCCGGATTCCTCGGCGCCGTCGAGCATCTCGCGGGCGATCCGCGATTTGATCGAGCCGCCCCCGTGGTCCGCAGTATAGAGATTGAACCACTCGACTTTCGCACACACCGTCGCGGGGACGTCCACGTCGAGTTCCACGAGCGGCGTCCGGCCGATTCGGCTCTCGTCGATCGTCGTGTCAGTCATCGTGTCTCCTCCGTGGTTGAGCCCGATAAGGGGTACGCCCGGCTCCCGCCATCAGATCGCACAGCCGACCTCCCGGTAGAGGTAGTGCGTCATCACGTAGGTCCCGAGGATGATCCCCAGGCCGGCCAGAAGCGAGTGCAGCGACAGCAGCGCGACGCCGCTGAACAGGTTCGCGATGTTGCAGCCGGGCGCGAGTCGGGAGCCGACACCCATCAGCAGGCCGCCGACTACAGGGTTGTGGAGGCGCTCGACCTTCGGCCAGCGGAGGCGGAAGTCGCCGGAGGCTTTCGCCGCCAGGAAGGAGCCGACGATCACCGCCGCGATCATCAGCATATCGATCGTGACCGAGATGTCGCCGCCGCGAAAGAGGACCGACCCCCAGTACTCGACGTTACCGACGTCGACGCCGCCTTGTGCGAGGAGCCAGCCCGCCCACTTGGCCTCGCTGCCGGTGATGGCCCACGCGCCGTACACCCAGAACCAGACGCTGGCGACGAGCGCGAGCCCGATCCCGGCTGTCCGGGCGTCCCACGAATCCCGCAGGCGGGCCGCGACGGGACGGTCGTCCTCGACGAAGCCGCGAAGGTAGGTCCGCGTGCCCGCGAGGAGTTCCCGGAGCCCGAGACCAAGCGCCGTCAGCGACCGCGTCGGCAGCGTCGCCTGCGCACGGGTTCCCGAACCAGCCTCCGTACCGCGTCGGGGCTCGTCCGGCAGCGACGCCCGACCGCGGACGAACGCGTACAGCAGGACCAGAACCGCCGTCACGAGCACGCCAGTCAGCGCCGGCGGCCACGGGAAAGCGAGATACAGCGTCGCCCCCTCGCCGAACCGGAGCGGCTCGAAGTACACCGAGCGGAGCGTGGGGAAGGCGTACGCGAAGAGCACGTAGCCGACTCCCATAAACAGAAGCGTGATCCAGAACTGCACGTAGCCCTGCCCGGCGCGGTACAGCGTCCCGGAGGCACACCCGCCGGCCATCGTCATCCCGATTCCGAAGACGAACCCGCCGAAAAGCGACGCGAGGCCCCACGCGGGGGTCCAGAAGCCGCGGAAGTATCCCAGCGTCGCCTGCGCGCTCCAGAACAGCGTCATCACGAGGACGCCGGCGATGACACCCTTGAGCACGCGGGTGTCTTTGAACGCCACGAAATCGCGGAAGGCGCTCACGAAACAGAACCGGGCCTTCTGGAGGAGGATCCCGAACGCAAGCCCGACGCCCACCGAGAGGGCAATGTACGCGAACGGCGAGAGAGTCGGCATTACCGTATGATACACACACGGTAACCTTCGTTTGACGGTCGAGTACAACCTTGCCCCCTCACCCAGGTACAAGCAACAAGGTCCGGTTTCGGAGACAACGGGCAACGCAGGGGTGTGCCGGTGTCCCTATCTCCCCGGACCCACTATGCGTGGCTATGACCGAGGACGCTGCGGACGAAAATCTCTACCCGAACCGGGGGAAAGGTGACTCGACGTCGGGGGTTTCGCGGCGACGGCTGCTGGCTGGCTCGGCCGCGGCCGGCGCGACCGCGACAGCCGGATGTACCGGCGCCATCTCCGGATCGGACGGCGGCGACGACGAGGCGGCCCCCGCGACGGTGTTCGTGTTCAACACGGGCGACAACACCGTCAGCGTGATCGACGCCGAGAACGACGACCTGCTCACCACGACGTATCTGGGCGCGACGGCGTCGTTCCCGTCGAACCAGTTCCTCCCGAACCTGCTCGACAGCGCAGACGGCGCGATGTGGCTGAACGTCAACAACGGCGTTCGGGCGGTCAACGCCGGGTCGCTCTCGGAGATGGCCTCCCTCGATACGGGATCCGGCGCAAACTGGCAGGAAGTGACGCCCGACGGGTCTCATCTCGTCGTCAGCGCCCGCGAACCGACACACAAACAGTACCGCCTCGACGCCGATCCGGGGTCGGACTCTTTCGGCGACGTGACGGCCGAGATCGACAGAAAACCCGAGGGCGGCCGCGGCGACAACGACGGTCCGGGGCCGTGTGACGTTTCGATCCACCCCGACGGGGAGTACGCGTACGTCCCTGATATCTTCGCGGACACGCTCTCTGTCATCGACATCGCCGACTTCGAGGTCGTCAATCAGGTGTCGGTGTCGCCCGTCGACGACGCAGACGCCGTCGCGCCGTGGATGGACACGGTTTCTTGGGACGGCGAGACGCTCTTGGTCGAGAACAACGAGGGCGAGGCCGGCACCGAGAGCATCTGGGACATCAGCGACCCGGCCGAACCCGAAGAGCGCGTGCGACTCACGGGCGACGACGGCCTCGGGGAACTGCCGCTGACGAGCGAGATCGGCCCCGACTCCGAGATCGGCTACGTGTTCACCGCGAACTCCGAGAGCGTCACGGTGCTGGACATCCCGGCGGGCGAGGTGATCGAGACGATCGACCTCGGCGGATCGGCGTTCGTCGGGACCTGGGACCCGGCGGGCGAGAAACTGTACGTCCCGGTGCAGACCAGCGACGAGGTGAAGGTGATCGAACACGCCTCCCGTGAGATCGTCGAGACCATCTCCGTCGGCGCGAAACCGTACGGCGCGACGGCCGGGCGCGTTCGGCCCGACGAGGACACCGCCGGCAACCTGCTGGCGTCCATAGCGTCGCTCGGGGTCGAACTCTCCGATGCGGGGACGACGTACTGCATCGGCAACTGCGCCTGCGGCCACCAACTGTAGATGAGCGACGACGGCTACGAGGTTACGCGGCGGTCGCTACTCGCGGCGGCGGCGGGGACAGGTGTCGCGAGCAGCGCCGGGTGTGCAGGCGTCACGACCCCGACGGACATCGCAAGCGCCGCGAGCGTCGAGGGCAACGTCGGCTACTTCCGCGGCGCGTCACAGATCGACGCGGACGACGCCGTGTTCCTCGATGCGCGCTCGGCCGAGCAGTACCGGACCGAGCACGTCTACGGCGCGCGCCACGCACCGGTCGAAAAACTGTCGGCGAGAACGGAGACCGACGCGGGACGCGTCCCCGACGTCGACGCGATCTCGGCGGCGCTGGAATCGATCGGCATCTCCCGGGACGACGACATCGTCGTCTACGCCAGTAGCGTCGGTTCGCGCGTCTCCCGGGTCGTCTTCGCGCTGAAGTACCTCGGCCACAACGGCGACGTGTCGGTCCTGAACGGCGGGTACGAGGCGTGGAACGGCCGCGTCGGCGTCGGACGGCGGAGCCGCGACCCGACGACCTACGAGGCGGAACCGCAGGATGACCTGATCGTCACCCGGGAGTGGCTCGCTGACCGGCTCGGATCGTTCAACGACGGCGGCCCGGGACTCGTCGACGTCAGACCGCCCGAGGCGTATCTCGCCGCGCGGCAGTCCGACGCGCTCGTCGCGTCGAACGACCGCCACGGCCACATCCCGGGCGCGATCGACGTCCACTGGACGGGCAACATCGACGGCCGGACGATGACGGAGCCCGCCCAGCTCGCGGAGCTGTATTTCAGCGCAGCCGGCCTCGATCAGTCGGGCACGATCGTCGTCTACGGGCAGGGCAACATCGACCCGACGAACACGTGGCTGCTGCTCCGCGCGCTCCGCGCCGCGGACGTCAAACTCTACGACGGGGGGTTCGGCGAGTGGGTGAACGTCCGGGAGTCGCTGCGCGGCGACTACCCCGTCGAGACGAAGACCACGACCGTCGTCGAGACCAGCGGCTCCGTCGGCAGTAGCGACGACGGCGGGTTCTCCTGTACGGGCTGATGCTCGTCGCCGTCCCCTGTTCCGAGGACGACTGCGTCGTCCTCCTGGACGCCGAACGCGGAACCGAACAGGGCCGGATCGCCGTCGGCGCGCACCCGGTCCACCTGACGACGGTCGACGGGCGGACCTTCGTCGCGACGATGGGCGAGCGTGCCGTGAGCGTCGTCGTCGACGGTCGGGTCCAGCGCGTCGAAACCGGCGTTCTCGGCCCGTCACACTTCGCGAGGACCGACGGCGAGGTCCTCGTCCCGTGTACCGGCGGCGACGCCCTGGCCGTCATCGACGTCGAACGGCTGGAACTCCGGCGACGGATCGGCGTCGGCGCCGAACCCCACGACGTCGCCGTCCGCGACGGCCTCGCGTTCGTCGGGAGTCGCGCGGACGGGACCGTGACCGTCGTCGATCACTCGAACGGGACCGTCCACGCGACGCACGAATTTGGCCCCGATGCACGCATCCAGGGCGTCGACGCCGCCGGCGAGGGCGTCTACGCCGTCGACCAGCGGAACGCCCGCCTGCATCGGCTGACGGCGGATGGTGTCGAATCGTCGTGGGACGTCGGCGCAAACCCCTACGACGCCGTCGTCGACGACTCGCGGGTGCTCGTCGCTGGCCGGGATGACGGGACAGTCACCGAGGTGCCGCGGGCAGCGAGGGAGGAGTCGGGGCCGAGCGAGGCCCGAACTCACGAGGTCGGGGGAGCGCCCGCCGACGTCGTCCTCGCGGACGGAAGCGCCTGGGTGCTGGACCGCAAGCGGCCGCGGCTGGTCGCGCTCGATTCCGACCGATCCGGGGAGCGACCGACTGTCGACCTTCAGTTCCCGACGTTCGCCGCCGCAGTCGACCCGAGAGACGACACGCGCCTGTACGTCTCCCACTACGACGACGACGCCGTGAGCGCCGTGGACGTCGCTGCGGGCCGCGTCACCTGGACGACGGAGACGGCCGCTCGGCCGTTCGAGCCCGAAGTGATCTAGGGTGGCGATCCGAGACGCGGTAGGTGGGTGAGATCACGAGACCCATCAGTCGCGGCGGGCGAGTAATCCGGCGGCAACGAGCAAACAGACCACGAATCCGCCGAACGCGAGGTCGTAACTACCGTACGTGGCGACGATCCCGACGTATGCCGGACCCAGCGCGTTCGCGGTGAGAAACAGCGCCCGCGCCGCACCGATGTCCGCACCCATTCCATCCGCGGGCGCCCCATCGAGGATGATCGCGTCGGCGAGCGGGAAGCCGGTCTTGTACCCGAGCGAAAGCAGTCCGACAGCCAGCCACACAGCGAGGTCAGCGGAGGCGACGATGAGGGCGATCAGGCCCGCAGCGGCGACCAGGAGCCCGGTAACGCCCACCCCACGGCGTGAGAACCGATCGCCGAGCATTCCGGCGGTCGGCTTCACCGCGAAGCCGACAGCGAACACGATTGCGAAGGTCAGGCCCGCCAGGCTCTCGGAGAATCCCTTCGTCGCCGCGAGGTACGTCGGAACGAAGTTGATGAAGCCGCCGACCATAAAGTAAAACAGGGCAAAGGCGACCAGCGTCTCCCGCTGCTGGCTGCTTTTCACCAGCCGTCCGACGGTCCCGCTGAGATCCAGCGACGGCTCGCCGATCTGGTAGCCCTCCCGCGTTATCGCCGCGTAGACGGCGGTGAGGATCCCGAGACCGATGGCAACGGGGAAAAACGGCGTCCGCCAGGTGAAGTACGTCAGCGCGATGACAGCGATTCCCGAGGAGAGTAAGCCCCCGACGTCGGTGCCGGCGGCGTAGATGCCGAGCGCACGCCCGCGATTCGCCGTGAACAGATCGGAGAGGAGCGCACGCGAGGGACTCGCGAACAGCCCCTTGCCGACGCCCACGACAGTCGCTGCGAACATAAACGTCGCCAGACCGGTCGTCAGGCCGAAGAGCGCGAATCCGACGGTCAGAATAACCAACGCGGGGACGACGAGCGTCGTCCGGGTCCAGCGGTCCGAGTACTCGCCGGCGGGATACTGCGTCAACGCATAGGCGACGGTGAAGACCGACAGCGCGATCCCGGCTGTCGCCTCAGTGATCCCGAGGTCGTCGATGATCGTCGGGAGCAGCGGTGAGAGGAGAAAGCGACCGGTCTGGAGGGTTGCCCACCCCAGCGAGACCGTCACCAACATCTGTCGCGCGTAGCCCGACGTCTCGGCCGTCGAATCCGTCACAGTCCCGCGTCGTCGTCGGATCGTAAGGTGGCTTCCGGTTTCGCCGTGCGGGTGTCGGTCGCATACGAACCTCCGATTTGCGCCTCGCTGTGGCCCGGCAGGTGGGAGAACAGCGGAGGTCAGACTCTCGGTGTTCGACTCAGTTCAGAGGTTGGAGGCGCTCTCGCCGCCATCGATCGGGAGGGCCACGCCGGAGAGGAACGCGGATGCCGGCGAGGAGAGAAACGCGACGGTTCGTCCGAGGTCCATCGGCTCACCGAGGCGGCCGACCGGAATCTCCGCGCTGAGTTCCCCGGTAGCCGCATCGTAGTTCTCGTACTCGCCGCGCTCGATCCGGTCCTCGACCACCTCTTCGACACGCGGAGTTTCGTGGGTTCCCGGCAGGACGGCGTTTGCGCGGATCTCCGGAGCGAGTTCCTTCGAGAGGGTCTTCTCGATGCCGACGACGCCCATCCGGACGGAGTTCGAGAGCGCGAGGTCGTCGACGGCTTCCTTCACCGTAATCGACGCGATGTTCACGATCGTCCCGCCGTCGCCATCGCGGAGGTGCGGCGTCGCCGCGCGGACTGTGCGGACCACGCTCATCACGAGGAGGTCGAACGCCTCGTACCACTCCTCGTCGGTCGTTTCGAGAAACGGTTTCGCGGGCGGGCCGCCGGCAGAGGTCACGAGGTGGTCGAGCCCTCCGAACTCGTCGACCGGTCGCCGGACGAGCCCCTCGATCTCGTCGGGGTCGGTGAGGTCCGCAGCGTGGCCGATCACGGTCGCACCGTCGGCCGCGTCCCCGCGGACATCCTCGACGGCGGCGGCGAGTCGCTCCTCTTCTCGGCCGTTCAGGACGACGTCCGCGCCCTCGGCGGCGAGCGCCCGCGCCGAAGCCTTCCCGAGACCGCTGCTCGACGCGGTCACAAGCGCCGCGTTGTCCTTCAGTTCCAGATCCATAGCCGTAGGTGTGAAGGCGGGGACAAAAGCGTTGGTAGCGTCGACTGATTCGCCGAGAAGAATCATTCGCTGCCGCCGGCAGTCCCGGATTCTCCGCGTCGGACGCGAACTGCGAGTGCGAGAAACGTCGCGAGGAGCGTCAGACTGACTGCGGCGGCAGCAGCAATGTCGTGTGCGAGGACGTCGTGGTTGCCGGGACCGACCAGCCTCGGCCCGAAGTACGAGTGGTGATAGGTGCCGACGATGGGGAGAAAGTAGTCGACGACGTCGTTGAACCCGAACCAGCCAGCGGCGACGCCGACGGCTGGAACGGAAAAGTCCGCATATCGGTGGATCACGAACGCCTGCAGCCCCATTCCGAAGTGGCTGACGAGGAGAAACCAGTGGTAGGGGTCCCCGGTAGCGAGCACGTCGTTGATCGTGAGTTGGACGATCACCACCCAGAAGCCGTACTTGAGATTCCCGACGAACGCCAGCGCGTGAATCCAGCTCCGGTTCCGCCCGATCCGCCAGGACACGAGACTCGCGATCATCAGAAGCGTCGCTACCGGGCTGTCGGGCACGACAGGCCACATCACGAGCGGCGTGTTCAGGAGCTGAAACCGGTAGTACCAGAACCCGAACGCGGTGCCGGCGAGGTTGATGGCGACGATCACCCAGGCGAATCGGAGTGTGAGCGTTTCGATCCGCGTGGGCAACGGAGCGAGATACGCTGGGAGGTCGTCTGCAGCGGGGAGCGAGGCCATCGTGGTTACTGGGTCCGGAAGAGCGGCTCAGCTATGGGGATAGCGATACTTACGAGATCGACACCAACTGGCCGTCGGCGTCGCCGCGAGGCATCGGCGTCTCGGTCGGACACGGCCGACTCTTTGGTGTCTCCCCGTTAAGATTTGACGGAGAGCGCAGAGCCTCGGAATACTATCACTGACTCCCGCACCCGGATCCCGGGGGTCGCAGCCGCTCATACTGATTACTCTCGTCTCTTCCCGCCGAGCGCCGTCACCGGGGGGTGGCGCTCGGCGGGAACAAGTGAGAGTAATCAGTATCAGTTGAACTCGGAGCCACCCTGACCTTCTGCAGACGGCGTCCCTCCGGATGCGTGGCGGCGGATCGTCAAGAACAGGTTGCCCGCAAAGAGCGCGAACCCGACAGTCGACACGCTTCCGGCGAAAAGGAGCAGGGCGGTCGTTCGCGATCCGAGGATCGGGGCGGGAAGCGCCTCCGCGAGGACGAGGAGCCCACAGCCGACGACGAGCGCGGCCAGGTCGATCCGCGCCAGACGGTCGTCGTAGAGGTCGTCGATCATCGGCACCGACTCGAACCCCAGCCGGTCGCTGTAGCGATCGACCCAGACGATGAAGGGAATCACGTGATAGAGCGTGCCCGCGACGACGAAGCCGACGATGCCGAAGAGGAGCAGATGAGCGGTCCCGGCCGCGCCGAACGTCGCCGCCGGGTCCAGCGGGTCGGCGATCCACGCGGGGACGGCGAGCACCGTCCAGAGCACCATCGCGAGGGCAGCAACGGCGTACCGTCGGAGCATCGGGTTCCACTCGACAGCGGTTTCGACGAGGCGACGGCCGAGAACCAGCCCCAGCGACGCGACGCCGAGAGCGACCAACACCCCGCCGACCCGGGCCACGAGCGCGGCTTCGAACAGCCGCCCGGACGCAAGGAGGACGACGCCGATCGGATACCCGATTTCCTCGATCCGCTGCAGCGGGATGTCGACGCCGTGGAGATCAGACTGGGTGAACATCGTACCGAGTTGGTACAGGGCGCCGAAGACGGTCGTCAGGACGGCGCCGAACACCGCAAGCGTCGCGTGGGCATCCCTGAGCCCGGACCGCGAGACCGGGAGATCCGCGAGGACCGGTCGGGTGTAGCCCACCGCGAGCACGAGACCGAAGGCCGTCACGACGAGGAAGAATCCGAGCGCGAGCGCGAAGTGCCGTTCCGTCACGTCCCACGGACGGACAGAGAGCAGCGTCCGCCCGACGTTGTAGACGAAGATCCAGAAGCCGAGCAGCAACACCCCGCCGAAGACTGGCAGCCACGCGTAGTAACTGCCGAGCAGACAGCCGACAAGGCCCGCCAACCCGCCGGTGACGGTCCACAGTTGCACTCTCGACAGGCGCCGGGAGTACAGCGTCGTGCCGGACCAGACCGGAACGAACTGCGTCATCGCACCCAGGATCGTGACACACACCCACCCGGCCAGGAGGAGATGCACGTGCGCGAGGGGAGCGGCTCCGGGAAGCACGCCGAGCGACGAAAGGACGCCCACGGCCGCGCCGGCCAGGAGAAAGCCAAGACCGACCAGGAAATGCCGTAACGGGATCGCCGTCGGCGGCCCCGCG
Organism: Halobellus ordinarius; assembly: GCF_031823395.1. NCBI lineage: Archaea > Methanobacteriati > Methanobacteriota > Halobacteria > Halobacteriales > Haloferacaceae > Halobellus > Halobellus ordinarius. The sequence continues at coordinate 78,742 of NZ_JAVQKJ010000014.1, forward strand.
TCCGTCTCGACCCCCGCAGGTATCGCGCCCATACCGACGTCTCGGTGGCGAAGCCGCCTGTATATCCGGGCGAATATGTTCGCGGACAGCGTTAGGCCCGTCGGCGGCGTCCGTTCGACGATGACCGATCGGGAGGCGGAACTCGAAACCCTCGCCGAGCGAGCGTGTGAGTACGACGCGGTCGCAGACGCGTTCGTCGCGAAGAGTTTCACCGATCGCCAACTGGTCGTCGACCTGGAATCGGCCGACAGCGACGTTCCGTCGGATCTGATCGCACTCTTCGAGGAACACGGCTGTTACGGCACCAACGAGGTGTACGACTGCGATGCGGCCGATGGTTCCTCGGCGGGAGCCTTCGGCGACACTACCAGACGCCAGTTCGTCGACAGCGAGACGCGCGGCGAACATCAGTCGTACGTCGTCGATTAAAGCCGTTGCAGGGGAGGTGACGGGCGAATATGTTCGTGCGAACGTCGATCCGGGCCTGGCCCCTGAGAACAAACGATGCCACAGATCGACATCGACGGATCTCGGAACTATGTAGCGGAGGGTTTCGGCGCCAACGGCGTGTTCCGAAGCGAGGGAAGCAAAGTCGTCTACGCCTGCTTCGAGCCCGGGCAGTTCATCCCGGTGCACGCGCCCGACAGTGACGTCGTCGTCGAGGTCCGTACCGGGGGCGGACTCGTCAGGGAGGGAGAGCAAGAGCACCGCGTGGGCCCCGGCGACGTTGTCGCAATCGAAGCCGGCACGCGGCGGGGGATACTGGCGGACGAGGGCGAGCGGCTGGAAGCCCTGCTCGTGACCGCGCCACCCCCGACGGATGCGGAGCACGAACCCGTCAGACGCGGCCTGCGGAACGACGAGTTCGAGCCGTCGCTCTCGAGTGGGGACGCCGGCGAGGAACTCGCAGCCGAAGAAACGGAGGGAGACCGATGACGGAGATCGAACAGCTCTCGGCGCTGGATGGGCAGCCGCACGCGAACGTGTTCCCGTCGTCGGAGCCGAAGACGATCAGACTGACGCTCGCGGCCGGAGAGGGGGTCGACCCGCACACCCACCCCGGCCGCGACGTCGTCCTCTACTTGCTGGAAGGAGCGATCGAGCTACACCTCGACGAAGAGACGCATTCCCTGGAAGCTGGCGATATCGCCCGATTCGACGGCGAGCGGGAGATTTCGCCGGTCGCGACAGAGCCGAGTACGGCGCTTGTCGTTCTGGCTGCGCGCGCGACAGAATAGATCGGACCGGAGGCTCGCCCGGAGGAGTGAGGACCTCGCAGACACGACGACTGATTCCAGTCGCTGTCCGTCGGCTGACCGCACCCCGAACAGCGCAAAAGAGAACCGTTCGACCCCGAATCTTCGGTTCCGACGATCACCGCAGACTGCAGCGGGTCAGCGGCGAAGCGGACGGCCGGCCTCACTCCGGATCGGCGTCGAAGATCTCCGGCCGTTCTTCGCCCTCCGCGCGGACGACCGCCATACAGCCCTTCCGTGCGACCCGCGAGAGGGAGTGGTCGACGATCTTGAAGTCGCCGGGGACCGGCGAGTTCATCGTCGCGATCGTCGTGCTGCCCGGCGGGACCTCCCGCGTCTGGATGTGCGTCTGTGGCTCCGTGCTGAGTGAACCGTCCGGGTAGAGCTTCTCCCAGACGCTGCCGATCGGGTGGAAACTGCTCGCGAGGTTCGGCCCGCCGTCGACGAAGAACACCCGGACGGTCTCGTCGGTGCCTGCCGTCACAGCCGGGCCGTGGACGCCGGGCGTCCAGGCGTACTTTTCGCCGTTCATCAGGACGTACGACGGCTCCTCGTTCCGCATCGATTCCATATCGAACTCGTGGTGGCCGTCCGTCCCGGCCGCCTTGTCGGTGTAGAGTTCGTGCTGGCCGAGGTACGCCTCGTGGTCGACCTCGGGCAGCCCCTCCTCGGGTTCGACGAGGATGATCCCGAACATTCCCGCGCTGATGTGCATATCCAGGTTCGGGACCGCGCAGTGGTATATGTACGCGCCGGGGTAGGTGGCCTGGAACCGGAGTTCGGCGGTCTCGCCCGGCGCCGTCGTCGTCGCCTCGGCACCGCCGCCGGGGCCGGCACAGGCGTGGAAATCCACGTTGTGCGGCAGCGAGTTCGATTCGGGGTTCTCGAAGGTTAGGTTCACCGTGTCGCCGAGGCGCACCCGGATGAACGGTCCGGGGACCTGACCGCCGTAGGTCATATATGTGAAGGTCACGCCGTCTTCGATTTCGGCGGTCACCTCCTCGGATCGCAGCGTGATGTCGTGTTCCGTCGGCTCGTCCCGATCGATCGGATCGGGTATATCGGTCGGATCCGCGGCGATCCGGTCGACGTCGGTCGCCGCGGGTGTGCTGGTGTCCTGGACGGTCGTCGTCGCCGCCGATCCGTCCGCCGTCGGTGCGTTCGACGCACAGCCGGCGACCGATGCAGCGCCGCCGAGTCCGAGGGCCTGTAGCGTCCGGCGTCGGGTGACTTCGAGCATTTGTCTTCAACCTCTGTTTGGACGAAGGACCCCGGAACACGTATAAGGGAAAGTCAATTCTCTGACCTGCAAGACCGGCCGAACATATTCAGATTTCACGTTTAAGAAAAGTCCGAAGAAATCGAACGAACGATCACCGGCTCCCGCTCAGACGTCACGGATATACTCGATTTCGGAATCGGGTTTCGTCTTCCCGCAAGGCAGGAGTCGTTCGATCCATCCTATTCGGACGCCGGGCGCCAGATGGCGGTGACGACGCCCTCGTCGGCCTCGACGGTCTGGTAGGCGATCCCCTGGTCGTCGAGTTTCGGGAAGAGGAACTGCGGGACGCGATCGTTGAGTTGGACGAACACGCTCGACTCATCGAGGTCCGACAGGCGATTCATCGTCTCCTGGAGCGGTTCCGGCGGCGGCAACTCACGCGCGTCAAGGAAGTCTATCGCGCGGTCGGACGAGACGTCGACGTCCGCGAGGTAGGTTTCGGGATTCATACACCGGAGGTAGACCGCCGAGCCTCAGATAAGCGACGCCGAATATGTTCTCCACGGTGGTGCGGGGCGCAGTCGAATATATTCGGCGTCGCTTATCTGGATCCCCGAGGTCGTACGTCCATCTATATGACTGCGCCTCACGATCAGTCGGGGATGGCGAAGCCGGATTCGAATACGAGATCCGAGCGAGCAGGGCCGCCGGGTGATGGTGGAAGTCGGACGAGGAAACCACCGGATCCGAGCGCGATCGACACCAGTCGTCGGCCGTTCGTCCTCGTCTGGGAGGTGACGCAGGCGTGTGATCTCGCCTGCGACCACTGTCGGGCGGACGCCCAGCCGGCGCGGGATCCCGCAGAACTCACCACGGAGGAGGGTAAACGGCTGCTTGACCAGGCGCGGGCCTTCGGGGAGGGCCAGCTCGTCGTGCTCTCCGGCGGCGACCCGCTGGCCCGTCCCGATCTGATCGAACTCGTCGAATACGGCACCGAGCAGGGACTCAGGATGACGCTGACCCCCAGCGGAACGTCGTCGCTGACGCCGGCGGTGATCGAGCGACTCGCCGACGCGGGGATCGAACGACTGGCGTTGAGTCTCGACGGCGCCTCGGCGGCGTCCCACGACGATTTCCGCGGCGAATCCGGGAGCTTCGCACAGACCATCGAGGCAGCGGAGGCCGCCGCGCGAGCCGGAATCCCGCTGCAGATCAACACCACCGTCTGTGCGGCGACAGCCGGGGATCTGCCGGCCCTCCGCGACCGCGTCGCCGACCTCGGGGCCGTGCTCTGGTCGGTGTTCTTCCTCGTGCCGGTCGGTCGCGGCCGCGTGCTCGATCCGGTCTCGCCCGAGCGGGCGGAGGAACTCCTGACGTGGCTCTCGACGGTGAGCGAGGACGCGCCGTTCGGTGTGAAGACGACGGAAGCGCCGCACTACCGGCGTGTCGCCATCCAGCGCCGACGCGACGCAAGCGACGCGCCTTCGGAAGACGGAATCGGCCGCCGACTCGGGATCAGAGCCGGCGACGGCTTCGCGTTCGTCAGCCACACCGGGGAGCTGTATCCGTCCGGATTCCTCCCGTCGTCGGCGGGGTCGGTCCGGGACGGCGGGCTCGTCGATCGCTATCGCGAGAGCGACCTCTTCGAGTCGCTTCGGGATCCGGACGCGTTTCGCGGGAAGTGCGGGGTTTGTGAGTTTCGCCACATCTGCGGCGGCAGCCGTTCCCGGGCGTACGCGTACACGGGTGACCCTCTGGCGAGTGATCCGCTGTGTGCGTACGTGCCAGACGGGTACGAGGGATCGATGCCGGCGGGATGGGCGGATTGACGGACGTTTCTTCCCTGGGTAAAGTTTTGGCGAACAGTCGGCACGGTCGCGTCCCGCGTCGGTGTGCCGAACAACCGCTAGACGACGCGGGGTGGCGTCTACGTCACAGGGGCGGTGGCCCCGTTATCGCTTAAAAAGGCTCGGCAGCAGCGGGAGGGGACTGGCAGGGCAGCGAAAACGGAGACTCCGATTCAGTCGTCGCTCAGCACCCCTTCCGCGACGGCCATATCGTCGACGGTCGGATCGTCCTCCGAGGCGCGCAGCACGAACCGTTTTCTGATCAGATCGGCGGCGTAGATGGCGGTGCCGAGGATGATGAGCGTGTCACCGGGCAGCCGGGCCCAGAACAGCGACTGGATGATCGGCTGATTGTAGAACGCCAGACTGCGTCCCGCGGCGTATCCTCCGGTGAAGACCGCCTCCAACTGGAGGAACCCGACCGGGAGCACGGAGACGAACACCATCAGCGCGAGGCCGACGTTCCAGCACCAGAAGGCCGCACGCAGCCACGAACCGTCCCAGCGGTCGGGTTCGATGGCTATCTGGAGCATGTACGTGACCATCCCCAGCGCCAGGAAGCCGAACGCGCCGAACATCGCCGCGTGGGCGTGACCGACCGTGAGATACGTCCCGTGCTCGTAGTAGTTGATCAGCGGGAGATTGATGAAGAAGCCGAGGACGCCGGCCCCGACGAAGTTCCAGACGCCGCTGGCGACGATGAACAGGAAGGGGAGCCGGTAGGGGAACTCCTCGGCCGACATCGCGCTGTACTGGCCGAGCGCCTCGTAGAGGATGAACACAAGCGGGAGGAGTTCCAGCGTCGAGAAGACGCTCCCGATGGGGACCCACATATCGGGCATCCCGATCCACCAGTAGTGGTGGGAGACGCCGATGACGCCGGTCCCCATCACCAAGAGTGCCTGGAGCATCACGGCCTTCTCGGCGCTGCGGCGCGACAGCAGGTTCATCGAGACGAGCGTCAGCCCGACGATGGCGACGATGAAGAACTCGAAGGCACCCTCGACCCACATATGGACGACCCACCACCGCCAGAACTCCGTGACGGCGATGTTCGTCGCGGGCGTAAAGAGGAATCCTGCAGTGAAGAGCAGTGCGATCGAGCCCCCGGCGTAGAGGATCATATGCGCGAGCCCGTAGGGCGGCTCCCGGTCGAGCAGCGGCTTCAGTCCCCTGACCGCCAGGACCGCCCAGATGCCGAAGCCGACGAGGATGCCGAACTGCCAGAGTTTGCCGACCTCAAGGTATTCGAGGCCCTCGTTGCCGAGGATCCACCACAGTTCCCCGTCGATGTAGCCGTTCGACCCGAACCAGATGCCTGCGAGGCCGCCGACGACGACCACGACGATCGCCACCAGCAGTCCGTCGACGTACGTGGACTGGTTCGAAGGTTCGTGACCCGTCAAAAGCGGCGGGAGGAACAGCCCCGCCCCCAGCCACGTCGCTGCGATCCACAGGATCCCGAGGTCGATGTGCCAGGTCTTCGCGATCGCGAAGGGGAGCAGTTGCAGAATGTGGACGCCGAACAGCTCCTCGATCCCGAAGAAGCCCGCACGCTCGATGTAGAAGTGCGCGAGCAAGCCGCCGAGGAGGACCTGCGCGAGGAACAGCCCGGCGGCGACCGGCACGAACCGGAGCGCCGAGCGCTGGCTGGGGAAGATACTCATATCTCCGGGTTCGGGGACCGAGATCCCCTCGGCCTCCGGTTCGGGCAGTTCGACCGAGCGGTACAGCCAGATGCCCGCGCCCGCGCCGGCGACGAGCAGCACCATCGCGATGACGCTCCAGGTCATCGCGGCGGGCGTGGCGTCGTTGCCGGCGCCGGGCTGGTAGGGCCAGTCGTTGGTGTAGGAGTGGGAGCTCCCGGGCCGGTCGGTGTGGGAGAACCACGCGGTCCACATCGCAAAGTCCGCGAAGTCGCGGGCGTCGGACGCGGAGTCGATCATCGATGTGGGCACCCCGCGCTCGTGGGAGCCCTCGTGGTACCGCTCGACGTACTCCTCGCGGACCTGCTCGTGGGCGTACAGTTCGGCCGCGGAGTACTCGATGGCGCCGCCGTCGTAGGCGCCGTCGAGATCCTGTTTCACGACGTCACCCACCGCGGCTTGCCGCTCGGAACTGAGGTCGTCGTATGACTGTCCGTAGCGTTCCTGCGCGTAATACTCGCGCATATAGCCGGTTTTCAACGCCAGCGCGTCGGCGGTGTAATCAGTCCCGTAGTACGCGCCGTTGCCCAGGATCGAGCCGTGATTCATCAGGCCGTTCTTCTGGAACGTCCGCTTGCCGTCGCGGATTTCCTCGCCCGTCAGGACAACCTCGCCGTCGGACCCGACGACTTCCTCGGGGATCGGCGGCGCCTCCTGGTAGGCGAACCAGGCGCCAGCACCCATCACGACGAGGTTGAAGACGAATATGACGACAATGGCTTTCGCGATCGTTTTGCGTCGGAGCTTCATACACGTGGAAGTCCGAGTAGGAGGGTATACAAACGGGGGACCGATTTTCGAGTCGTCCGCGAACCGTCGAACATATTCGTTTCACCCTGGGAGCGAGTGTGACCTGCCGCAAAAAGTCAGCAGACGGTCGTCGTCGATTCCGAGCCGGATCGTCGCCCGCGACTACCCTTCGTAGCCCGCGTACTCCATCAACTGCGCGAAGATATCGGTGTCCATCGCGTCCTCGTAGACGACGCCGCCGAGCATTCCGCCGGGGTAGAAGCCGCCGTTCATCACGTGGTTCACCTTGTGGCAGTGCAGGAGGTAGATTCCCGGTTCGGCGTCGGCGGTGAAGTCGATCGTGTGCCGCTCGGCGGGTGCGATGTTCGTGATGTCCATATCATACCGAGCGCTCTCGGGAATCGTGCCACCGTCCTTCTCGGTCAGCTGGAACCGGTGGTTGTGGATGTGCAGCGGATGGCTCATGTAGCCGTTGTTGGCCAGGTGAAGCCGGACCTGATCGCCCTCGCTGACGATGATGGGCGAGCCGTCTTCCGGATGAAGCGTCCGCGGGGCGCTCTTGCCGTTGACGGTGAACACGTCGGGGTTCCGGTTCCGCGGGTCGTAGCTGGCGTCCTCGCCGGCCATCATCCGCGACAGCCGGGAGTCCCAGTCTTTGACGGTCATAAAGTACTCCCGGTCGGCCGGTTCGTAGCCCTTCGGATCGACCCGGAAGATGCCGTACATCCCCATTTCGATGTGGCGGTGCGTCTGGTAGTGACAGTGATACAGATGCGTGCCGGGGACGTTCGCCGGGATGGTGTACGTGTGTTTCTCGCCCGCGTCCACGCGGATGCCCGTCGTCGTCGGGACGCCGTCGTCCTTCCAGGCCTTCCGGACGCCGTGGAAGTGTAGCGTGTGCGGCCGCTTGCCGTCGGTGTTGTCGAGGGTGACCTCCATATCCTCGCCCTCTGTCGTCCGGAGGATCGGCCCCGGAACGCTCGGGTCGCCGTCGCCGGCCTGGAACGCCCAGACCTGCGGCAGTTCGACCGGTCCGCCCATCGTTTCGAGCGGATGCGCCGAGTGGCGCGCGGGGCGGGATTTCAGCGTGACCGACCCGCCCTGTTCGTCGACGTTCACGAGCTCCGGCGGACTCGTCGTCGGGAGTGAGGTGTCCTGTGTCGCCGCGGTGGCGGTTTCTTTGTTCAGCGCGTCCTGTCGGCCGTCGTTCGTCGGTGCGGTACAGCCCGCGAGACCGAGAATACCCGCGCCGCCGGTGGCGGCGACGAACTCGCGACGGGACATCGTCGATCCGGGTGCGCCAACGTATCTTCCCATTACACTCGACGCTGGGGGTGGGAAAGCCGTATAAGGTCGATCCGCTTCCAGTCCGTCCGGAGGAGATCGAATATGTTCGGGGTAGCGCCAAACCGGTTCACGGTCGGATGCAAATATGGAAGTGCACCAGGATCGACCGCAGCCCTTACACCCGGTCCCATTCGACGATAACGGAGGCCCGGTCCCCACCGAACTGATGTCCGAAAATCCACTCTCCGACGCGCTGGAGCCCGATCCGTCGACAGTGTTCGCTGCGCTCAAAAACGGGCAGTGTCAGCAGGTGCTCCGCTCGCTCGATACGCCGATGACGGCCACCGAAATCGCCGAGGCCTGCGATCTCCCGCGGTCGACGGTGTACGGCAAACTCGAACGGATGGTCGAGGCCGGCCTCCTCCGGAAACACGACCGAGAGGAGGCCGCACGGTATACAGTCGACTTCGAGGAGGTTGTGGTGCGAAATCCGAACGGCGACCTGGAGCTGGAGATCACGCCGCCGTCGCGATCGGCCGCAGAACAGCTCTCGGAGCTCTGGGGCGAAGTGCGCGCAGAATCGCGTGGCGATTAGCGTCGCTGAGAGCGTAGAATCATACTGAACCGCCGGATCGCTCCTTCAACCAGACGAAGAGGCCGAACAGCCCCGGCGAGGCCAGCGCGAGAGCGAAGATGCCGCCGAGCGCGAGAGCGCCGAATCGGCCCGCGCGGGAACCGGCGAGCGGATCGACACCGGACTCTGCGCCACCGTCCCCGTCGCCGCCACTTTCGCCCACGACGACTGCTCCTTTCATCCCCAGTGTCTCGTGGGGGACACAGACGTACGTGAACGTGCCCTCGCTCTCGAAAGTGTGCTCGAACGTGTGGCCCGAATCCTCGACCAACTCCGACCCGAAGGCGTCGTCGGTGTCGACGACGTTGTGTGAGCTGCCCGCACCGGTCCACTCCCAGGTGACGGTCGTGCCCGGAGTAACGCGAATCGCTGCCGGGCCGAACCCGAAGGCGCCCTGGTTGGCCTCGACGCCGACATCGACTGTCACCGCGTCGCTTTCGGTCCGATCGACGACGCCGTCGTAGTTAGAGACGTTGTCGAACCACGCCTCCAGGTCGGTCCCGTCGGACTGTGCACTGGCAGCCGCCGGGACGGCACCGGCTGCAGCGGTTGCTGCAACGCCGCCACCGATCGCACGGAGCGCGCCACGCCGAGACATCGTTCGGTCGTCCGCCGTTGCATCACCGCGACTGTCTGTCGAGGTCGGCCCGCGATCGTTGCAGTCCGACACAGCGCGTTCAGTTGTGGTCATCGGGTGTTCGATACTCCAAACCTTAACGGGATAACCCGGCCGACCGTTCCCGCTCGGATCGTACCATCCCGAACATATTCGCAGGTACTTTACTCAGCGGTCGTCCAGTAGCTACCGACAACGATGCCCCGGGCAACACTTTCGCTCGACCTCCCCGAACAAGTATGGGTCTCGGCGCTGTCCCGACAGTATCCGGCCGCCGAGTTCACTGTCCTCGCAGCGATGCCTGCGGACGAAACGGGTGTCGGGCTCGTCGAGATCTCCGCCGACGACATCGAACCGATCGTGACGACGATCGACGGGTACGAATCGGTCGTGTCCGTCACGATCTTAGAGGCGCAGGCGGATCGAGCGCTCGTCCAGTTCGAGACGACGGAGCCGCTTTTGATCCAATCGCTCAGCGAGGCCGGCATCCCGCTCGAGCTACCGATCACCATCGTCGACGGCGAGGTGACGGTCGAACTGACCGCGCCGCGGGAGAAACTCTCGGAACTGGGTTCGCTGCTCGACGGGTTCGGAATTCCGTTCGAACTCATCTCGATCACGCAGTCGATCGATACCCAGTCGTTGCTCACGGAGGATCAGTACGACCTGCTCGAAACCGCGATCGAACGTGGTTACTACGACACCCCCAGAACCTGTACGCTCACCGAGTTGGCCGAAAGTGTCGGGCTCGCGAAGTCGACGACGAGCGAGAAGCTTCATCGCGCGGAAGGCAAAGTGATGAAGAAGTTCATCGGTCGGGAAGAAGCGGAACTGGTGTAAGGCGGCGACCCTGGCCTCGGGATCTCGAATCCCAGGCTGCCTCGACGGGAGCTGTTCGGGGCGATATCGGCCGAGTCGGCACTGGAAACTGTTTCGCCCGCGAGTCGTGTTAATTCCTCACACAGCAGTTATCCCGTTCGGCCATATATAAGGGATATGTTCCGCCGTGATGTACTCCGAGCGGGAGCAGCGGCCGGCGTCGCAGGGCTTGCCGGCTGTTCCGTTCCGACGAACGAGCCCGACTTCACCGCGGGCTTCGAGGACGGCATCGGGGACTGGGAGCCGAAGGCGACGATCGGTCCGGAAGTAGACATCGAGGATTTCGAGTGGGAGGTCGACGTGTCGACGGCCGAGGCGGCCGAGGGAGACCGGTCGCTGCGCGTCTGGAACGAGGGAGACTACGACGACGGCGTGACCTGGGTCACGCACCCGGTGGCGGTCGAGCCGGGGCAGAAATACCAGATCCGGGTCCGGGGGCAGTTCTGGAGCGACTCGGAGTCGTTCAACACGATCCGCCACGCGGTGATGCGTCTCGGCCCTGAACCCGCAACGGTCGAGGAGGACTTCCCGCAACTCGGCGTGAACTCCTCGGACTTCGGCGAGACGCCATACGGTGGGCTCCGGGAGCCGCTGTGGCTCTCCGAGGGATGGCGGGAGTACGCTTTCGGGTGGACGACACCCGAACTTTCGACCGATACGCTCCATTTCGCCGTCGGGACCGCCGTCATCTGGGAGGCCGACGCGACCCACTACGTCGACGACCTCTCGGTGACGATCGAACCGGCGTGAGCGAGGTCCGTTTTGCACGAGTGGGTTCAAGTGGAACCCCCCCGTGTTCGGCGTATGGACCGTCGTCAGTTCCTCACCACCGCGGGAATTTTCTCGCTGGCGGGCTGTGCGGGCCTGTCTGGTGGCGACGAGCCGAGCCGCCTCGATTTGACCGTGCAGAACGAGCGCGCCCACCCGATCACCGCACAGGTAGTGGTAACCGACGGGGAGGGAACGACGTCTGCCGACGAGTGGGGCCGGATCGGCAACGGCGTGGCCCGTCCCTTTGACGTCCCGGTCGGGGCAGATGGCCGCCACGAGGCCACCGTCTCGGGCGACGACTGGCAGGGAACGTTGGCGTGGCACGCGGACACCTGCGTGCTCTTCGACCGGACCGTCCGGATGATCGACGATAGCATCGAAGTCGTAAGCGAGTGCGTCCAGCAGCGGTAGGCTCGGTCGGAAGCCTACGCCCCCGGCTCCGGGGCGCGCCACGCCAGCAGCACGCCGACTGCACCCAACCCGCCGGCAAGCGCGAACGCGACGTCGAAGCCGGCCGCATCGATGACAGCTCCGCCGGCGATGGGCGACAGGAACGCGCCTGCCAGCCCAACGCTGGTCTGGAACGCGACGGCCGTCGCCGCGACGTGTGGCTCTACGACCTCTCGAACGTACGTAAACGAGAGCCCCAGCGTCAACTGGATCGCAAAGCCCGACAGAAAGAGCAGCGCGATCAGCACCGGGATCGTGCCGAACTGGGTGAAAACGAGCATCAGCGGCGTCGCCAGTCCGAACGAGCCGATCAGGACTGGGCGTCGTTTGCCGCCGAACACGCGGTCGGAAAGCACGCCGCTGCTGACCCGCGAGAGCGCGCCGATAGCCGGAAATACGGCCACAAGCGCGCCGCTGAGGGCGAGGGAGAGACCGATCTCTTCGGTGAGGTACGAGGATCCCCAGCTGTTGATAAACAGATACAGGGCGTAGCTGAGAAAGCCCAGCGTGCCGATCCGCCAGACGGTGCCGCTCTGCAGGACCGTTCCGAACTCCGAAAGCGAGGGCGTCTCGCCCCGAGCGGCGCCGAGACCGCGGCTCATCGGCCAGAAGATGGAGAGTCCGACGAGTGCGACGCCCGTGTACGCGATGAAAATCGCGGGCCAACCGAACCGGCCGGCGACGATCGGTCCGGTGCTCTGCCCCAGCGCGAACCCGATCGGCCCGCTCGCAGTGAAGACACCGACCACCGTGGCGCGGTTCTCCGGACTCGCTGCCTGGCTCACGATGTCGATGCCGGCGTTCCAGACGACCACGAACGCGACACCACCCACCGCACGGGAGGCGATCACCGACCAGTAGTTGCCGTTCCCGCCTGCGAACCACCCCCAGATCCCGGCGACGACTAACACAAGGACGGCGAGCGCCATCACCCGCCGGGAGTCGGTCCGGTCGAGAACCGCGCCGGCCGGCAGACTCGCCACGATGGCGACCCCGAACATAATCCCGACGAGAAAGCCTGCCCGCGTCGATCCGACGCCCAGCGACTCGCGAATCAGCGGCGTGACGCTCGCGGGAACGATTTCGTAGGCAGCGAGTCCGGCCGAGACGAGACTCGCGCCGAGGACCAAGCCGACGGTCCTCACGCGACTTCGCTCCCTGGTCTCCGACCCGTCGGCGTCAGTTTCGTCGCTCCCGGCCATCGGCCGAATGTCTCGCCTGCCTGTTAAATAAAAAAACGGTCCCCGTGGACCACGACAGTGAGTATCAATCTTCGCCTGGCGGAACCGCAAATACCGGAATCGTCGCGCCGCGGATCACCCGTTCGGTCGTACTACCCGCGTGTCGGAATCGGTCGATCCCGCTCCATCCGTGGGTACCCATCACGATCAGGTCGATGTCGGCCTCGTCGACGCACGCGAGGATCTCCTCGGCGGGGGTGCCGCGACGCAGGTGCTTTTCGACCTCGACCCCGGCGGCCTCTCCCCGTTCTCCGGCGGAATCCAGCGCTGCTTCGCCCGTCGCTTCCTGTCGTTCGACGGCGATATCCCAGTCACCGGGCCGACCGCCCTGATCGATGACGTAGATTGCGTGGATGGTTGCCTCGAACCGAGCGGCCAGTTCGATCGCCCGATCGACGCCGCGATCCGACGGCTCGCTGCCGTCCGTCGGCGCCAGGATTCGATCGTATTCCATAGCCCACAATCGGAAGCGTGTGATAAAATTCTGGGGAGGGGATCCCCCTCCGAAGTCACCGACCGAAGAGTGTCCTCACCCGGGCCCCGGAGAATGTGAGATTCCGGAGCGAACGGCTGATCGAACATATTCGCCCACAATGGTTCGTGCGGCAGGAGACAATGGTAGTCCGTATGGCCGCCACGACACTCGACATCAGAGACGTCCCGCCCTCGGAACGACATCCAAAGATCCACGACGCCTTCCAGGCTCTGGGCAGCGGCGAAACCCTCGAAATCGTCAACGACCACGAACCGAAGCCGCTGTTCTACGAGTTCCAGGCGGAAGTCGAGGACTTCGACGCCGACGCCTACGAGGTCCAACAGCGCGGAGCGACCGAGTTCGTCGCCCGACTCCCGAAAAAGTAACCGCAAGGATGGAACGAGTCTCCGTCCGCCGAGAGGTGGCTCGCGACGCCGACGCTGTTCGAGAGCGGATGCACGACATCGAGCCGTTTATGCTCGCGGCGGGATTCGACGAGGTTCGGCACACCGATTCCAGCGTCGAAATCGCCAACGAAGTCGGTCCGGTGACGATCGAACTGTTCCTCGAACTCTCCGACGATCCGGACGCGGACCTCGCCTACCGGCAGGTCGACGGGATTTTCGAGGAGATGACGACGACGTACACCGTGACCGAGGGCGACGGATCGACAGTCATCGAAGCGGAGACCGAATTCGCCCTCGACGCCGCCATCATCGGCTCGTTCCTCGACGCGACGGTGATCAAGCGGCAGCGGCGACGGGAACTCACTGCGCAGCTCGATTATCTGGAGTAGCCCGACAACTCGGCAGCCTACCCAGCCATCGGAACATATTCGGGGGAAGCCTCGTCGGTGAGTGGCCCCGAGTAGTGCGTATGTCAACCGACACAGACGCCGAGGACCACGGCCACGAGGCTGCCGATCCTGTCACCGACCGCGTGCACGACAATTCGTGGTCGGCGAACCTCGAAGGCCCGGAACACGCCGCGGACAGAGCCCACCTCGTCGAGCAGGCGCTCTCGGCAGTTGAACACACCGCACCCGACAACCACGTCAATCTCGTGACGCACGGCGACCACGGGCATCCGGAGACGTACCTCTACGAGGCGTTAGACGAGTCCTACGGCGACGCCGTCGAGTGGGAGTACGTCGATCAGTGCGGCTGCGGCGGCCACGTCGTCCGCGTCTACACCTGATCGGGGCCGCCCTCCCCGAACGGATTCGGGGAGACTGCTACCGGGCTCGCGACCGCAAGAGATGGTATGGTCGGAATCCCTTCCCCCTTCGGCAGCGACAAGGAGGACCTCTTCGACGACGCCGGGGAGTTCGTTCCCGAACACGTCCCCGATCCCGGTCCATTCCTGGAGGATGAACAGGTTCTCACCGGCGAGGATCACCTGGCGGTGCACGAAATCGCCCGGGAGGTCTTCGAGGAGCGGACGGTGTACGATATGACCTTCGGCTACAACCTGGCCCGTCTGAACCAGGACACACGGCATCCGTCGGCGGGCTACCGATACGCGGAGGAATCTGCAGACGTCCTCCGGGCCGAGTTCACGCCGACGACGCCGTTCTGTCCGCAGAGTCACACCCTCACGATCGGCTCCTTCCGCGCCTGGAACGGCCTCGCCGACCGGCACGACTACGAACTGGTCCGCATCCGGGTCCACCCGATGCACAACGAGGCCCAACGAATCAACGAGCAGTTAGCCGATCTCGAAGCGACCTTTCGGGAGACCGGGACGGTTCCGGACGATCCGACTCCGAAATCCGGGAGGCTGCCTTCCTCGGACGAGATCTCACCGGGAACCGGCGACGAGGGGCCGGAGGAGGCCGGCTACGGCCCCGACGCCCCGTTCTGATCTCCGCGCGATAACCCGACACGCTCTCTGGCCGCCGAGCGCCCGTTTTGCGCCCCCTCCATCCGTAACTCACCCGTGGCAGAGTCACACGAACCGGATGAGAGCGTGCCGCATAGACCCCAGGTTTCGAACCCTTTTTGACTGACCGGACAGTCAGTTTTGATACTAACCCTCTCACCGCCAGTATGACTGACGCCCCCACCGAGATCCTCCACGCGACCCACCGCGCGCTCTGCGAACACGGCTATGCGGAACTGACGATGCAGGATATCGCCGACGAGACCGATCTGAGCAAAGCGTCGATCCACTACCACTACGACTGCAAACACGATCTCCTCCTCGCGTTTCTCGATCACCTCTACGAGCGGTTCGAAGAGCGGATCGCCGATCCGTCGGGCACGACGCCCGAAGCGAAACTCCGGTCGCTCGTCGATTCGATCGTGACACGGCAGAGCGACGCGCCGGCGTTTCAGACGGCGTTGCTGGAGATCAAGGCCCAATCGCCGTACGACGACGCGTTCCGCGAGCGGCTTCGCCGCTTCGACGACACCTTCGGCGCGGCGGTGCGGACGACCGTCGAGGAGGGGATCGAAGACGGCTCGTTCCGCGACGACCTCGATCCCGACACGGTCGCCTCGTTTCTCACGACGTTCGTCAACGGGGTACAGACCAGACACGTCGGCGCCGGCCACCCGGTCGAGGAGTCGACTGCGGCCCTGGACGCGTACATCGACGAAATGGTGTGCTGTGAGTCGGATCCTGGAGACGACTCGGGCGCGTCGAACACAGAGCAGACCGACTCAGGAGGCGCAGCCGAATGAGCCCTCGCGAGTGGTTTAGCTCCGTTTTCAAGGGGCCCGAGGATCTGAACCTGACGAGCGGCGGGATCGGACGGCCGCTGTTTTATCTCTCCCTGCCGATCGTCATCACGAACCTGCTGCAGACGGCCTACAACCTCGCCGATACCTTCTGGCTGGGCCAGTACAGCACCGAGGCGCTGGCCGCGATCAGTTTCGCGTTCCCGATGGTGTTTCTCCTGATCTCGATGGGGATGGGGCTGTCCGTGGCCGGGAGCGTCCTCGTCGCCCAGCACATCGGCGCCGACGAGGAGTCGGAGGCGGAGTACGCGGCGTCGCAGACGGTCGCGTTCTCGATCCTCGGCTCGATCCTGCTCGGTGTAGTGGGCTACTTCAGTGTCGGCCCGTTCATCGCGTTCCTCGGGGCATCACCGGACGTACTGCCGCTCGCAACAGGCTATATGCAGGTGATCGCTGCGGGGATGCCGTTCATGTTCGGCTTCTTCGTCTTCATCGCGCTGATGCGCGGGTACGGGGACACGGTGACGCCGATGCTCGTAATGTTCGGCTCGGTGGTCCTGAACATCGCGATCGATCCGATCCTGATCTTCGGGTTCGAGGGGAACCCGCTATTCGGAATGTTGGGGATCAGAGGGGTCGAGACGTCGCTGCTGGCAGCGACCGGCTACACGGGATCCGGAATCACCGGTGCAGCGATCGCGACCATCTTCTCCCGCGCACTCGCGTTCATCGTCGGCATCGGCGTGATGTTCCAGGGCGTCCGCGGCGTGCAAATTTATCCGCGGCAGATGCGGCCCGACCTCACCTACCTGCGGCGCCTCCTCGACATCGGCATTCCGGCATCCGTCGAGGGAACCGGGCGGGCGCTGTCGGTGAACCTCCTTCTTCTGGTCGTCGGGATGTTTCCGACCACGGTCGTCGCCGCCTTCGGGATCGGCGTCCGGATCTTCTCGGTCATCTTCCTCCCGGCGATCGCTGTCGCCCGCGGCGTCGAGACGATGACAGGGCAGAACATCGGGGCCGAGAAACCCGATCGCGCGGGAACGGCCGCCGACTTCGCGGCGAAGGTGATGTTCCTGCTGCTGACTGGACTCGGGGTCGTCGCCCTGGTCGCAACCAAACCGATCGTGGCAATCTTCACTAACGATCCCGAGGTGATCCGCGTCGGGGTCGACTTCCTCCGGTGGGTGGCGCCGTCGTTCGGTTTCATCGGCGTGATGCGCGCGTACACCGGCAGTTTCCGCGGTGCCGGCAAGACGCTCACCGCCGCGGCCATCTCGGTGGTGATGCTCGGTCTCATCCGGATCCCGGTCGCGTACCTGGTCTCGCTCAGTTGGGGGCCACCGGGGATCTGGCTCGCCTTCCCGGTCTCGAACGTCGCTGGGGCGCTCATCGCATTCGCGTGGTACCGCCGTGGGACCTGGCAGACCGGGTCCGTGCGGGGGCCGACGCCCGCGGACGATTGACACTGAGGGACTGTGAAGCGATCGAAGATCGTTCCCGGGAACTCGGGTAAGCAGTCGCTCCGACCGTGTGACGAGAATTACGTACGATCAGTTGCGACTCCGGCTGTGAAACAGTGAGCGGCTACGCCGAGATCGAACCGGACCTCCCCGAATTACAGCGTGTCGTCGTCGAGGCCGCCGGGGTCCGAGGCCGTATCGAAGAGGTTGTTCTCCGCGCCCTCCATAAAGTCGTCTCCGGGTTCGTCGTCGTCCACGACGTCGACGTTGTACGCGTCGATGCCCATACTGAGCAGTTCCTCGACCGCCTGTTCCTCGGTGACGAACTCCTCGTCGACCAGCTGTTCGAACTCGCTGAGCAGTTCGTCCGGGAGAGTCACTTCCACGATTGGCATTGTCAGCGCTTTGTCCCCCGGGTACTTGAGTTTCCGGCTTCGGCCGTTCGTACTCGGCGGCGATGCCGCCCGCCGTATCGGCTCGATGAGCGGCGAACAGCGAACAATGGTAAACGCGGTATTGCGACCTCGGGAAAGGAGGTATGTCAGACACGTCCGGCGGTTGATCTCTCCACCGGGTCGCGACCCTCGACGGCGAGCAGATCGCCCTGTTTCGGGTTGGGAACGGGTCCCACGCGCTCAGCAACGTCTGCCCACACCGTGTGGGCCACTGGGTTCAGGTTCGCGTCGAAGACGGTTGCGTCCCTCAACCAACTACGCGGGCTCTAAGCATCGATTCATCGCACTTATTCTCGGTCGAACCGCGATCAGGCTCACTCCGCCGTCGAGGATAATCATTATTAGTTGTGAAGCGTTTTCTCGACAGATATCAGGATGCGAGTTGACGTCACAAACCAGTCACCGCCCGTCGTTCCTGCAGCGATCGTTCGCCTCGGGGGGACATCCACGGCAGAAACCCGGGTGATCTGACCGATGACAGGCGAGGTCAGACTCGGCGCCGACGTCGGCGGCACGTTCACCGACGTGGTGCTCGCGACCGACGAGGGACTCGTGACCGCGAAGGTCCCGAGCACCGACGATCAAAGCATCGGCGTGATGAACGGAGTCCGGAAAGCATGCGAATCGGCAGAGATCGACCCGGCAGACGTGGATGAGTTCACCCACGCGATGACGGTCTCGGTCAACGCCCTGCTCGAGCGCTCGGGTGCAAAGACCGCGCTCGTCACCACAGAGGGGTTTCGCGACGTCCTCGAGATCGGCCGGCAGGATCGGCCGGATCTCTACGATCTCGACGCTACGCGCCCGGAACCGCTGGTTCCGCGTCGCCGCCGATTCGAGATCGGAGAGCGTGCGACGCCCGACGGGGTGACGGAAATCGTCGACGAGGACGCCGTTCGCGAGGTGGCGGCCGAAATCCGCGAGTGCAACGCCGAGAGCGTTGCGGTCTCTTTGCTTCACGCCTACGCCGATGCTGACAACGAACGGCGGGTCGCAGAGATCCTGGGATCCGAACTCGGCGTGCCGGTGTCGGCCTCCCACGAGGTGCTCGCGGAGTTCCGGGAGTACGAGCGGACCTCGACGACCGTCGTCGACGCGTACGTCACCCCGAAGATCGACAGTTATCTCGGGCGGCTCTCCGAACGCGCGGCGGAGGCCGGGCTGCCGAAACCGCTCGTGATGCAGGCCAACGGCGGCATCGCAGCCATCGACACTGTGAGGGAACACGCGGTAACGACGACGATGTCCGGGCCGGCCGCAGGCGTCGTGGGCGCGAGCGAGAGCGCCGCCGACCTGCCCAAAGAGCGTGACCTTCGAGGGCTGGTGACCTTCGATATGGGCGGCACCTCGAGCGACGTGAGCCTCGTTCGGGACGGCGAGGCCGAACGGGCGACCGACGCGGAACTGGCCGGCCAGCCGGTCCGCACGCCGATGGTGGACGTGACGACGGTGGGCGCGGGCGGCGGCTCGATCGCGTGGGTCGACAGCGGCGGCGCGCTGCGCGTCGGCCCGCGATCCGCGGGCGCTGATCCGGGACCAGCCTGTTACGGGATGGGCGGGACCGAACCTACCGTGACCGACGCGAACCTCGTGCTCGGGTACATCGGCGAGAGCACCGAACTCGGCGGCGAACTCTCACTGGACGTCGACGCCGCCCACGACGCGCTCGCGGAACTGGCGGCGGAAGCGGGCCTCGACGGACCAGTGGCGGCCGCCCGCGGCGTCTACCGCGTCGCGAACGCGAACATGGCCCGGGCGATCCGGAGCGTGACGGTCGAACGCGGCCACGACCCCCGCGAATTCGGCCTCGTGGCCTTCGGCGGTGCCGGACCGATGCACGCCGGGGCGCTCGCGGCGGACCTCGGAATCGGAACGGTCGTGGTCCCGCGGGCCTGCGGGGTGCTGTCGGCCTACGGACTCCTCGCGGCCGACGAGAAACACGACGCGGTTCGGACCCACCGGGTCGCGCTCGACGACGCCGGTCCCGCCCGTATCGACGAGTACTACGCGGAACTGGAGTCAGCGGTACTTGACGACGTCCGTAATCCCGCTGCTGCGACGGTGCGGCGACAGGCCGACCTCCGCTACACCGGGCAGAGCTTCGAGTTGACGGTGGCTGTCGGGGAGACGTTCGACCCAGCGGCTGTCGCGGATCGGTTCCACGAAACCCACGAGTCGACCTACGGCTACCGGATGGACGACGCGGTCGATCTCGTGAACCTTCGCGTTTCCGCATCGGTACCGCGGAAGGGACCGGCAGTCGCCTCGGAGGCGAGCGGCGACAGTCACACCGGAACGCGGGAGGCGCGGTTCGAGGACGGGACCCGCTACGAGACTCCCGTGTACGACCGGCCCGGCCTCGCGAGGGGGCGGACAGTCGGCGGCCCCGCCGTGATCGAGGGCACGGAGAGTACTGTCGTGGTCCCGCCGGCCTGGGAGGCGGCCGTCCGCCCCGATGGATCGCTCCTGCTCGTGGAGGGAGACCAGTGACACGAGACACCGACGCGGACGACGAGGATCACTCCGTGGATCCGGACGGGAGCGAAGTCACGGGCGGCGTCGACGCGGTGACCCTGGAGATCCTCCGGAACCAACTCGAAGGGATCGCCGAGGAGATGGGCCAGGTGCTGATCCGCGGCGCGTACTCGCCGAACATCAAGGAGCGCCAGGACTGTTCGACCGCGGTCTTCGATGCCGACGGGCGGATGGTCGCGCAGGCGGAACACATCCCGGTCCACCTCGGCGCGATGCCGGAAGCCGTCGAGGCGATCAGGCAGCGGGGCCCGGAACCGGGCGACGTCTGGGCGCTGAACGATCCATTCGCGGGCGGGACCCATCTCCCGGACATCACCCTCGTGTCGCCGCTGGCTCCCGGGACTGGGTACGGAACCAGCGATGGCCCCGACGGCGGAGACGAAATCGTCGGCTACGCGGTCTCGCGTGCCCACCACGCCGACGTCGGCGGCTCGACACCGGGGAGTATGCCCGCCGGCGCCCGGGAGATCTACGAAGAAGGCCTTCGCATTCCGGGCGTCCGGATCGTCAACGACGGCGAACTCGTCGACGACGTGTTCTCGCTGCTGCTGGCGAACGTCCGGACGCCGGACGAACGGCGGGCGGACGTCCGCGCCCAACTCGCCGCCCACGACAGAGCAGAGGAACGCCTCGGCGACCTGTTCGAGCAGTGGGGCCAGACAGTCCTGGACGCGTTCGACGCGATCATCGACTACTCCAGAGACCGGATCGAGACGGAACTCGAAACTGTCCCGGACGGGACCTACGCCGCCCGCGATGTGCTGGAAGGCGACGGCGTCACCGACGACGACATCCCGGTCGAGGTGACCGTCACCGTCGACGGGACCGACCTCGACGTCGACTTCGCCGGGACGGCCGACCAGGTCGCCGGGAACCTCAACGCCCCGCTCGCGGTCGCGAAGAGCGCGGTCTACTTCGTCGTCCGGTGTCTCACGGACCCGGAGATCCCGCCGAATCAGGGGTGTTACGATCCCGTCTCGGTCTCGGCCCCGACCGGTTCGCTCCTGAACCCCGAGCCGCCGGCCGCGGTGGTCGGCGGCAACGTCGAGACGAGCCAGCGCGTCACGGACGTCGTGTTCGCGGCGCTGGCCGAGGCGGTCCCCCAGCGAGCACCGGCCGGCGGCCAAGGGACGATGAACAACCTGATCATCGGCTCCCGCGAGGACGAGTTCACCTACTACGAGACCATCGGCGGCGGCGGCGGTGCCACGGCCGCGAGCGACGGGATCGACGGGGCACAGGTCGGGATGACCAACACCCTGAATACGCCGATCGAGGTGCTCGAAGCCGAATATCCGCTCACCGTCGAACGCTACGCGCTCCGGCCGGGCACTGGCGGCGACGGGGAACACCGCGGCGGTCTGGGCCTCGAACGCGCGCTGACCCTGGGCTGCGACGCGTCGGTGTCGCTGCTCACGGAGCGCCGCCGCACTCACCCGCGGGGAATCGACGGCGGTGAAGACGGCGCGACCGGCGAGAACCGGATCGACGGCGACCCGGTCGCTGCGAAGACGACGGTAGACGTCGACGCCGGGACGACAGTCACAATCCGCACACCGGGCGGTGGTGGCCACGGCCCACCCGCTGATCGCGATCCGGAGGCCCGCGAGGCCGATCGGCGCGACGGGAAACGGTGACCGTCGGTCGAGGGGCTTGCAGTCGGCACGAAAGCGGTGAGTGCGGGAGCTCATTCGGCCCGAGTATAGCCGTCGACCTACGTGTTCGAGCAGGGAAGTCCCGCATTCACCCCTCCCCGCGTCGACGTGCCGAACACCCGCTGCCCGACGCGGGGCGTCGCTTACCTCACGGGGTCGATGGCCGCGGTTTCGTATATAAATATACGCCGGGTGACGAGCAGAAAACTGATATCGGTCACTGGATTGCTTGCTGATATGGTCCCCGATAGCGACGATCGCGGCTGTCCGAAGTGCGGTCACACAGAGACCGACGTCGGGAAGATCTCGACCACCGGCGGCGGCCTCTCGAAGATGTTCGACATCCAGACGAACAGTTTCAAAGTGGTCTCGTGTACGAACTGCGGCTACTCGGAACTGTACCGCGACACCACCTCCGGGACGAGCGACATCGTCGACGTCTTCCTGGGGTGATGGCCGCCGGCGCGTTCGTCGTCGTGTTCGTCCTGATCGCCGTCCTCGCTCCGTTGGTCCTCTATGCGCTCGTCCGGTGCGAACACGACGCGCGGGAGACGATGGATCGGCGTGCGGCCGAGCAGTCGGCGCGGCGGGATACGCCGGACGCGGACGAAGACCGACGTGACGGCTCCGATGCGGAGCACGGATAAGGCCGCCATCCGAACCGTCGGCAAGGATGGGCGATCCGACTCCGACGCGGCGACGCGTGCTCGAACTCGCCGGCAGCCTGGGGCTTGCCGCGCTGGCCGGCTGCAGCACGCGAGCGCCGACCGCCGGCACCGACTCTGCCACGACGTCCGATGACACGCAGACATCGACAGCGACCGCGACGAGCCCCTACACACGGGTGTATCGCCAGACGGTCGATTCGGTCGTGTTGGTCCGCGCGGACGGCAGCCAGGGCACCGGATTCGTCCCGCGGCGGCCGTACGTGGTCACGAACGCCCACGTCGTCGACGACGCCTCGACCGTTGAGATCAGATACAGCGAGGGCCGGTGGAGCACTGGCGAGGTCGTCGGCACCGATCCCCACAGCGACCTCGCAGTGATCGACGTCGACGACCCCGTCCCGGAGGCCGGTCCGCTGTCGTTCGCCGAGCGGCCGCCGACCGTCGGGCAGGAAGTCGTCGCCATCGGCAACCCGTTCGATCTCGGCGGCACGGTCACCGCCGGGATCGTCAGCGGCGTCGACCGGTCGATTCCCGCCCCGACGGGGTCGCGGATCCCGGACGCGATCCAGACCGACGCGGCGGTCAACCCCGGCAACAGCGGGGGACCCCTGGTGTCGCTGGAGGGGGAGGTGGTCGCGGTCATCAACTCCGGCGGCGGGGAGAACATCGCCTTCGGTATCTCGGCCGCGCTTGCTCGCCGGGTCGTCCCGCGACTCATCGAGGACGGAGAGTACGACCACTCCTTCGTCGGCGTCAGGATCCGTCCCGTGACGCCGGCCATCGCGGAGGCGATCGAGATGAGCGAGGCGCGGGGCCTGCTTGTCACGCAAATCCTCGATGACGGCCCGGCGGAGGGGATCCTCCGGGGCGGCACTGAGGACCGACTCGTCGACGGAACCAGCGTCCGTGTCGGCGGCGACGTCCTCCGCGAAATCGACGGGGAGCCGCTCCGTACCACCGAAGATCTGGGAAGTTATCTCGCGCTGAACACGCGACCGGGCGAGGAAGTGACGTTTTCAGTTCGCCGGGACGGATCGACGGTGACGCTCGATCTGGAACTCGGCACGCGACCGTCGGCGTAGCGGTCGCGGCACCGGCGTGTCCTTTATACCGTCCCCTCGATTACGGTCGAGTATGCCCCAGTGCGAGATGTGCGGCAGCCAGCAGTCGTCCCTCACGACGGTCAAGGTCGAAGGGGCCGAACTCGAACTGTGCGAGGATTGCAAGGAGTTCGGCACCGAGGTCCGCACTGAGTCGAGTTCCTCGGCGTCGACGAAGTATTCGACGTCGAGTTCCGGCGATTCCTCGTCGAGTTCGGGCGGCTCCTCGGGCGCAGGGTCGGGGGGTTCCTCCGGCGGCTCGACCAGGCGGCGCGATATGTTCGACGATATGGACGAGATCGCTGCCGACTACGACCAAAAGATCCGCGAGGCTCGCGAAGGGCGCGACCTGAGCCAGGAGGATCTCGCGGACTCGCTCAACGAGAAGGCGAGCCTGATCCGCAAGCTCGAACGCGGCGACATCCTCCCCTCCGACGACGTCCGGAAGAAGCTCGAACGGAAACTGGAGATATCGCTGGTCGAGGGAAGCGACGGCGAGGACAACGAATGGTCCGGCGGCTCCTCGACGACCACGACGCTCGGCGACGTCGTCAAGCGAAAGGACTGATACTGATTACTCTCACTTTTTCCGCCGAGCGCCACCCAGGTTAGCGGCGCTCGGCGGGAACCGACGAGAGTAATCAGTATAAACCGTCCCGCCAACCGAAGCGCTCACATTCGCCGATGAGCAACCTATTTCCTCCCCTGGCACGCACACGTCACTATGTTCATCGTAGTAAATCTCAAAGCGTACCCGTGTGATCCGATCGAAGTAGCGACGGCTGCCCGCGACGTCGCCGAGGCGGCAGACGTTCGAATCGCCGTCGCACCGCAGGCCGCAGACCTCGCGCGGGTCGCCGAGACCGGCGTCGAGACGTGGGCACAGCACGTCGACCCGAACGACTACGGCAGCCACACCGGCAGCACGCTGGCGGAAGCGGTCGCCGAGGCCGGGGCGGAGGGAACGCTGATCAACCACTCCGAGAAGCGCCTGAAACTCGCGGACATCGACGGCTCCGTCCGCGCGGCCGAACGCGCCGGGCTGGAGACGTGCGTCTGTGCGAACAACCCGGCACAGATCGGCGCCGTCGCCGCTCTCGGCCCCGACAGCGTCGCGGTCGAACCGCCGGAACTCATCGGCGGCGACGTCTCGGTCGCGACGGCCGACCCCGGCATCGTCGAAGACGCGGTCGCCGCTGCGGCCGCAGTCGACGACTCGGTCGAGGTCTTCTGCGGCGCGGGCATCTCCTCGGGCGACGACGTCGTGACTGCGGGCGACCTCGGCGCGTCGGGGATCCTGCTCGCCTCCGGCGTCGCCAAGGCCGAGGACCCGCGGGCGGCGCTGGAATCGCTCGTCGAACCGCTGTAGTCACCCGCCGAGATCCGACCGATGACACTCCGAACGTTCCTCGACGAGGTCGATCCGCCGGATCGATCGCTCGTCATCCTGAACCGCAAGGCGCCCGAACCGCTCCAGCGGATGCTGGAGAAGATGTTCGAGAACCAGCCGATCAACGTCGAGGAGGTCGATCTGGCTCGCGAGGCCGACGATCAGGTGCTGGTGGTCGAAGACGACACGGTCGTCGCCAGATCGCCGCTTTCGGAGCTGCAGGATTCGATCCTGATGGTCAACTCGGATCTCTTTATCACTGGCTCGCGGGAACTGGACGAAGTGACACTCCCGGCCGCGCTGGACGAACTCCACGACGTGCCCTTCTTCCTCCGTGGATACCCGGAGTCACACACCGAAAAGCTGCTTTTGGTTCTAGTCTCGCGCTACATCGAGCGGACCGCGTGGGAACAGCAGGGCGGGACGCTCAGGACGTCCTTCCAGTCGCTGGATCGCATTCAAGACGAGATCGGGACACAGCAGGTCTACCGGCGACTCGACGACTCCCCGGTCGACGTCCACGTCTACGGGGCGCCCGGCTGGGAGCCGTCGCCGGCGTCCACCATCACCGCCCACATCGGATACGAGGAGGATTTCCTGGAATCGTGGTTCGTCGTCTACACGCCGCCGGAGGGCGTGGAGGGGCACGTAGCCCTCCTCGCTCTCGAAGATGGTCCAAACGAGTGGACCGGCTTCTGGACCTACCGGGAGTCACTGGTGAAAGACATCAACGACTACATCGAACAGGAGCTGTAGCAGGGCGGAAGACCGGCAGCCGAGCCGAGGGAACCGACACCGCTAGTCGTCGGCAGTCTCGGTTCCCGGGTCCGACTCCGCAGTGGTGTCGTCGGAGCCAGATTCGCTTGTATCGTCATCTTTGACCCCAGACATCGCAGCGTCGTCACCGTCCGCGCTGGATTCGCCCCCACTGTCCGGTCGGAACGCGTCCTCGACGGCCGCGACGACGTCCCGAAGCTCCGCTTCGTCGAGACGGTCGGCGAACTCCTCGCGGACCAGGTCCGGCAGCGTGTACGCGTACCGCCCCCGACCCACGTGTTCGACGAACCCGGCGCGCCGGAGCGCCCGGTTCCGGCTGTACGCGAGTTGCTTGTCGCCAATCTCGCCGGCCGCGACGTGGGCATCCACGGGATCACACGCGTCGACCTCCCGGTAGAAGGCGAGCATCCGCTGTGCCGCCGGCGGGAGCGACGTCACAACCCCGCGCAGTCGTTTGATCACGTCCGCACGCCCGGTCAGATCCGCTGTTCCCTCGTGAGCGCGCTCCGGCGGGACGTCGCCGCCGTTCGGACCGCTCCCACTGTCGGTGCCGAAGCCGTTCTCGACGTCGAGGCCGGGATACGCGCCGGCCGCGGCGGCGGTGACGACGTCCGATTCGTCGGCAGACGACGTCTCGTCGTCCGACGTCGACTCCGCGTCGCCGGGGTCGACTGCATCCGTGTCGGCAGGGGCGGTGTCGGCCGCGTCGGCGGCGTTTGCGTCGATGTCCTCGTACTGGTTCAGGGCGGCCTGTCCGTCACCGGAGCGGGCGAGGTTCCGGCCGCTTCCGCCGCGGTACGGCGCCTCTGCGGTCTGGAACATCGCCTGTGCGAACTGATCGGCCATCTGCGAGAGGTCCCGCGCTTCCTCCAGTTCGCGTTCGAGTTCCCGGATCCGCGCCTCCTTCTTGTCCAGTTCCTGCTTGAGATCCGCGATCTCGCTCTCGCGACGGGCTTTCTCCTCGGTGATCTCCTCTAACTCCGAGACCAGATCGCCGTCGACGGATTTCAGATCCGGGCGCTCGAAGTCGTCGAGCCCGGGCGTCGCCCCCGCGTCGAACGTCTGCTTTTTGTGGAACTGGACTCGACGGAGCGAGGCAGACCAGTCGGTGACGAGGAAGGCCTCGCCGTCGCCCATATCTTCGATCGCGTTCGCGTACTCCGAGCCGAGGATCCGACCGACGACCTTCGTGTCGTTGTTCCAGGTCAGCCGGTGCCAGACGAGCCAGTCACACTGCGTGATGAAGTCCTTCTTCACGTCGGCGGGACGCTGGGAGATGCCGACGATCCCGAGGCCGTGTTTCCGACCCCGTTTGCCGATCTTGATGAGCATCTTGCCCGCTTCCGTCATCCCGCCGCCTTCCGGGATGTACTCGTGGCACTCCTCGATGAGCATCAGGAAGGGCTTCTTCAGCTTCTTCTCCTTCGCAAAGAGGTTCCGCGCGACCGCGAGCAGGAGCTCCTGCGCCTCGTCCTCGTCGATGTAGCCCGAGACGTCGAGGATGATCGGAACGTTGCTGTCCAGCGCAAGCGAGGCGAGTTTCTCGGCGTGTTCGGGGTTGACGACGATGTCGCACTCGTCGTCTGCGCCCGCGTGGAGTAGCTCGAACTGCTCTTTGAGGCCGTAATACTCGCCGTCGGTGTCGACGATGAGCACCGGGAAGTTCTTTTCGAGCAGGTTCTCGATGATCACCGACGCCGTGTTCGACTTCCCCGACCCCGACTTCCCCGTGATGAACCCCCGCCCGGTCAGGATGTCGACGACCGGCAGTTCGACCCCCGTTCCCGGCTCGTGGTCGCCGTCGCCGCCCGGCCCCTCGCTGACGTTCGCGACGGCGATGGTCTCCGTGTCCTCGGTCATCTATCGACTCGTCTCCCTCGCGCGGCATAGTTCCTTCCCCCTGACAGTCGGGTCCCTGCCGGCCGTCAATTTATGAACACGTAGCGAGACAGCCCGATCGGAGAGGGTTTCGATGCTCACCCCCGACGAGATTGTCCACCGCAAGCGGGCCTGTATAGACGACGACGGCAGCGACCAGGCCACGGAGACGGCGACGGCGCTGGTAGAGCAGGTCGTGAACGGGGAAGCCTTCCGCGCGGTCGCCGCCGACGCGACCCGGGAAATCGCCCGCGAACGCCCCGAGGTCGTCGCGGAGATCCTGCCGCGTGTCTCGACGTGGGTGCTCGACGGGCTGGAGCGGCAGGACGCCGTCTATCGACAGACGGGGGTGGTGCTCGCACTCGATCTGGCACGGATCGATCCGGCGTCGGCCGGGGCGATTTCGGATCTCCTCGGGGCCGCCGAAGAGGTCGGATTCGACGAGTGGGCGATCGAGGCGTTCCTGATAGCGATGGGGCGACGCAACCCCGAGTTCCTCGCGGGGGAGTTAGAGATCCTCACCGATCCCGAGTACGAGGGCCAAACGGTCCGACCACAGCGGGGCTGGGCGATCGCGCGGGCACACCGGACCGATCCGACGGCGTTCGAGCCGGTCGTCGAGTCGCTTCGGGACGATCTCACCGGGAGTACGACCGACCAGCAGGCGGCGCTCGAACGGCTCGGGCAGTTGGGGCTCGTCGCCCCGGAGATGGTCGAATCAGCGGTTCCCGAAATCGTCGCCCTTGCGGATGCAGACGACGAGCAACTCCGATCCGCGGCGGTTTCGGCGCTGGGACGAATCGCCGGGACGGAAACGTGGACCGACGCGCCGTTCGGCGTCCCCTGGGACGGGGCCGATACCGACCTCTTCGAGACCATCACGAAGACACTCGACGCGTCGGCGCAGAGCGTCGTCGCCGCGGCAGCGACATCGTTGGCGCGGGCCGCGGCCCACCGCGGTGATCGGAGGGAGCGGGCGATCGAACGGCTCCTCGATCGGCTGTCGACCGCCGACGCGGAATCCGTACGGGTCGCGCTGCTGCAAGCGCTGCAGCGACTCACCGAGGCGGAGACGATCGATCCGAACGCGGTCGACCTCCTCACGGCCGCGGCGGCGCCGGCGCAGCCAATCGACGAACGAAAGGCCGCACTCCGGGTGCTGGGCCGGATCGCCCCGGGATCGACGGCGGAGGCGTCGATCGAGCAGGCGCTCGCCGAGGGGGCGAGGGCGGATGCCACAGCGGTCCAACGCGAGGCCATCGACGCCATCGCCGACCGCCTCGGGCGGCGGGATGAGCCCTCGCCGGAACTCCGCAAGACGCTCGTATCGGCTACGCGAGACGACGATCGGTTGGTCCGTGAAGACGCCTTCGAGGCGCTCGCCCGCGCCGGGGACACTGCGGGTGTCCGCGCCTCCCTGATCGGCCGTCTCGACGACCCCGACTCCGCCGAGATGGTCGCGGAAACGGCCTGCCGGCTGGAAGCCGCGCCCGTCGTCGAGGTGCTGGTCGACAGGTTCGTCGGCGCCTTCGAGTCGTTTCAGGCCGACGAAGCGGCGGACGGGCCGACACCCTATTCGAGTGACGCCCACCTGACCGACCGACAGAAGGCCCTCCTCGACGGCCTGGTCGTCGTCGCCCGCGAGTATCCCACCTCGATTTCCCCGTCCGTCGAGCGACTCGTGGACGTGTTGATCGACGAGGACACGCCGGAGACGCATAATCTCCCGAGAGCGCTCGCCGCCGTCGCGGCCGCCGATCCCGGTGCGGTCCGTCCGTTCGCCGCCTCGCTGGGAGGGCAACTGCTCGGGGAGGGACGACAGCCGGATGCGGGCTTTCTGCTCGACGCGCTGTTGGCGGTCGGGGCGGTCGACGACCGGATGATCGAGCGGGTGATCGGCGACTACGAGGCCAAGGCGCTGGCGCCCGCCGTGGTCCGGCTTGCGAGCCTTCGGCCGCTGTTTGCGCTGCGAATTGCGACGGAATTGGAGCACGAGATCCGCGCCGTCGACGATCACTTCGCCGTCAACTGGTGGATCCACGAACTGGGCGAACTCGGGAGCGCCGACGTGCGGGTCGCGCCGCTCACGATGGAGCTGTGTCGGCTCGCACTCGAAGCGGGCGACGACTGGGTGCGGTGGGACGGCGCGGAGGCCTTCGCCGTGATCGCTGCCGACCACCCGCGGTGGGTTCGCAGCTACGTACCGGAGTTGATCGAGGCCCTCGACGACTGGAACAGTCACGTCCCCGAGTGGTCGCTGCGGGCGCTCGGACGCGTCGGTGACGGGACGGTTCGCAGCGCGATCGAGCCGTTCACCGCACACCCGCGAACCGAAGTTCGGAACGCGGCAGAAACCGCTGGGCAGCGACTCGACGCCCCCGGGGACGAGGGCGGCAGCGACGACGGTCTCGAAGACGTTTTCGAATACCCCTCGACTGGACGGAAGCGCGCACGGACGACACTCAGGAAGACGGCGGCTCAGGCCCCGGACCGGTTTCTGGCGCGTTGCGTCGTCGCCGCCCGCGAAGCGGACGCACGCACCCGGGTACGGATCCGGGAGCTCCTCGTCGAGGTGACGGACGGCGACGGCTCCGCGATCGACCCCCCGGCCGCGTTCGTCGACTGGCTCGATGCCGCCGACCCGCTGGAACGGGCGATGGCAGCATACGGTGTCGGTGCGACTGCGGACGAGACCACAGCAGACCCAGCCGCGCTGATCGACGCGTTGGGCGCGCACCTCGACGACGAGGAACCGCTCGTCCGGCAGTGGGTGATCCGCTCGGTGGGGGTGGTCGGGGCGATCTCCCCGGAGACGGTCCGGCCGCACATCGGGGCCCTGGCTGGCCGCCTGGACGACGAGGATCCGACGACGAGAGCGCACATCGTCGGGGCGTTCGATCGGCTCGCAACAGTCGACCCGGACCTCCTGACCGACGCGGTCGAGGCGCTGACCCGCCGACTCACGGATCCCGTCGATTTCGTTCGCCTGGAGGCTGTCTCGGTGCTGAAATATGCGCCACCCGAGGCGATCGCGTCGGTTCCGGGCGCGTCCCGACGCCTCGTGAACTTCCTCCAGGACGAGGACTCCGGGCGGGCACAGGAGGACGCCGCGACCGCGCTCGGATCGCTGGCCACGGCAGATGCCGAGGCTCTCGCCGGCGAACTCGACCGGCTGATGGCGGAACTCGGCCGACGATCGATCCGTGCAGCTGTCGCAGCGGTCGCAGCGGAGTACCCGGAGGCAGTGCGAGAGTACGAGACGGAGCTTGCAGATCGCTCCGACGAACCGCACACGCGTGAGGCCCTCGCCCGTCTCTACTCGCCAGACTATCCGGATCACCTCCGGGAGGCGATCCGCAACCGATCCGAGACGCCCCTCACAGAACTGGATACTGTCGTCGATTACGCAGTGTCGGCGCCACGGCGAGAACGTAGGGAAGCCGTAATCGACGCGATCGGACCGGCGATACGAGGGAATCCATCGCGCACAGCGGCGGTGCTCGGTGCGCTGACTGAGAAACTCGCCGATCCGGAGGCAGCCGTTCGCCAGCACGCCGCGTTCTCGATCGCTGAAGCGGTTGGAAAACTGGATCCCGACGACGCGACAGTGCTTGAAACGACCGTGCTATCGGCGCTGCTTGATTGTGCGGGCGACGGGAGCTGGGCAGTCAGAAGCGAAGCCTATCGGGCGATCGAGGCCGTACTCGCCGCAGGAGGCGCGGGCATCGAGGAATACGAGACCGTCGTCGGTGTGGCTGTCGCGGGGCTCGGCGACGAACACGGTCACGTGCGCCGCCGTGCCGCGGAGATTCTCGATCGGCTGCCGGCCGACGTTCGCGAGACGTTCGACGTCGAAAACCGAGTCCTCACGCTACTGGAGGCGGGTGACTCCCTGGAGCAGCGAGGCAGCATCCTGGCCGTCGGGAAACTCGGCGAAACCGATGGGATTCCCACGAGCACCAGCGAGTGGGAAGTCGTCGGAGGAGGGAGCGAAGCGAACGGACCCGACGGGAGTCCGATACGGGCGCTCGAGGCCCTCGAGGACGCGTTCGCCGCGTCGGATCTGTGGGCCCGCCGGAACGCACTGGAGAGTGTGACCACGATTGTCGCCGCTCACGACGCAGCGACGGTCGAGCGGCTGCTGGCTGCAGTCTCGTATCCGGTTCGCGAGCGGGTTCGTGAGGGGCTTTCCGACCGGAATCCCGTGGTACGGGCCGAAGCGTGTCGCTGTCTGGGGTTCATCGGCACTGTCGAGGACGAACCGTCGATCGCGGCACTGGCGAGTGACGACGAATCACAGCCGCGCGTTCGGGCGGAAGCGTCGGCTGCGCTGGAGCGGCTCCGAGAACGGATCCCGGAGGCCGGAGCGGGATAACGTGGGCGGGCGGGCCGGAGGATTTCGTCCGTCAGCGGGGATGAAGCTGGGGGCTATCCGAGCAAAGAGGAGATAGTTACTGGTCAGGAGCGTTCTCCGCAGCCGCGCCCGCGGCCGACCCAACGCTCTCGGACGTTTCGCTCCCGCCCGGCGTCAGGCCGCTGATGGTTTCACCGAGGCCGTCCGTCGCCTCACCCGCGGAGGCGCCGATCTCATCGAGGATTCCGCCAACGAAATCCGGCACCGCTCCCGGCAGGTCCGAGGGCGGTCCGGCCTGCAGCGCCATCCCGGCGGTGTCGTGTGCGAACTGTGCGAGCGTCAGTGGGTCTGCTTCGATCATTGCAACTCGACGTATCGGCCGAGGTGGGATAAGGGGGTGCAGTGCTGCAGCCGGATTGCGACCGGATTTGGCCGGATTAATACGGTTGTAATCCCGGATAAATCGGATTTAGCCGGTCCCAGCGCGCGGATTTCGGTAGTGTACGGAATCCCGGCGTAGTTTTGTCCACACGCGGGGCAATCGGCACAGGTCGGGTGGCGGTCGGCTCCGGGTTCGCTCAGAGGCGTCGACACGTACCGCCCAGGGATCTGCTGCCTGCGGGGATCAGCGGATGTCGATCCTCCGTGGCTCGCCGCCTTTTAAACAGCTCGACCGCGGGGAGCGTGGGTCGAGGAAAACCGACCTTCATTCGGCAGACGCCGTCAGATCCGATATTTGGCACTCGGCAATACCTTTAATGGTTAGCTGGTGGATGTATCAGATTGTATGTACGACAATATTCTGATCCCGACGGATGGGAGCGAGCAGGCGGGCAACGCCATCGAGGAAGGCATCCGCCTTGCCGAGCAACTGGGCGCGACTGTTCACGCGCTCCACGTCGTCGACGAGTTCGAAGCGAAGATCGTGCCGATCACGGGAGCGCAGGATCAAAAACGGCAGGAGTACATCGAGTACGGCGAAAAGATCACCGGCGAG
The DNA here is from genome assembly GCF_031823395.1 of Halobellus ordinarius. Classification (NCBI taxonomy): domain Archaea; kingdom Methanobacteriati; phylum Methanobacteriota; class Halobacteria; order Halobacteriales; family Haloferacaceae; genus Halobellus; species Halobellus ordinarius. Next base: position 111,829 of record NZ_JAVQKJ010000014.1, read on the forward strand.
GTCGCCGGGGTGGCCGCTGACGCGGGCGTCGACTGTGTGACCGCTGTCCAGACGGGGATCGCACACAAGAAAATCCAGGCGTACGTCGAGGATCACGACATCGATATGGTTGTGATCGGTTCACGCGGCCTCGGTGGAGTCGAAGAGATGTTGCTCGGGAGCACCGCCGACAAAGTGGTCCGGCTCGTCGACAAGCCGGTCACCGTCGTGTACAAACGACCGACCGAATCCCTCCAGTGGATGCTGCCCTCTGCCGAGGACACAGTCCACCGGTGAGTTCGTCGCCCACGGTGGCTGCAGGCCGGTACTCGGTCAAACGACCCTCCCGTCTACTGATCGGAGTCGGGACGGTCGCCGGCGCCAGAGAACAAGGTCCTTTACCGACCCCGACGAACGGGGGTCTATGACCGAGGAAACTTTCCCCGACGGATTCCGCGGTGGCCGGATGTCCGACGCGGAAATCGACGAATTTCTGCGGGATCAGGGGACCGGTGTCCTCTCGCTGGCCGACGGGAACAACGCCTATGCGGTGCCGATCTCGTTCGGATACGAGCGCGGTCGTGCCGTGTTCGCCTACTGGCAGTTCGGCGACGAAAGCGAGAAGCTCGCCTACAGCGAGGCGACCGAACGGGCGTGTCTGGCGGTGTACGACATCGAATCACAGTTCGAGTGGCGGAGCGTACTCGCCTTTGGCAGCCTCCGAGAGTTGACACAGAAGGAGTGGAGCCAACTCGGGGAACTGATGGACGACAACGCGTGGTCGCCTGACCTCTCGATGGTCGGCGGACGCCGGCTGACCGTCGTGGGGTACGAGATGGACATCGAGGAGGCGACGGGGCTCAAACGGACCGCCGCGGACGACGACCCCTGATAACGATTACTCTCGTCTCTTCCCGCCGAGCGCCGTCAACGGGGGTGGCGCTCGGCGGTGAAAAGTGAGAGTAACCATTATGAGACGGACTGCTGTGACTGTTTACCGGTGCTAATCACACCAGTACCGGTGAGCACGGCCAAGAGACGACAGCAGTCCGTATGAGAAGTATCGGGGCGATTTCTTCCAGAAGAAAAGCGGGGACGAGCGGCGGCGTTCGCCACGCTTTTGCTGTCGGCCGCCGTCGATTCGGGCAACTATGTTTGGTGGCGGCGGAATGAATCCGCGGAAGATGAAACAGATGATGAAACAGATGGGCATCGACGTCGACGAACTCGATGCCGAGGAGGTCATCATCCGGACGGCCGACGAGGAGCTGGTGTTCTCCGACGCGCAAGTCACCCGGATGGACGCGCAGGGCCAGCAGACCTATCAGGTCGTCGGCGACCCCGACTCACGCGAACTGGGGACCGACGACAGCGACGAGAGCGACGACGCGCCCGCTATCGAGGAGAGCGACGACGGAATCCCGGCCGACGACATCGAACTCGTTGCTAATCAGGCGGGGGTCGACGCTGACACGGCACGCGAAGCCCTCGAAGCCAACGACGGCCGACTGGCGGACGCCATCGCCGACCTGGAGTGAGCTACCTGCTCGTTCACGAGGACCGGGAGTACCTCCGCGCGCCGGGTGACGAACTGCAGACGGATCTGGGCGTCCTCGAGATTCCGGAGGACGTCGAACCCGGCGACGTCATCGAGACGCATCTGGGAACGCCGTTCGTGGTCAGGCGCCTGCGCGGGCCGGACCTGTTCAACCACTTCGAGCGGACGGGCGCCCCGATGCTCCCCCGGGACGTCGGCCTCGTGGTCGGCCACACCGGCATCGCTGCCGGTGACCGAGTTCTGGACGCCGGCACCGGAACCGGGGTGCTCGCAGCATACCTGGGCCGGATGCACGCCGACGTCGTCAGCTACGAGATCGACGCCGAATTCGCGGACGTTGCCCGAGAGAATATGCGGCTCGCTGGCGTCGACGACCGCGTGGACGTCCGGACCGGCGACCTCACAGCACGGCTCGACGAGGTCGTCGAGGAGGGGCCGTTCGACGCCGTCACTCTCGATACGGGCGATGCACCCGCCGTCGTCAGGCGCGCTCCGGCACTGCTTGCAGACGGCGGCCACGTCGCGGTCTACTCGCCGTTCGTCGAACACAGCCGCGAGGCAGTCGAGGTCGCCCGGGAAGCAGGGTTAATCGATGTCGACACCTTCGAGACCATCCAGCGGGAGATGGACTTCGGCGAGCGCGGCTCCCGGCCGTCGACCGCAGGCGTCGGCCACACCGGCTATCTGACGTTCGCGCGCAAAGAGCAGTAAGTCCCGGAGTGCGGTGGTAGCGATGCGAACGTCCAGTCACGCCATCGAGCGAAGCATCTCGAACAGTTCCTCGCGCCCCTGTTCGGGATCGAAGGTTTCGTTCCCGGGGAGTGAGAGCGGGTAGGCGCCCCCGCCGAGGAGGTACTCGGCGCCCGCAGGCCACGCTGCGAAGTACGCCTCCACCGGCAGATTTTCCCCGCCGACGGCCACCTCCGCACGGTACCGGGTCGCATCGACATCGACGTCCCCGACGGCGAAGCGGTGCGTATCGGCGCGTGCGATCTCGGAGAACCCCCGTGACTCCAGCACGTCGAGAAACGTCCCCGACGCGCGGTCCGAGACAAGCCGCGTGAGCGCCGGGGAGCCGGGGGCTTTCGGGCTGATTCGGAGCCGACTCGCGAACACGAACCGCCACGTCGTCTCGGTCCCGGTCGCCTCCCGGAGCCGCTCCCTGAGGTCGACGTCCTCGTAGAGACGGGTGTGGGCCTTGGCGGTCACGAGTCGGGCGTCGAACGGCGTCGTCACCTCCTCGGAGACGAGCCGCCACCCTTCAGGGACGTCGAGTTCCGGCGGGTCTATGTCGGCGTCCACGCTCGCGGGTTCGCCCGCGCGTGACTTAATTCGCCGGGGCGGGGTGAACCGAGCCGGGGCAATTCGATTCAGCGCGGCAGAATTGGCCGTACTGCCCGGCACTGGAGAGAAACGGCCCGCTGCCGATCAGTGATCGTCCTCGCGCCACTTTTGCCCACACTCGGTACAGGTGAAAAAGCGCGTCTCCGATTCGTCTGCCGAGCGGATCTGCTTCATCTCGTAGCGTGCGCGATCGTGTCCGCACTCCGGACAGATCACCGTCGTGGTCGGCCCGATCTCCTCGTCGTCGACCTCGGACATATCGACCACTTCGCTCTCCTCGCGGGCGTCCGTCGAGGTCATATGCGCCTCGTTGGCCGAGTCGCGAGGCTTCTCGGCCCCGCAGTTGCCGCAGACCCAGACGTCGCCCTCGGTCTTCATCATCGAGCCGCAGTCGTCGCAAAACTCCATTCTACCCCCACGCAGGCGCTTCATCGACTTAAACGCCGGGATCGCCGGACGAATCGGTCCGGCCAGTGTTCCGAAAAGCCCAGACCCGAGCGTCGCAGTGACGACCGATGAACCGAGAGAGGGAGTCTCGGACCGCTTTCTCGTCGATTCCGCGGTCCGATCCCGCGGGAGGCGACAGGCGCCTACAACAGCCCTTATTACTACCTCGGGACGAACGGGCGCCTGTGACAGACGACGGAACTCTCTCCGAGGAGGCCAGAGAGCGACTCGCCGACGTGGTCCGCCTGCAACCGACGAAGAACAAGGAACTCCAGGAGGCGTGGGGCCTGGAGTCCGGCAGCGAGGTCCACAGCTATCTCGAAGGCGAACTCAAGGAGTACTACTACCGCGACGACAACAGCCTCATCCGCGCGACGGCGGATGCCGCCGACCTCGTCGATGTCGAGCCCGGAGTCGAAAGCGGTGACGGAGACGACGGCGGCGTGCCCGCCGTCATCCGGGTCCCGGAACTCGAATCGCAGGTGTTCGCGGTCGTCGCCGGTCCGGACGACCGATCCGAGAGCGTCGTGAGCGTCCTGAACAAGGTCCGCGACGCCTACGACGTGGATCCGCCCGTCGAGGACGTCCGACAGGCGCTGCAGAACCTCCGACGAAAGGGTGTCGTGGAAGTGATCTACCGGACGGTACCGACGTTCCGGCTGGCGGCCCAGCGCGCGGAGATCGACGTCGAAATATCCGATTCCTGAGCGACACCGCCGGATGATCGATCCCTGAGCGTTCGCGAGCGAACCGATTAGTGGTCCGCTGTGCGGCTTCGTTCCCGTTCCCGAATCCACTCCCGACGCCTCCGGAGCAGCCGTTTGGTCCCCTTCCCCGGACCGCCTTCGATCGGCCACCCCCTCGTCCGCCACGCCGGCGGTTCCGGTTCGAAGTCCGGACACGACCCGGAACACTCCGCGGCAGTCTGCGAACGCTGCTTCGCCCGACAGTTCGGCACGAACGTTATGCCCGCGCGTCGAAGCTCGAAGTGCCGGCAGTCCGGGCGCATCGTCTCGTGGTAATCGCGCCAGCCGCGCCCGTAGGCCCGCTCTCCGAGTTCGAGTCGGCGTCGCTGCCGTGCCTCGTCGGTAGCGGCCTCCGGCGGCGTCACCGCACTGGGATGCCACTCGACGCTCGCTTCGGTTGGAAACGAGAGCGCCAGGATGCCGACCTCGACCGGCAGATCCTCGAGCAGCGCGGGTTCGACGCTGTGGCCTGTCGCCTCAGTCGCCACCCACACCTCGTCTGCGAGCGCGGTCTCGACGTCGTGAGTCAACTGTTCGGAGAGCGCGCGGGCGGCCGACGCGTCGAGGTCGGGCTTGTTCTCGATAGCGACGATCCGCCGGAGCCAGTCGGGATACGGTGCGATGCGCCTGATCTCGATCCGGTTTCCGTCCCGGCGTTTCTCGACGACGCCGCGGTCGGCCGCGCGGTGGACCGCTGCACGAACGTACCGCCAGGGATATCCGGGGTGCGGGAGCGCGTCGCGGTACCACGCCCAGTCGGCAGGCGCGTTGCGCACCACGTGGAGGAGGTCCGAATCGAGTTCGCGCTCGCCGAACTGCGCCCGGGCCCTGAGTCCCTCGGGATCGCATTCGAGAACGACGGTGTCCCAGCGACGCTTCTGCGTGCCGAGCTGTCGGGCGACGACGACTGGGGCTTCTCGCTGTTCGTCGGGGGGCCACGCCGTCTCCGCCCATCGACACACGAAAAGCTCGAAGCCGAATTCGCCGGTTCCGGGTGTCATAAGGACTGCTGTAACTGGTTACCGGCGCTCACCACACACCGAGCCGGTACGCACCAGGAAGAGACGACGACAGTCCGTATCACGCGTACGACTCCGGCCTACGCGAGGTACTTGCCGTCCTGGCCTTCGCCGTTTTCGGCGGCCAACTGGTCGAGATACTCGTGTGCTTGCTCGAAGATCTCCCGCGGTCCGTCCTGTGTGATCGTGTTGAGCGCCTGCTCGTAGTCACGCCACTGGAGGTCGCGGTGTTCTTTCGAGAGCTCTGCGCTCGCCTCGAACGACCGGGCGATAAACAGATGCACCGTCTTGTGGATCGTCCTGCCGTTCGCCTCGAAGACGTAGTCGTACTCCTCGCGGAAGCCGTCGATGAGGCGGAAGTCCTCGATGCCGGCCTCCTCTTTGACTTCCCTGATCGCCGTCTGCTGGAGCTCCTCTTCGCCCTCGACCCCGCCTTTGGGGAACTCCCAGTCCCCCGGCCGGCTCTTCAGGAGCAAATACTCCCGTTCGCCGCGGGTGTCGCGGAAGAGGATGGCTCCAGCGCTGACCGCTTCGACTGTCATTACCTGAAATAACCGTACAAGGAGTTAAGAGACTATCGGACGCTTCGAGGGCCCCTGCAGTCTCTCGTACTGATTACTCTCGTCTCTTCCCGCCGAGCGACATCCCCGCCTCCGGTGCTCGGCGATAAAAAGTGAGAGTAATCAGTATCAGAACCGCCCGCTCGCCGTGGCGAAAATAAAACCAGAGGCCGGGAAGCAGCGACGATAGGTGTGTTTTTACGGCTCGGTGCCGATATCTCTCCTAACCCAGCGGTACCCAGCCTATGACCTTCGTCACAAAACTACGCTTCCAATCGGGGAACCGATACGAACTGGAGTCGGCGGTGTCGGACCTCAAATCGATGCTCGAACGCAAGGGCGCCGAATGCAAGGGACCGCACGCGGACCCTCCAGAGAACCACTCCGTGCCGCAGTATCGAACGCTCCAGCCCGGAGAAGAGTTCTCGCCGTGGAGCTACACGGTCTACTCCCGGAAACTGGAGATCCACGGCAACGACCACATCGCGCGGGAGGTCGGCCACATGGACTTCCCGGAGAGCCTCCACGTCGAGATCGAGGTCGAACAGAAGAAGCCGGCCGGCCATCTGCGGGACTGATACTGTCGGACGTAAGGCCGTGGAACATTTCGGCACCTCGTGGTGCCGGGAATTTCCAGATAGTTACGTTCGACAGTATGAGCACCGGAACGTCGAACCGACCTCACATATACATCCGGTCTTCGTGAATCTCCGATTGATCGACCGCCTGTAATCGTTCTTCGAGATCACGGTAGTACTGTTCAATTTCGCCTGCGAATTGCTCTAACGCGGTCGTGTCGACCTCGATATCGTACAACTGCTCGACGGCGACAAGGAGTCGGAGCGCCGCTTCGACGTCGGGGACCCGGGGGTGGACTGGCGTGATGAAGACACCGACACGCAGATCAGTGTCCATCCCACGACCGACGACACTCGCATTCACGCCGTCGAGGAATCCTGTTCCCATCGCCGTAATATCGGAAGCGGCTAGCTGTTCGTCCTGATAATCTTCGGTAGCAACGTAGAACACTCTGTGGTCTGTCGGTCCGTGGGGGAGGGGAACTCCCGAGAGGATCGTGATCTCCTCGATGCGATTGCTTTCGGTCCAGTCGAGAATCGACTTCGCGAACGGGTCAGCCGCCCACAGCGGGACGAAGAGCTCGCTCACCAGGAGCGTGAGATCCAGGTCGGGGCGGGAAAACAGCCGAGTGTGGTGGCGCGGGGTCCCGTTCTCGAACGGCGTCATCGACGGGAGTGCCTCGGTGGTGATATAGCCGGTTTCCTCAAGTTCGAGTTGGTCGACCAAGAAGTCGACTGCAGTGAGCCCGGCCAGTCCAAACGACGAGAAGCCGGCAACGAGTCTCTCCGAGGCGCTGGCCTCGTGGGTGATGCGGAATGACGGGCGGGAGGATGGGTCTGTAGCCATACCAGATGTTCTCGTCGGCGAGCAATAATAATTTCGAGAATCTATGTAATATGACACAAATCGCGACGGGGGGTGAGAGACGACCAGTTTTGGAGACGATTCCCGGGCGCACTCGCTCAAGTCGTAGATTTAAGATGGTTTGTGCACGTCCTTACTGTGAGATTACAGATGGTTACGGAGCGCTGGGGGTCCCGGCTGGGCTTTCTGCTCGCGACAGTCGGTGCTGCTGTCGGTCTCGGGAACATCTGGCGGTTCTCCGCAGTCGTTGGCCAAAACGGAGGAGGCGCCTATCTCGTTCCATATCTCATCGCAGCTTTCGTGTGTGCAGTCCCCTTGCTCGTACTCGAATTGGCGGTCGGACGACGACTCCGGACGGACGTGGTGTCCGCGTTCCGGTCAGTGAAACCCGAGTACACCGCATTCGGCTGGCTCGTGACTGGCGGGGTTCTCCTCGTTTTGAGCTATTATCTGGTCCTCACGGGATGGGTATTCGGCTTCCTGATATCGTGGCTGGGCGGGACGGAAACGACGTTCGGAGCGTTCACAGCGGGGTGGGAGCCGGTGGGCTACTTCGTCGGCGCAACAGTCCTCACGGGAGGCGTCGTCTCGCTGGGCGTCCGCGACGGCATCGAACGGATGGCAAAGGTCGTGATGCCCACCGTGTTTGCGATCCTTCTCGGACTCGCGCTGTATGCGGTGACGCTTCCGGCGTGGGGACAGGCAGCGAGGTTCCTGTTTACACCCAGGTTCTCGGTACTCACTGACGCGGGGATCTGGAGTGCCGCGTTCGGACAGGTGTTTTTCTCGATGTCCGTCGGCCAGGGGATTATGCTCACCTACGGAAGCTACGTCGACGAGGGGACGAACCTCCGCACCTCCGCGTTGCTCATCACAGTCACCGACATCGGTGCCGCCATCGTCGCTGGCCTGGTGATATTCCCGATCGTCTTCAGTTTCGGCCTCGAGCCGACCCTCGGGACGGAACTCGCCTTCACGACACTCCCCACGGCGTTCGAGACGATGCCCTTCGGCCGCGTCGTCGCGGTCGCGTTTTTCGGGCTGCTCTTTTTCGCCGCACTCAGTTCGGGGGTCTCGCTTCTGGAAGTTGGCGTTGCTGCGGCGACGAACTCGACGCGGCTATCACGGCCGCGCGCGACGATCGCACTCACCGGCGGCGTTTTCGTCGTGGGCGTCCCCTCGGCGCTCAGCTACAGTCCGATGCGCCTCGCCGCGTTCGGCCGTCCCGTGTTGGATATTGTCGACGAGTCTGTCGGAACGTTCGCGCTGCCGATCTCTGCAATCCTTATCCTGTTCGCCTTCGTGTGGGCTGTCGATCTCGATACCGTCCACGACGACCTCGGTATCCTCTATCCGCTCGTCAGATACCTCATCCCGGTCATCCTGGTGGTCGTGACCGCTGCAAAAGCTATCGGGGTCGCGCAACCGGCGTGGCGGCTTCTCGTGAACCGTGCTCGGCGCGGCTCCGTCGGAGTGATCGTTGCGGCGTGTCTCTTCGTGGCCTTTGCCGGACTCGGATGGGCGGCCCGCGATCGGCTCCCTGCCCCGCCGCGCCTCCGGCGAAATCGACGGTGAAGCGATCCGCAACGGGAGATCAGCAGAACAAGCGTGAGAGCCGTTCTACCGCCCTCTGCGGGCCCACATACCGCTGTTGCAGGCGAGGGCGACATCACGGAATCGGGACCCGGCGCTGTTGCAGGCGAGGGCGACACCACGGAATCGGGACCCGGCGCCGATGCGACTTTATTTGATGCCGCCAACGGAGACGTATGACCGCAGACGACCTCCGCGACCTCCGTCGTGACCTCCACAAGCATCCGGAACCCGCCTGGCGGGAGTTCTACACGACCGCACGGATCGTCGACGAACTCGAGACGCGCGACCTCGACGCGCTCTACGTGGGTCCCGAGGTCCTCGCCGAGGGCGACCGCGTCGGCGTCCCCGACGACGCGGAACTCGACGAATGGATGGAACGCGCCGAGGCAGCGGGCGCCCGCACGGACGTTCTCGACCGGCTCTCCGGCGGATATACCGGCGCCGTCGCCATCGTCGAGCGTGGCGAGGGGCCGACAGTCGCACTCCGGGTCGACATCGACGCGCTGCCGATCGAGGAATCGACCGCCGAGGACCACTACCCCGCAAGCGAGGGCTTCCGGTCGGGGAACGAGGGCTATATGCACGCCTGCGGGCACGACGCCCACACGACGATCGGTATCGGCGTGCTGGACGCCATCCTCGATAGCGACTTCGCCGGGACGCTGAAGGTGTGTTTTCAGCCGGGCGAGGAACGGATCGTCGGCGGCGAGCCGATGGCAAAGTCGGGGCACCTCGACGACGTCGACTACCTGCTTGCGGTCCACGTCGGCCTCGATCATCCCTCGGGCGAAATCGTCGCCGGCATCGACGGCTTCCTGGCTGTCTCGCAGTTCGAGGCGGCTTTCCACGGCGAATCAGCGCACGCCGGTGCCCGCCCCGAAGCCGGCGACAACGCGATGCAGGCGGCGGCGACGGCGATCGGAAACCTCTATGGAATCTCTCGCCACGGCGACGGCGCGACCCGCGTCAACGTCGGCGTCATCGAGGGCGGCACTGCCTCGAACATCGTCGCGGAACGCGTCGGAATCGAGGGCGAGGTGCGCGGAGAGACCACGGAACTGATGGAGTACATGTATGGGAAGGCCCGTCGGGTGCTCCGCTCGGCTGCGGAGATGCACGGCTGTGAGACCGAGATTCACACCGCTGGACAGGCCCCGTCAGCACGGAGCGACGACGAACTGCGGGCGGTCGTCGCCGACGTGGCTCGCGGGACCGACGGCGTCACCTCCATACTCGAAACTGACCACCTCGGCGGCAGCGAGGACGCGACGTATCTGATGCGTCGCGTGCAGGAGAACGGTGGGAAGGCGGCCTACGTCGGCGTCGGCACTGACCATCCTGGTGGCCACCACACGGGGACCTTCGACGTCGACGAGGCGGACATCGGTCTCGGCGTCGAGGTGCTCTCGGGGGCCATCGTCGAGATCGGGAAACGGCGGCCCTAACTGATAGGGATTATCGTAAGTCCTCATAGAATTCTGGTCGGACGGGGCGGCGAGAATCTATGAACAGTTACGATAATCCCTATGAACAGAAGGGAGCGCGTCAGTACTTCGACTCTGCGCCGGTGACCTCGTAAATGTCGTCCATCAACCGGTCGCGCTCGTCCTGCCAGACGTCGAGGGCCTCGGGACGGCCGGGATAGCGCCCGTAGTGTTCCATCAGTTCGTCGGCGAGTTGCTTCGTCCGGTAGAAGTGCAGGATCTGTCCCCAGTGTCCGTAGGACTCTTTGGCCGTCTTCGCGAGCAGCGTCGGGCCGAAAGAGGTCGTCCCGGAGTACAGCGCCTCCGCGAGTTTCTCCCCGGGCAGCGACGCCAAAAGCCCCATCAGATTGTCGACGTCGATCGCCGTCGACAGGATGTTGTAGACGTCGAGGCCGGCGTACCGCGCGCCGAAGTGGTCCATCACGCGCTCGTTGTAGCGCCACAGCGCCGACTCGCTCACGTCGCCCGCGGAGATGGCGCTGATGGCCTGCTCAGCCGCATACGTGCCGGCGTAGGCCGCGCCGGCGATCCCGCCGCCGGTCGTCGGATTGACGTGACCGGCAGCGTCGCCGACGGCGATGAATCCGGGCGCGACTGCCGAGTCGTAGGGCCGGCGGGTCGGCAGCGCCGCGCCGAGTTTATCCGTCACGGTCGCGCCCTCGAACTCGGGGCGGTTCTGCAGATCCCGCCGCAGGTCGTCGACCAGTTTCATCGGCTCCTCGTTCATCTGGAACCCGAGGCCCGCGTTGATCTCCGTCTCGGTCCGCGGGAAGTACCAGAGGTAGCCCGCGGCGCGTTCAGTCGGCTTGAACACCAAGGCGTCGTCCCATTCGACGGGTTCGGGAACTTCGACGATCTCCCGGTACGCCGAGCAGAACTGCGAGTAGGCGACGTTCGTGTCGAATCGGGACCCCGAGAAATCCGTCTTGTCCTGGAGGATCGAAAGCGACCCCGCGCCGTCGATCACCACGTCGGCGTCGTACTCGACGATCTCGCCGTTCCGCTTGCCGCGGACGCCCGTGACGGTGCCGTCGTCGGCCTGGGTGACGTCCTGAACGACCGTGTCGTAGTGGAACTCCGCGCCGGCGGACTCGGCACCATCGATGATCAGGCGGCCGTACTCCCAGCGGTCGATGACTGCGAGTTCGCCGGGGACCGGGATGTCGAGCACCGTGTCCTCTTGGGGAATCTCGAACCGCCCGTGGTCGACACCCGTGTTCGTGAACGCGCCCTCGATCTGCGATTTCGGGATCGCTTCGGGGAACGCGTCGGCACCCTTCAGCGCATCGCCGCAGGCGATGTGACCGGCTTCTTCGGCGGATTTCCGCTCGACGACGGCGACGTCGAGGCCCGCGTCGGCCGCGGTGGCCGCGGCGTAACAGCCGGCCGTGCCGGCCCCGACGACGACGACGTCGTACTCGTGGGAGGTACTCATCGTTCGGTCTCTCGCGTCCGAGCGGAAAACTCTTTATCTGTCGGAAAGCCGCCCCCGAGGGCGGCCGGCGAACGCTATGGGTTGCGACCGGCGACAGGAGGCTCCAGACACTGGTCACACTCGGTGTCAGGGGGACACTACGGCTCGCCACCGGCGGCGGCCTCGTCAAGCAGGTGCTCGACGAGTGACTCGACTTCGGCGGGCGTCCCGCCGACGACGCGGATCATCGGCTCCTTCCCGACGGCGCCCTCGTCGGCGACGGCGCGCGGCGGCTCATCGGCGCGATCGAACACCCGATCGGCCGCCCAGTCCATCGTCGAGGCCTCGTCGGGTTCGGCGGTCCGATCGAACCACGCGACCGGTGCATCGAGCCTCTCCAGTCCACGGCGCGTGGACGCGGTGAGCCGACAGTTCGTCGCGAAGCGGAGACCCGGGTCGTGCTCGCGAGCGGCCAGGAGAAACCGGGCGAGATGGCTCGAGGCGCCGAAGCGGACCCCCCGATTGGGTTCGACGCCGTCCAGTGTCCGGGTGATGCGCCCCTCGACGGCCGCCGTCTCGTCGATCGCTTCCGCGTATGGGGTCGCGCCGACGACGTTCATCCCGACCTCCGCGACCAACGGGCCCACGTCCATCGCGACGAACTGATCGACGAGGCCGCGGACGGTGGCGACCGTCGACTGCGCCTCGGCGTCGTTGCGTACCTCGACCAGCGGGTGGACGACCCCCGGCCCGCCGCCGACGTCGAGGGGGTAGCGGACGGCCCGACTGGCGAACGAGACTGCTTCCGCGACTGCCGTTTCCAGGTCCTCACCGCGGGCCAGATTCGCGGTGATCGCCGCCGACAGTGAACAGCCGGAGCCGTGGGTCGCGGCGGTGTCGATCCGCGGGTGGGCGAACGCCCGGACGCCAGCATCCGTCACCAGGACGTCACGCACAGTGTCGCCGTCGCCGTGGCCGCCCGTCACGAGTGCCGCCTCGGCGCCCATCTCGAGCAGCCGCTCGCCCGCCTCGCGGGGCGTCGGTTCCGTGCTGTCGCTTCCGACCAGGACCGCCGCCTCGTCGCGGTTCGGCGTGACGAGCGTGGCCTCGCCAACGAGCTCCTCGCAGGCGCGCTCGCCGGCGGGATCAAGTAGCCGATCGCCGGACGTCGCGACCATCACGGGATCGACGACGAGCGGGAAGGTCGCCTCGGCGACGCACGCGCGGACCGTCCGGACGACGTCGGCGGTGCCGAGCATCCCCGTTTTGGCGGCGCCCACGGCGAAGTCGTCTGCGACTGCTTCGTACTGCGCGCGGACGTCGTCGGGAGCGAGGGCCGTCGACCGCTCGACGCCGCGGGTGTGCTGGGCCGTGACACTCGTCACGACGCTGGTCGGGAACGTCTCGTGGGCCGCCATCGCTCTGAGGTCGGCCTGGATCCCGGCGCCGCCGCCCGAGTCGCTTCCCGCGATGGTCAGCGAGACCGGGAACGAAACCGGCGCCGGGCGGCGTCTGTCGTCGAATCGGGGCCCGGTTTCGGAGGTCATCAGGCAGGCACCTCCCAGGACTCCCGCGTGTAGGCCATCTCCCAGAAGCGGTGTTCGAGCCGCGTACTTTGCAGGAACGCCTTCCGCATCGCGGCGTGCTTTCCCGGACGTTCGGCGGCGCAGTCGTCGACCAGGTCGCGCATCCACGACACCGACTCGCGGAACGCGTCGCTCGTGTACTTCTCGATGAACGGCGTGTAGCGGTGCTCCGCGGTCGCCAGATCCGCCATATGCTCGGCAACGTCCAGATAGCCCTGCCCGCAGGGGTAGATTGCCGCAGCGATGGTCGCAAGCGATCCCTCGTGGGCGGTTCGAAGCAGGAAGTTCGTGTACGCGACGCAGGTCGGCGCCTTCTCTGTCGCCCGCAGGTCCGCGGGCGTCAGCCCGTACTCAGCGGCGAACTCCCGGTGGAGATTCAGTTCGTCGTCGACGATCGCGTGGGCGATGTGGAGGAGGCGCCGCATCCGCGCTTCCTCTGTCGCCTTCGCCCCCGCGATAGCGAACACCCGAGCGTAATCCAGCAGGTACCGATAGTCCTGGGTGACCCAGTGGCGGAAAACGGCCTCGTCGAGGGTGCCGGCCGCGAGTTCGCGAACGAAGGGGTGGTCCTTCTGGGCGGCCCAGAGGTCCGCGCCGTCCACGAGCAGTTGCTCGCTGAAGGCCATCAGTCGTCCGCGGAGGCGGGCGCGTCGCCCGGGAGGTCAACGACCGGCGCGTTCGTCCCGAGTTCGTCCAGCGCGACCTGGGCGGCGCGCTTGCCGGAGAGCAGCATCGCGCCGAAGGTCGGCCCCATACGGGTGAGGCCGTGCGTCGTGGCCGTCGAGAGTCCGGCCGTGAGAAGTCCGTCGTGGACTTTGCCCGTCTTCTCGACGACTTTGTCCTCGCTGTCCTGGGCCCACATCGAGTCGTGGCCCGGGGAGTCGTGACCCGGCGCGCCGTACTCGGCCTCTGCGGTCGTGTCCATTCCTGTCGCGTGGGTCTCGGCGTGTTCGATCCCCGGCGCGTCGATCGCCCCGCGTTCCTGGAGTTTGGAGACCACGACGGCCTCGTGGCCGGTCGCGTCGACGACGAGGTCGGCCTCGACGGCGATCGGGTCGACGCAGGTGAGTTCCCGGGGCAGCGCGTGGACGGGCGACCAGTTCATCACGATGCCCGCGACGCGGTGCCCGTCGCGGACGACGACGTCGGTGAACTCGGTCATATTCTGAATTTTCGCGCCGGCGTCGCAGGCGGCCTGGATGAGCGCAGAACAGGCGTGCGGGCCGTCGGCGAGATGGAGCCCCTCGGTGTCGGATTCCTCGTGGCGCACGCCGAGTTCGTCGAGAACCGCATCAGCGGGCTCTCGTACGGTGAGTTTGTTCATCAGAAACCCGCCGAGCCAGAAGCCGCCGCCGAGGTAGTTGTTCTTCTCGACGACCATCACCTCGACCCCGCGCTCGGCCAGTTCCTTCGCCGTGACCAGTCCGGACGGGCCGCCGCCGACGACGATGACCTCCGTGTCGGTGAAATTCAGGAACTCCTCGCTCCAGGACCTGGCGATGGCGTCCGTGACCTGTGCATCTGTCGCGTCGCTGAAGCCGCTGAACGATATACCACCTAGTGTTACTACCAACTAATTAGTCGTTGCGGTCGCGAGTCGGTCAGTCTCTGGACGGCGAGAAGACCGTCGCGGCAACGGCAGTGACGCAGCAGTCGCTCAGCGACTCGACAGCGAGGAACGGAGGAGAAGAGAGCGCAGGACCGGCCGCCTACTCCTCACCCGACTCGTAGTGGTCGCCCGCGGCCTCCGGGATCCGCGTGCGACCGACGAGTGCGAGCACGATGATGACGACCACGAACGGGATGATGCGGATGAGCTGTCTGGGCAGGCCGATCCCCTGCAACTGGAGGACGGTCTGGATGGCGTCCAGGCCGGCGAAAAGCAGCGTCGAGAGGAACGCCCCGATCGGATTGTAGTTGCCGAACAGGTACGCCACGATGGCGATGAAACCCTTCCCGTTGACCATCGTCGGGCCGTTCCCGGTGAACTGGCCGAGATCCAAAGAGAGCGCCGAACCGCCGATTCCCGCGAGGACGCCCGAGAGCAACACCGCGGCGTAGCGGACCCGGGAGACGTTCACCCCCGCCGTATCGAGGGCTTTCGGGTTCTCCCCGCTGGCGCGGATCCAGCGCCCGAACGCGGTCCGCTCGAACACGTACCACGAGGCTGCGACCGCGACGAAGAGCAGGTACACGGACGGCGACGCCGAGAAGAGCGCCCCGAAGAACGGAATCTCCGAGAGCACGGGGACCGAGATCGACCCCGGCGAGGCCACCGTCGGCGTGTTCGGCCCGCCGTAGATCACCTGCGAGGCGAAGGGTGCCAGCCCGAGCGCGATCAGCCAGACGGCGAGGCCGGCGATGATCTGATCGGCGCGGAACTCGATCGTGACGATCGCAAACAAAAGCGCGAGCAGGGTACTCGCGAGGATTCCGCCGCCGAATCCGATCCAGACCCCGCCGGTGAGATCGGTCACGTAGACCGCGGTGAACGCCGAGATGATGAGCAGGCCCTCGAGCCCGATGTTGATGACGCCGGATTTCTCCGAGAAGATCCCCCCGAGTGCCGCGAAGGCGATCGGGACAGAGAGCCGCAACGCCGCGGCCAGCGTGTTCCGGCTAGTGATGGCGTCGGCAAGCGTCCCGGCGAGCGTATTCGGGAAGACCAGCCCAAGCGCAAGCAGGACGAGGAGCGCAACGACGACCACGACAGCCGACAGCGCCCGCGTCGTGTACTCCGCAAAGAACGATCCCGACTCCGCCTCGTGCGTCGCCGCGTCACTCATCGGCATCACCCTCCGTTCGGCCGCCATCGGTCGCGACGGGCTGGGATCCCAGATCTGTCAGCCGCCGGCCGATCAGCCGGAAGAACTCCGGCATCGCCACGAAGAGGATGATGAGCCCGCGGAGGACGCCGACGAGTTGCGGCGGGACGTCGGTCGCGAACTGGACGACCGTCGTCCCGCTTTTGAGCACCCCGAAGAGCAGCGCCGCAAAGCCGACACCGAGGGGGTTGTTCCCGGCGAGGATCGAGACGGTGATCCCGTCGAAGCCGTAGGCGGGCACGCCGGACTGGAACGAGCCCAGCACCATCATCACGTACATCGCGCCGGCGACGCCGCCGAGCGCGCCCGAGAGGGTGAGACTCGCGACGATCGTTCGGGCGGCGTCGACGCCGCCGTACTCCGCGGCCGCCGGCTGGATGCCGGACGTCCGGACGTCGTAGCCGAAGGCCGTGTGTTCGAGGACGTAGTAGAGGCCGACAATCGCCACGAGGCCGAAAAAGAGCGCAACCAGGGAGAAATCCTGCCGCCCCCCGAAGAGGACGGTCGGAAACTGCGCGTAGTCCGGCAGCGGGACCGTCTGATTCGCCGCGCTGTTGGGGTCTTTGAACGTGTCGGAGACGAGATACAGCGTCACCCCCGTGGCGATGAAGTTGAGCATAATCGTCGTGATGACCTCGTTGGCCTCGGCGTACGCCTTGAGCAGCCCCGGAATCGCGCCGTAGAGGCCGCCGAACACCGCACCGACGAGGACGCCGAACGGAACGAGAAGGACGGTTCCGACGACGCCGGAGACGAGCGTCGAGGCCCAAAGCACCAGAAGCGCCGTCGCCAGGCCGCCGACGATCATCTGTCCCTGCGTCCCGATGTTGAAGATGCCCGCGCGGAACGCAAGCGCCACAGAAAGCCCGGTGAAGAGCAGAAGCGTCGTCTCCCGGAGCGTCACGGAGAACTGTCCCTCCGGGGACCACGACCCGCTCAGCGGGTCACCGAGGGCGCCGAGGAACAGCCGATCGAACACGAGGACCGGGTCGTAACAGAAGCCCGCTCCGAAGTAGTACACCGCATCGCCGGGCGAGCAGGTCGTCATCCGCCCCGCGACGAGGACGATAGCGGCACCGACGAGGATCGACAGCACGAGCGCCGCCGTGCTGATCAGGATCCGCTCGGCCGCAGACGCGTCGATCAGCCGTGCGAGGGCGTCTCTGGCACGATCAGCGGCGCTCACGCGTTCTCACCGCCGGTCGGCGCGTCTTCCGGTGTCGTTCCTGTCGTCTTCGCGTCCTCGGTCCCTCGCGACTCCGGCCGCTCGCCCGCCATCAACAGCCCGAGTTCCTCTTCGGTCGTCTCCGTGGGGTCGACGACGTCGATGAACTCCCCTTCGTACATCACGGCGAGGCGGTCCGACAGTCCCTGTACCTCCTCCAGTTTCGAGGAGACGAGCAGGATCGCAACGCCCTGTTGTCTGAGTTCCAGTAGTCGTTCGTGGATGAATTCGATCGACCCCACGTCGACACCGCGCGTCGGATGGGAGGCCACCACGAGTTCGGGGTCGCGTGCGAACTCCCGCCCGACGATGAACTTCTGTTGGTTGCCCCCCGAAAGCGACTCCGAACTCGTCGTGGCGCCCGGTGTCCGGACGTCGTAGTCGTCGATGATCCCCTCGGCGTGGTCCCGTGTTGCGTCCCAGTCGATCCGTCCGTTGGGACCGAATTCCGGGCTGTGTTGGCTGCCCAGGAGCGCGTTCTCGATCAGGTCGAAGTCCATCACGATCCCCCGTTCCTGTCTGTCTTCGGGGATGTACGCCATCCCGGACTCGATCCGACGCCGGCGGGAGGTGTCGGTGATCTCCTCGCCCAAGAATCTGATCCGACCGTCGTCCGGCGGCTGGAGTCCAGTCAGGGCGGCGACGAGTTCGGACTGGCCGTTGCCGTCGACGCCGGCGATGCCGAAGACTTCGCCCGCATCGATTTCGAAGGAGACGCCGTCGACCGCACGGACCCCCCGGTCGTCGTCGACGACGATGTCCGAGGCGGCGGCGACGACATCCCCGGTCTCGGCCGGGGGCCGATTCACGTCCAAGAGCACTTCGCGGCCGACCATCAGTTCCGCGAGCTCCTCCCGTGTCGTCGCGTCGGCGTCGACGGTGCCGACGTTCTTTCCGTCCCGGAGGACCGTGATCTCGTCGGCGGCGCGCATCGCCTCGCCCAGTTTGTGCGTGATGAAGATGATCGTCTTCCCCTGGGCGGTCAGCTCTTCGAGCACCTCGAAGAGCTCCTCGACCTCCTGGGGTGTCAGCACCGCCGTCGGCTCGTCGAGGATCAGCACGTCCGCGCCGCGGTAGAGCGCTTTGAGAATCTCGACTCGCTGCTGTTCGCCCACGGAGACGTCCTCGATCCGCGCGTCGGGATCGACGTCGAAGCCGTACCGATCCGCGAGATCGACGACGGCCTCGCGGGCGGCCGCCCGGTCGATGCCTAAGCCACCCCACTTCCGCGGCTCGTTACCGAGGGTGATGTTCTCGGTGACGGTCATCGGATCGACGAGCATGAAGTGCTGGTGGATCATCCCCACGCCGGCGTCGATGGCGTCCCGCGGTGAGTCGAACGAGCGCTCCTCGCCGTCGACCACGACTCGGCCCGCAGTCGGCTCATAGAGCCCGTACAGGACGTTCACGAGCGTGGTCTTTCCGGCGCCGTTCTCACCCAACAGTGCGTGGACGGTCCCACGCTCGACGGACAGGTCCACGTCGTCGTTGGCGACGACGCCGGGGAACCGCTTCGTGATCCCGTCGAGGTGGACGGCAGTTTCCATAGATCTGTTAGCCTCTGTTTGTGGCATCCCCGAATAGGTTTGGATCTGTGCTCAGACGTGGCGGACGACCGGTCTCCGCTCTCCCGGTCGTCCGCCGTCCCGTTCTGATGCTGTCGCGGCGATGGTTCGGATGCTGTCGCGGCGACGATCCGGACCGCCTTACTGCGGCGTCGACGGCACCGAGATGTCGCCCGCGATGATCTCATCGCGTGCAGTTGCGACCTCGTCGGCGACGTCCTCGGGAATCTCGGAGCCCAGCGAGTCACCGTACACGAGGGCGACGCCCTCCTCTTCCAGGCCGAGTTGGACGGCGCTACCGCCCTGGAAGTTGTCGTTGACGACCGCTTCGATGGAGTTGTACACCGCGGTGTCGACCCGCTTGACCATACTTCCGAGGATGACATCCGCATACGAGGGCTTCGTGATCGACTGGTCGCGGTCGACCCCGATGGCGAACTTGCCTTCCTCCTGTGCTGCCTGGAAGACGCCCGTCCCGGTGTTGCCGGACGCGTGGTAGACGATGTCGGCGCCGCTGTTGTACATCGCCGTCGCCGCCTCGCGGCCCGCGGCGGGATCGTTGAAGCTGCCGGTGTAGTTCGTGCTGACGTCGACGTCCTCGTTGCCGGCAGCGACGCCGGCCTCGAAGCCGGCCTGGAACTTCCGGATCAGGTCCGACTCGACGCCGCCGACAAACCCGACGCTCGTGGAGTCGCCGCTCGTCGAGCCCGCGCCCGCGGAGAAGTCACGCGTCGTGAGCAGGCTGGCCATCAGGCCCGCCAGATACGAGCCCTCGTGTTCCTTGAACACGTAGTTCGCCACGTTCGACGGGTCGACGGCGGCGTCGACCAGCATGAAGTTCTGGTCGGGGTAGTCCGCGGCCGTTTCCGAGAGCGCGTCGGCCTGCAGGAACCCGATACAGCAGACCAGGTCGTAATTGGGATCGGTCGACTGGGCGAACTGCTGCTGGAAGGTGCTGAACTGGGCCACTTCGTCCGGCTGAGCCTCGTTGAACGCGATGTTCAGATCCTCTTCTGCATCCTGTACCCCTTGCTGGGCCTGGTCGTTGAACGACCCGTCGCCGAGGCCGCCGGTCGCGTACACCATCCCGATGTTCGCGGCCGGGCCGCTTTCGGTCGTCTCGGCGGCCGTCGTCTCCATCCCGTCGTCGTCCCCGTCGTCCGCCTCGTCGCCGCTCGGTTCGGTCGTCTCAGTATCGGAACCGCCGGACGGGCCTCCACTACAGCCAGCCAGTCCTGCGATACCCGCCACACCCGTCGCCTTCACGAACGTACGTCTATCCATTGCGTATGACACCTACCCAACAGTGGGTAGCGATATATGCATAAATTCGTCGCTTCCGGTTCCGAACTCACACTCCCCTCAGAAAAAAGTGAACAGACATCCGACCTCTCTGCGACTCGACTGGCCAGTCTCGGTGCCGCAGGCCCCCTGCGCCCTGTTCGAGGGGGTAACCGGCTTACGCCGCGTTCTCGACGGCGTCGGCGACGACCGCTCGCACCTCCTCGATCAAGGAATCGACGTCGTCGGCTTCGGCGTAGATGCGCACGTACGGCTCCGTCCCGGAAGGTCGAACGAGCGTCCACGACCCGTCAGGCAACTCCAGTCGGACGCCGTACTCGGTGTCGGTCGCCGCTTCGGGGAAGGCGTCCGGCAGCGTCGACGCCACGTGCTCCATCGCCTCACTTTTTCTCTCGTCCGAACACTCGACGCTCACCTTCCGGTACGGGCGCTCGGTGACGGGTTCTCGGAGTCCGTCGAGCCCCGTTGCGGCGACGAGTCGCGTCAGAACCGCTGCGGAGGCGACGCCGTCGATCCAGCCGCCGTGGTCGGGATGGATGTGTTTCCACGGTTCGGCCGCAAAGACAACTTCGCCGCCGTCCGCGCGAGTGGCGGCGATTCCCTCGTGCAGGGCGCCGAGTCGGACGCGCTCGACACGACCGCCGGCTTCCCGGACCCGTTCGTCGATCCGCCCGGAGGCGTTCGGCGTCGTCACGACCACCGGATCCGACACCGCCGACGCGCGGACGAAGTGCTCCGCGAGAATCGCGACCACGGTGTCCTCGTGGACGACCTCGCCGTCGGCGTCGACGATCACGATCCGGTCTGCGTCGCCGTCGTGTCCGATCCCGAACGCGAAGTCGCGATCGCTGACGAACGCTCTGAGGTCCGCAAGCGACTCGGGCGTCGGCTTCGACTCCCGGCCGGGGAAGTGGCCGTCGACCTGCCCGTTCAGCGTGACGACGCGAGCGCCCAGTTCCCGGAGGACCTGCGGCGTTCCGAGCGCACCCATCCCGTTCCCGCAGTCGACCGCGACAGCGAGGTCTGCTGCGTCTGCGCCGTGGTCCAGCGCGTAGTCGACGACCGCCTGCCGGTAGGCGGGCAAGACGTCGAGATCCTCTGAATTACCCCAGGCGGCCCACTCCACCGGCTTCGCTTCCTCGGCGACGCGGCGCTCGATCCGCTGTTCCCCCTCGCGGTCGTACTCCTCGCCGTCGGCGAAGAGTTTGATTCCGTTGTCCGTCGGCGGGTTGTGAGAGGCGGTGAGCATCACTCCGCGGCGACCCTGCGACACGTAGGCGAGCGTCGGCGTCGGGACGGCACCGATCCGACGGACCTCGGCGCCCGCCGATTCGACACCTGCCTCGACGGCGGCCGCGAGCGCCGGCCCCGTGGTGCGTCCGTCCCGGCCGACCACCACCTCGGCTCCGCCGTCGGACTCGTCGCCGCCGGCCGACTCGATTGCGTCAGCACCGACCGCACGGCCGATCGAAAGGGCGAACTCGGGCGTTACGTGCTCGGTCGCCGACCCGCGAATCCCCGCGGTCCCGAACAGTTCCATACATCCACCTGGTTCGCCGACGGGTTATAAACTCACGCTCCGCAGTCGAGATTCGGAACGCGACGATATTTTACGCCGTAGAGCGTACCGCGGCGTGATGAGCACCGATCGAATCAGAGCGCACGTGTTCGTCAGCGGGAGGGTACAGGGCGTCTACTACCGCGCGTCGACACGGGACGCCGCGCGCGAACGCGGCGTCGACGGCTGGGTCAAAAACCTCGACGACGGGCGCGTGGAAGCGGTCTTCGAGGGCGACGAGTCCGCGGTCGAGGAGATGATCGAGTGGTGCCACACGGGCAGCAGCGCCGCCTCAGTCGAGGACGTCGAGGTCTCCTACGAGGAGCCAACTGGCGAATCCGGCTTCCAGGTCAGGTGGTGATGAGGGAACCGTGGCGGCGACGCCGCCCGCTACGCCCCGCCCTCCGGTCCCCGGACGAGCGAGTCGATACTGCTGGCGATGGCGCGTGAGAGGATCTCGGCCATCGCGGTGTCCGCAGACCAGATCGCCGTCTCCTCTGCGGGGTCGTCCGACGCTGCCGCCGAGAGGAGAACGACCCGGTCGTCGACGAGCAACACGCGTCCGGTGTAGTCCATCGTCCCCGACTCCAGCGGTGCGGTCACTTCCACGCCGTCGATGGCCGCGAAGGTGTCCCTGACCGCCTCGCTCTCGCTGATGACCCGGATAGCGACGCCAGCAGCGTGCCGGTCCTCGACGGTCGCGACCAACTCCTCGGGAACGAACGCCGGGGCCGGCGCCCCGATCAGGACGGTCTCGGTCGCCTGTCGGACGAGTTCGACCACGCGGCTATTTATCGGTTCGCGGCCGCGGACCGTCCAGACGTCGTCGCGGGTCTCCCGCTCGGTGCCGGCCCGCCGCTGTGCCTCCAGAAACGCGAAGGCCCGATCCGCCTCGGCCTTCAGTTCCTCCGCGAGTCGCCGTCGGGCAGTTTCGAGAGCCACCGGTCGGTATCGCTTCGGCGTCGACTGCTGGAGCTCGACCAGCCCGACCTCGGCGAGTTCCTCGGCCGCCCCGTACACCTGCGAGCGGGGCACTCCTGTCTCCTCGTGGATCCCCTTCGCCGTCCCGACACCGAGCCGCTGGAGCGCGATGAACACCCGCGCGGCGTAGTTCGAGAGCCCGAGTCGCTCCAGCGACTCGACGGCGTCGTGCTCCGAGGGGGCCCCGTCTCCGTCGTCCGGTTCCGTCATTGTGATCCCTCCGTGTTGCGGGGTCGGTCCTCCGCCGTGATCGCGGGCGCTCCGTCCCGGTCGTCCGGGTTCGTCCCGGATACCGCTCCCCCGTCGGCTGCCGGTCTGGGGCCCATCGCCGTGTCGGGATCGCCGTTGACGATCCGGTCCCAGACGACGAGCGCCGAGGGGAGCACAAGCAGCGAGGCGAGGAAGGAGTAGACGATCGAAATCGCCGTCAGCACGCCGAACTGGCCGAGCACAGACAGAACGGCCAACACGAGGACCCCGATGCCGAAGGCGGTGGTCGCCATACTCCCGAGGAGTGCGCCCCCGGTCCCGACGACGGTCCGGCGGAGCGCCGGGATCAGCGGTCGCTCCCGTCGTTCGTCGATGAAGCGGTGGACGATGTGGACCGAGTAGTCGATGCCCAGTCCGATCGTCAACGAGAGGATCGTCGCCGTGAAGGCGTTAAACGAGATGCCGAGCACTCGCATCGTGCCCGCGACCGAAGCGACGGCCACGAAGATGGGCGCGAGGTTCGCGATCCCGAGGGAGGGAAGTCCCTCCAGCACCCAGTAGATGAACATCAGAAACACGATGGTCAGCCCGAGCGCGAGCGCGAGGCTCTGGATCGCCGACTCGAAGATCAGATCCGAGACCTCCTGGAAGACCACGGTGTTGCCAGTCAGGGTCGCGTCCTCGCGGAAGCGGTCCGAGACCTCGGAGCCGGCCGCGACCGCCTCGCTGTCAGAGGCGTCGGCGGAGACGGTGTAGACGATGCGGGCGCTCCGGTGGTCGTCGGCGAGATACTCCGAGGCCCGATCGCCCGCCGGCGATTCCTCCAGTTCGCTGTAGATCTTCGCGAGGTTGTCGTCGGGGACGCCGTTGTCGTTCCGGTCGTTCCGCTCGACCAACGCGGCGAACTCGGGGTCCTGCTCGGCGCGGTCCTGAATGATCGTGACGATGCTGGTCGACTCTGCGCGCCGGTTTTCGGCCTCGACGAACTCGTCGGGGGGATCCTCACCCGCGCGGTGGATCCGTTCGAGGGCGGCGTCGTTCTCCATCCGCCCCTCTAAGTATATCGTGATCGATCCCCCCTGCGTGCTCGTGAACTTGTCTTCGAGGAAATTCAACGTCGCGACGGCGCTGTAGTCCGACGGCGCGAAGGGCTCCGGCAACGACTTCAGGAACGGTGACACCTCTTCGGGCGGCAGGAAGTCCTCCTGGGTGAACGACGTGTCGACACCCGTCGCATAGCCCGCAGCGCCCGCACTGAACACCAGCGCGAGGACGAGCATCGCCACCGGGGCCACACGGGCGATTGTCACCCCGACCGAGAGTACCGCACCGAGCGCCGAGCCTTCCTCGCCGAGCGGCCGCTGGCTGAACGTCGGGATGGGCCAGCCGTCACGCCGCCGATCGATCCAGACTTTCGCGGCCGGCAGGAAGATTCCGAAAATGAAGAACGTGAAGATGATTCCGACGCCCGCGACGACGCCGAAGTCCCGGATCGGCGGGAGATCCGACGCGAGATTCGAGAGAAAGCCGATGACTGTGGTTCCCGTGACGATGAAGAATGCCACCAGAAGCTGGTCGGTCGCGAC
Source organism: Halobellus ordinarius (assembly GCF_031823395.1). Classification (NCBI taxonomy): domain Archaea; kingdom Methanobacteriati; phylum Methanobacteriota; class Halobacteria; order Halobacteriales; family Haloferacaceae; genus Halobellus; species Halobellus ordinarius. The sequence continues at coordinate 136,257 of NZ_JAVQKJ010000014.1, forward strand.
GGTCATCGCCGACTCGATGTCGAGCCCCGTCGCGCGGTCCTCTCGGTAGCGGTTGATCGCGTGGATGCCGAAGTCGATCCCGACTGCCAGAAGCAACGGCGGGATCGAGATCATAATGTTGTTGAACGGGATCCCCGCAAGGCCGAGGAAGCCGAAGGTCCAGATGATAGCTAACCCGAGCGAGAGGGTTCCGAGGAGGAGATCCAGCAGATCACGGTACGCGACGACGAGAAACCCCACGATGAGGAGGACCGCCGCGGGCGTGACGATGAGCAGCGAGTCGTTGATCACGGTGCTGAACTCGTCGGCGATGATGCCGCTCCCGAAGACAGTGATGTCGGCGTCGAGTTCGGCGTCGATGATCCGCTGGGCGTCGTTTTGGACTGACGTCAGGGGACTCTCGCCGGACTGTCCGGCTGTCCCGCCGCCGGCCCCGCCGGGCAGGTCGTGCTGCACGACCCCGATCGTCGCCGACGCCGACGCCGATTTCGCGTTGAAGTCGTTGCTCACGGTGCCGGTCAGAGCGGGGTTGTCGGCGTTCTCGCGGACTGCCTGCCGTACCTCCCCCTGGGGTGCGCGTTCGAGAGCCCTGATCTGTTGCTCCAAGGTCGTGGCGTCCGGATCGATAGTTTGCGCGACGAGCCCAGCGGCCGAAGAGGTGCTCGAAACGTACATATCGCTGCGCTCCTCCATCGCTTGCTGGGCTCTGAGCATCGCGAGCAGCGAGCGCTTCGAGAGGACGTTGGCGTCGCGCTGGACCAACTGGGTGCTGCCCCCGCTCTCGTCGAAAGCGGGGAGGAACTCGTTTTCGATCCGTTCGAGTGCGTTCGCCGAGGGGATGTCCTCCGCGAACTGCTGGGTGCCGGCTTCGGTGGAGACGCTGCCGAGCCCGGCCGCAAACACGATAGTCACGAGGAGGAAGGCTAACATCACCTTCTCCGGCCGGTTGACGATGTTGTCGTCGGCCCAGTCGACGAAGCGCTGGTAGTCCAGGCGCATCAGTCAGCCCTGTCGTCGGTAGTAGAGGAACCCGCCAGCGGCGAGAACGACCAGCACGCCGATAGCGATGGGAACGACCGGGAGGCCGCCATCTGGAGCGCTCCTGACGTCGACGGGGACCTGATACGTGTCAGAGACGATGGTGTCGCCGCCGTCGTCGTCGTACTGGAAGTCCATCTTCACCGGGTAGGTTTTCGCGGTCGCACTGCCGTCGGCGCTCAACTGGAAGATCAGTTCGCGGGACTCGCCCGGTTCGAGTTCGTCGACGAACGCCTCATCGTCGCTGGTCGAGAGCGGCGAGTCGGTGTAGATCTTCGCGGAGACGTCGGTGACGGTGTAATCCCGCGTGTTCGTCACGGTGACCGAGAACTCGCCGCCGGAGCCAGCGGTGAAGGTCCCGTTCACCGGTTCGACGTCGAATTCCGCCGACTCCTGACCGACGTCGACGCGTGTGGGGATGGTATCGGACTGTCGTTGCGTTCCCTCCTCGTCCCAGTAGTCGACGGCGAGATCGAACTGTCTCGGTCCCGAGTCGGCGCTGCTTGTCACCTCGACCTCGAAGGAGAACTGCGCGGACTCGCCGGCGTCCAGCGACCCGACGGCGACCGAGGTCTCAGTCGGCGAGACCGTCGGTCCCGGATCCTCGAAGGTGACCACGGCGTCCTCGGCGACCTTCGGGCCGTTGTTCGTGACGGTGCCGGACAGCGTGTTCGTCTCCCCGACGCGGAGCGAACTGCTCACGTCCGAGACCGAAAAGCGCATCTCGGGGAGTGCCCGCATCGGGACAGTGAGCGACGTGCTCGACCCGCTCGTGCCGTCGGGGCGCTCGTAGTCGACCTGGGCGTCCAGCGAGTAGTTGCTGGGCTGTGCCGCGTCGCTCACGCGCGCGTCGAACTCGAAGGTGCGATTTTCACCCTCCGCCCAGGAGTCGACGAACCGCGTGCTCGACTTGTCGGAACCCAGCGAGATGTCCGGACTCGCCGACGAAAGCGTCAGCGTCGAGTCGAGCGCCTCGCGGTCGCCGACGTTCTGCATCGTCACTTCGAGCGTCCCCTGCCCGTTGACTGCCGCCGTCGAGTCGGTGTCGACGACGGTGAACCGCGGACCGGGTTTGACGCGCACTTTGAGGTACTCGGTGACGCGGCGCTCGACAGCGGATCCCGCGCCATTGTCGTATTCATACGTGATTCTGAGCGGAATCCGGTACGTGCCGCTATCGACGTCTTTGGGAACGTCAACCTGGATCGACAGATCCGCCGGGTCGCCGTCGGCCAGTTCGGGGACGAACAGTTCGTTCGTCTCTACCTTCAGCGGACCGGTGTTGCCGGGGCGGACGCGAACGCTCGTCGCCGTCCGAACGTCGTCGTCGGGCCCGTCGGGGTCGTTCACCAACTGGAACGACACCTCGTTGACGCTGCCAGGCGTTATCGTCCGGTCGGCAGTCACCGTCCGGAGGTCGGGGTTGGAGGTGAGCCCCATCACCGGAACGGCGCTGACGAGAAGCGATGCAACGATCAGGACCACGAGTATCGTTCGTTTCATTTTTGGGGACCGGTGTGTGTCGTCGAACGCGCCGGGGGATGCCGCGGTGAGTGCAATCTCCGGGGCAATCGACTGGTGATACGCGAGAGTGGGACGTGTAGTATATAAGGTATTGTAAATTTCTACAAACAGCTTCGGAGTTCCACGAGTGATTCCTACCGAGCGGAAACTTCACCACCTGACACCGCTGTCACCCGGTATCGCCGGTATCCGGAAACCAGTATAGGGGGTTCATTGGGTGACCAACGAACTCCCGGAGGAACCTCGCGTTGCTTGGCGGGCCCTCGTCTTTTCACGCTGGCGGAGAATTCGCGGCCGTATGCGATCGAAATCAGCCCGTAGAAGCGAACGAACGGGTGGCGCCTGTGACGGCTTTTCGCCATCGGGACGTTTAACCCCGCGTCCCTCCCGCGTTGGGGTATGAAGGCGACCGCGAAGGCACACCCGATTCAGGGGCTGATCAAATACCACGGGATGCGCGACGAACAGTTGCGGCTCCCGTACCACGACAGCATCAGCGTCTGTACCGCGCCGAGTCACACGAGAACGACTGTCGAATTCCAGCCGGACGCCGCGGAGGACGTCTATCGGATCGGCGAGGAACGGGTCTCGGGGCGCGGTGCCGAGCGCATCGACGCCGTCGTGAATCACGTCCGCGAGTTGGCCGATATCGACCACCCGGTTCGGCTCGAATCGGAGAACTCCTTCCCCCCGAACATCGGGTTCGGCTCGTCGTCCTCGGGCTTTGCGGCGGCAGCGATGGCGCTGGCCACGGCTGCGGGGCTGGATCTGACGCGCCCGGAGGTCTCCACGATCGCTCGTCGCGGATCCTCGTCGGCCGCCCGTGCGGTCACCGGGGCGTTCTCCCAGCTCTACTCGGGGATGAACGACCAAGACTGCCGCTCCGAACGGATCGAAACGGACCTCGAAGAGGACCTCCGGATCGTCGCTGCTCACGTCCCTGCTTACAAGGAGACCGAACAGGCCCACCGAGAAGCGGCCGAGAGTCACATGTTCCAGGCTCGGATGGCCCACGTTCATCACCAGATCGACGCGATGCGCGATGCGCTCTTCGAGGCTGACTTCGGGACGGCCTTCGAACTCGCCGAACACGATTCACTGTCGCTGACGGCGACGACGATGACCGGACCGGCGGGCTGGGTGTACTGGCAGCCGGATACGATTGCGGTGTTCAACGCGGTCCGGGAACTCCGGAGTGAGGAGGAGATCCCGGTCTACTTCTCGACGGATACGGGAGCAAGCGTGTACGTGAATACCACTGCGGACCACGCTGATGCCGTCGAGGAGGCAGTCGCCGCTGTCGGCGTCGATACGGACGTCTGGGAGGTCGGCGGACCGGCGGAGATCCTCCCCGAGTCGCAAGCGTTATTCTGATCAGATCACGAGCAGGTCAGGGATCCACTTGTCCGTCGTAGCTCGTCCCTGTTCGAGCCGTGGCGGTCGTCGACCTGTGCGGCGTTAAATAAATATAATATTTCCTCTATTATTCTGAATTTAATTACTATATTTAATGTCGGAAGCCGCGATGTGATTTTATTTGCCAAGGGTGGCATAGGAGTCGTTTGATCGAATGCTTGAAGAACATTGAAGGACTGTTCCGATTCCTGTATTCGGGAAAAGCACCGAGCACATTGTTCGGGAGAAAGTTTGTATTGCTGCCCCTGAAACCGCAATATCGGTATATGAGTGTAGAATTATCTGAGATCATCAAACGGTAACCGACTCACCGATGTCATCAGCAGTTTCGTCTCCAGTCTCTTCGGTCTCAGGTACTATTCAGGTGGCAGAGGACCGGACTTTCTCATCTTAAATATAATATAAAGTATATATAAACAAATTTTATATTTTTTCTTATAAGGCGGCTCGTTAGTGACCCAGCGATCGCAAAATACGGAGCGATTACAAGAGCGAGGTGTCCACCGATTACCGATAACACAAGTACGTTTGTTATTATTCGGATGACCTGCGGAGGAAAACCTCCACACAGTCGCGGAGAAATCAGCGCACAACGATTATGTAGGTTCGACAGCAGGGGTAGAGTATGGTCGATGATGCTTGGCAAACCGACGATCCGAACCTCGAACTGGGTCTCGAACGGGGGCTGGAACTCGAAATCGACGTCGAATACCCATAGAGATCGGCGAGACGGGAGACGGCCAGCGACGCATCATCCCCATTCTCGGTGGGACAGTCACCGGTCGCTGTGAAGGGACCGTGCTCGAAGCAGGCGCGGACTATCAGCTCTACCGCGAACGCCGACCAACGGAGCTGGTAGCGAAATGTGCCTTCGAGACCACCGACGGCTCGCGTGTGTACGTCGAAAACCGGGGGATGCGGGTCGCGGCCCCCGAGACCAAGCAGCGGTTGCGCGACGGGAAGCCCGTCGAACCCGAGGACGTCTACTTCTGCTCCGTCCCGGAGTTCGAGACCCCCGACCCGGACCTGCAGTGGCTCGAGGAGAACGTCTTCGTGGCCGCCGGGACCCGCCAACCCAACGGCGTGCGTCTCGCCGTCTATCAGGTCGGGTGACAGCAGCCGAACTTTTCTCTGAAAAGAACGGCTATTCGTCTCTCCTGAACAGTAAATTTATTTTGGTGAAGTTTCGTCGGTCAAGTATGGACCAACGCGATACCGAACCGAACACACCAGTGAAGACGGCACAGACCACGTTTCGGATCGTGGAGACGCTGAAATCCCTCGATGGAGCGACTGTTACGGAGCTGGCAGCAGAACTGGACCTGCCGAAGAGCAGCGCTCACAATTATCTCCAGACGCTAGAACACGAGGGGTACGTCGTCAACTCCAACGGCACCTACGAAGTCGGACTCCGATTTCTCGATCTCGGGGGATATGCACGTGCACGCGAACGTCTGTATCGGGTCGCGATTCCGGAACTGAAACGCACCGCCGACTCGACGGGCGAGTTCGCCAACCTCCTCGTCGAGGAAAACGGGCTGGGTGTGTTTATCGCCCGAGAACGCGGTGAAAGCGCGGTCAACCTCGACTCGTACACCGGACAGTCGGTACACCTCCATACGACTGCGCTGGGCAAAACAGTGCTCGCGTATCTCCCCCGCGACCGGGTCGAGGCCATAATCGACCGTCACGGGTTGCCCGCGATGACTGATCGGACGATCACCGACCGCGTGGAACTGTTCGAGGAACTGGACAGTATCCGACAGCGGGAGTACGCATACGACCGTGAGGAACGCATCAAGGGCCTGAACTGCGTCGCCGTCCCGGTTCTCAACGACGACGATATCGCCGGGGCATTGAGCGTCTCGGGACCAGTCAGCCGGATGGACAAGGGCCGTATCGACGACGACATCCTCCCGGAACTCCGGCGGGCAGCCAACATCATCGAACTCAACAGGGCGTATTCATAACTATTGTTTGCAGGATTTTCGCGAAATCCGAACACAGTTCCTCAGTCCGGGGCCACTCACCGACAGAGTCCTGGAGCCCGTTCGTCACTTAGCAGCCAACGGCTCCTCTATAGTAGCGTTTGCAACTGATTGCTCATCCGATCGCACGACTGCGTGCGATCGTGTGAGTGAAGACTTGTAAACGCTACTATAGGTCCAATATAATTCGTAAAGGGAAAACGCCACATCGTTTTTGCAGAACGTATCGAGAGTTATTCCGATTTACCGCAAGCTGATTCGTCAAAGACAAACAGTTGCAGGCGTCTACTCAAACGACCTGATTCCACGGAGTTCCGCCGTCGTTGAAGCGGGCGATATTGTCGCGACCAGTGCTGTGATCCGGTCGCCGTGGTGTTCGCCTGTGCAGCGGCGTGCGGCGTCACGATCACCTCGTCCATCGACCAGAGCTTCGACTCCTCGGGCAGAGGCTCCTCGTGGAACACGTCAACTGCCGCGCCCGCGAGTTCATCGTCGTTCAGCGCCGCCTCGAGAGCCCCCGGAGCAACGATCTCGCCGCGGCTCACGTTGACCAGATACGCATCGTCTTGCATCGCCGCGAACACGTCGTCGTCGACGAGTCCCCGGGTCGCCTCGGTGAGTGGCGTCGTGAGCACGACGAACCGAGCGTCGCTCACCGCAGTTTCGATCCGCGAAGCGTCGTACACCCGATCGAGGCCGAGCCCTGATACCGGCCTGATATCGACACCCTCGACAGCCATCCCGAGGACGCCGAGCCGCGAGACGACGCTGCCGCCAAGTTCACCCACGCCGACCACGCAGGCGCTCGATCCACTCACCTCGAACGGTCGTTGCCAGGAGAGCCGCTCCCATTCGCTATCGTTCTGTTTGTCGCGATACCGGTGGAGCCCCTTCGAGAGCGAAATCACGAGTCCAGTGACGGTTTCGGCGACGAGGTCGCCAGCGATTCCCGTACTGTTCGTCATCGTCACTCCACGCGCCTCGTAGGTGGCGAGCGGGAAATCTTCGTAGCCCGAGCGGATGTTGTGGACCCACTCGACGGATTCGAGGAACTCGTCGTTAGACTGTTATGACGCCGTCGTAGGGTGAGAGGTCGTCATAATGATTACTCCCAGTCACCTCGAACGAACAGTCGAGAGCGTCGAGTGCTACGAGGAGGTCACAGAGGTGCTCGGGCGGACAGGGGTGCGTCCCCCAGTCGTGGATGCCGACGCTGCTGATCGGTTGTTCTCGCGACATACCCGACCCAGCAAGCGGCAGAAAATAGTTCCTTGGGTGGGCGGTATGCGAGGAGTGCCAGCTGAAGACCGGGCCGACGCCCTCTACCGGTTGAGCGTGTGGATCGCCTGATCCTGGGCGTTTTCGGCGGCCTCCATCACAGCCTCCGCCAGGGTCGGATGCGTGTGGACGGTGCCACCCAGGTCTTCCAGCGTCGCGCTCATCTCGACGGCCAGCGCGACTTCGGCGACGAGTTCGGAAGCCTCGGGCGCCACCAGCTGCCCCCCGAGGACGATGCCGCTATCCGCGTCGGCGACGATGCGAACGAACCCGTCGGTCTCGTTCATCGTGAGCGCGCGACCGCTGGCCCGCAGCGGCATCTCGCCGACAGCCGGCTCGAATCCGGCCTCTTCGGCCTCGTCACTCGTCATCCCGACGGTCGCGATTTCCGGATCGGTGAACACCGCGGCCGGGATCGCCTGATGATCGAGCGCAGCGGGTTCACCCGCAGCCACCTCGGCCGCGACGATCCCCTCGGCGCTCGCCTTGTGTGCGAGCATCGGTTCGCCCGCGACGTCGCCGACGGCGAAGACGTTCTCGACGTCGGTCCGTGCGCGGTCGTCGGTTTCGAGGAACCCGTTCTCGTCCGTCTCCAGCCCGATCTCATCGATTTCGAGCGTGTCGGTGACCGGCTGCCGGCCCACGGCGACGAGCACCGCGTCGCCGGAATATTCCGATTGCTCGCCGTCTTCGGTTTCTGTCGTCACGACCACCCCCTCGGGAGCCTGCTCCCAGCCGGTAGCGCCCTCGCCGAAGTGGAACTCGACGCCGAGGTTCTCGGCTCGGGAGCGGACGATGCGCTTGATGTCGTCCTCGTATCCGGGCAGGACGTCGTCGAGCATCTCCACGACGGTCACGTCGGTGCCGAGTTTCGCGAGCATCGTCGACAGTTCCATTCCGATGTAGCCAGCCCCGACGACGACGAGCCGGTCCGGAACCGACTCCATCTCCAAGAGAGCCGCAGAGGAGAGAACCGGCTCGTCGGCGTAGTCGAACCCCGGGATCTGGATCGGTCGCGAGCCCGTCGCGATCACCGCGTGCTCGAACTCGACGGTCTCCATCCCCTGTCCCTCACCGCCGTGAGCGATACGGACCGTGTGTTCGTCCTCGAACGCCGCGGTTCCCTCCAGCAGCGAGACGCCGTTGGCCTTACAGAGCTTCTCGACGCCGCTTGTGAGTTGATCGACCACCTCCGACTTCCAGGCTTGCATCCGGCTCATATCGACCGCCGGGTCGGCGTGGATACCCAGTTCCTCGGCAGTGCCTGCCTCGTGTGCGAGGTCCGCGCCGTGGATGAACGCCTTCGAGGGGATGCAGCCGCGGTTGAGGCAGACGCCGCCGTAGGCGTCTTTCTCGACGAGCGTCGTGTCCAAGCCCAGCTGTGCGCCTCTGATGGCGGCCACGTAGCCGCCCGGCCCCGCGCCGATCACCAGCAGATCCGTCGACGTCGCGATGTCGCCCATTACCATATGCGACACCTCTCGCCCCCGGGTCAAAAATTCATCCGTTGCGGCTGCACTGTCAGTCGATTCCGCACCGCCGTTGTGTGTCTCGTTGCCCGATCACTCCAGGAGCAGCCGCGTCGGTTCCGCGAGCAGTTCCTTGACGCGGTTCGAGAACCGCGCGGCGTCGGCGCCGTCGACGAGTCGGTGATCGACCGACATCGAGAAGCGCATCGTCTCGCGAGCGACGACCTCGTCGTCGACGACCCAGGGTCGCTTTTTGATCGGGCCCATCGCGAAGATGGCGGCCTCGGGATAGTTGATGATCGGCGAGGAGAACTCGCCGCCGATGACGCCGATGTTTGTGATGGTGAAGGTGCCACCCTGCATCTCCTCGGGCTTGATCTTCCGGTCCCGGGCCCGGCCGGCGATATCTCTGATCTCCGTCGCCAGCCGTTTCAGGCCTTTCTCGTCGGCGTCGTCGACCACCGGTACCATCAGGCCGGCGTCGGTCGCAACGGCGATGCCGATGTTGTACTCGTCGTGGAGCACGATCTCCTCGTTTTCCTCGTCGAGGCTGGCGTTGAGGTAGGGAAACTCCTGGAGTGCCGTGGTGAGCGCCTTCACGACGAACGGGAGATAGGTGAGTTTCACGCCGTCGGCCTCGGCTGCGGCAGCCAGATCTTCCCTGAGTTCCACGAGCGCGGACGCGTCGAACTCGTCGTGGTGAGAGACGTGCGGCGCGGTGTACTTCGACTCCGCCATCTGCTCGCCGATCGTCCGGCGGACGCCGCGGTACGGCACGCGGTCGCCGGGGACGGATCCCGCGTCACCGGTCGCTGACGTCTCTTCTCCGGCGTCTGAGGCCGTCCCAGCGGCACCGGCCGCTGCCTCGGACGCGGAAGCCGCCTGTGCGGCGTCGCCAGTGGCCGCGGAGGTCGGCGCGGCCGTCGCTCCGCCTTCCGCGTACGCCTGCACGTCCTCGGGCGTCACGTACGGTTCGCCCTCCCGCTTCTCGCTGGCCGGAACAGCATCGAGATCCACGCCGAGTTCGTCGGCGAGGCGTCGGGTCGCCGGCATCGCGAGCGTTCGGTCCCGGACGGCTGCGTCCGTGGCTGCAGCAGTGGAGGTGGAGGCGACAACAGCGGCAGAATCCTCAGTTCGCGACGGGTCGGCAAGATCTCCCGATGCGGCCTCGGCGCTCTGCTCCGCGCCGGCGGCGTCGTCTGCCATCCGTGCGACCGTTCCGTTCCGAGACGCTGCGCGAACATCCGCGCCCGTCACTCGGCCGCCCGGCCCGGACCCGTCGACAGCAGAGATATCGACGCCGAGTTCGCGAGCCAGCGTGCGCGTGCTGGGGCTTGCGAACACCCGGGCCGATGGAACCGCCGGTTCCCCGTCGGTCGCGTGATCCGCATCGGCGTCGGCCCTTGTCTCCGCTTCCGACGCTGCATCGGAATCGACTTCAGCGGAGGCCTCAGTGTCTGTCGCCTCAGCGCCGGCTTTTTCTCCGACGCTCTGACAGTTGTATGGGCCCGGTAATAAAATCGCGGGTGGAAACCACCACGGCGTCAGCAGGGAGACGAAGACACGACAATGACAATTGGAACCACGATTTATTAGCACCCGGAGGGAGGAGTCAGGTATGACGATACTGACAGCGGTTGACGGCGAAACGGTGCCGAGCGAGGCGGTCGAGCGCGGCGCTGAACTGGCAGACGCCTACGGGGTCGAGCACATTGTCCTGCACGTGATGCCGCAGGACGTCTTCGAGAAGTTTCGCTCCTCGACCGGCGGGTCGTCGATCAGTACGATTACGACGCCGGCCTCGTACGGCCCCTCCGAGGAGGCCCCCTCGTACACTGTCGGCAAGGACGAGAGCTACACTTTGCAGGACGGCGAACGCCACGCAATCGGCGTCGCGCGCGACGTCGTCGAAGAGACGCTCGGGGAGGCGTCCGGGGCGACACTCAAGGGCCGCGTCGGCGAACCGGTCCAGGAGATCCTCTCGGAAGCCAAGCGACGAGACGCCCAGTATCTCGTCATCGGCGGTCGAAAACGGTCGCCGACCGGCAAAGCGGTGTTCGGCAGCAAAACCCAGTCGATCCTGCTCGAGGCGGACCGGCCCGTCGTCACCGTGATGACGGGCGAGTAGCGAGCGTCCCATCAGTGGACCTCGGGCAGCACTGATCTCGTCGTTCGCTGTCGATTGTCTGTCGACTTCCGGCCGAGAGACTGCAGGGGCCTATTCGCCGACGGGCGATCTTGTGCAAAGATTTATTATAATTACTTCGTGCCTCACACATATGGCACGTTCCCCCGCGCCAGAGGTGGTACTATGATCGATCCGAGCGAACACCTCGTCGTCGACTGCGACTACCACTTCGCCGATACCTTCGAGCAGGCCGCGCCGTATATGCCGGAACCCTGGCGGACGAAGTTCCAGAAGAGCAGTTGGGGCGGTACCGGCGTGAAACAGAACCTCAGCGCCTTCTTCCCGGCGTCGACGGGTAACCGGATGAACTACGGAAAGATCGACCGGGAGTTCTCCGAATATCCTGACGGGGGCGATTCCCAGGAGGACGTGATCGAGGCGATGGAGGACCTCGACATCGACGCCTCGATGGACCTCCTCGATCGGATCGAGGACGAGGAGGCGATCAAGGGAGCGGTACTGATCACGGCCGGCGCGACGCCGCCGCTGGGCAACCGGAAGTACGACCCGATCTACGAGCGACTGGAGAAACTTGGGCTCCCGGTCGTCTTCCATACGGGCGGGTCCGGCCTCGACGACTACGTCCGCGCGGGCTACGAGGAGATGATCGAGACACACACGCTCGACCGAGCGCTGCGGATCGTCCGGCATCACCTGCTCGCGTGGACGTAACATACGGGCGCATTCTTCGATTCCGGGGCTGACAGGCTATTCTGGTGCGACCAGTTCGATCGGATGCTTCGTCGCCTGCGGGAACAGCGATTCGAGCTGTTCGGTACACGAGGCGCCGCTCGCGATTACCTCCCTCCCGTCGGCTACCGGCCCCGCGAACTGCGCTTGCAGCGTCTCCCCGACGTCGACGCTGAGTTCGTAGTACTCCGATTTGTAGCCGAACGAGCCGGCCATCCCACAGCACTCGACGTCGGAAGTCGCCACGCCGTACCCGAGCCGTTCGAGCACCGTTTCGGTGTGTCCGTCGAGGCCGAGCGTCCGCTGCTGGCAGTGGCTGTGGTAGGCGACGCCGTCGCTTTCGTCACTCGACTCGGGACCGGACAGCACCGACGGATCACTACCGTTTTCCAGCAGGCCGTAGACGTATTCCATAATCTCGTAACTGGTCTCCGCCAGCCGCCGCGCACGATCGGCCGGCAGCATCCGTTCGTACTCGTTTCTGAAGGCCGCGAGATCCGACGGTTCGATGACCACGACGTCGTACCCGGCCGAGATGTACGGATCGAGGTCCGCGGCGACCCGTGTCGCGTTCGCCCGGGCGGTCTCGATCATCCCCTGCGACAGCGGTGCGCGGCCGCTCTCGTGACACGGCGCGAGTTCCACGCCCACGCCCAGGGCTTCGAGCGTCCGGACCGCCGCCTTCCCGCGGTCGACGAGGACGTGGTTGGTGTAGGCGTCGGGATACAGCACCGCAGAGCGGTCGGCGTCCGCAAGGGACCTTCGCCGGTCGCGGTTCTCGAACCACTCGACCAGCGTCTCCCGCTCGAAGGTCGGGAGGTCGCGGCGGCGGTCGACGCCCAGGAACCGATCCATCGCCGCCCGGACGGGCCCGGCGTCGGCCAGCCAGTTCGAGAGCGGTGCGGTCGCGCTGCCCAGGCGCGCGAGCGTTCCGAAGTTGCCGAACAGCCGCTTTTGGATGTCGACGCCGCCGGGATCCGCGTCGGGGGTGAGCCCCTCGACGAGCGAGTCGAAGGTACTCGGGTCGGCGCCGCGGTTGATCCGATCGCGGACCACCGTGTTGATCCACGGGATGTCGATCTTCACGGGACAGGCGTTGACACACCGCGAGCAGCCGGTACAGAGGTCGTTGAACTCCGCGGCGGAATCGAGGCCGTGCACCCCGGCCTCCCACCCGGTCGCGATGCCGCCGGTGTAGGTCTCCCCGCCGAAGGCGTGGCCGCCGACGTGCTGGAAGTTCGAACACGAGTTCGCACACGCGCCACACCGGATGCAGTACAGCGTCTCGCGGAGGTCCTCGTCCTCGCGCATCGTCATCCGGCCGTTATCGAGAAGCACCAGGTGGAACTCGCGGTCCCCCTCGCCGAGCGGTTCGTCCGGCCGATCGAAGTCGATCGTCGGCGAGTCGACCGGCGGGGAGAGCAAGGAGAGATACGTCGCGAAGTCCTGCCCGCCGGCCGCCCGCGCGATGAGTTCCGCGAAGGGCGGCAGGTCCTCGACGCTCGGAATCAGTTTCTCGACGCCCGCCACCGCGACGTGCGTGTCGGCCGTCACGGCGCACTTCCGGGCGTTGCCCTCGTTCGTCACGATTGCGATGGTGCCGGACTCGGCGAAGACGAAGTTCGCGCCCGTCATCCCGACGTCCGCCTCCCGGATCTGTTCGCCGACGTGGTCGCGCGCGAACTGCGTGAGGTCTTCGGCGGTCTCGAGCGGCTCGTCGAGGTCGAAGTAGCCGTTGAACAGCGTCGCGATGTCCTCGGTCGACTTGTGGAACGCCGGCCCGACGAGATGCGAGGGCGCCTCGTCGGCGATCTGAATGACGAACTCGCCGAGGTCCGTCTCACAGACTTCGACTCCGAGGGATTCCAGCGCCTCGTTGACTTCGATCTCCTCGGTCGTCATCGACTTCGACTTCGCGACGACGTCGGCGTCGCGGTCCTCGACGACCTCCTCGATGTAGCGGTTCGCGTCGGCGGCGTCGTCGGCGACGTACACCGTCCCGCCGTTCGCCTCGACGCTCTCGGTGACGGTCTCGATCAGTTCGGGGATCCGCTCGATCGCGTCCTCTTTGATCGCTCGCGCTTCGCTCCGCAGTTCTTCGATGTCGGTCCGGCGCGCGTTCGCGTCGTACCGACCCTGATTGACGTGCGTCGTGTTCTCGAAGACGGCGTCGCCCTCGGTCGCCAACAACTCCCTGATGTGCTCGGCCTTCGCTTCCCGGTTTGCGTTACCGCTCGCCGTCATCGGTCCGTGAGGATGATCGCGTGGACGGTCTGTGGCCCGTGGACGCCGTCGACGATCTTGCCCATGTCGGCCGTGGCGCTGGCGCCGGTCGCGACGATCGCGGAGTCGCGGCCCGACTGGAACTCCCCGTCGAGCCACGATGCGGTCGCGTCGAAGTCTTCCTGGAGGTCGCTCGCCCGGATGACGCCGACGTGCTTTCGCGGGTAGAGGCTGACCGGTTCCGTCCCCGCCTCGTCCGACTGAATCACGAAGCTCCCGTGCTCGATGACGCCGCCGTGGACGCGCGTGACGCCGGTTTCGGCCTCCAGCAGCAGCCGCGGCGTCGGTGGCAACTGGACGTCGGTCTCGCCGAGCGAGACACTGTCCAGCCCGAGCGGTGCGCCGACCGCCGGGAGTTCGATGGCCGCAGAAAGCGCCGTCTCGAACTCCCTCGCCGTCGTGCGTGTGTATTCGACCCCGGCCTCGGAAAGCGACGACGCGAAGCCGTCTACGCTGTCTATCTCCATTACCCACAAGTGATGAGAGATCGGGCTTATGCTTACCGGTCACGTGCTGGGGGTGTCACGATTTGAGGCCGCGAGTCCCCAACTTCCCTCTCGATAGATCCGCTCGTCCGTCGTCCCTGTCACCGGTGCCGCATCACCCTACGTCCGACGGTCTCCCAATCATACTGATTACTCTCGTCTCTTCCCGCCGAACGCCGCCAACGGGGTTGGCGCTCGGCGGTAAAAAGTGAGAGTAATCAGTATCAGTGTCGCGGACAATGGATGTCGCTATGAAAACCGGGGGGGGAGTCGGATATGGAATTGCTCATACGTAATCGACTTATGATTAGTAAATTTTATGTATTTAGATATTATATTAATTTTTGATATTGGCCTGAAACCCGTTTCAACGGATTTTTCCGATCAGGTGGTGATTAATATATTCCTATGATTTCGCTAAATGGAATATACTATACTATTCTTCGCGCGTGAGTGTGACCCTACCGATTTTATATCCGAAGTCGCGTATAGTCGGGTATGTACGACGAGATTCTGCTCGCGACGGGCGGTGAAGTCGCGTCGGATCGGGCGGTCGACCACGCGATCGATCTGGCCGCACACCACGACGCCAGGTTGCACGTGCTGTTCGTCGTCGACAGCGACGTGTACGACGCCTACAGTGGCGACGAGTACGTGGACGAAAGCGAAGGACCGGAACACGGTCTCGAAGAAATCGGCGAGGACGCCGTCTCGGAGGTGGCTGCGAAGGCCGAGGAACGCGGCGTCGATGCCGAGACCCACATCCGACACGGGCGGCCGCCGGAGACCATCGTGAAGTTCGCCGAGGACGCGGGCGCCGACCTCGTCGTGATGGGGACGCGGCGACGCCCCGACGAGTACCGGAGTCTCCTCGGGAGCGTGACGGACCGCGTCCTCCGACTCGCGGTGATGCCGGTGACGGTCGTCAAGACCCCGGTCGAACTGTAGGCGGGCGAGGACTGCAGGATTTTTTGCGGAGCGCGGTGAGAGGTCCGTGTGGTCCCGATGTCACTACTGCCCTCCAGGCGCCGGTTCCTCGGCGCGCTCGCCGGCGCGACGCTCGCAGCCTCCGCCGGCTGTCTCGACTCGAACAGTGAAGCCACGAAAAGCGACAGCGACGCTCGGACCCTCACATTGGACCTCACTCGCCGGGGCGACAGTCTCCGCGAGCAGTTCGTGACTGACCTCGCGGCGACGAGGCCCGAGTGGGACGAGGAGGCCTTCGAGGCGACGCTCGACGGCGAGGAGTACACCACACAGTACCGGAAACCGTTTCCCGGCAGTGCGGACGATCCCGCCTACGCGGAGCAGGACGGGACGTACTACCGGCTCGGTTCGGTCGTCATCGACGAGGTCGAAACCACCCGGCCGGTGCTCCGACTGTTCGCCGACTCCGAAGACGAGGGAAGTGCCGCAGACGGCACCGACTCGCCAGGCACGGACGAAGCGGATGGAACGCGGACAGTCCCCGCCGAGGAACTCCCCGAAATCGATGCCCGCGCGGTGCACATCGCCCATTTCGCCGCCCGAGCGCGCGGGAACGACGGCGGTGCGCCGTGGGGACTCGTCCAGCGCGGCGGCTACGTCTATCGCAACGAGGAGCGAATGACCGAAAGCGAACTGCTCGGCGACGAGACACCGTCGCACGTGCGGTATCGCGATCGCCGGTACAGGGTCGATATCGCCCGCGAAGTGTTCTACGAGCCCCGCTATCGGGCTACAGTCGAACCCGTCGCGGAGTCGCCCGAGCGGATGGAGGCGATCCTGCGCGCACACCACGTCCAGGCGCGATTCAGAGCGGACGACCTGTCCTCGGAGGCGCGCGAAATCGTCCGCCGCGCTCGGGGCGACGGGTACGAGGAGACGCATCCGTATTCGGCGGCCTACGAGGAGCTCCTTCGGTTGATGGACCGACGCGCGTATCTCGATGGGAACATCGAGCGCGACGCCGGCGTCGAGCGGACCGGGCGCCGGTTGATCCGATACGACGGGATCTACTACCACTACAGCCTGCGCTTTCACGGAGACTGACGACCGCCGCACGACGTTGGCCAGGCAGTTCCCCCCGGGAGGTTCCTCGAGTGGTTCCGAGACGACCAGGTATCGGGAGGCCCGTTCGGAGCCTACCTCCCGTCCTGCTCGGCTGGATCGGGGCCGTTCGGAGCCTACCTCCCGCCCTGCTCGGCTGGATCGGACCCGTTCGGAGCCTACCTCCCGTCCTGCTCGGCTGGATCGGACCCGTTCGGCGGAGCGAAGTCCGCATCGAACGCTTCCGTTCTCAGCGCAGCGGCCGCTGCCTCTATCGTCGCCATCCGCTCGGCGACGTCGGCCGCAAACTCGTCATCCGAAAGGGTCTCCAGGTTCGTCCTGACCGTCGCCAGCGACGCACGGATCGCGGCGTCCGCCAGGTACGCACCGGTCGTCGCATCGGCTGCGACGCCGGGTCGTCCCCGTTCACTGGCGATTGTCGCGCCGTCCAGCACGGTTACGGACGCTTCGGCAATCGCGAGCGGAATTCCAGTCGCCCGTTTCCGGAGGCGCGCGGTCGACCCGTTGGCACCCCCACCAAAGAGGTCCTCGACGAGTTCCGCGTCGCCGTCCGCGAGCGCCAGCAGTCGATGTCTCTCCCGTTCGAGATCGGTTCGCAGTTCGCGGAGCGTCGCCTCTCCGTCCGCGCGGGTGGCGGCGTTTGCGTCGGGGTCGCGATCCGGTTCATCCCGGGCCGCGAGCGTGTGAATACAGACCATTTCACAGAGCGCTGCCCCCATCGCGCCCGCAATCGCCACCGCGGACCCACCCGCTGGCGCGACCTGCTCGGAAGCGATCGCCGCGAGATACTCGTCGATCGTGCGTTCGTCGGATGCCACCGGGTCGGGGCTTCGGCTGGGGGCGGTAAGTAGGTACGGGCTGGTCGGTAGTATCGGCGGACGAACCCGCCCGGCATCGCGGACTCGAGGTCGGCGCTCCCCGATCAACTGTCTCGGAGAGGGGTACTCTTACTCTCACTTTTTACCGCCGAGCGCCGCCAACGGGGATGGCGCTCGGCGAGAAGAGACGAGAGTGATCAGTATCAGTTCGTGGTGACGAGTTCGACGACGTCGCGGTGACCGAGTTCGTGGTCGGTCCCGACCTGACGCTGCGAGCGGCAGTCGATCCCGTGGAGCAGGCCCTCGCCGATATCGGAGTGGATGTGGTGCGCGAAATCCTCGGTGGTCGCGCCGTCCGGGAGGATAAAGCAGTCGCGGAAGACGCCCTGGGAGTCCGCTCGCCCGTTCGCGCTGCCGGGAAACACCGCGATGGCGTCCAGCACGTCGAACAGTGCCGATTCGAGCACCTGCTGGACGCCCGTGCCGCCGAACTCCGTGATGTACTCGCGGATCTGTTCGAGGCCGGCGTCCTGTTCCGTGGAGGGATCGCCGACGATTTCGAACTCGGCCGCACCCGGCTTGTAGTCGACCACGCCCGCGTCGTCGGCCTCCTTGAGCGCCTTCTCGGCGTGTGCGCTGGTCGGGACGAAGGTGAGATGGTCGTAATCGGGGTCGGTGGTGATCGACTCGAAGTTCGCCTGCGCGGCCGGTTTGTCCATCTTGTTCGCCGCGATCACGATCGGCTTCGTCCGCTTTCGGATCTCGCGGGCGACCTCGGCTTTCATCGCCTCGTCCCACTCGGCGGGGTCGAGGCCCGCACCCGTCGACAGCAACACCTGCTTGATCTCGTCTTTGTTCGTCCTGAACGCGGACATCTGTTCGGCGAGATCCTCCTCGATCTTCCCCTCGGCGCCGTTGTAGCCCGTCCGGTGGCGTTCGAGGCCTTTCTCCAGGACGTCGAGATACCACATATCGAGTTCGTTCTCCAGGAAGTCGATGTCCTCGCGGGGGTCGTGGTCCTCGGTCGGTTCGCCCTCGCGGTCGGTCTCCCCGGAGAAGTCGACGACGTGCACGAGGACGTCCGCCTCGTTGAGGTCGGTCAGGAACTGATTGCCGAGTCCTTTCCCTTCGTGGGCACCGGGGATCAGCCCCGCGACGTCGACGAGTTTCACCGGGACGAACCGGGTGCCGCCGTCGCAGTAGCCGACGGAGGGCGTGCAGGTCTCCTCGAATTCCGGGGCCGCGCAGTCGACGCGGACGTACGCCTCGCCGACCGAGGGGTCGATCGTCGTGAACGGGTACGCGCCCTCGGGGATGTCGTTCATCGTCGCCGCGTTGAAAAACGAGGACTTGCCGACGGAGGGTTTGCCGACGAGTCCGATCCGATAACTCATTGCTCGTCGGGAATCGCTCGTCGGCCAAAAGCCGTGTTATTCGCGGTCTCGTCGGGGTGTGCTGGCACAAGCCACACCCGAGCGGCCGGGCCTCCAGGCGGCGAGGCGGCAACGGGCAGCGACGTGACCGGCGGGTATTTTGCCGGGCCGACCCCACGTGCCCGTATGCACGGAAGCGACAGCGGGGACGACGCCGTCGACGACGGCCAGGACACGGCTGCCGACGGACCAGACGCAGACACCGACGGCACCGTCGACGACAACACGGACGTAGATTCCGACGACGCCGACGAGGGCCCGGACGCAGACGCCGAGGGCACCGTCGACGACAACACGGACACAGCCGCCGACGGCGACACGTTCGGCGTCGGGATCGCGGTCACGGAATCCGAGTTCCAGTTCGTCGTCCACGTGCCGTCGGACATCGATGCAGGGTGGACCGACCCGCACGCGTTCCAGCGACTCGTAGAGGAAGCTGTCTGGGACCGGCTCGATCGGGAGGCGACGCTCCGCGAAATCGGGCAACGCGCCGACGTCGGCGAGACAGTCACGCTCGGACGCGTGACGCTTCTGCCCGATGGGACCGTCGTCGACACGACCTTCAACGAGGGCGTGGCCGAGTCGTGACGGACGCGCTCGACGCTGTCGTGGATGCCGCCCTCGAACGGGCGCTGCTTTCGGCATCTGACGCCCGCCGGTACTTCGCGCTCGCCGGGGCGCTCGAACGGGCTCGAATCGACGGAGACAGCGCGGGAACAGCCACCGGAACGGGTGTGTCCGAATCGATCGACCACGCCGCAGCGTCGCTCGACGGTTCTGGGGATCGAGTGGGACCGCTCGGGGCGGCCCTGATGAGCACTCTCGCGGCCGAACTGCTCGACGACCCGGAGGGCGCCGGCATCGACGTCGGCGCGTGGTCACCCGGGCAGGACACCCCGCAGGCCGAACTCGTCGGCGCCGGTGCCGTCGCCGCGTCCCGACGGCTCGACGTCGATATCGACGTGCTCGTGGCCCGCTCGGGACTCAGCCGCGAGGAACTCGCTCGCCATCGGGCTGCCTTCCCGGATCCACGGGCATAACTGCAGGGCTTTACAGCAGAGTCGACATAGCTACCGCTGGGGCGTCATCGACCCTGAAAAAGCGTATCGAAACGAATCAGCCCGACGTTCGGTGCCGGCGTTCAGTTCTGGCCGGGTGCGTTTCCGGAGTTACCAGGTGCGTCATCTGAGCCGCCGTTGTTGCCGCTATCGTCGGCGTCGGAGTCGCCCCCGTCGTCGTCATCCTCGTCGTCTTCGTCCGCCTCGTCTTCCTCGTCAGCCGCGTTTACCTCATCCGCGTCGCCGTCGTTCTCGTCCGTTTCGTTGCCGTCGTCATCGGACTGACCGGGCGCATCACCGGACTGGCCGGGCGCGTCGTCAGTCTCGTTGCCGTCGTCATCGGACTGGCCAGGGGCGTCGCCGGACTGGCCGGGTGCCTCGTCGGTCTCGTTGCCGTCGTCGTCCGACTGACCGGATGCATCGCCGGACTGCCCGGGCGCGTCACCGGACTGACCGGGCGCTTCGTCCGCGTTGCCGGGGTTGTTCCCCGTCACGAAGTCGGAGACCGCCTGCCCCGGCGGGCCGTCGAATCCGGCCGACTGGAGCGCACTGACGAACGACGAGACCGCCTGTCCGAACGGCCCGGACTCCTCGACGAACTCGACGGTCAGGTCGGTCGTCGTCTCGGCCGTCTCGTTTTCGGCCGTCGCGGTCACCGTGACGGTGACGTTCTCCTGCGGGAGCGGGAGGGCGACCTCACCGTTCTCGTCGGTCGTGTGCGTTCCCGTTCCGGCGTAGTCGCCGTCGGCTTCGACATCGACCGTCGCGTTCTCGACCGCCTCGGAGCCGTACGTGACCGTCACGAAGACGCCGTCGGACTGTTGTTCGGCGGTGACATCGAGCTGCGCGTAGCCGTCAAGCTCGATCGTCGTCTGAGCGCTGAGATCGTCGGCCGTTGCCGTGATCGTCACGTTGCCATCGGTTTCTGGCTGGTCGAGCGTGACTGTCCCGTTTTCGTCGGTCGTGTAGTTGCCCGCGATGGCGTCGTCACCCTCGACTTCGACGGTCGCGTTCTCGACGGGATCGTCGTACTGGGTGACCGTCACGAGCGTCGTGTTGTCGTCCTGCCGCTCCGCGGAGACGTCGAGCGACTGCTCGTACGGGACGAGTTCGACCGTCTCACTCGCGGAGGCGCCGTTCACGGACGCGCTCAGGTCAACGGTGACTGTCTCGTTGGGATCCGGCAGCGTGACCTGGCCGTTCTCGTCGGTCTCGGAGGATCCGTTACCCGCGTACGCCGCGTCCGAGGAGACGTTCACCGTCGTGTTCTCGACGGCGTCGTCGTACTGCGTTACCGTCACTGTCGCCGTGCCGTCGTCCTGCTGCGCCGCCGAGACGTCGACGGAGTCAGACTGCGGCACGAGTTCGACCTGCGTGCTTTCGGTCGTGTCGTTGGCAGTCACGTTCACCTGGACGGTGACTGTCTCGTCCGGGTTCGGCAGCGCGACTGTCCCGTTCTCATTGGTATCGTAGGAGCCGTTGCCAGCATACGCCGACTCCGAGGAGACGTTCACTGTCGCGTTCTCCACGGCGCTTCCATTCTCTGTCACCGTGACGAGGGCCGCTCCTGTCTCGGGGGACTGTTCGATATCGACTGCGACGTCTGTGGCTGCACCCGCCGCCATCGGGAACGCGGCCATCCCGACGACCGCGAGTACCACGGCGATCGTGAGCGCTCTGCTGCGATTCATTACATCGCTTCCTTCCCCACCTACCCGTATAAAGCGGGAACTCGCTCAGGCCGTCTTCCGCCCATTTAGCCCGATTTAACCCGATTAACTGTTCGTGAGCCTGTCACCAAGGGCGTGCACAGCGCTCACTACTCGGGAGGACGGCAGATCACCGTCGCCCGCGCTCGGCCGCGCGGCGGTGGCTGTCGACGCGGGGTCCTCGGCGCTGCCGATCGCTATGTTTGCCCCCGACGGATGGTGCTTGACCGACGGAGAAGGTCACAAACCTATAGTAGCGTTCGCAACTGATTGCTCATCTGATCGCACGACTGCGTGCGATCGTATGAGCGGAGACTTGCGAACGCTACTATAGTACTGACGACTCACTGATAGCTCTCGGTCTCGTTCGAAATGAAAAACGCCCACGGGACAGTCTGATACTGTCCGGTGGGCGCTTGAAAGTATGAGTGGCGAGGCGGCGAGTCAGTGTTCCCAGAGGATCGCTCACTCCAGTACTACCTCACACGCTGGCAGGCTTAACTTCCGTGTTCGGGATGGGTACGGGTGTGACCCTGCCGCTGTGGCCGCCTCAATTCCGACTGACGGACTCGAACCGTCCACACGCCTTCAAACAACGCGTGCTGACCATCGTCGGTGAGGACGCTCGGTGCGTACCTAACCGTATGTGTGCGTGCAATCCAGCTTCCGCCTGAACTCGCCTGCCCGAGTGACTCTGAATCACGTCGGCCAGACAGTGCAGTGCTGTGTCTTAGAGACCTCGCTCGTGGTGAGTGAGGTAGTGTCCACGACTTCACCAACACAGGTAGACACTCGAAATGTCCTCTGTGGTATGAGTGTGGCTCGGATTGTTAGTGCTCGCGGGCTTAACACCTCGTTGCCTCGGTGCGTACACCCCGAGTCTATCTAACT
>NZ_JAVQKJ010000015.1:0-141544 GCF_031823395.1 Halobellus ordinarius
GTACTGGAGTGAGCGATCCTCTGGGAACACTGACTCGCCGCCTCGCCACTCATACTTTCAAGCGCCCACCGGACAGTATCAGACTGTCCCGTGGGCGTTTTTCATTTCGAACGAGACCGCTAGGCTTAAGCGCCGAAACGGAATAGTTCCACCCGCGCCAAGGTGGCAGAGTTCGGCCTAACGCGTCCGCCTGCAGAGCGGATCATCGCCGGTTCAAATCCGGCCCTTGGCTCTCACACGTTCCCCTAAAGCCCAAGACGACTATGTCTTGGCACGTTTTCTCTCTGGTCTCGACTTCTTGGAGATCGGATAGTAGGATCACGCTGGCGACTAGCTCGTTTTGAAACTGAATTCTCGGAATATTCCGGACACACAAAGATTTATTCCGCCAGACGACCGTATCTCTGGTATGGACGACCCACGTACCGAACTAAAGGCAGATTCCGACGAGCGTCGGGACGCGCCGGAGTTCGACGACCTCGTCAGTCCGGAAGAACTCGTTTCCGGGGACCGTACTCGGGACGACTTCTTCGATGCCGTGCTCGGACTGGACAGTCCCGGGACTGCAAGTGAGGTCGCTGATCTTGCAGGACATGGGGTAGACGCTGCCCGTGAGTATTTAGCGTGGTTCGAACGCATGGGGATCGTCACGCAGGTCACCGACTCTCCCGCGACGTACGAACGGAATCAGGAGTACCTGAACTGGCGGCGTGTCCAGCAGCTCCGGAACCAGTACGACGACGACGACCTCCTCGCCTTCCTTGAAGACGCAGTGGAGCGTGATGAGTCGTTTGCGGAGGAGTTCGATGTCAAATCTCCGGACGCAGTAGCGATAGTTGCACACGCAACTGACACCGATCGTTCTGTCGAGGCAGTGTGGCGGGAGGTGTCAGCGTGGAAGACGACGCGCCGCCGAATTTCTCTCCTCGAACGGGCATTGCAGACTGACACGGACAGCGCTGCCGGGCAGCGCCCCGTCGCATAAGCGGCGGAAGGGACGACGTCAGCGGTGCACCGATCGACTTCGCCCGTCTGAATGTCGCCGCAGAGCGATTCGCTACCGACGATCGCTTCACTGAAATCGAAATTCAACCGGAATTCGCACCGGATCGCATCGTCTGTCGCTACGATCCCGGGTTCTATCCGCAGCGCGTACGGGGTGCTCGCCTTGAAATCGTGTGGTTCGAGAACGGGAACTTCTCGCTGCATTACCACGAAGTGCACGAGGATGGCACGTTTGACTACCGATGGGATCGGCATCACTCGGATCACAACACTCGTGATCACGTCCACCCGGGGCCTGACGCGCGAACACCTGGCGACGACACGTCACATCCGGAAGAATGGCGTGACGTGCTGTCGATGGTTCTCGGCGAGATCGACGATCGACAGCGGGCCTTCTGGACTGAGTAAGGTCATCGTTGATCTTCGAGGGCGTCGAGCGCACGTCGGAACTGCTCCTCGTTGATCCGCGGTTCGGACATCGCCTGTGCTTCGAGTGCGCCGGCGTATTGTTCGAATTTGCCGTCGCTTGGGTCCGCCGCGAGCACGCAGTCGACGTACCCATCGAGCGCAGAGCGCAAGGCTTTGGCGTAGTGATCGTATGCGGCGTCGATGCGGACGTGGTTGTCGTCGATTCCCTCGAACAGCGCACGGTAGACGGTCGCGGCCGCCCGGTAGTGCTCGCGCTCGCGGTACTGCTCGGCTAATTCAAAGAAGTGCGAGAAGTCGATGGCCTCCGTAACGACTGGATAGTGCTGTGTGTGCTGGTCGAACAGCTCCTCGATCTCGTCACGGTACGCTTCGGCCGACTTGCTGCCGTCGCCAAACCGTGCGAGGAACTGCTCACGCAGGTCTGGGTTCTCTGCGAGTACATCACGCACGAATGCGTGTAGATCGTCGGACGAGACATCTTCAATAACCCTTTCGACGCGTTCGTTCTCGTCTTGGGGCGGATCGGCGATGAGGTCCAGCAGCACCGCGACGACGTGCTTGCACTCGCCCGCACCCTCGTAGGGACACGTACACCGCGCATCGATGGTATGTTCGTCTAGATCGACGGTCACGTCGTACAGATTCGTCCCCCGAACCGCGGCTGTAACCACGTCACCAAACCGTTCGAGTCGCTGAACGCGCCCTTCGTCGCGGTAGTCCCGCCCGCGCTCGAACACCGCGTCGGTACAGGTCTCTTGAATTTTCGCGTTGTTGAGGTCTATGACTGGGGACGAGTATTTGATCTCGTTCTCGTCAGTTCGCGGTCTTATTCGTCTAGCAGTTCAGTGACGCTCTCGACGGGGGCGTAGTAGCCGCGTTCGTCCCGCCAGACCTCTAGCCATTCGTCCGCAGTTTCGCTGTCGATATGCTCGCGTTTGATGCCGAGGACGAGGAGGCCTATCGATCCAGTGACCGGCATATCCAGTTCCGTCGCAAGACGGCGTGCTGTGAGGTCATCAGTGGCGATCGTCCCGTCGCGTTCAA
Source organism: Halobellus ordinarius (assembly GCF_031823395.1). NCBI lineage: Archaea > Methanobacteriati > Methanobacteriota > Halobacteria > Halobacteriales > Haloferacaceae > Halobellus > Halobellus ordinarius. The sequence goes on from NZ_JAVQKJ010000015.1 coordinate 2,479, forward strand.
CGGCTCCCCGCAACGCTTCCGTTTCTCCTGGATCAAGTCGCTCATGGAGGCTCACCTTTCCTATTTCGGGTGGAACGCCACTAACTTCCAGTCCTTCTTCGAACGCCTCAACGGCGCTGGTCAGATACTCGTGGCCGAAATCAACTCCCTGTTCGATTTCGTCACGGACTGCGGGTGTCACGACTGGTGCTTCGAGTATGTCGACGAGAAACTCGATCGAGTTCGTACTAGCGAAATTACTGATGACGGTCGCGTCGAGGAAAACCGGTTGCGGGTATCCGTCCGGCATCTATTCGTCGAGATCGAGTGCGACGTCGATCTCCCGCTGTAGCTGGTCGTCAGTTCGCGGCCCGTAGAGCGCCGTGAAGCCAGCGTCTTCCAGGACTTCTTCGAACTCCCACCGGGACAGTCCGGCCGCTTCGGCAGCACGTCCGAGCGAGAGGTCGCCGAGAACGTACCGACCCACCGCGGTCGCAAGTTCGTCGGAGGACTCACTACTGGAAGAGGCCATCGTACGTAGGTATCGGGTCTACCGACCTAATAATCTATCGTGGGATGGGGTCGCCCGTCGGCTCGCTGGGTTGCTATCCCCGTGGCAATCTAAGACAAAAACGTTGATTCATTCGTTATCTGGGGTGATTTGGCGATAATTCACCTGATGTGATGGTTTATTATACTTAAAATACTGCCTTAATTCGGGCCTTTGGCTCTCACACTAGTTTCATTGCCGACAGGAGCGGAATCCGGCACCACGATCGAATCACACCGCAAAGTAGGCAATACGGTTCTTGCGGTTGATGCAGAGAATTTCAGTCGGACGTAACGAAAATAATCGTTCAGCCGAGCGGAAGGCTGTCTTGCATCGGGTCGTCATCTACTCGGGATCCGTCAGGTGCGGTCTGTGGACGTCCGCGACGAGCACGTGCCATCCAGTGACTCCCTCAGTCGTCAGATTCGACGGGAATCTCGACGCCGCCGCCTGTCCTGCCGGCCCCCACGTCGGTCTCCACCGCTTCGGCGAGGTCCTCCAGTGCGAGCTCGACGTTGCGCTTGTTCGCCTTCCAGAATGCGTCGAAGACAGTACCGACGAAGGGGATAGATCCACCCGCCACGTCGATAGTGAGGTTGGCGAGCATCTTCACCAGCGTCGTGAAGGAGACGCCGAGATAGGCCGATTCGGCGACGATGTACAGGGAGAAGGCGCCACTCACCACGTCGCCAGCGACGGGGAGAGCTCCCAGAATCGGGTCGACACCGATGCGGACGCCGATGCCGGGGACGCGCACGCTCTCGTCGAGCACGTACGCGACCGTCTCCATCCGCTTGAGCGCGGCCGCGTCGATGCTCGCTGGTAGTTCACCATCGTAGTCGACGTCGAACCGCGATTCGAAGTCCGCGGACATAGACCCAATAGTTCGAGTGGGAGACGTAAAGTCTGCGTGGTGGACGTCGTACCGACGCGAGTGAGAGTGCAATCGTGAGTTGTGAGACTCTCGGTATGACCGCTCTATCGGCAGTGCGCAGCAGCCCAGGTCTGACGTGGCACTACTCTTCCCAACTCCCGATCACTACTCCGTACCACGCGACCGACGGCGCTTTGCCGAGGGAACTGTTGTCATCGCCGATAGTCTACAAAATAAAAAGGAGAACCCAACCCGAATACCGATAAGACCAGTAGAGAACCACGAAAATACCGGCTAAAGAGATATTGTGGCGTTTTCTCGATCACCGATCGCGGATTGAGAAAATTTAAAAATACGGGATAAATCTTAGCGAATAGGAATCTATCTCAGTGTTGATACGGACCAGATCCTACCGAAGGGTAACCGTGGGCTCGCGCTCACCCCTGTGGGGTAGCCGTCAGGTGGGAGACACGCTGCCGCCGCGGGTGGAAGAGCCCGAAGCGACCGCAGAATTAGCCGATCTCGAACGTGACGACCGCCCCCGGAGGTCTCCGGAGCGACCATCCAGATGATGACTTCCCAAGAGAAACGAGCCGAACCCCGCCATCGAGTAGCGCGGACGATACCGGCCGAGCGGGCGATCAGGGTGTTACTTGTCGCCGACACGGACGCCCTCGATCCCGTCTCGACGTATCTCGACGACGAGCACGGCTGTGACGTCGCCACCGCAACGACCGCCGACGCTGCCCTCCAGCAGATCGCGACAGCGCGTGTCGACTGCGTCGTGAGCGGGCACGCCGAGTCCGGTATCGACGGCCTCGCGCTCTTAGACGCCGTCAGGGACCGATCTCCGGAGCTCCCGTTCGTGCTGTTCGCGATCGACGGGTCCGACGAGGTCGCCAGGCGAGCGATCGAACGAGGCGCCGACGACTACCTCGACGGCGGGACCGACGAGGTCCACTACGAACTGCTGGCCAGACGCATCGAGGGCTGTGTCACGCTCGGCCGCCGGCAGCAGAAACTGGAGAACATCTACGAGGCGATCGGGCACGCCGGCCACGCGATGTTCGTCACCGATTCCGACGGGGTCATCACCAACGCCAACCCCACGATGGCGGAGATCTCCGGGTACTCCCAGGGCGAGATCCGGGGGGCGACCCCCTCCCTGTTCAAATCCGGGGAACACGACGAGGCCTTCTACCGGGACCTCTGGGAGACGATACTGAACGGCGAGGTCTGGGAGAGCGAGGTGATAAACGAGCACAAGCAGGGCCACCAGTACGTCATCGACCAGACCATCGCTCCATTCACGAACGGCGGCGAGATCGAGGGGTTCGTCGCGATCAATCGGGACATCACCGTCCGGAAGCGACGCGAGCGCAACCTCGCCTTTTTCGAGCAGGCCGTCGAACAGATGGGCTCCGGCATCGCCGCCTACGACGACACCGGAACGATCCGGTATGCAAACAGCGCGTACGCCGAGATGCTCGGAACGACGTCCGGAGACCTCGAAGGACGGCACGTCGCGAGCCTCAACCCCGAATTCGACGAAGACCGGTTCGACGAGTACTGGGGCTCCTTCGACCCCGGCGAAACCAGACGCCGGGAGACGCACCACAGGCGATTCGACGACGGCATCACGTTCCCTGTCGCCACGACGACGACGCACATCACCGCGGGCGGCGACGAGTATCACGTCGGGACGATCCAGGACATCACGGAACGGAAAGCGCGCGAGCAGGAGCTCAGGATGTTCCGCGAGGCCGTCGAACAGGCCGGCCACGCCGTCATCGTCACCGACACCGACGGCGTCATCCAGTATGTCAACCCCGCCTTCGAGGAGCTGAGCGGCTACAGCGCGGCGGAGGCCATCGGGCGAACGCCGGCCATCAACAAATCCGGCGAGCACGGGGATGATTTCTACGACGACCTCTGGGGGACGATCCTCGACGGGGAGGTCTGGACCGGCGAGATCGTCAACGAGCACAAGAACGGCGAGCGGTACGCCATCGACCAGACGGTCGCGCCGCTGACCGACGACGACGGCGAGATCACCCACTTCGTCGCGATCAACCGCGACATCTCCGAACTCAAAGAACAGCGTCGCGAACTCAAGCGGCAGAACGAACGGCTCGAAAAGTTCGGCCGGACCGTCGCCCACGATCTCCGGAACCCCCTGAACATCATCGACGCGCACCTCGATCAAGCGTCCCGGGTCGACGATCCCGCCGACGCCCACGAGCGGATGCAGACGGCGCTGGATCGGATGGGCGAACTCATCGAGGAGTTGCTCGCGCTGGCCGAACAGGGGAAGACGGTGCTGGACCCCGAACCGGCGGGGCTCGAGGCCGTCGCCACGAACGCCTGGGACCACGTCGACACCCGCCAGATGAGCCTCGAGGTGGCCGCCGACGCGACGTTCCTGATGGACGATTCCCGGACCGAACAGCTGCTTGAGAACCTCTACCGGAACGCGCGCGAACACGCTGGGGACGCCTCGACCGTTCGGGTGGGGATGCTCGAGGACGGCTTCTACGTCGAGGACGACGGGCCCGGAATCCCCGAAGCGGATCGCGACAGCGTCCTCGAATCGGGGTTCACCACCTCCGATGACGGAACCGGCTTCGGGCTCGCGATCGTGAGCCAGATCGCCGACGCCCACGACTGGACGGTCGCGGTCACCGAGGGGAAAAACGGCGGCGCGCGGTTCGTCTTCCGCGGCGTCGACGCCGGGTGAACGATCGACAGGGGTCGGTTCCCGCAGGTGCGGGACGACAAATAGCGAACGTGACGACCGCCCGTCCGTGCCGTTGTAACTGTCAGCCGGCGGTTGCGGCCGCGCAGTGAAAAACGCGGTCGGAAGACGACAGGACTCGGTTTCAGAGCGACTGGAACGCCGCCCGCGGCTCCTCCTCGATGAGATCATCGAGGGTTTCGTTGAGTTCCGACCGGAGCATCTCCATCCGGTCGACGAGCTGTTGATACTCCGCGCTGGCCGTGTGGTCGAACGAGTCCTGTGTCTCGAGGGTGGCCCGCTTGGAGGCGAGCTGGTAGAACTCCCGACTCTTCCGGTCGAGGTGGGCCTGCGAGACCAGGATGTCGATCTTCGCGAGTAACCCCTCACGATCGATTGGCTTGACGAGGTAATCGTCGAACGGCATCGTGATGATGTCTTCTTGGGGGGCGACCGCCGTCACCATCATCACCGGAACGGTGTACCCTCGCTTGCGGAGCCTGTCCAGCACCTCGCTGCCGGACATCCGCGGCATCCGGCGATCGAGCAGGACAACATCGACGTCGTCGTCCATCGTCGACAGTGCCGCCTCGCCGCCCTCCGCAATCTTCACCTCGTAATCTTCCTCGAGGAACGTGGCATAGATCTCCCGGAGCGCAGGCTCGTCGTCGACAACTAGAACCGTCGCCTGGCCGCCGTTGTTGCCCATACTCGAAAGTGTAATATATTCCTCTAAAAGCTACCGTCGGCGTTATCGATATTGATACCTCCCTCGTAGGATAAATCGACGATCGAATAAATCCCAGGACGACTTTCGAGCGGGGCGACGCGGAGCAAACAGTTTACTCTCGCAGTTGCGAGAGCGCGCAGAGCAGGTAGTCCGCCGACGCCGGTTGTGATCGCGCCGAGACGTACGCTCTGCCGACGCCACCCAAACTGTTAATCGGATCGGCAGCGACCCACGGCTGTGTCCCGATTTGTCATCTCCGATCACCATTTCGGCCACGCGAACATCATCGACTACTGTGACCGGCCGTTTTCCTCCCCCGGCGAGATGGACAGCGTGCTCCTCGATCGCCACTACGAGACGGTCGGCGCCGACGATCTCCTCGTGCATCTCGGCGACGTGGCGATGGATATGCGGGACGGCGAGGAGACGATCGACTACTTCCAGCGCCTCGATGGCGACCTCCTGGTCCGGGGGAACCACGACGTCGGACTGGATCCCGCTGACGCGCCGTTTCCGGTCCTGGATTCGTGCACGCTGGAACACGGTGAATTCCAGTTTTACTGCACCCACCGACCCGAGGACGTCCCCGACGACTGGGACGGGTGGGTCCTCCACGGCCACCACCACAACAACCGTCCCGAGGAGTATCCCTTCGTCGCTACCGACGCACAGCGGGTCAACGTCAGCAGCGAACTCCTGGAGTACCGGCCGCTGGCGCTCGATACGCTGACCACTCTCCTGCGGGAGTGTCCACCGGGGACCCGGCTCCGGGACGTCGCGGCCGCGCGGGAACACTTCGGGCTGTCGGGAACCTGATCCTGAGTCGTCGTCCCGGTTTTCCGCCCTCCGACATCGTAACTGAAAACGATAACCGTTATACGCTACGTGGTCAAACGCGGAGATATGCAACGACGCGCCGCGGCGATCTACGTCGCACTCTTCATCGTTATCGGTGCGGCCTCGTATTCCCTCATCGCGACCGCACAGACGCCGGAGGTGGAGTTCCAGAACCCGGAGTACGAACTCACGGCGGGTGACGAGTTCGGGGTCGGCGACCGGACGTACACGGTATCGAGCGCCTCGGACGGTTCGGGCGAACTCAGCTACACCGTCGAGTCCGCGGAGTACACCGCCGTCTGGGAGAACGATTCGACGGTGACCTACGACGGCGAGGAGTGGCGCGTACTCGTCGAGAACGGCGAGGACCCCTCGGCGTTCACGCTGCAAGAGGAGATCAACGAGACCGCGATCCTCCAGGAGGACCCCAACGCCAGCGGGGAGACGGTCGAACAGGACGGTGAACGGTACGTCGTGATCGACGGCTCCGAACTCGTCGCCGCCGACGAGTACTTCCCTGAACCCGAGACGCGGACGTACGCCGAGGGCGACTCCGTCGAGTACGAGGGCAACACCTCTACCGTCGATTCGGTGACGACCGCGGAGGTAACCCTGGCGTGGACGGCACCGCGGACGAACACGGTCAGCGTCGCCGGCGGGGAGAACGTCACGCTGAACGGCGAGACGTACTTCGCGCACTTCGCGGACGACTCGACGCTGCAACTGACGCAGAACTTCGAGCGCTACAACGCACAGACCGACGATATCGACCGCTTTACCACCTACAAGAACGGCCTCTGGGGTGTGAGCATCGTCTCCTTCCTCACGGCGGTCTTTATGATCGGCTTCGCGTATCTCCCCTCGCGGTACTGACGACGTCGACGGGGCCCGTGTTTTGGGGACTCGGTCGCGTTGGTTGTTTTGTCTGTCCGGTTCGCTTGGTCGCGTTGGTTGTTTGTTCATCCGGTTTGCTCGGTCCGCCGCTTGCTCGCTCCGCGAGCGCTGTCGCCGCGCTGCGGTCCTGGCTGGAGGCTGAGGTGACATCAGTTTGACATCCTCCCACGGCTTCAGCCGTGGGATTCCTCCGGTGGGGATGGTGGCTATGCCGTTCCCACGGAGGCAAGTTTCCCGTCGCTGGTACTCCGGTTTGTGCGCTTCTCGTTGGGACTTGCCTTCTCGGGAGAGTGTGGTAGCTCCGACCAGTTGTGGTCGTCCCACTTGAGACGCACGGGCCGTGCCATCGACCCAACGTGTTCGCCAGCCTGTCGTTCGAGGAACGTGCGAGACGCGCACAGGTCGGCGTGGGCTTCGTGACCGCACGGACACCGGAATAGATCGCCGTCCCGGTCGGTATTCTTTTGTTCGCCACACGCCGGGCACGTTCGCGTTGTGTTGGCTTCTGATCGCACCTCGACCGTGATGCCGTACTCCTCGGCGGTGTGTGATAGGCGCTCGATGAACGCCCGGAACGCCCAGAATTGATGCGTCTTTGCGTTCACCTCGGCGCTCCAGTGCGTCGAGAGAACGTCCGTGAGGTCGCCCACATACACCGTAGCGACCCCCTCGGCGTACAGCCGCTCTATCAGGTCCCGAACAAGTGCATCCTGTGCGTGGTCGCGCCGTCGCGTCCGTGTGCGATACAGCCGCCGTATTCGGTGACTGCTGTATTGTCCCTCGCGGAGTTTGGACTGGAGACGGGCGATTTCCTCGGTCGTCTCGCGGAAGCGGGCGAACAGGTCGCGGCCTTCGTAGAGGTACTGCTGGCCGGTCGTAGTCGTACAAGCGACGAGATTGTTCGCGCCCACGTCCAGCGCGGCTTCGTGAGAAGCCAGTGGTGAATCCTGCCGAGAATCGGGGGCGGTGACAGGCTGAAAGGCCCTGAACGTGTCGTCCGTCTCGTCGTACTGTATCTCCAAGCGGCCCTGTTCGCCACTCCACTTCGGGTCGCCAGCGACTTCGAGGCGGAGCCGATCGTGATATCCAAGCCCGTACTCGTCTTTCAGGGCTTGTCCGACTGGTATCTCGACTCGTGACCGCTCGCCGGTTTCCAGCGTGTACTGGTCGTTTCGGATGAGCGTGCGGAGTTCCCTGCCGTCGTCCTCGTTGCCCCAGTAGCCCGGTGGGGCGGTGTCCTCGCCGTTCTTGCGGGCGGCGAAGAACGATTGCCACGCCGATTTGTTCTTCCGAATTATCTGTTGTGCGGTGGCAGAACCGAGAACATCGACGTACTGTTTCCGGTAGTCGGCGGTGTCCCACACGCTTTCACCGTCGAAGAACTGCTGGCGACGTTCGTAGTTCAGTTCGTTCCACAGGCTCGCAGAGGCGTCCAACTGGTCTAGCAGTAGCCGCTCGTCGTTGTCGGAAAGCGGGCGTACCGCGAACGTGTTGGTTCGCCTCACGACACCAACTTCTATGGTCTTGTGGTCCTAAAGTCTTGTCGCTGATGCGTCCGAACGTGGATATTCCGTGGTCGCTCCACGGACAGGTGAAAGAGTGGGCCGAAGAAACCGATCGAACTCTCACAGAAGCGTACATCGAGTTAGTGAAAACCGGACTCGACAACGTGGAACATCCAGACGAGTCGTAGCGCGTGGACTGTCGGGCCGTGTTGTCGCTCGGACCCACCCGTGAACGGATGGGCTTCCTCTCGCTACGTGTCACTCCGATACTTATGCCGCCGGCGACCGTACTGCCCCTATGAGCGACGAGACGCCCGTCACTGCGGACCGACCCGACAGCCCGATCACGACGACCGGGACCGACCACATCACGATCTGGGGGAGCAACGAGGCGGATACGATCGCGTTCTACCGCGACCTCCTCGGGATGCCGCTTGTGCTCAGACAGCCGAACCTCGACGATCCCTCCCAGACACACCTGTTTTTCGACACGGGCGACGGCCGCATCCTGACGGTGTTCGTCGGCGAGCGGGAGTCCCACCGCGGGCGGCAGCGCGGCGGCACCGGCTCTGTCCATCACCTCTGTTTCAGCGTCGCGCCCGAGGACTTCGAGGACGTCGCCGCCGCACTCGACGACAACGGCCGCAGCTACAACGTCTTCGACCGGGGGATCTTCTTCTCTTTGTACACCCACGACAACAACGGCCTGGTGATCGAACTCTCCACCGACAAGTACGACATCCCCGACGACCGCCGCGGCGAAGTGCTGGCGAAGGCGCAGGAACTGCGCGTCGCCGACGGGGAAGACTACGCCAAGGACGAACACCTCGCGGCCGCCCTCGAGGAACTCGGCCTCGATGCGGATCCCCACGACCTCCCTGACGCTGCCTCCGGCGTCGGCGGCGTGCAGTGAGGCAGGCTGTTAGACCCGGAGCGGAAGCGAAATGCTCCTGAGGTTCTATGGCCCGGCTTACACTTCGACGAGCACCTTGATCGCCTCTCGCTCGTCCATCGCGCGGTAGCCCTCGGCGACGTTCTCCAAGTCGACGGTCTTTGTGAACACCGGCGCGGGATCGAGCGTCCCCTGGAGGATGTCCGCCAGCAACTCCTCCGCGTAGGCGCGGACGGGCGCGACGCCGCCGCGGAGCGTGATGTTGTCGCCGAAGAAGGAAAAGAGGTCCAGCCCGCCGTCCAGGCCGTGAGGGACGCCGACGTAGCCGACGGTGCCGCCCGGTCGACAGACCGCCGCGGCCGTCTCCATCGACGAGGCGACGCCGACGCACTCGGCGACGTGCTCGGCCCCGCCGCCGGTCAGTTCGCGGACCCGCTCGATCCCCGCCTCGCCGCGCTCGGCGACGATGTCGGTCGCCCCGAACTCCGCGGCCAGTTCGAGGCGGTCCTCGTGGTGGCCGACAGCCACAATCTGCTTGGCACCGAGACGGCGCGCCGCGAGCACCGCACAGAGGCCGACGGCGCCGTCGCCGACGACGACGCAGGTGTCGCCGGGGCCGACGCCCGCGCTGACGACGGCGTGGTGGCCCGTCCCCATCACGTCCGTCAGCGGGAGTATCGAGCGGAGCGCGTCCTCGTCGTCGGCGTAGCGATCGGGGACGCGGACGAGCGTCCCGTCGGCGTGGGGACAGCGGATCACCTCGCCCTGTGCGCCGCCGTTGTCGCCGCCCCAGCCCTCGCCGTTCACACACGAGGTGTGCAGCCCAGTCCGGCAGAACTCACAGCGCCCGCAGCTGATCTTGAACGGCGCGAACACGCGGTCCCCCGGTTCGACCGAGCGGACGTCCTCGCCGACGGCCTCGACGATACCCATCGGCTCGTGACCGACCGTCGAGCCGAGGTCGCGGTCGCTTTCGCCGCGGTAAAACCAGAGGTCCGAGCCACAGACCGCGGTGTGGGTCACGCGAACGACCGCGTCCGTCGACGACGCAAGTTCCGGCTCCGGCAGGTCCTCGACCCGAATGTCGCGGGGGCCGTGATAGACTGCTGCGCGCATACTCCTACGGCGGTTCGACGTGCAGAAAAACCCGCGGGAAACGCTTAACTGGGCGTATCTATATAAGATATATAGTGAAATTACTAGTATATATCTACGGGATTTCCCGTGACTTACTGCGACCGGTAGGTGATGAGGATGGCGATCGGCCCTGAGAGCCTCCTCGTCGACGACACCATCTTCCGCCTCTTCGTCGCGGGAGCGCTGGGTATGCTTCTCGGTCTCGAACGGGAGTGGTCCAACAAATCAGCCGGGATTCGGACGTTCACGCTGACGAGTCTCGTCGGCGTGGCGGCGGCCACAGTCGAAGAACCGATTCTGCTGGCGCTCGGCGGGGTGTTGGTACTCGTTCAGGGACTTCTCCTCGGTGCCCGCGGGGTCTTGGTCGACGCCCAACTCTACGACGAGGAGTCGGAGGGCGGGCCGGGTCTCGCCCTCACGACTTCGACGTCGCTTCTCGTGGCCTACGTGGTCGGCGTCCTCGTCGGCTTAGAGTACGTCCTGGTCGGCGTCGTGATCGCGATCACGTCGTCGTTTCTCCTGGTGTTGCGCCGGGAGCTCCACGAGTTCGCGAGCCAGCTTTCCCACCAGGAGGTCCGTGGGGCGGCGGAGTTCGCCATCATCGCGTTCGTGGTCTTTCCGCTGCTCCCGCAGGGGACGTACGGGCCCTGGGACGCGATCGATCCCCGGCTCATCTGGATGCTGGTGATCGCCGTCAGCGGGATCGGCTTTGCGAACTACGCGATTATGCAGCGGTACGGCGGCCGCGGGATGCTCATCACGGGCTTTTTCGGCGGCCTCGTCAACTCCACGGCGGTGATCGGCGAGATCGCAAACCGGGCGAAGGCAAACACCGGCATCCTGGATCTCGCGGTGGCGACGATCCTCGTCGCCGACGCCGCGATGGCCGTCCGGAACCTCGTGATCGTCGTCGCGTTCGTTCCCGAGTCGGCGCTCAGCGTCGGCCTCCCGCTCGGCCTCATCGCCGTCGGTGGCGTGGGGCTGGCGGCCTACGAGCGCAACTGGACCGGCGAGATCGATCTCGACCTCGAGTCGCCGTTCAGCAGCAAGAACGCCCTGACCTTCGGGGGCCTGTTTGTGATCGTGCTCCTCGCGACGGCGGGCGCCCAAGAGATGTTCGGAACCGCCGGCTTCCTGGCAACGAGTTTCCTCAGTGGCCTCCTCTCCAGCGGCACCACGACGACGACGGCCGTCTCGCTTGCGAGTACCGGGCAGATCACCCCCGACGTCGCCGCCCAGGGTGTCCTGGCCGGAACCCTCGCGAGTATTATCGTAAAAGTCTGGCTCGCTGTCGGGATCAACCGATCCCTGTTCGGCCCGGTAGTCGTGCGCGCGGCGTATCTCGCCTTACTCGGTGTCGCCGGCGTGGGTGCCGTCCAACTGCTCTGAAATAGTTGCAGCCGACGGTATCAGTATCACTCCTCGCCGGCGTCGACGACCTTGTAGCTGATGTTCTCCTCGCGGAGGTTGTCGGTGTGCGCCGAGAGCGCGTCCGCGGTGGCCAAAAGCAGCACGTCGAGTCCCTTGGCGGCCACCTCTTCGACGGCCGCGGCGGTGCCGAACCGGATGTCGGGTTCGAGTCCCACGGCCCGGACGGCGACGAGCGCCTCGACCCCGCTGACCGCGATCAGATCGTGACGTTCGGCCATCCCGCCGAGGTCCTCGGATTCGACCGCCCGACTGCCGCCGTTCTGGACGCGCGGCACCGAGACGACGGTCACCGTCCCCAGTTCGTAATCGAGGACGCCCTGGAAGTCGGTGACGCCGACGTCCCGGCCCGCCTCTGCGTCCGAGACTGCGACCGCGGTCGCCGTCCCGCTCTCGCCGGCGATCGCCCGGAGCACGCCGTCCTGCATCGCCAGGCTGACCGTCTCGCCCTCCTCGATCGCCGTCGTGGCGATCGCCGTCTCGACGTCGACCTGGCCGATCACGTCCTCGGAGACGTGCTGGACGAACGCGCGCAACTCGTCGGTCTGTGAGATAAGCCAGTCGACGCCCTCCTTCGTGACCTCGTAGCGCCCCCGACCGTGTTTCTCGACGTACCCTTCCTCGTCCAGTTGCCGGAGGTAGTCGCTGACAGCCTGGGCGGTGATCCCGATCGCGTCGGCGATCTCCTGTTGGTTCACCGCTGGCTGCCGTTCGGCGATCTCCACGAGAATCTGATACCGCGTGGCGTTCCGCTTGCTCCGGAGCACGCCGAACTCGTCGGCCGCCTCCGTGTTCTTCGCCATCATCGGTGTTCCGGCGCTCGTCGGGAAATACCTTTTGTCGAATGCGGGTTGAGTTGGGTGAACGCCCCGAAATAGTTGAATTTGAACAAGTGGAGTTGTACCGAGCGGGTGTGCGGCGGCCACTCGGTTCGAGCAGACTCATAATGGTTACTCTCACTTTTCACCGCCGAGCGTCACCCCCGGTGGCTGCGCTCGGCGGGAAGAGACGAGAGTAATCAGTATCACTCGCCGCGACAGACCGCCGCGAGGTCACAGTCCTCGATCACGATGCCGTCGACGCCCCGGGCTCGCAGCGCACGCACCTCGGATTCGGTTTCGGCGGTCCAGGCGTTGACCGCGAGACCGCGGGCGTGGGCGTCGCCGACGACGTCGGTTTCAAGAGAGAGCGCGACCTCGGGGTGGACGTAGCGACACCCGAGGTCGACGGCGGTGTCGAGCGCGTCGTCGACGGCGAAGTCCGCCGGGTCGTCCGCGGCGAACAGATACGCCAGCGCCGTCGCGCCGGTGTCCCCTGCGACGGCGAGGTCCTCGGGGTGGAACGACGAGAGGATCACGTCGTGGCCGTACTGGTCGGCGATCGCGATCGTATCCCGGGCGAGGTCTCGCCCCTTCAGTTCGAGGTTCAGCCCCACCGTCGGCGGGACCGTCTCGAACAGTTCGGCCAGTCGCGGGATCGACTCCCCGCTTTCGAGGATCGAGACTTCCCGGAGTTCGGCGAGCGACAGCGACTCGATAGCGCCGGTCCCGTCGGTCACCCGGTCCAGCGTCTCGTCGTGAAAGACCACCAGTTCGCCCGTACCGCACCGACGAACGTCGGTCTCGATCATATCCACCACGCGTGCGGACTCCCGGAACGCATAGCGGGTGTTCTCGGGGTACTGCGCCAGACAGCCCCGGTGGGCGATCACGTGCACTGTGGGTCACTGCTCCGTCGATGGTGTCCCTTGCGGTCGCTTTTCGAGTGGGCCCGTCCGTCGGCAGCCTTCGCCAGCGCCGTTTCACCCTCTCTTGCGTGGCGTCCGGTCGTCTCTCCCGGCATCACGGCTGTCAGAGTCGTCGATCGAACAAAAGACTTCACACCCGAACAGCCCGGAAAATCGACGGGCACTGCGGATTAGCGCACCTTCCGGCGCAGGTACGCCGAGACGACCTCGCTGATGACGACGATCACGAGGATCGCAAGCAGGATCGTCAGCACCTGTTGCCACGCGAAGAAGTTGATTGAGGTGTTGAGTTCGACGCCGATGCCGCCGGCGCCCACGAAGCCGATGATCGTCGAGGCGCGCACGTTGATGTCCCACCGGTACGTTGAGACGCCGATGAACGCGGGCTTGATCTGCGGCGCGATGCCGTAGATCGCCGCCTCGACGGAGTTCGCCCCGGTCGCCTTGACGGCTTCCACCTGTCCCGGGTCGATCTCCTCGATCGCCTCGGCGATGAGCTTCGAACAGAATCCGATCGAGCGCACCGCGATGGCGAGCGTCCCGGCCAGCGCACCTGACCCGAAGACGATGACGAACACGAGCGCCCAGATGATCACGTTCACCGAGCGCGACGCCGAGATGATGAACTTCCCGAGCAGGAACGTGTACCTGTTCGGCGTGGTGTTGTCGGCGCCGAGCAGCGCCACCGGCACGGACATCAACACCGCAAGCGCCGTCCCGAGGATCGCGATGTGGATCGTCTCGATCATCGGCGACAGGATCTGCTCGCTGTAGCCGACGTTCGGCGGATACATCCGGTTGATCAGATCCATAAACTCCACCGGCGCGGTGCCGAGGTAGCTGTAGTTGATCTGCAACAACTGCCAGGAGATCGCGGCGGCAACGATGGTCAGAAGTATCAACACGTACCGCGTGAATCGCTCCCGCGGCGTCCGTCGCTCCCAGGTCTGGTAGTCGGTCATTGTATCCGCCCCCGGACGTAGGTGCTGATGAGTTCACCGATCATGACGATCACGATGATCGCGAGAATGATCGTCAGGAAGAAGTCGTAGTCGTACTTGTCGAAGGAGTTCAGAAGCGTCGCACCGATGCCGCCGGCGCCGACGATGCCGACGATCGTGCTGTGACGGATGTTGATGTCCCACCGGTAGATCGTCAGGCCGATGATCCGCGGCATCACCTGCGGGAGGACGCCGAACAGCATCGTCTGGGTCTGGTTGGCCCCGGTGGCCTCGGTCGCTTCCATCTGCCCGGCGTCGATGTCCTCGATCTCCTCGGCGAGCAGTTTCGCGAAGAAGCCGATCGTCTTGTACGACAGCGCGATCACGCCGGCGAGCGCGCCGATGCCGACGGCCTTGACCGCGATGATCGCGATGATGAGTTCGTGGAACGACCGTGAGACGGTGATGATCCCCCGGCCGACCCAGTACACCGGTCGCGGAGCGATGTTCTCGGCGGACATGAACGCGACGGGGATCGAGAGGATCACGCCGACGATCGTCGCGATGACCGACATCGCAAGACTCTCGATCAGTCCCTCGATCAGCAGGTCGGTCTTGAACGGCGTGAACTCCGGCGGGACCATCCCCTGGACGAGTCCGATCGCGGAGTCCCAGCCGCTCACTACCCGGGCAAAGGAGATCCGCATGTTCCAGGCGCTCCACAGCAGGAACACTGCGATGAAGATGTACACTGCCCACTTCACGTAGTGGTTGTAGAACGCCGTCGGGCGCTGCCACGTCCGCCGTTCGGGTTGTTCAGTCGCCATCGCTTAGCCTCGCCTGATCTGCCCTTCTTCCTGTGAGGACTCTCCGGCTGTCTTGGCTTCCGGGACCTTCCCTGTCGGGCCTGCCCCCTCCGGAATCTCCTCGCCGCGGTAGATCTGCCCGCGGGCGGTCTCGTCGAGTTCCTCGGGGGTTCCCTCGAAGACTTTTATGCCGTCGCGGAGCCCAACGATGCGGCCGGCGTACTCCTCGGCGAGATCCACCTCGTGGATGTTGATCAACACGGGGATGTCGTCCTCGTTTGCGATTTCGGTCAGCAGATCCATCACCGCACGCGAGGTCTCGGGGTCGAGGCTGCTCGTCGGTTCGTCGACCAGCAGGATTTTCGGCCGCTGGAGGATGGCTCGGGCGATCCCGACGCGCTGGCGCTGCCCGCCGGAGAGTTCGTCGGCCCGGTTGTTCTCGTGGCCTTCGAGGCCGACGCGATCGAGGACCTCGTAGGCCCGCTCGATGTCCTCGCCCGCGAACTTCCGGCGGAAGGCGTCCCAGGTACTGACGTACCCGAGTCGGCCGGAGAGGACGTTCTCCATCACCGTCAGCCGCTCGATGAGGTTGTACTCCTGGAAGATCATCCCCATATCGCGGCGAGCCTTTCGTAGTTCCTTGCCGGAGAGTTCGGTTATTTCGAGGCCGTCCAGTTCGACGCTGCCGCCGGTGGGTTCGGTGAGTCGGTTGACACAGCGGATGAAGGTGCTTTTGCCGGCACCGCTGGGACCGATCATCGCGACGGTCTCGTTGCCCGTCACGTCGAGCGAGACGCCCTTCAGCGCCTCGTCCCCTGACGGATACGTCTTCTGTAGATCAGTGACTGAGAGCATACGTTACTGTAGTGTAGGTATGGTGGTTATGTTTTGCTAGAGAAAGGACCGGAGACTCTACCGGACTACCCCTCGAGGTTGCCCGTGTTGTACTCGACTTCGAGCGACTCCTGGATCTGGAGGATGATGTCCCAGACCGTCGCGTAGTCGATCTCGACCCAGGTGCCGCGGCCCTCGAACTCCTCCGCGATGGCGGTGTCCTGGTAGTCGTAATCGAGGAACGCCGCGCGGACTCCTTCCTGGATGTCCGGGTGGAGCGTGTTGACGTACGAGAACGCCGTCGTCGGGAACGGATCGGAGGCCCAGATGCACTTGAGCGCGGTCGGATCGATCTGATCGTCGCGGATGACGCGGGCGATACAGGTCGAACAGACCGGTGCGGCCTCGTAGTCCTCGTTGGCGACGCCGAGGGAGCTCTGCTGGTGGCCGCCGGAGTAGCTCACCGCGTAGTCCTCCTCGGGGACGACGCCCTGGTTCGCGAAGAGGGCCCGCGGGGCGAGATTCCCGGAGTTCGACGAGGGATCGGCGTGTGCGACGTTCTGTTTCGGCTCGCCCTTGAGGTCGTCGAGTTCGCCGATGTCGGGGTTGTCGACCTGCGTGATCAGCCAGAGCCGGTAGCCGAAGGAGCCGCCCTCGCCGTCGATCTGGACGCCGAACGGAACGGCATCCGCGATGTTCACCGCATAGGGAACCGCCCCCGTCGAGAAGCCGGCGAGGTGCAGCCGTTCGGAGCGCATCGCCTCGACCTGTGCCGCATAGGAGTCGAGCGACGCGTAGTTGACTTCCTTGCCGGTCTCCTCTGCGATGTTGTCCAAAAGCGGACGGAGCGTCTCCTCGTAGACGGTCGGGTCCTCCGTCGGCGTCAGCGAGAACTCGAGCGTGTCGGGGTTGAGCCACTCGCTCTCGTCGTCGGGCGTCTCCGCGACGGGCTGGCCGTAGCGCGGTTCGTCCCGCTGGTTCTCCTGCATCCGTTCGAGGTCCGCCATCGACCCGGTCTCGAAGCCGGCTTCCAGCAGCGTGTCGAGTGTCTGCGGGAACTCCGGGCTCGACGGGTCGAATTCGGGGTACGTGGACGGATCGGTGTGATCGGGCATATCGCTCCCGCTGGTGGTCGTGCTCCCGCCACTGTCGCCGCTGGTGGTCGTACTCCCACCACTGTCGCCGTCACCATCCCCGTCGCCGCCACCGCCGCCGCCGCTACAACCAGCGACGCCCGCGAGTGCGGCGGCTCCGATTCCACTGACAAACTTCCGTCTATCAACTTCTCGCATACATTCAAATCAATAGTGTATGACTTAATTCTTTGGACATACTCGATAGGCAGTGTTCAGATAATGGTCGGTGAGACAGTTGCGTCGTTCACAGCTTTGATGTATGATCGTTGTCCGCTTGCGAGGCGCCCCTTTCAGTTCCTCGGTGCTATGCGTCCGAGGAGTCGTTCTGCGCGTCGTACAGTCGGGCGAACGCCCGAGCGGGGAACCGGAATTCGACGCGACTCGGCGGGCGACCCTTCCCGGTGGTCTGTCTGTGCGGGACTCGCTGGACGATGCTGGCGTCCGCGAGTTGATAAAGGAAACGTTCGACGGTGTCCGCCGAAAGCGCTAGCGCGCCATCCGCCGCAATCGCCGCTGCCGCGGTCGTCACTGACTCGCGGTCCTCGGTGTCGATGTCGACAAGCGCCCGCAGCACGGCCTGTTTGTTCGCCGGCAGCGAGACGATCTTGCTGAGCGACACCGCGGGACGCGGAACCGCTTCGATCCCCGCGGTGATGTCTGCGATCCGGAGCCGCGTCCGCTCGTCGGCGGTCGCGATGTCTGTCGCACTCAGCAGTGCCGCCAGGGCGTCGTGGGCGTCGCCGTCGGCCCACTCGGCGATCATCTTCGCCCGCTCGTGGTCGATCCCCTCGCTCGGCAGTCCACCGTTGGCTCGCGTCATCAGGATATCGCGCAGCACGTGCTGCTGGTACGGCTCGATGCCGAATACCCGTGCGTCGTCTATTCCGACCGACGGGGTCGGTCGCTCTCGGCTCACGGTGAGACAGGCGAGGCCCGGCAGCGGTTTGACGGTCTGAAGCAGCCACTCGACCGTCTTCGTCCCGGATTCGCCGAGGTGGTCGACGGCGGCGACGATGCCGGTCTCCTCGTCTTCGAGGGCGGCCGTGAGCCGCTCGAGGATCCAGTCGGTGCCGACGCCCTGCCTCGGGACCGTCTCCGCGATCAGGCCGTCGAGCAGGTTTCGATACAGGGTAAACCGCGTGTTCGCCGCACGGCCGTCGATGTACACGAAGCGTGGGAGTCGGGTCTCCGCGACCCGCGTCGAGGTGTGAATCGTCGCGTTCGACCGGTGGGTCACGGCGCTCAGACGATCGAACAGCGCAGAGACGACTGCTGATTTCCCGGCACCTTTGGGGCCGTAGAGGTAGCTATCGGCCGGGAGTTCCCCGTCGAAGGCCGGATCGAGGAGGTCGAGAAGTCGCTCGACGACCGACCCGCGGGCGACGGGGTCGTTGATGTGTTCGACCGGACTGAGCCACTCGTCATCGATGGCTAGACGGCCGTCACTCCGGAGGCGCTGCCGACGTTCGATCCGAGCGTCGATGTCCATACTATGCTCGTTCCGTGCGGTTTGGTCCCCTGTCGTCGGCCGACACGACCCCGTATCGCAGTGTCGGACGCCGTATGATTGGAACTAACCGGGGTTCATCGTTTCGGGGCCGAAAGTCGACGCGTGACGGAGTGATCGACACGGGACCTTTACCGGTATTCGCTTATTGGACATAAAATTAATACGACTACGATAGTAGTTCACGGTATCTGATGGCGATGACCCGACCGCTGGCGATCGATATCGACGGGACGATGACGCGGCCCGACGGCGGCATCGACGAGCGACTGTTCGAACGGCTGCGCGCGTGGGACGCGCCGGTCGTCGTGGCGACCGGGAAAGCGTTCCCCTTTCCCGTCGCGCTGTGTACGTTCATCGACATCCCGGAGCGCGTGGTCGCCGAGAACGGCGGCGTCATCCTCGTGGACGGGGAACTCGCTGTGGAGGGAGACGCGGCCGCGGCCAGTCGCGTCGCCGAGCGACTCCGAAGCGACGGCTACCCCGGCGGCTGGCCGGAGCCGGATATGCACAACCGCTGGCGGGAGACCGAACTGTCCGTGACCCGGTCGGTGCCCCGGGAGTATCTCGACTCCGTCGCGGGCGAACACGGACAGACCATCGTCGATTCGGGTTACGCCTACCACGTCAAGTCACCCTCGGTGAACAAAGCCACCGGTCTCCGCCGCGCCTGCGACCTGCTGGACCTCCCGCCGGACGCGTTCGTCGCCGTCGGCGACTCCGCGAACGACGCCGAACTGTTCGAGGCGGTCGGCACCGCCTACGCGGTCGCAAACGCCGACGACACCGCCCTCGACCGCGCCGACGTCGTCACCGACGGCGCCTTCGCCGACGGCGTCATCGAGATGCTCGACGAACTGGAGGCGACGGAATGACCCCGACGCCCTCAGTCCGACGATGATCGACCGGCTCCGGCGCCCCGAATACACCGGTGAGAACCGCTGTTGGCCCTGTACGGTCGTGAATCTCGTGCTACTCTTTTTCGCCGTCGTCGCCACGGGTCGCAACCGACCCGGACTGGGGGCTGCCCTCGGTGCGGTCGGTGGCCTCCTGATCTGGGTCCGCGGGTACGTCGTCCCGTACACCCCGCGGTTTGCACCCCGTCTCGTCGCCGCACTCCCCGGTGATCGCTTCGGCCACGACACGCCCTCGGATACCCTCGGCGACCTGGATCCCGACGAGGGCGACGGGGAGGCGATCCTGCGGTCTCTGGTCGCTGCCGACGTCGTCGTCGCCACCGAGGACCGGCTCGCGCCGACAGACGAGTTTGCAACCGCGTGGCGGGAGCGGATGGAGCATCTCGGGGACGCACCCGACGAACGGCTCGCCGAGGTCGCACGCGAGGCCAGCGAGGCGATCACGTCGGCGCGGATCGAGGACACCGGCTCGGAGACGTTTCTCGTCGTCTCCGGCGACGACGGGGCGAGTTGGCTCCGGCGGCCGGTCGCCATCGCGGAGGTCGCCGCCCTCCAGGCGCTCGGCGAGACCGGCTTTCCCGCGGCGGATCGCGAACTGGGGGCCCACGCGGTCTGTGCGTTCCTCGAAACGTGTCCGGCCTGCGGCGACGACGTCGCCGAAGCGTCCCTCGATGACTGCTGCGGGCATACCGTTCCCGACGCTGGCACCGATCCGCCGCAGGTACTCGCCTGCGAAACTTGCGGTGTCGCGTTCTACCAGTTCGAGTGACCGTCCCGGGGGAGGCCGTCGGGGAACTGACAGTTACCGTTACGGTCTCGTCCCCCGCTCACAGCAGATCGAAGACGTGGATCGGCCACTCCTCCTCGTACGACAGGTCGAAGTCCGGATCGATGTCGACCGACTCGGGATCGCAGACTCGGAGTTCGACGCGGTCGCCGATGGCGACCTCCTCGAGGGACGCGTCGACGCGACCTGTCAGCCGAGCAGAGGAGTCGAGTTCGACCACCGCGACGGTGATCGGCGCCAGGTGCTCGAACGCTGAGGGGGGTCGGTTGACCGCGGTGTACGAGACCACCTCACCGGTCCGGGGCTGTTCCGAGAGGGTGACTGCCCGACTGCCGCAGCCGTAACAGGCGGGGCGGGGGGGCAGCATCTGCGTCTCACACTCCGTACAGCGGGCGGCTACCAGCCGGCCTTCGGCCAACGCGTCGAAGAAGCCGGGGAGCGTGAACGGCGAATCGGCGGTGATGTCGTCCGGTCCGAGCGGTCCCGTCGTCGTGGAATCGGTGTCTGTCATCGGTGAATCACTCTCGTCGGTCATTCTGCGGTCAGAACGGTGGCCACGGTATGGGCGTCCGCGACGCCACCTTCGTTGATGAGCAACGCGGTGTCGGCGTCGGCCACCTGCCGGTCACCGGCCCGTCCGGTGAGCTGTTCGTAGGCTTCGACCGCCTGCAACAGCCCGGTCGCTCCGATCGGGTGCCCGCGGGCCTTCAGGCCGCCGCTGGTGTTGATCTGGACGTCAGTCCAGCCCGCCGACCGGTCCCCGGGATCTTCGACAGTCTCGATGCCGCGACCCTTGGGGGCGAACTCGGCGGCCTCGGCCAGCAGTGCCTCACAGACAGTGAAGGCGTCGTGAACTTCCGCGACGTCGATATCCGCGGCGCCCACGCCGGCGTCCTCGTAGGCGGTCGAGGCAGCGACGTTCGCCCCCTCGACGAACGTCAGGTCGCGCTCCGCGACGGCGAGGTTGTTGGCCGCCGAGCCGACGCCGGCCACGCGGATCGCGTCGGAGCGGCGCTGTAGATCGGCCGCCACCTCGTCGTTCGCGACGACGACGGCCGCGGCACCGTCGGTGACCGGCGCACAGTCGTACAGTTTCAGCGGGGGAGCGACCTCGGGAGCGTCCATAACGGTCTCGATGTCGACCGCCTCCTGGAACATCGCCCGTGGGTTTTCCGCCGCGTTCCGGTGGTTCTTCACGGCGATCCGGCCCAGATCCCGTTCCGTCGCGTCGGTCTCGTGGAGGTATCGCCGCGCGAGCAGGGCGTACGTGGCGGGCGCGGTGATCCCGGACCGCTGTTCGAGGGCCCGCTCGAAGGCGGCACCGAGCGCGTTCGTGGCGCCCTCGGTCCCGCCGGCGGTCATCTTCTCGACGCCACAGGCCAGTACTGCGTCGTGGACGCCCGCCCGGACGTCCCGGACGGCGTTCTTGAGCGCGAGCGCGCCAGCGGCCGCACACGCCTCGACACGCTCTGCGGGGACGTTCCGCAGGCCGGCCCACTCGGCCATGAGTGTTCCCTGCATAATCTGATTCTCGTACCGTTCGGACTGGGCGCCGACGTACAGCCCGTCGACGACGTCGGCCGGATCGGGCAACTCCTCGAACGCCTCGGCCAGTGCGCTCGAGAACAGGTCGCGGCCGGGCAGGTCTGTCTTGCCCAGCGGCGAGGACCCGACCGCGATAAGGTGCGCTGTGGACATCCTCTATGGATCGCCAACTGGTGGGCTTAATTGTTTGGTCGCGGAGCCTGGCCCCGCCCGCACCCGGGCCCGGACGGGACCGGAACTCGCCGGATCTGGGCGACGGTCACACGTCTCGCCGGGTCCTGCTGGGCGACGGTCACACGTCTCGCCGGGTCCTGCTGGGCGACGATCGCACGTCCCGCCGGGTCCTGCTGGGCGACGATCGCACGTCCCGCCGGATCTGGGCGACGCTCACACGTTCGACTCCGTCGGTGAGAAAGAACTTTACGTTTCACCGTTACCCCTTGGGATAGTATGCATCGACCGATGACGACGCTCGATTTCCTCGACAGGGGAGTCGACGTCTACGGCGACGCCGTCGGCGTGATCGCCCACGACGGCACCGAGTACACCTACGCCGAGTTCGGCGAGCGGGTCGACCGCGCGGCGGCGGCGCTTTCGGATCTCGGCATCGAGAAGGGCGACCGCGTCGCGCTGCTCTCACCGAACACACACTGGTTTCTGGAGACGCTATACGCGATCAACGTCCTCGGGGCCATCTCGGTCCCGCTCAACTACCGGCTCATCACCGAGGACTACGAGTACATCCTCGACGACTGCGGGGCCCAGGCGGTCGTCGCCGACCACGAGTACGCCGAGAAGGTCGAGGCGATCCGCGACCGGGTCCCCGCCACGGCGTTCGTCGCCAATCCGGCAGACCGCGTCGACGGTGACTGGCACGATTACGAGTCGCTCCTTGCGGAGGCAGACCCCGGCGAGGTCGAGCGCCCCGACATCGACGAGGACGACCCCGCGACGATCAACTACACGAGCGGGACGACCGGCGACCCGAAGGGCGTGGTCCGGACCCACCGCACGGAACACTGGCACGCGCTGATCACCACCCACCACACCGAGATCATAGACGACGACGCCTACCTCTGGACGCTCCCGATGTTCCACGTCAACGGGTGGGGCTATCCCTATATCATCACCGGCGTCGGCGGGACGCACGTCTGCCAGCGCCACTTCGACGCCGCGGGCGCCTTCGAGCGCATCCACGCTCACGACGTGACCTACCTCTGTGGCGCGCCGACGGTCCTCGATCGGATGGTCGACCACTACCAGGCCCACGACGTCGCGGCGACCGGTGACAAGCCGGTCAGGATCGCGACCGCGGCCAGCCCGCCGCCGGAGGCCACCATCCGCACCGTCGAGGACGAACTCGGCTGGAACATCTTGCACGTCTACGGGCTGACCGAGACCGGCCCGCTGATCACGACGAGCAACTCGCCGCGCCGGATCGAAAGCGAGGGCCGCTTCGCGATCAAGACCCGCCAGGGCCACGCGATGCTCGGGACCGAACTGCGCGTCGTCGACGAGGACGGCGCGGACGTCCCTCGCGACGACGAGACGATGGGCGAGATTATCGTCCGCGGCAACCAGGTGATGGATCGGTACTGGAACAAGCCCGAGCGGACCCGCGAGGCCTTCTCCGGCCGGGTCGACGGGTGGTTCCACACCGGCGACTTCGCCACGATCGACGAACGCGAGATGGTCGCGATCAAGGACCGCAAGAAGGACGTCATCATCAGCGGCGGCGAGAACATCTCCAGCGTCGAGGTCGAGGACGCTCTCTACGACCACCCCGACATCGAGCGCGTCGCCGTGATCGGCGTCCCCCACGAGAAGTGGGGCGAGACGCCCAAGGCGATCGTCGTGCCCGCTGCCGGCGCCGACCTCACCGAGGAGGGTGTCATCGAATTCGCCCGCGACAACCTCGCGCACTTCAAGTGCCCGACCGTCGTCGAGTTCGTCGACGACCTCCCCGAGACCTCCACGGGCAAGATCCGCAAGGTCGAACTTCGGGAATCTCACGGCGACGCCGTCGAGTGACTCCGTCCTTCAGGGGTAGTCCTCGGCGACCTCGATCGGTCGGGAGTATGATACGCCGTCGACGCGCGTTCGTTCGACGAGCGGACTCACACCTACGACGAGCGCGTCGCTGGTAAATGGGTCTACGCCGTCCGTTGACTTTGCTCCGTTCAGGAACAGAACGGACCCGACGGGGTACACTCGGCGGCGCTGAATAATTGGTGATTCAGCGCGCGGGTGTCCAACGGCTGTGCCTTCGGGCGGTTCGAGATCGAACTATGAAACTCGAACCGATCGACCCCGACACGGCCTTCGAGCTGTACATCGCAGAGAAAGAAACATCGGTCGCGGACGCGACGCTGGCCGCTCACAGATCGCGGTTAGGGTTCCTGCTTGAGTGGTGTGAGGAACGCGACATAGAGAACCTGAACAATCTGACCGGCCGGAGGCTCCAGGAGTTCAGACTCTGGCGACGGAACGCCGGCGACCTCACGAAGGTGAGCGAGAAGACGCAGATGGATACGCTCCGCGTCTTCGTCAAGTCGCTGGAGTCCATCGACGCCGTGGAGCAGGACCTCCACAAGAAGGTCCGCTCTCCGGATGTCACACCCGAAGAGAACAGCCGCGACGTGATGCTTGACGCCGACGAGGCCGAAGCGATGCTGACGTACCTCAGGCGGTACGAGTACGCCTCGCTCCGGCACGTGACCGCGACGCTCCTCTGGCATACGATGCTGCGGATGGGATCCATCCGGGCGCTTGATCTCGAAGACTACGACCCGGAGGAGCAATCGCTGACGCTTCGGCACCAGCCCGACACCGACACGCCGCTCAAAAACAAGCGCCAGGGAGAGCGCATCATCGCCGTCTCAAACGATGTCTGCCTCGTGCTTGACGACTGGGTCCGTGAGAAGCGCCCCGAGGTGACCGACGACTACGGCCGGCAGCCACTTCTCTCGACGACTCACGGGCGGGTTGGCAGGACTACGATACGGAACTACTGCTATCAGATAACTCGACCGTGTAAGTACGGACAGGAATGCCCACACGACCGTAATGAAAGCGACTGCGAGGCCGCAGGATTGGATTCTCCCTCGGAGTGCCCATCAAGCGTCAGCCCCCATCCGTTCCGTCGTGGGGCGATCACACACTTCCTACAGAGTGACGTGCCCGAGACGGCGGTCAGCGATCGGGCAAACGTAACGAAGGATGTCATCGATCAGCACTACGACCAGCGATCGGACAAGGAGAAGATGGAACAACGGAGGGGACATCTGGACAAAGTTTAGCAACTACTTGCTTGTAGAGTCGGCTTGCTAACTTCTTTTCCCAGGGTACGAGTTATAATATAGGTCCGTAGGTGTCGTAGAACACTTCGCAAGATGTTATTTTCCCAGATTCACGAGCGAATCATCCACTAGACAGCACCTGCGAATTGAATGACTATGCCACCGACACCTATACCAGTATGAAAAAAGTATGAATAGATATGCCTGAATACAAACGGAAAGTCGGAGATCGGGGGCAGGTGACGATTCCGAAGGAACTGCGGGACCGTCGTGGCATCGAAGGCGGTGACGAAGTTGAATTCGTCGAAGTGAATGACGAGATCATACTCAAACCGCCGACAGATGAGGAACGGCTTGCTGAAGGATATCGAAAGAGAGCCGAGCGGTCTCGTGAGTTGGCTGAAGAAATGGAAGAAGCATCCTCAGAAGCAACCGGGCATCTCGGTGACGCGCCCGGTTGGAGCGAGTGATTTCTGGAGTCAATTGTGCAGGTACGCCGCGGCGACATTGTCATCGTTGAACTGAATCCTACGAAAGGCAGTGAGCAGCAAGGAAAGAGCCGGCCCTGTGTTGTCATCCAGAACGATGTTGGGAATCAGTACTCACCGACAACCATCATCGCTCCATTCACAAAGCAATACACGTCTGGAGACACGTACCCGTTCGAGGTAGAAGTACTGGCTTCGGATACTGCCCTCGATCACGATTCAGTGGCAGATCTAAGTCAAATCCGGGTTGTCGACATCGACGAACGTGTAACAAAGAACATTGGATCTGTCCCGTCATCAGACATGGTAAAAATCGACTCGGCAATCAAAGATAGCCTCGGCATTTGAGCGAAAAGTTCCGGCAGTGTCTAGTCTGTACTAAGCGATACTACTCACTGGTATGAGTGTGTGAGTGGTTCTATACTGTTCTAATAGATGTACCCATTCCGATAACAGACGCTCGATACTCAGGTGTACGACGAACCACCGCCCTCGATGTCGCAAAGCACCTCTTGACGCTGCTGCATCTTGTCCTCCTTCGATCGAACGTCGTAGTGCTGGTCGATGATGGCCGGCGAGACGTTACACCGATCACTAACAATCTCGACCGGAACACCGGCCCGGAGCAACTGCGTGATGTATCCCCGGCGGATCGGATGGGGCGTCACGCTCGACGGGCATCGGGCAGCCCGAGCTTCATCGTTTGCTGCCTCGCAGTCGTTCGGGTCACGGTCGTGTGGACACTCCCGTCCGATCATACACGGCCGCGACCACCGGTAGACGTAGGCACGGATGGTTGAGGTCCCGACGCGGCCCCGCTGCGTCGCCAAGAGTGGCTTTCGACCGTAGTCATCGACGACATCCGGCCGCCGTTGATCGAGATAGTCGTCGATCACATCACACGCTGCTTTGCTGATCGCGACCCGACGCTCTCCCGGCTCCTTGTTCTTGATCGGTGTCTCCGACTCCGGTCGGTGATGAATTTCGAGGTGGGGCGTCTCCGCATCTGCCTGATAGTCCTTGACGTCGAGTGCACGCGCTCCGCCGAGGCGTACACCCGTCTCCGTCAGGACCACCCAACAGACGTGCTCCGTCGTGGCGTACTCGTAGCGTTCGAGGTATGCAAGCACTTCCTGCGCCCGATCCGCGCTGAGGACCGTATCCCGCGCGTTCTCACCGTCGTCCAAGTTTGGCGATTCCACCTTGCGATACAGATCCGACTGGACGGCGTCGATCGTCTCACACCACCCGATGAAAACCCGAAGCGAGTCCATCTGCGTCTTCTCACTGACGGCGTTCAGGTCTTCCCGTCGCCATACACGGAACTCGTGTAGGTCGCGCGCAGAGAGTTGATCGAGGCTATCGATGTCTTGGTCCACACACCAGTCCACGAAGAAGCCGATCCGAGAGCGGTGGGCGTCGACGGTCGCCTGTTGGCAGTCGCGGGCCTTGTCATCGAGGTAGAGTTCCAACGCCCGGTCCGGAGAAGCCGGTTCGAGAGATTCGGTCCTCTGGGCAAGCACCGCCTCTAAGCGCGCCTCCAGACTGTCGGGATCCGCTACGGTTGGAACGTCGTTAGACACGATTATTCCAACCCGTTGAGCATTTCATCGATGAACTCATCCGGTGGGTCTTCGGTTGTACCGTGGTCCGACTTATTCGGGCCCTGGAGAGCGGACGATTCGAGTGCTCGAAGGTCGCGGGGATTCCGGTCAATGTGCTCTTCGATGACCGTCTCAAGGTACGCTGATACCGTGACATTACACTCCTCGGCGGCAAGCGTGAGCCTGTCCTTCGAGGTCGTATCGATACGAGCTGCGACCGATTCTGTGGGAGTTCTCACGTCACGAGTTCTGGCTGGAGTCACACATATAGGCTGGGCGAAAATTGGGGTTGGTGGCTTGATATCCACCAACTTTCTGGAACTGAGGATACTAACCGGACTCGATCTGATCGATATAGAAATCAATCGACCAGCTCTGGTGATAGATTTGGATTCAGTTACCAACTCTAGTGAATGCGTGTCAAGTGATTCTCCAATTCACGTTCAGGAGTGGCCTATTATATCGAATCGCTACACAGCACAGTGATATTGGGCCCAAAATCGATACAGGGACTTCGACCTATCGCGATAGTTCCCCCAATCCGCGGAGGTTCTGTGTGTGATCTGTCCTTGCGCGACATCTCCGCGTGAAGTTGCTCAGTTATCCAGTCAAATAGCGTAACAGCCGGATTCTGCACCGGTATCAGAATGATAGTGAACCCAGATGGATAGTGAGGATGCGACGTAACAAGCTGTTACTAGCGTATCTGTTGGATCTCGATATTCAATACGACTGCTGATCTACTCGGATCTTCCTTCGGGTTTCGACAGATCGATACGATCAGCAGAACTAACACGACATTCGGAGTGGCATACCCTGTGGAAACCAGTGAGGGCCTTCGACATAACCAGTCCGTGGCGGGGCCGTTGGAGGTAACGATCCGTTACATCGATACTGATCCGGTATCTCCCCGGGATGTTGAACTCATTGCAACAGACGCCGAGGGAGTGGAGTTACAGCTCGTAATCTGGACGAAGCACGGTGTTACGGCTGATTGGGATGTTGGTACCACGTATGCGATCACGGGCGGGCGAGCCAAGAGATATATCGACGCCTCGGGTCCCGAATTACGCATCCACAGCAACGCGGATTTTGCTATTGAGCGGGTTACAGGCCCTTCAGACCCGTTACGACTCCTCATCATCGGCGATACGCACGTCGGGTACCGACATCGGCCTTCAGGCACGAAACCGCCGTGGGCCGGGGAGATCGACAACAGACAGACGTTGAGCCAGTGCCTTACCCGTGCCCGAGATGTTGATGTCGCCGCTGTCGTCCACGCTGGCGACGTGTTTGACCACGGGATAACCCCTGAAGATAGAGATCACGTTCGCAAAGAGATCCGACGAACCCACGACGCGGGGATCCCGGTATATTTCATCCACGGGAACCACGACAATGAGGCAGGTAACAGGACGTTACGCCGAGGTCCTGGAGTCCATCTTGGTGGTGAGACTGTAGTACTCGGGGATGGCGACGTACGGATTTCGGGACTCGATTACGGGGCTGGAGAGTTCTCAAGCCCGCCGCCGGAGAATGTCGCCGACGAGGAGGTGTCCGGATCGGTCCTCGTTCTACACGATACGCCGTACCCGGCGGTCAACGAGAACGGATCCCCGATCCATCGAAACGATCCAAATCACTTGGACCTCCGGAAGTTCCTCGACTCCGCTGATGAATGGTTAGACTTGATCGTCTCGGGGCATCTGCACGTGGGGAGTCGTGGATCGATAGTGGGCTACGAGACCCCCCTACTCGTTACAGGCCCAACCGCGGAAATCAGCAAGTCGACGCAGGAGAACGATCCCTCGACGTGGTTGGTGACGATTGTGAACGGAGAGGTTCAAATCGAGCGGCAGGGTCTGGCGTAATCCAAAATAGAACTGGGGGAGGGGGGTGCGTCCGGCAAGACGGCTGGGATATGGGGCATCCACGTAGTGAGCCTACTGCACCGATGAAACCGTTCAGCAGTCAGTTGGATCCAAGCGCAGAAAGACGCGGTTCGAACTCTTCTTGAAACTCGTCCATAGCATCCACTCCCCATTCGACCAGGTACTCTCGCTGGTCGGCTGTTAGTTCGGTGATCGTCCCGTCGATATCTTCCGGCCGCTTGATTCGGCAGGCCTGCTTCTGAGGCAAACGCTCCCACTCCAACTCAACGCCCAAATTCTCCTCAATCTGCGTCTGTTCTCGTTTCAATGCCTCAAATATCTCCTCGTTGCGTTCCTTATTCGACGTTGAAATATAGAGTTCGACGGAAAACTCCGGCCCCTGATGGAATACTCACCCGAATCTAACCCCTGAAATTCCAGCACTGAACGTCAGATAGTTTCGAGGCCCGGGCTTGAGTTTGTACCAGTTTGGACGCCTCCGGGAGTATGCGTCGACCATCTCGGCGAAGAACTGTCGGTAGCTTTGTTCGGAGTCGGTAAGAGATTCGTCACTAACCTCTCGTTCCCATTCGTTGGGCTCAACGACGACTTCGAACTCGAAACCACGCTCCTCGGATCCCTCGATACTCACGACGCGGGGTTTAATCGCGAAGAACTTCGCACCTTTCGGTCCGGTTTCGTTCAACCATTCGAGCACGCTCCGGTGCTCCGGTCGGAACTCCTCAGCAAGCCACATCGTGAATCCGGCATTCTTCCCGGACGAGTACGTCAGGAGTTTACCCAGGTGATCGTGGTCCGTCTTATCGTATTGATTCTCGATAACGACGGTCTCACCCGTGTTCATCTCCCGTGCAACGATATCAGCTGAGAAGTCGCCAACGGCTTCCTCTGCCCGTGCATCCTCGATCTCTATCCCCAACTCCGACGCTAACAGGTCGATGTTCTCCGTCAACCACCTCGTGAAGTCCCGCTCCTCGTTTTCCCACACCGAACGGAGGTTATGCTCTCGGATTCGCGAAACGTTCCAGTCCATAGACACGCTTTCCGGGGAGTTTAGATAAAACGTCGTGGACTGTTGGTTCCCTGAGCGTAGTCGTTGAGGATCGTTGCCGGACGCACCCCCCTCCCCGGGGCGATTGACCTACAGACAACGAATACGATCACCGTTCCATCCGTCGCGACGATTCTGAGCTCTCTGTCCCTCGTTGTTACGGACTTCAATTCACATCCGCTACCTCCATAGGATGCTGGACGCACCCCCCTCCGTCCCCATCCTCCAGCCAACGTATGATATTGCCTCAAAGAAGCCAACGACGAATTTCTGGACGCTACCCCGTCTATTAGACAAGAAGATATGTAGGACGCAGGGGCTTTATATATAAACACGTAAAATCGAGAGGGTATGAAGGCGTTCGGCGACGAAGACACGATCTTTGAGGATATGGACATCCTCAATCCGAACGAGCAAACGTACCAGCCCGAGTCGCTGCCGGAACGCGAGGTCGAACTTGACCAGATCCACTCCGCTCTCCGCCCGGCGACGATGGGGTCGACACCTCTCAATCTGATCGTGTATGGTCAATCCGGTCAGGGGAAGACAGTCGGGATTCGTCTCAAGACAAACCAACTGCAGGAGTACGCCAACGACTCGGATATGGACCTCACCGTCGTTCACATCCGCTGTAAGGGTATGGACGGCTCATATCACGTCTGACACACCTCGTCAAGCGACTCCGTGAGACGCGGCTTGGCCCCGGTGAGGAGCTCCCGAGCGGTCACCAGCGGAAGACCCTTCTCAATATGGTGATCGAAAACCTGGAGAAGGTCGATGGGACGGTTATTGTCGTCCTTGACGAGATCGACGCCATCGGCAACGACGACTACATCCTCTATGAACTTCCGCGATCGAATCCGGACGGCGTCCGTCTCTCGTTGATCGGAATTACGAACGACCTCCAATTCCGGGAGAATCTTGATGTCGATGTCCGGTCGAGTCTCGGCGAGGATGAAGTCCGATTTGAGCCGTACGACGCCAATCAACTCCGCGATATACTCGCACGACGCGCTGTCGGTGCTCTCCGTGACACCTACTTTGCGGACGATGTCGAAGACTACCAGCATCTCCGAAGCGAGATCCTGAGTGACGACACGATCCCGCTCGCCGCTGCGTTGGGCGCACAGGACACAGGCGATGCCCGCGAAGCCATCCGGCTACTGTTCCGTGCGACTCGATTCGCCGACGATAGGGGAGAAACAACGGTCACTGAAGAGCACGTACGCGAAGCGCGGGACTTCCTTGAAACGAAGGCCATCGAATCGGGAATCCAGACGCTCCCGAACCAGCGGATGCTCGCGCTGATGGCAGTCACGTATCATCAGATACACGACGACATTCCGGCGACAACGACACCCATCTATACCCAATACAAAAATTTCTGCGAGTATGTGGATGTGAACGTCCTCTCGAATCGTCGGTTCCGTGACCGTCTCAACGACCTCGCTGATACGAACGTGCTCAACAAGCGGCAGGGTAGAGGCCGAGGCGACGAGAACCAGTACTCGCTCGCAGTCGATCTTGATACAGTACTCGAAAATCTCCCAAAGGAATCCGAGCGTCTTGGAGATGTGGCAACAGTCCTCCGAGAACAGAGTAGTAAGACGGATAAATAATTAGCGTCAACTCGACTATAACGGCTCAAGCTTCGAACGAGGGTCGTGTTTAGTTAAGCACTAGAGTAATATTCAACGTAGAAGAGCTGCAACGTCGATAATTACCAGGAAAACTGGGTTTCTGGTTACGGTTAGTAACTTACCAACGTCAAACTCCGAACGGAACGCAGACGTGTGAGACTATTCGAAACCTCACGAATCAGGCCCTACCCAAAATAATTACTCACGGTATTAACTAAACACGACCCATAATATAGGGGTTGATTTATATATATACCCGTCCGCAGTCCGTTGAATTCGCCCTGCCAGAAAATCTGACGGACCCGACGGGCGCTGATTCGACTGTCGAACGAATCGACCTTTCAGGCGTGAGGCGGTCGAATTCGGCCGCTTCAAAACCGGCATTTCTAACAAGTTACTTAGTAGTCTGTACCATCCGTGCGAGATACAGGGCGGACATCTCGCGTCTGGCCTCCCCGGCTCAGCGGGAGTTGGCTCGTTCTGTATGGAGAACTCACTTCCAATCGTGCTCCTCGATACCCTCGTAGTGTTTCAGGCGACTATCGATCTCCCACGCTTCCCAGCCACACTCGTGGTAGAGGACATCGGCGAGTTTGTCGAAGCGGCTCTTGTTGAGTTCGATACCGCGGTTTCCGCGGTAGGTGATGTAGGGTTCGCGGCGAAGGTCGGCGTAGACATCTCGCGCAGTAGGATAGTCGCCGTCGATCGCTGAGAGATTGAGGAGTGCCTCCTCCGTGATCGGTGTGCCCCACTTGTGTTTCGCTATCATCGTCGCCAAGAGGGCACATTTCACCGACGGCTTCTCCATAGCGGAGGGATGAATCTACTCTTACATAAAGTCTGTTAATGACGGTTAACGGTAGTGGAAACACTTATACACACACAGATGGTATCTCTGTGTATGAGTAGTATGGAACAGGCGGACGACCGCGGAGCAAAGAAGGAGCTCCGGAAGGAGCACCCGAGCGGGTGGCTGTACCTCACGCAGCACGATGCGATCCCGATTCTCGTAGACGCGCTGCTCGATCTCCCGCCGAACCGCGAGTTCAACAAGACCGAACTCGCAGAACACGCTGGCGTCACGCGCCAGACCGTTGGCAACTACACCGACCTCTTGATTCAGGTCGAACTCATCGAGGAAGTTCCGAACACGTCACCGCGTCGGTACCGGGTCGCGGACAGTAACGTCGTCCGAGAGCTCTTTGAGCTAAACAGCGCGCTCAACAGCGTCGGCGAGTAGCAGTTGTCCACGAGGATTCGCCAAGTATCCTGAGGGGCACGCTGGTCAGTCCACTACGAAATTCAAGGATCTGTTGAGATTCTCAGCAGGTGATACCGTCAGACGCGGCCCCGGTCCATACAGGAAACTCACTGATCGCTCAGTACAGGGGTCAAACGTAGCGGCTGGAAGTGGTGTTACTCTGCTGTGATAGACTGACAGTCTGCTTCGAGTCGAATCTCTGGTGTCCCGTCTTGAGCGTTCTCAATATACACCTCGATACCTGCCTCATTCGCGTCATCACACGGGAGTTCTGACTGCTCGAAGCCCGGCCAGTCACGCTCAAATCGAGTTCCATCAACAGTTATGACAATGGTTTCGGGATCGGTCGATGCTGGAAACGTTGCGTTCTCGTTCGCTTCGTTGCTCTCCGAGAGCGCATATTCGTTCTCGAAGACCGTCGTTCCATTCTGGTCTGTAATCGTGATAGTAACGTTGTGCGTCTCGTCGCGGTCGCCGAGATACACTTTCACCCAATGGGGGTCGGACTCTCTCCCACTCGAATTCAGTGTAGTACAGCCGCTGGCGGCGAGCAGGGCAGCGCTCAAACCCGCAAGAAATCCACGCCGATTCAGGGAGGGCATTCAACGAAGCAGATACAATCCGTCGTTTGTTAAACCTCACTAAGAGTGCTATATATAGACAAGCCGTCCGTCGAACGGAGATGTCTCTAAAACAGGGCCTTGAGATTTCCAGCGTTTTTTGCCACCTGCCACAAAGCGTGACATATGAAACGGCGCCCGTTACTCGGTTTTAGCGGTCTGGCACTAACCGTCCCTCTTGTTGGCTCTGCTTCGATAGGAGGAACAACGGCGGAATCAGAGTTTACGTTCACAAAGACGGGCGGGATACCCGTTGAAGTACGCAAAAGCGAGTTCGCTCGCTCGTACCCCGGGCAAGAGCCCTTTGCTGAAGTTGTTCTCGGTGAGAACTCGAGAACCCCCGACAATTTGCATGGAGTGGAGAAGTAAATTACAACTACGGGTTAGTGATGGCAAAGCACACCGACGTTGATGGTGTCGGTGATTTCATCATCGAGCGGCGTTTCGCCCAGGATATCCCTGGTGCAGCGTTCCAGAATATTCCACGACGAATCCAGCAATACCAAGATAGCCAACACACAGTCAATACTTGGGAAGATCCCGATCACTATGTTTCAGCTCTGGAGACAATGGTCAAAAACAACGAGCTGAATGCAAACCACTGTCCATTCTGTAAGTCGTTATATGAAGAATATCAACGAGTTAGAGCAGATCCAGATCGGACAGATCTCTATGCAGGGTTCGTGAAACAGATGAGAATGAATCACTATATGTACTCTGTCCTTCAAGATGAATTCCCATCGATGGCTTCAGCCTCAGATGCCAAGCAGTTTGATCCTCAGGGATATACCGAGATCACCTAAAAAGCCAGATACATCATTACGAAACGTTACCCTTGGTTCTCTGAGGAGTCGTTCTCAGAGTTCCCAGATAGTGAATTCGCAACACCCTTCTGTAAAGTACTACTCTCTGCGTGAGGGAGTTCCTCAGGGTCAACCGAATCGTTGTGACTTAATTTTACACCGTCACCACGACTCCAGTATGGATAGAATCATCACACACGTTCATATTTCAATATAAATCCTTAAACCGAAAGATTATGTAGTCTCACCGTAATTTATATCCTGGTGAATCGCACGATAGCGTCGACCCGCGTTCGTTCGTCGAACGGACTCACATCCGCGACGAGCGCGTCGCTTATAAATGGGTCAACGCCGTCTGTTGACTTTGCTCCGTTCAGAAACCGAACGGACCCGACGGGATTTGGAACCACGGTCGCTCACTCTGTTCGCTCCCTGATTCAAATCCCGCGGCTGTCGCTGATTCGTTCTCCACTTCGTTCCGAACAGAATCAGCGGACCCGACGGGATTTGAACCCGCGACATCCTGGTCCGGAACCAGGGACTCTGTCCACTGAGCTACGGGCCCTCGAAAACGGGTAGACTGGCCGACGATAAAACGGTTGTGAACGCGGGAGCGAGAGAAAATCGAGCCCTGAACGACAATCGGCCGTCTCAGGGCGCCTCGCCCGTCTCGATGGTGAAGTCCGAGCGGGGGTAGGCGACGCAGGTGAGCGTGTAGCCCTCGTCGAGTTCGCCGTCGTCGAGCATCTGCTGATTGTCGTGGACGACGTAGTCCTCGGAGTTGCCGCCGGAGGTGATCTGTCCGGCACAGGAGACACACTGGCCCTGTCGGCAGGCATAGGGGAGGTCCCAGCCCTCCTCTTCGCCCTGTTCGAGGATAGTCTCGTTGTTCGCGAGTTCGATCGTCTCGCCCTGCTTTGCGAACTCGACCTCGAAGTACTCGATCTCGTCTTCGGGGATGTCGGCGGGACTCCCCTCGTCGCTGTCCTCGCCTTCTTCGAGTTCTGCGCCCTCTTCACCGCCGCCGACGGCGCCCGCGGGGACGGCGCCGCCGCCGCCGATGGATCGGTTCATCGGTTCCGGGAAGTCCGTCTCCGGGACGGCGCTGGCCCGCTTTTCGAGCACCTCCTGTGAGATATCTCCGGTGGGGTTCCACCCGGTGCCACGGGCGTAGTGAAGCGACACCGCGAGGAGCGTCAGGATCACCCCGAGACCCAGCCCCGCGAAGTTGATTTCGACCATATCGGCGCTATGGAGTCGGGGGTTAAGGAAATTGTGATTGGCGGGCCGGGCGACGAGCGCTGTGGTTGCCCCGCCGTATTCGACCAGTTCCGCAGCGACCGCGGGCTACTGGCGCTGTACCTCGTGCCGGCCGAACCCGTAGCGAAGCCGGTTCGCCAGTCGGCGGGCGAAGCGGCCGTCCTCGGCCCGACTGCCGAACCGTTCGGCGAGGGCCTGATAGATGAGCGGAACCGGGACCTCCTGTTCGAGCGCCTCCTGGACCGTCCAGGTGCCGGTCGATCCGCCCGCGACATAGTCGGCAACGTCGCCGAGATCGTTGCCTTCCTCGCGGAACGCCTCCTCGCAGAGTTCAAGCAGCCACGATCGGATGACAGCGCCGTTGTTCCACGTCCGCGCCACCGACTCTAGATCGAGATCGTAGCGGCCGTTCGCGAGCAGTTCGAACCCCTCGCCGTAGGCCTGCATCAGCGCGTACTCGACGCCGTTGTGGACCATCTTCACGTAGTGGCCCGCGCCCCTCGGGCCCATCCGATCGTGGCCTTCCGGGCCCGTGGCGACGGCATCGAAGACGGGCGACAGTTCCTCGTAGGCCCACTCGGGGCCGCCGATCATCAAGGAGAATCCGAGTTCCGCGCCCGCAGGGCCGCCGGAGGTACCACAGTCGAGGTACGCCGCCGGGGTCGACTCCGCCCGGCGGACGGACGCCTCGAAGTGGGAGTTGCCGCCGTCGACGACGATGTCGTCGCCATCGAGATGTGGTTCTAGCTCGTCGAGCGTCGCGTCGACGGCGTCGCCCGCGGGCACCATCAGCCAGATCCGCTTCTCGTCGCCGAGCCGATCCGCGAGATCGGCGAGGTCCTCGGCGGGCGTCGCACCCGTGTCGGCGGCGGTCGCGACCGCCTCCGCGTCCAGGTCGAACGCCACCACGTCGTGTCCCGCGGCCGTCACGCGGTCGACGACGATCTGTCCCATCCGGCCGAGTCCGACGACACCCAGTTGCATACCACCGCATCGGTGACCGGAGGAAGTAGTGATTGTGGTTCGGCGGCGCACCGGGCAGCGCGCGTAAGCTACTTTCGCCGCGGGCCGCGAGAACAGGCTATGGACGAACGCATCCGGGAGCACGCCGAGACGCTTGTCGACTGGAGCGCGCGAGTCGAGGCCGGCGACGACGTGGTCGTCCGCGTCGCGGAGGGCGCACACGACCTCGCGGTCGCCGTCGCAGAGGTCCTCGGTGAGCGCGGCGCCACCGTCGTTACCACCTACGACTCCGCGGAGGTCTCGCGGGCGTATCTCCGAGCCTACGGCAATGGGGGCGTCGATAGCGACGACAGCGACGGCGACGACAGCGACGATAGCGAAGGCGGCGACGGCGGTGAGGGCGGCGACGGCGACGATATCCAGACGCCGGCACACGAACTCGCGCTCTACGAGCGTGCCGACGTGGTCCTCTCGCTCGGGGGCGGCCGCAACACCTTCGCGACGGCCGACGTCCCGGGCGAGACACGCCAGGCCGCCGCGCGGGCAAATCAGCCAGTTCGGGAGGCGCGCCTCGCGACAGACTGGGTATCGACGGTCCATCCGACCAGATCGCTCGCCCAGCAGGCTGGGATGTCCGTCGAGGCATACCGGGATTTCGTCTACGACGCCGTCCTCCGCGACTGGGAGTCGCTGGCCGAGGAGATGGGGCAGTTGAAGGAGATCCTCGACGCCGGCAGCGAGGTCCGGCTGGTTAGCGAAGACACCGACCTGCGGCTGTCGATCGAGGGGCGGATCGCGGTCAACTCCGCGGCGTCGGTGGCATACGACTCGCATAACCTCCCCTCCGGCGAGGTGTTCACTGCGCCGTTCGATACGGAGGGAGAGGTCTCTTTCGACGTGCCGATGACCATCTCCGGAGCGCGCGTCCGCGACGTCCACCTCGAGTTCGAGGACGGCCGCGTCGTCGACTACAGCGCCGCTGCAGGCGAGGAGACCCTCGGAGACATCCTCGACACCGACGAGGGCTCCCGACGGCTGGGCGAACTCGGGATCGGGATGAACCGCGGCATCGATCGGATTACCGACAACATCCTCTTCGACGAGAAGATGGGCGATACCGTCCACCTGGCGCTCGGGCGCGCATACGACGCCTGTCTCCCCGAGGGCGAGTCGGGCAACGACTCCGCGGTCCACGTCGACCTGATTACGGACGTGAGCGAGCGGTCGCGGCTCGAAGTCGACAGCGAGGTGATCCAGCGGAACGGACGGTTCCGGTGGGAGACGGGATTCGAATCTTGAGCCGAGACGGGAGTCGCTGATGCCGTTCGTCCACTGAAATACCCGGGTTCGGCGGGAGTCGCTTTCGACGTGCTTTTTATCGGCGGCCGTCTCCTCCCCTCTATGGCTGAATTCAAGGTCGTCGTCTCCGACGAGACCGGACGCACGGAACAGTTCGAGGTCGACGGACAGGACGCGAATCGATTCCTCGGCCGCGATCTCGGCGACGAGGTCGACGGCGGCGCCGTCGGTCTCGACGGGGAGACGCTCGAACTCACGGGCGGCTCCGACAACGCCGGCCGGCCGATGCGCGCCGACGTCTCAGGCGGAGATCTGAAGGAACTACTCCTAGAGGGCGGCGTCGGCTACGAGCCGTCCCGCGATGGCGAGCGCAAGCGCGTCACTGTCCGCGGGCGAACGATCACCGAGGAGACAGCACAGGTCAACGCCGCAATCGTCGACGGGGGGACGCTCGGCGACGACGAGGAAGCCGACGCGGACGACGACGAAGTGGAGGCCGACGAAGACGAGGCCGACGACGAAGAGTAAGCCGTGGCCGAACGCGTCCCGAGCGACCACGACTCGGTGACGAACTACCGGGCGAAACTCGCCCGGAGCGGCGGCACGAGACGCCCCTGTCTTCGCCTTCCTGAGGACGTCGACCTCGCGGAAGACGACGTCATCCGCCTGTTGCTCGACGGGACGACTACCACCCACGCCCGTGTCGCTACCGACGCCAGCGGACTGCTTCTCCGGGGCGCCTACGACAACGAGCGGCTGGCCAGAACGCCTCGCGATGGGGAGAACCGACTCGTCGAGTGGTGTGACGACCACGACCTCGGTCCGGACGATGCCGTCGAACTCGACGCACTCGATCCTGGATTCTGTTACGGCCTGCGCAGCCCTGGCGCCCGGCTCGTCTACGATGTCCCCGCCCGCCCGGATCAGTCGCTGCGCGACATCGCCTCGTCGCTCCGTGACGGAGCGGAGTGACGGTCGCACTCTCCGGGGGGACCGCGGTGGCCAACTGTGAGATAGCCGATCGCGAGTGAGTAAGTCTTAGGACGGCTCGGCCGCTGTTTCGGGTATGAGTTCGGTTCCCGAACGGGAGGAGATAGACGCCGACGACCGGTGGGATCTCACGAGTATCTACGAGGACGACGACGCCTGGCAGGCCGCCTACGAGGCCGTCGACGAGCGCATCGACGACCTCCGCGAATACGAGGGCCGCGTGACCGAAAGCGCCGAGACGCTGCTGGAACTGCTGGAACTCCGCGAGGACATCCTCCGCGAGGTGTCGAAGGTTGCCAGCTACGCGAACCTTCGGAGCGCCGAAGATACCCGAAATCAGGAGTACCAGGCGTTGAAGGCGAAAGCCGAGTCGCTCTCGTCGGCGGCGCAGTCGGCGACAAGCTTTCTGGAACCGGAACTGCAGGAACTCGAGAAGACGGACGTCGAAGTGTTCATCGACGCGGAACCCGCTCTGGCCGAGTACGGCCACTACTTCGACGACGTCCTGCGGATGAAGCCCCACACTCGCTCGGCGGAGGTCGAAGAGGTGCTCGCCGATCTGGGCGAGGTCGCCGGGGGTGCCTCGGACATCTACGGGATGCTCTCGAACGCCGATATGACGTTTCCGACCGTCGAACGGCCCGACGGCGAGGACGTCGAGATCACGCAGGGGAACTTCACGAAACTCCAGAAACACCCCGACCGGGCGTTCCGGCGGGAGGTCTACGAGGAGTTCTACGACGAGTGGGCGGACGTCCGCAACGCCGTCGGGACGTCGTTGAAGACCAGCGTCAAGAAGGACGTGAAGTACGCCCGTGCGCGGAACTACGAGACCGCGCGGGCGGCCGCACTCGACGGGCCGAACGTGCCGGTCGAGGTGTACGACACGCTCGTCGACGCCGTCCGCGACAACCTCGGGAGCCTCCACCGGCACGCCGAACTGAAGCGGGAGGCGCTCGACGTCGACGACCTCCGGATGTGGGACCTGTATATGTCGCTGACGGGCGACGAGGGACCGGACATCCCCTACGAGCAGGCGACGGAGTTCATCGTCGACGCACTCGAACCGCTCGGTGAGGACTACCAGAACCGGGTCGAAGCCGGTCTGGACTCCCGGTGGGTCGACGTCTACGAGAACCGCGGGAAGCGCTCGGGCGCCTTCTCGGCGGGCACCTACGACACCCAGCCGTTCATCCTGCTGAACTACCAGGACGACATCGCCTCGATGTTCACGCTGGCGCACGAACTCGGCCACTCGCTGCACTCCGAACTCGCGAAGGAGGCCCAGCCCTGGCACTACGCCGATTACACCATCTTCGTCGCGGAGGTCGCCTCGACGGTCAACGAGACGCTCCTGACCCACCACCTCCTCGACACCGTCGAGGACGACGAACTCCGGATGCACGTCCTCGACGAGTACCTCGAACGGTTCCGGTCGACGCTCTACCGCCAGACGATGTTCGCGGACTTCGAGCTACGGATCCACGAGATCGCCGAGGCCGACGGCGCGCTCACGCCAGACCGCTTCGACGAGGCGTACCGCGACCTGAAAGCGGAGTTCTACGAACCGGCCGAACTCGACGATCAGATCGCCCGGGAGTGGATGCGGATCCCCCACTTCTACTACAACTACTACGTCTACCAGTACGCGACGGGAATCTCCGCGGCCGTCGCCATCGTCGAGCGGATCCTCGAGGAGGGTGAAGACGCCGCGGCAGCCTATCGGGAGGCGCTGTCGCTGGGCGGGTCGGCGTATCCCATCGAGGTGCTGGGAACCGCCGGCGTCGATATGGCGTCGCCGGAGCCGATCGAGTCGGCGCTGTCGGTCTACGACGAGTATCTCGACCGGATGGCGGCGTTGCTCGCGGCGCAGTAGCGTCGGTATCGGTCGAGGCGGTGAGAGACGGCCGCCGATCCGGAAATCGGGGGCGAACAGCCGGCACAACCGCTCCCCACGCCGACGTGCCGAGCACCCGCTTCCCGGCGTGGGGCTGACGTCAGATCACGGCGACGGTGGTCCCGTAATCGTATATAAACGCTCGCCGGCGAACCCCAACCGGTAAGCGATTTCGTCAGTTGGGTAACGGTATGGACCCGAACCGGGAAGCGCGGGCGCTCGCAGAGCGCCTCCCGCTCGGACGGCTCGCCGCGCGGCTCGGCGGTTCCCTCGTCCGCCCCACCGACGACGGCTACGACGAGGCCCGCCGCGTCTGGAACGGGATGATAAACGAGTACCCGGCGGCGATCGCCTACTGCCGGTCGGTCGAGGACGTTCTCGGCTGCGTCGAATTCGCGCGAGACCACGACCTCGACGTCACCGTCCGGAGCGGCGGACACAGCGTCTCGGGCGCGTCGGTTATCTCCGGCGGCCTCGTCATCGACTGCTCGCGGATGGAGTGGGTACGCGTGGATCCGGAAGAGCGGACGGCCCGCGTCGGTCCGGGAGCGACCTGGGGAACCGTCGACCGAGCGACCCAGTCGTTCGGGCTGGCGACCCCCGGCGGTGTCTACGCCGACACCGGCGTCGCCGGACTCACCCTCGGCGGCGGGACGGGCTACCTCTCGCCGAAACACGGATTCACCTCGGACAACCTCCGGTCGGTCGACGTCGTCACCGGCCGCGGCGATCGCGTGACCGCAGATCCGACCCAGCACGAGGATCTCCTCTGGGCGGCCCGCGGCGGCGGGAGCGTCGGCGTCGTCACCGCCTTCGAGTTCGATCTGCATCCGCTCGATCACGAGGTCCGCTACTTCGAATCGTGGCTGCCGACGGAGGACGCCCCCGACGCACTCCGCGAGTACCGCCGGTACCAGCGGAACGCCCCTGACGAATCCTGCGTCTTTCCCTACTTCACGTCGGTCCCCGTGACGGACGAGTTCCCCGCCGACCGTCACGGAGACGCGGCGTTCGTTCTGGCTGGCGTCTACGCTGGCGACCCCGACATGGGACGCCGCGAACTCGAACCGTTCCGGGATCGGCCGGCGGCGTTCGCGGGCTCGACCGACGCGATGTCGTACACCGAACTCCAGTCGCTGTCGGACGAGGACTTCCCCGATGGCCGGCTCTACTACTGGAAGTCGGTCCCCGTCGCAGACCTCACAGACGAGGCGATCGCGGAGTTGCAGGTCGCTGCCGACCGCGCGCCTTCCCCCCGCTCGACGATCGTCGTCTGGCCGATGCACGGCGCAGTCGAGCGCCCACCGGATATCGCGGGCCCGGTCGCCGGTCGCGACGCGGCCGTGGTCGTCAATGTCGAGGCCGCGTGGGACGACCCCGCAGCGACGCCGGCGAACGTCGAGTGGGTGCGGGAGACTTGCGGGCGCTTCCGTGACCTGGGGGCGACACCCGGGACGCTCCCGAACTTCGCCGGCGGGCGCGATCCCGACGCCGACGACGTGTACTCAGGGCACGCCGAGCGACTCCGGGCGATCAGAGACCGGTACGATCCCGACGGGATCTTCGAATACGAACGCGCGTGACCGCGGGAGTTGGGAGTCTGCGGGGACGCTTCCCCGCGGCCGTTCGATTCGACGGCCACCGCCCCCGCAGCGGGCAGTATAAATAACGCGACGCCCAACCCGAAGATATGCAATACCGGACACTGGGCGACTCTGACGTCGAAGTGAGCGAGGTCGGCTTCGGCGCGTGGGTCGTCGGCACCGACTGGTGGGGCGACCGAACACGTGAGGACTCGATCGAACTGATCAGACACGCGATCGACGAGGGGATCACGTACTTCGACACCGGCGACGTCTACGGCCACGGCGACAGCGAGGACCTCCTCGGGGAGGCGCTCGGCGACGACCGCGAAGACGTCACGCTCGCCACGAAGGTCGGCTACGACTTCTACAACAACCCGCAGGCCGGCCACGGCGAACTCCCGAAAGAGATGACCGGCGAGTGGGTCCGCTCGGCGACCGAACAGAGCCTCGAACGGCTCGATACCGACTACATCGACGTCCTCCAACTCCACAACGCCAACGTCGACGAGGTCGACGCCGACGTCCTCGAAGCCCTCGACGAACTCCGCGAGGAGGGCCTCGTCCGCGCCGTCGGCTGGGCGCTCGGCCCGTCGATCGGCTGGCTCGCGGAGGGCGATATGGCGATCGAGGAGGAGTTCGACGCCGTCCAGCTGGTCTGGAACCTCTTCGAGCAGGAGGTCGGCAACCACTTCCTCGAGACGATCGAGGAGACGGGCTCCGCGACGAGCCTGATCCCGCGCGTCCCGCACTCCTCGGGCCTCTTGAACGAGCAGGTCACGCCCGAGACGGGTCACGACCTCGACGACCACCGCGGGTTCCGCCCCGACGCGTGGTACGAGACCGGCTGGGAGAAACTCGAAGCGCTGCGCTTCCTCGAACAGGACGGCGAGCGCACGATGGGCCAGGCCGCGATCGCGTACCTCCTCAGCCACGACCCCGTCGCGACCGTGACGCCGACGTTCCACACGAGGGCGGACATCACCGAGTGGGCCGCAGCCTCGGACGTGCCGAAACTCTCCGAGGAGGAACTGTCCCGCGTCGCCGAGCTCTACGAGACGAACTTCGGCGTCGACCGCGACGACGGGATGGACGAACTCCGCTCGTCGGTCGGCGGCGAGGACATTCGCGCTGCGGGCATCGACAAACGGGCGACGACCGGGCCGCGGAACCCGGCCTCGTCGGACTGATAATGATTACTCTCACTGTTTACCGCCGAGCGCCATCCCCGTTGGCGGCGCTCGGCGGGAAGAGACGAGAGTAATCATTATGCCCCCTTCGAGCGTGAACCGCAAGACGCTCTTCGCCGTGACGGTCGTCGCCCATCTCCTGTTGACGGCGTGGGTCCGACGCGACGCTCGAAAGCGCGATATCGACCCCTCGCCGTGGGACGCCCTGACGCTGCTGACGGGGATCGCCGGCGTCGTGGGCTACCGGCGGCGTCGGTGACGGCGGTCTCTACCGTCGAGACTGTCTATACGGCACAATTTCGACTCGAAATCGACAGTCACGCAACCCCTTCATTTCGCTTCGAAACCGACAGACTGCAGCGCGTCAGACGCTTCAGTCGCTGGAGTGGAAGTGGGGGTCAGTACCAAGCAGGTCTCTGGAGTGGAAGTGGGGATCAATACAAAGCAGGTCGCCGGAGTAGAAGTGAGGGTCAGTACAAAGCAGGTCGCCGGAGTAGAAGTGAGGGTCAGTACAAAGCAGGTCGCCGGAGTGAAAGCGTGGTCGAAAAACGGGGAACCGCGGTCGCTACGCGAGGAAGACGTGTCGTGGCCGGTCGGCCAGGACGTCGCGGCCCCACTTGACGGTCTCGCTGAACTCCTCGGACCGGAAGAACGCCATCGCGTTCTCGCGGGCGTCCCACTGGCTGGAAATGAACATATCGTTCTCGTCTTCGACGTTCACGAGCAGGTCGGTGTCGCGGTGGCCGTCCATCCCCTCCAGGACGTCCTCGACGTCGTCGAAGGTGTCGTGGAAGTCCTCGCGGTAGTCGGATTTGACGGTGTAGAACATCCCCATCGTCCCGAAGCCGGACTCCTCGCCGGCGCGGGAGACGACCTCGGGCAGTTCCGAGAGGAAGCCAGCGGCCGTCTCGGCGGCCGAGGCGGTGTCCCAGATGCTCACGACCGCCGAGCGGTCGCGGCCCCGCGCCTCGTAGACCGCGGTTTTCACGTGCGTGTCGTAGTGATCGAAGTTCCCGCGGAGGCCGTCGACCTCATCGAAGAGCTCGTCGGTGTCGGCTTCCGAGTAGAGGACGGTCGCGTAGACGTCCTCGCCGTGCGGCTGGCCGGCGTAGATGTCCAGGTCCGCGAGTTCCTCGCGGATGTCGTCCGGGTCGTCCGCGGCGGTGGCGTCTCCGCCTTCGCCGTGCGGCGAGTCGCCGTGGGCGCTCCCGCCGCCGTGTGCGCCACCGTGGCCGCC
Organism: Halobellus ordinarius; assembly: GCF_031823395.1. Taxonomy (NCBI): domain Archaea; kingdom Methanobacteriati; phylum Methanobacteriota; class Halobacteria; order Halobacteriales; family Haloferacaceae; genus Halobellus; species Halobellus ordinarius. Next base: position 47,336 of record NZ_JAVQKJ010000015.1, read on the forward strand.
CGATCCGCCGTGAGCGGCGTCGCCGTGGGCGTGGCCGTGAGCTTCCCCGTGCGCTTGGGGCTCACTGGCCGGGGCGTCGTCGTGTTCGCTCGTCGGGACGGCCGCGCCTTCCAGGTACGCGCCGAGGTCCGCCGGCGGGAAGCGCCGGCCGACGTAGAACTGGCCGAACTCCCCGTACTTCGAGGATACCTCGTCGAAGCGCATATCGTAGACGATGTCTTTGATGTGCGTCGGGTCGTCCGAGAAGAGCGTGACGCCCCACTCGAAGTCGTCGAAGCCGACCGAGGAGGCGATGACCTGCTTGATCTTGCCGGCGTACTCCTTGCCGGTCTCGGCGTGGGTTGCCATCATCTCAGCCCGCTCGTCGAAGGGCAGGTCGTACCAGTTGTCTTCCTCGCCGCGCCGCTTCGACATCGGATAGAAGGAGACGTACTCGTCGTCGGGGATGTCAGGCGTCAGTTTCCCCTCCATATACCGGCGGACGCCCTCGTCGACGGATTCGGGGTCCTCGAAATACTCCGGCGTGGAGTAGCCCGAAATCTCGGTGACGGAAACGTAGGAGGTCGGCTGCTCGGTGAAGCCGGCGAGTGCACTCGCCTCGAAGCGCCGCTCGGCACGCGAGAGGTCGTCGAGCGTCGGGCGGAAGTGAACGACGAGGAGGTCGGCCTTGTGCCCGAGCACGGAGAACACCGCCGACGCACCCTCGTCGGCGTCGACGACGTCCTCGTGGCGGCGGAGGTACTCTGTCCCCTCCGCGATCGCCCGCTCGCGCTCGCGATCGGGGGCGTCCCGCCACGCGTCCCAATCGACGGTACGGAAGTCGTGCAGCACGAACCAGCCCTCGTCAGTCGGTGGGGCGTCTGGCATACGAATCGGTTGGCACGCCACCCCTATGGGCGTTGCGAGTCGCTCGCGGGAGAGGCTGTTGTGGGGGAGCGCACGATCCGAACGCCGGGATACACGGGTGACGACTGTTTGCGGTGTTTCGGGAGCGTACAGCAACGTATTTGCGCTCGAAGTCACTCTTGTTCAGACGTATGACTCTGAGGTGCTTCGGTTGCTGAACCCGATCGGCTGGGCCTACGTGGGGTTGTTCGCCGTCAGCGGACTCGTCTGTTTCGCTGCGATCCCCCGGGCGCAGAAGTTCGATGACCCAGAGATTCACCGCGGACTCGTCTGGCTGCTCGGGACGACCGGCACCTGGGCGGTTTTCAAAGTTGCCTTCTTCACCGTCCCGGATCCGTTCCGGCAAACCGCCTACACGATTGGGCTCGTGTTCGGCTTTGCCACCGTCTGGGCGTGGCTCTACTTCTGTTCGGCGTACACGGACCGGGTCTATCACAGAAACCGACTGGTCCGATGGATCAGCGTCGGCACCTTCGCCTCGGTCGTGTCGATCAAGCTCACGAACCCGCTCCACGGGCTGTACTTCACGACGCGGGAGGCGACGGTCCCGTTCAACTACCTCGTGATCGAACACGGAATCTTACACTGGAGCGTCACCGGCCTGTCATACGTGCTCGCTGCGGTCGGGATGTTCATGGTATTCGAGCTCTACTTGGAGTCCGGCTACGACGCCAAACCGCTGGCGGTGCTAACGGGATTGCTTGGCCTGCCCGTCGCACTCGACGTCGCTGCGCTCACAACACCACAGATTATCAACGTGATCTACGCGCCGATCGGGGTCGCAATCTTCAGTATCGGCGTGCTGTTCGTCTTTCAGCAGGAGTTCATTGCCGTCCAGAGCACGACACGGGCTGATGATCTGTCGATCTACGTCGACGACGGGGGACGGATCCGCGATTACTCGCGGGCGGTCCCGACTGTATTCCCCGAACTGGAAGATGCCGTCGGCGAGGAACTTTCGGGGGCGTTCCCGGCGCTTGCGGCGGCAATCGAGAGCGACGATCAGATCCTGACCCACGAGACGCCGGACGGGAAACAGTACTACTTCGTCTCGATGAGCGGCGTCACGTTCGGCGACTCGAACGCCAGAGTGATACTGCTCTCTGACGTCACCGAGTCGGAACGACAGCGACGGGCGCTGATCGAACGGGAACGGGAACTCGACGAACAGAACGAACTCTACCGCGCTATCATCGACGCGAGTTTCGACTTTATGTCCCGACTCGATCCCGACGGGCGATTCACCCACGTTTCGGCGCCGGTCGAGGACTTTCTGGGATACACGGCCGAGGAACTGGACGGCCGGCCGATCGCCGTCGTCGTGGCCGACGGCGAGGCGGTCGAGCGGGCCCAAACGCAACTCGATCGAATCCTGGACGGCGAGACGATCCAGGTGCGCGACTTTCCGCTGGAGACGAAGGCGGGAACGACTGTCTACGCCGATATCCGGGGGACGCCGGTGTACGACGGAAGCGTTCCGACCGAAGAGCGCACCCCCGCGGACATCGTCGGGATCCAGTTGATGACGCGCGATGCGACCGAACGGCGGCAGCGCGAGGGACTGATCAGCGTCATCAACCGCGTGTTGCGCCACAATCTGCGAAACGAGATGACCGTCATCACCGGCTACGCCGAGATGCTGGAGTCGGAACTCGAGGGGGAGCAGGCGGCGAAAGCGGAGGTCATCGGCTCGACGGCGAATCGGCTGCTGGATCTCAGCGAGTCGGCGCAGGTGATCGAGGAGAACCGGGAGCTGTCGGCCGATCTGGAGCCGACGGATATCGTTCCGGTGGTCGAACGCCTCGTCACGCAACTTGAAACCCAGTACGCCGACGCGTCGGTGTCAGTCGACGTGCCGGAGACGGCGATTGCGAAGACGCTCCCCCGGATCGAGATTGCGCTGTGGGAACTCGTCGACAACGCCGCGAAACACGGCGGCGAGCAGCCGTCGATCGAGATCGGAATCACGGTCGATCCCAACGTGGTGCGACTGCGGATCAGCGACGACGGACCGGGCCTCCCGGAGATCGAACGATCTGTCCTGACATCCGGCGAGGAGACCCAACTCGTCCACGGGAAGGGACTCGGACTGTGGCTCGTCTACTGGATCACCACCAGTCTCGACGGCGACGTCGACGTGACGGAGGCGGAGACGGGGACGACCGTCGAGATTCGCCTCCCGCGGCCGTCGTGATCACCCGCCGAGCACGGTCGGCCCGAACACGAGCAACAAAAGCGACAGCAGCATCGTCACGCCGATGCTGGTGGTGATGGTGGTGACCACCCGGTTCCGATCGGAGACGGGGAGCCGCGAGACCACCGCCTCCACGCTCGTCCGGAGGATCCGGCCGCCGTCGAGCGGGTAGCCGGGGATGCAGTTGAACAGCCCCAACTGGAGGTTGATCCACGCCATCCAGAAGGTGACGTTCGCGAGGAGGAACACGCCGGTCCCGAGGAACCCGAGCGGCCCGGTGATGCTATAGAAGTTGAACACGGCTCCGGTAAAGCCGGGGAAGTTCGGAATCCCGAGCACCAGCGAGGCCAACGGCAGGACCAGGGAGATGTAGACGGTCGACAGCGGCGAATCCGCGACCTGCCCGGCGAGGCCGGACGCGTCGGGGCCACCATCCCCGCCGAGCAGTTCGAGGTACGTCCCTGCCGGGTACGACTCAACGCCGAAGTCGGTCAGGAGCAACCCGCTCGTCCCGGGGAAGATGTTGACGCCGAGGAAGCCGCTGCCGTCCTGCGGGTTCTCCCCGAGCGTCACCTCGTGGGTCTCGATCGCGCCGTCGTGGTACAGCTCGACGGTTACCGTGTCGCCGGGATCGGTCGTATCGAGCACGCGGGAGAGTTCGGTCGAGGAAACGACGCGCTCGCCGTCGATCGCCGTCACGATGACGCCCGGATCGGTCGGCGCGCCGGCGTCCGCGAGCGGGCCGTCGGCCGCGACTCGGGTGAGATACGCACCGATCGGGACCGTGACCGTCCCGCGCTCGGTGTCGAGGGTGGCGTATCGGTCCTCGCCGACGGCCTCGGCGAATCCGGCCCGCGTGTAGACCGGCGTTCCGTTCACGTTCGTGACCGCGACCGGATCGTCCTCGACGCTGATGTTCGCGGGGTTGCCGGCGATAGAGCCCGCGACGACGAGTGACCGCTCGACGTCCACAGAGCGGGCCTCCGTCCCCGCGGCACTCTCACCGCCGTCGAGTTCGACAGAGACCGTCCGCGCGTTCGTGTCCAGAAGCGCCGCATCGAGGGTCGTTTCGTTGCTGACGGGCACGCCACCGACGGCGGTGATCCGATCGCCCTGCTCGATCCCCGCGTCGGCTGCAGGGGAGCCGCCGTAAGAGCCCTGCACGGCCATCCCGGGCGCGACAGCGATGCTCCCGATGATGGGGCCGAAGAGCAGCGCGAACGCGATGAACGTCACGAAGAGGTTGTTGGTCACGCCCGCCGCGAACATCCGGGTGCGACCCCCTCGGTCGGCGTTCCGCTGGCTCTCTTCGTCGGGCTGGACGAACGCGCCCAGCGGGATGATCGTCAACAGGAAGACGCCCATCGACTCGATGTCGATCTCCTCGACGCGACAGAGGATGCCGTGCCCGCCCTCGTGGACGACCAGTCCGACTAACAGGCCGAAGACGATCTCCGGAGCGACCGACAGCGGCAGAAAGTCGTTGACGCCGGGGATGACGAGGAAGTTCTGCGGCTGGTTCACCGAGGAGGCCGGCGGCGGGTCCCGGAGGATCGCGATCCCCTGCACGAGCAGAAACAGGAACATTCCCGTCATTATGACGAGCGTGGCGCCGACGCCGAGGTTTGTCCACGCCCGCCAGAACCGTTTCGGCGTCGCGATCCAGTCGATAAAGTCCCGCCCGCGTTTCGTGTGGACGGTCGTGAACGGTCCCTGGATGCGGACCGAAGAGGGCAACAGCCCGCGCTGTGAGAGGACGAGCGCGACCGCCGAGTAGGCCGCGAGTCCGACGAGCACCCACAGAAGCGTATTCATCACTCCATTCGAAGAGTCCGGTGGGGAAAGATGTTCCTCATCCACCTTTTTGCTGCGTCGGGTCGCGCTTCGCGCGACCGCTCCTTGCAAAAAGCTGGACCAAAAAAGGGCCGCTCGCTCGGCCTTCGGCCTCGCTCGCGGTCAAAATCCTTGATAACTTCCGTGGCTGCTCGGACTCCGGGTGATTGGTCGGGCTACACTTTCGCTCGTCTGCGCCCGCTCGAAGCTATCCCTGACAATGTCTTGCTCGCACTAAGCTTATTTATCCGACCCCGGCATTCGTTCGCGTATGCTCGGTGTTGGTCCCCGTACATTACAGTGGATAGCCGCCGGCGCGGTCGTGACGACGCTGGGTGTGCTCATCAAATACGTCGGCTGGACGTGGCTGTTGGCGGGCTACAGCGACTCGTCGTCGTCAGTTCCGGAGGAGGTCGTCCGAGATATCGCGGGCAATACGGTGCTGCGTATCGGAACCGCCCTCCTGACAGTCGGCGTGCTTGCGGCCGTGACGACCCTCCCGGCCTATATCGACGCCGTACTCGCAGGAGTGATCGTGCTGGCCGTCGCGCGACTCATCTACCGGCTGAACACGTGGTCGCCGTCACAGGCCACCTGACAGACCCGTCGGAGCCGCGAAGCGGGCCGCTCCGTCGAGTGCGATCGTCGAGGATCGGCTACCCCTCGCGTCGCAACCGCTTTACCACGAACTCCGTGTCGAGTTCGCCGAGGAACTCCCCGAGCCGCGGCCCCTGCGGCTGATCGAAGAAGAGCAGATAGCCCGCCTCGAAGAAGTCGCCGACGTCGATGTCGTTCCGGCGCGCCGTCTCGTACATCTCGCCCTGAATCGCCTCGCCGTCGTGGCCCTCGGCGACGAAGTCCGCGAGTTCCGAGAGCGCGGTGGCAACGTCCTCGGAGAAATCGACGTCCGGAAGCTCCTCCTGAATCCGGTAGTTGTACTCGTTGTCCAGCCGCTCGGCCCACGCGCGTGCCCGATCGACCCGTTCGAGGGCCTCCTCGATCGCCCACTCCGGTGTATCGTCGTCGAAGTACTCCTCGTTTCGGGCCATCTCGATCCGGAGGTCGCGGTCGTCGGTCATCCCCAGGACCGCCGCGAACGTGTACGGCAGGCGGACGCGGTCTTCGCGCACCTCGTCGACGACGAACGGATACGCCCGCTCGGCGAACGCCGAAAGCGTTTCGTCGTCGACGTCGCCGAAGTACGCCCGCTCGAAGCGGTCGAAGTCGTCGACCAGCTGGTCCAGCCGGGAGATGTCCAGATCGCGGGCTTTCCGCGGGTTCAAAGCGAAGAAGTACCGGAGCACCTCGGGTTCGAGCAGGTCGAGGATCTCGGGGACGGTGACGATGTTGCCCGCCGAGGAGGACAGCGCCTCGCCGTTGAGCGTGAACCACTCGTAGACCATCGGTTCGGGTGGTTCGATGCCGAGCACGGTGCGGGCGATGTCCTGTCCCGAGGGCCACGACCCCTCGGCGTGGTCCTTGCCGAACGGCTCGAAGTCGACGCCGAGCACCTGCCACTGGGCGGGCCACTCGAAACGCCACGGGAGTTTGCCCTCGCGGAACGTCGCGGTCCCCTCGTGGCCGCAACCCTCGATGGTGTTGTCGCCGACGGTCATATCGGTGCAGACGTACTCGACGGTCCCGGCGTCCAGATCGACCGACGTGACGGTCTCGGTGATCTTCCCACAGTCCGCACAGATCGGGTTGAACGGGACGTAGTCCTCGTCGACTTTCGCCTGGTACGCCGAGAGGACTTCCCGGGCGGTATCGGCGTGTTCGAGGACGTGCGCGACGACGTCGTCGAACGCGCCGGACTCATACATCTCGGTGTTCGAGAGCATCTCCACCGGAATATCGAGCCGCTCTGCGTCGGCCTGCAAAAGCGTCGCGAAGTGCGCGGCGTAGGACTCGGACTCGCCGAACGGATCGGGGATGTCGGTGTACGGCTTCCCCAGATTCCTGCCGAGCGCGCCCGCGTCGACGTCGCCGAGGCCGACGATGTTGCCGTCCGTGTCGGCGAGTTTGCGGGGCAGTTTCCGGAGCGGATCCCGGTCGTCGCTGGTGAACACCTGTCTGACCTCGTACCCGCGCTCGCGGAGGACCGCGGCGACGAAGTACCCGCGCATCACCTCGTTGAAATTGCCCAGATGAGCGACGCCGGAGGGAGAGACGCCGCCCTTGATGACGATCGGCTCCTCCGGCGCTCTCGCCTCGATCTCGTCGGCGATTTCCTCGGCCCAGAACGCGCGACGGGAAGTCTCTCGCTCACTCGCGGACTCGCCCTCACCGTCCCCGTTTCCGGCCATCGTTATCGCACCGTCCAGTAACTCGGCTCGCCGTCGACACCCGTCGGGACCACGTCAGTGCCGTTGTGCTCCCCGCGAAGGACGGCATCCTGAATCCGTTCGGGATCGGTCCCGTCGAGGACGATCGTCCGCATCTCCGAGCGCTCGATGAGTTTCGCCGCCAGGAGGTCGACCGGCGCCGACGCGCCCGCATCGCGGCTCATCGGCGCGACCACGTCGACGAGTTCGGTGCCAGTCAGCCGGTCGTACTTCTCTGCACTCTCGTCGACGCTCGGATCGGCGTTGTAGACGCCGTCGACGCTCGTCGCGTACACGAGCAGGTCGGCGCCGACGTACTCCGCGAGCGCTGCCGCGACCGCATCCGTGGTCTGCCCTGGCATCACGCCGCCCATCACCGAGACGTCGCCCCGCCGGAGCGCGTCACCCGCGTCCTCGTAGCTGTGTGCCACCTTCGGATCGACAATCGACCCAATCGCAGCGATGAGCAGCCGGGCGTTGATTCGCGTCACGTCGATGCCGATCTGGTCCAGTTGGACCTCGTTTGCGCCCAACTCGCGGGCCGTGCCGATGTACTCGCGGGCGACGCCCCCGCCGCCGACGACGGCACCGACCTCACAGCCTTCGGCGACGAGCGTCTCGACGACCGCTGCGTGGCCTTCGACGCGCCCCGCGTCCAGATCCGGCGCGAGCACGCTCCCACCGATGGAGACGACGACTCTCATTGCCCCGTCGTTGCCGCGAACCGGGCTTAAGGGTTGTCAACCACGATGCAGCCAGTCGTCTCCCGGCGCCGGCTCTGACCGCTCGGCCGGATCCGACGGGGGTGGCACAGGCGACAGTATAAAGCCGATCGCCGCCCCGACTGCGGAGTATGCAGATACTCGGAATCGTCGGCCCCGAATCGCGGCGGCTGTGTGAGCGCGTCGGCCCACATCTGGATGGGCGCGTTGCGGTCGTCGAACAGCGTGACGACGGACCGTCCGGAAACGGTCCATCCCGGCCTGACGGCGTCGACACGGCCTACGGTCTCACAGCCGACGGCACGTGGACCGGAACGGGAACTGACCGGAGCCTCGATACGCTCCTCGATGACCTCGCGGCGACCTACGACCACGCGTTGCTCGTCGACTTCCCCGATGCGGACGTCCCGACGGTGTCGATCGACGGCACCGAAGCGGAGAACGTCGTCGTCGAGGCGTCGACGGCGACCGACGTGGACCTCGAACCCGTTCTCGACGCGCTCGCGGACGCCGAACCCTACGTGACACTGGAAACGCTCGTCGAACGGGTGAAAGCGTCACCACGCGCCGAACGCGCGGGCGCCATCGCGACGTTCACCGGGTGCGTCCGGGAGAGAGATGGCGAGGAAGACCCCCGGACGCTCTCTTTGACGTTCGAGAAGTACGAGGGCGTCGCCGACGACCGTCTGCGGACGATCGAATCCGAGCTGATGGAGCGTGAGGGCGTCGAGGAAGTGGCGCTTTTCCACCGGACCGGCACGATCGACGCGGGCGAGGACATCGTGTTCGTCGTCGTCCTCGCCGGCCACCGCGACGAGGCGTTCGAGACGGTCTCGGACGGCATCGATCGGCTGAAGGACGAAGTCCCGATCTTCAAAAGAGAGACGACTGTCGAGGAGGACTTCTGGGTCCACGATCGGCCGTAGTGGTGTGCCGAAAGCACCTCTTACGAGATCCGCAGTCCGGCTACTCGAACGTGTCTCACGCGGTAGTTATAGCCTGAACAGGCGCAATACCACGGCCTTCAGGCCGTGGATACGCGCCGCCACCTGGGAGAGAATCCACGTTCGACGACCTTCCCTGAGTTTCGGAACACTGGCGCTTAAGTGACAGGTAACCCTCTCAGCAGGGAGGAATCGGTCGGAACGGAGCGGATTCCGAACCGTCCTTCGGAGGCGGCCTGTCCGCCCACGTAACGAGGCAGTATCCGAAAGACGGCCGGTGAACGCCACATCCTCGAAGGGTGTGCCGATGTGCCGACTGCTCAAAGCACGCGACACGATACCCCCGACTCTACTGACGCCTGCTGGCGCCCCCGTGGCACAAACAACACCGGGACGCCAAATATCGCCGAGGATAGGGGTAACGGCCACTTGGCATGGCCAGCAGTCCACCAGTCCGACGTTGTGGGACTACCCGTGCCCGAAAGGACTGGGAGTCCGGTGAGTGGACTGTAAACCTGAAACTCCCACCGCTCGGGATTCCTCCGGCTGAAGCCGGAGGGGGATGTCAATCCGCAAGCAGAGTCGCTGTCGACCGCGCGCGCCGGCCGTAGTCGGCGGATCTTCACCGTGCACGCCGGCGAAAACTGCGAGATGAGCCCGTTGCGTGCGGATATAATATTCTTATTTCAATCGAAGAAATAAAAACTCTAAGAAGTTTTTAAAACATCTAGTTTACTTTAAGCAGTTTTTGAAACATCGATTATACCCGATTTTACCGGTAAAGAGACCCGAATTTCCACTAACGTTCATCCGTTTATATACTCCCCCGAGAACAAGCCGAGAGCGAGGTGACATAGATGAGCGCAACCGCGACACCCTCCACCGAGTCCGCGAGCGAAGAGCCGTCCAAAGAGGAACGGCTGAAATCCTATCTGCTCACGAAGGCAGAAGACGGCGAGATGTACTTCAAATCGAAGTTCATCGCCGACGAGGTCGGTCTCTCACCGAAGGAGATCGGCGCCCTGATGGTGAAGCTCAAGGACTCGGCCTCCGAGTTAACCGTCGAGAAGTGGTCGTACACGAGCGCGACCACGTGGCGAGTCGAACCCGCCGAGACGGCGTAGCCGGTCCGAACGTCACACTCCGACGAGACGCAACTGCCTCGCCGCCCCGAGGTCCCCAGCCGCCCGGTCCCGCTGTCCGTCGTCGCGGAGTTTATCCGGCTGTATCACGTACCGGTATCCGATGGATTCCCGCGATACGGCGGCGGAACCGCCGGTCGACGCCCTTCGGTCCGTCTTTCATCTCCACGAGACGCGACGCGACGGCGATCGGGTGCTGTTTTACGGCGAATCGCTGGTGCCCGAGCGAATGCTGGTCCGTGAGGTCTGGGAGGCGTTCCGCGAGGCCGGCTACGAAGTCCAGGTGGCCACAGCCCGGGGCGGCCGGGAGGACGTCGTCGTCGCCCGGCCGGTCCAGTCCGGGATCGACGGCATCCCCTGGAAGAATATCGGGCTGTTCCTCGCGACGATCGCCTCGACGCTGCTCGTCGGGGCGCTGACGTGGTACTACATCCCGGCCGACGAACTGCTCGCGAACCCGCTTGCCGTCTTCCGAGCGTGGCCCTTCACCGCGGCCGTGCTCGGCGTCCTCGCGACGCACGAACTCGGCCACTACGTGATGGGCCGGTACCACGGCGTCGACGTGTCGCTGCCGTACGTGATCCCCTTTATTTTCCCGTTCGGAACGCTCGGAGCCGTCATCCGGATGCGCGGCCAGATGCCGGATCGGAAGGCACTCTTCGATATCGGCGTCGCGGGGCCGCTCGCGGGGCTGGCGGCGACGATCGTCGTCACCGCGATCGGCCTGTCGCTGCCGCCGGTCGAGGTGCCGGCGTGGGCGCTGGAGGGGAGCAGCCGGGTCATCGTGTTCAACAACCCGCCGCTTTTGGACCTCATCGCGACAGCTCTCGGTGAGCCCACGGAGTATACCGATCCGGCGGTCTCGGTCAACCCCGTCATCATCGGCGGCTGGGTCGGGATGTTCTTCACCGTGCTGAACCTGCTTCCCGTGGGCCAACTCGACGGTGGCCACATCGTCCGGGCGATGCTAGGCGAGTCCCAGGAGCGCGTCGCCGCGCTCGTCCCCGCTGCCCTGTTTGGCCTCGCCGCGTATCTCCACTACGTACTCGGCTACGCTATCGACGAATCCGTCGGGCTCTGGGGCTTCTGGGGCCTGCTCTCGGCGGTGATCGCCTTCAAGGGGCCCGCGAACCCGATCGACGAGTCGCCGCTCGGCACGCCGCGGTTGCTCGTCGGCGTCGCGACGTTCGCGCTGGGGGCGCTGTGCTTCCTGCTCGTTCCGATCGAAGTGATGACCGTCTGATACTGATTACTCTCACTGTTTCCCGCCGAGCGCTACCCCCCGTTGGCGGCGTTCGGCGGGAAGAGACGAGAGTAATCAGTATGAGGTGATCCGTCGGGCCGAACTCAGCAGAGCGCGACTTCGCCGTCGCCGCCGATATGCTTCACTCGTGCGTGTACCCCTCGTCTTCGAGCGGTTCGCCGTCGAGGCGGACGCCGTCGCCGACGACCTCGCCGACGACGCTGAGCGGCACCGGCGCGGCCGCGCGAGCATCCTCGACAGCGGCGGGGGGCAGGGTACAGACGAGTTCGAAGTCCTCGCCGACGGTCGTCGCCATCTGCCGCCGGTCAGTCGCGTCGGCCGCGTAGTCGTCGACCGCCGGGTGGACCGGGATCGCATCCCACGAGACCTCGAAGCCGACGTCCGAGGCCTCCGCGAGCTGATGCAGCGAGCGCGCCAGCCCGTCGGAGGAGTCCATCATCGCGGTCGCGTGGGGCGCGAGCGCGAGGCCGGCGTCGGTGCGCGGCTGAAACCGGAAGAGTTCGTTCCCGCAGTCGATGTCGTCGGCCCCGAAGGCCCGGAGGCCGGCTGCCGTCCGTCCGAGTGTGCCGGTGACGCAGACGACGTCGCCCGGACTGGCGCCGCGACGCCGGACCGGGTCGTCCGACTCCCCGAGGGCGGTCGTCGCGACGGTGAACTCCGCGGCGGTGTCGAGGTCGCCGCCCACGTACTCGGCGCCCACGCCCTCGCAGACGTCGACCGCGCCGTCGAGGAAGGCGTCGAGTTCCGCTTCGTCGAGTGCCGGCGCGGCGTAGGCGGCGACAGCGGCGGTCGGCTCGGCGCCCATCGCGGCGACGTCCGAGAGCGACGCGCCGACGGCCCGCCAGCCCGCGGTGTAGCGCGTCGTTCCCGGCGGGAAGTCCGTCGCCTCGTGGAGCATATCCGTCGTCACGACGAGGCCGTCCACGACGGCGGCGTCGTCACCCGCGGACGGGAGGGCGGCCGCGAGTCGACGGAGCGCCGAGCGTTCGTCCATAGGTCGCATCCGGCCCGCCCGGGCAAAAAGCCGACGTCACCCGAGCGTGACGTCGAGACCGGTCTCGTTTTCGACGTTGTCAGTGACCGGACACCGGTCCTTTACCGACGCGAGCCAGGCGTCGAGATCCGCGTCGCCCGCTGTCTCGACTGAGAGCCTCACGTCCAGTCCCTGGAGGCCCGCACGGTCGTCGACATCTTCCCCTCGGTAGGTAGCGTAATTGATGTCGCCTTCGACTGTCGCCTCGAGCGACTCGATGTCGATGTCCATATCCCGTGCGACCATCGTCCCTGTCGAGTTGAGGCAGGCTAACACCGAGCCGAGGAAGTACTCCACGGGATTCACGTCTTTTCCGACGACGAACTCCGCGTCGCCGGTGTCGACCTGCGTCCGTTTGGGACTGAGACGCGATGCAGTGACTTCGTAGTGAGTGAGGTCCGAATCGCCCATAGAGGGGTGTTCGCAGGCCCGAAAGAATACAGTTTGGTTTTCCCGCGTCACGACGCCGACTGCGGTGCCGACGCCGCGCCCGGGAGCGGTCGACCGCCGTCCGTTTCGATGGGTTGATGCCCGGAACGGCCGACCGGACGGGTATGGCCCGCGAGAACCTCCGTGCGACCGCCGTCGGCTTCGCGGCGACCGCGGGCGTCTTCGCGCTGTTGTTTTATTTCGCAGGCATCGACGAACTGCTCGCGACGCTCGGGCGGGCGGATCTCCGATACGTCGCACTCGTGTTGCTCGTCACGCTCGGGTGGCTTCTGGCGTGGAGCCTCTCTTTGAACACCGTTCTCGACGTTCTCGGTGTCGATCTCGCGTATTCGACCTCCTTTCTCGTCTTCGCCGGGGCGACGTTCGCGAACAACGTCACACCGTTCGGGCAGGCCGGCGGGGAGCCGATCACCGCCTACCTCATCTCCCGCGTCGCGGACACCGAGTACGAGCAGAGCCTCGCCGCGATCGCAAGCGTCGACACGCTCAACTTCGTCCCCTCGATCACGATCGCACTCGTCGGTGCGGGCTACTTCGCCTCCGAGGTCGCACTCGGGGCAAACGAGAACCTCCTCGCGGCGGTCGGGGCCGTCGTGGGGCTTGCGGTCGTCGTGCCCTCGCTCATCTACCTCGGATGGCAGCGTCGCTACCGGCTCGAAACCCGCGTCGTCGACGCGCTGACGCCGCTCATCCGACGGGTCGCCGATCTGGTTCCGCGCGTGCCGGTGCCGACGCCCGAGGGGATCGAACGGCGGATCAACGGGTTCTTCCGGGCGATCGAGCGTGTGGCGTCGAATCCGCGCGGACTCGCGCTCGCGCTCGCGGCGTCGGCGGTCGGTTGGCTCTGTCAGATGGCCGCACTCGGCCTCGCCTTCGAGGCCATCGGCGTCGACGTGCGGCTCTCGATCGCGCTGGTGGTCGTACCGATCGCCGCGATTGCGGGCGTGACACCGCTGCCCGGCGGTGCAGGCGGTATCGAGACCGTGCTGGTAATTCTGCTGCTGGCAGCGCCGCTTCCCGGCGTCCGGGAGGCGACCGCCGTCGCGGCCGTCGTGATCTTCCGGGGCGCGGTCTACTGGGTGCCGACGATCCTCGGCGGGGTTGTCGTCGCCTGGATCGGGACGGGGCTCGGCATCGGCGACCCGGGCTGAGATCGCTGTCGCCGATCGAAATCGCGGTCCGTCCAGCCTCCTGAGAATCCGTCTCACGGCGCGTAGCCCCGATACGATGGCTTTAAACGACGTCGTCGGGTACGCGTAGCTATGGTAAGCGTCTACGACGTTCCGGCCGACGCCCTCATCGAGGACGTCGCCGACCGCCTCGCGGATCGCATCGAGGAGCCCGACTGGATCGAGTTCGCCAAGACCGGCCAGACGAAGGAGATGCCGCCGGAGCAGGACGACTTCTGGCACGTCCGCGCCGCGTCGCTCCTCCGGAAAGTCGCCAAGGAAGGCCCGATCGGCGTCGACCGGCTCTCGACGGAGTACGGCGGCCGCAAGCGCGGCTCGAACCGCTACCGCGTCTCAGGCAACAGCTCCGCGAGCGGCAGCAAGAAGATCATCCGGACGGCGCTCCAGCAGCTCGAAGAGGAGGGCCTCATCGAGACCGCCAAGGGGCAGGGCCGCAAGCTCACCGACGACGGCCGAAGCTTCCTCGACAACGCCGCCGACGACGTCCTCGAAGACCTCGACCGGCCGGAACTCGAACGGTACGCGTGAGCACCGGTTCGACGGGAACCAGCCGAGTTCACAGACGTCTGACGACGTAACCGTTTTTAGCGCTGCGACGGAATCACTATCACGATGAGTGGATCACCCGACGACGACCGACTCGAGGAACTGCGCGAAAAGAAGATGCAGCAGCTCCGTGAACAGGCCGGCGGCGAGGGAGGCGGCCAGGCGAACGAGGCCGCACAGGAGGCCGCCCGCGAGCAGGCCGAGGCCAAACAGGAGGCGATGCTGAAGCAGTATCTCACCGACGGGGCCCGCCAGCGGCTGAACGCCGTCGAGATGTCGAAGCCCGACTTCGCGGAGTCGGCGAAGAAACAGATCCTGGCGCTCGCCCAGAGCGGCCGCATCCAAGACCGGATCGACGAAGAGCAGATGCGGGATCTGCTCAAGGAGCTCCAGCCCGACTCGAAGAGCTTCGATATCCGCAGACGGTAGGCGGATCGTGGAGCTCGCGCTTCTCTACAGTGGCGGGAAGGACTCGACGCTCGCCGCCCTGTTTCTCGACTCCTTCTACGACGTCCGGCTCGTCACCGGCCGCTTCGGCGTCACCGACGACTGGGAACACGCCGCGGCCGCGGCCGACCGGCTCGGGTACCCCTTCGCGGCCGTCGACCTCGATCGGTCGGTCGCGGAGGCGGCCGCCGAGCGGATGCTCGACGACGGCTACCCGCGAAACGGGATCCAGCAGGTCCACGAACACGCCTTAGAGCGAGCGGCCGATCTCGACGTCGACGCCGTCGCCGACGGGACGCGCCGCGACGATCGGGTGCCGACGATCTCCCGGGCGCAGGCCCAGAGCCTCGAAGACCGTCACGGCGTCGACTACCTCTCGCCGCTCGCCGGCCTCGGTCGCCACGCCGTCGACCGACTCGTCGCGGAGACGCTCGACGTCCAGACCGGCCCCTCGGAGTCGATTCCGAAAGGCGACTACGAAGCCGAACTCCGGGCACTGATCGCGGCAGAAGCCGGCGACGACGCCGTCGCGTCGGTGTTTCCCGACCACGAGCAGTCGTACGTGCGCGGCGTTCGATCGGACGGGGACGCAGATAACTGGGCCTGATACTGATTACTCTCACTTTTCCCCGCCGATCACCACCCCCATCGACGGTGCTCGGCGGGAAGAGACGAGAGTAATCAGTATGCGTGAGTCCCTCGACGGCCATCGTCGGACTGATCACGCCCAGCCGTCCGCAGTTCTCACCGGAGATATTTGCGTCCCGAGCGAGTAGTCGCGACGATGCCCTCCTGGTCCCGCAGGCGCCTCCTCGCAGCGATCGGTGCCGTCGGCCTCGCCGGCGGCGGCTGGTATCTCGTCGAACGTCCCCACTGCCGCCCGCGGCGTGAGCCGCGCTGGACGTACCGCGGCGAGCACTGGGGACCTGCTGTCCCGAACGGAGGAACGCTCCTTCTCCCGGAGGGGTACGGCGTCACCGGCGGATCGCAGTACAGACTCGCCGCCGTCGACCGAAACACGGGGCAGGCCCGCTGGTCTGTCGTCGCCGAGGGGGGTGGATTCGGCGTCCCGACACGGCACGACGGCACCGTCTACGTCGGCACCGGACGCGACACGGTGCGCGCTCTCGATGCCGAAACGGGCGCCCGCCGGTGGACGTACGAGGCGGGCGGGCGCGAGGAGTACGGAGGCGGTGCGTGGGGTGCGCCGCTCGTCGCAGCCAATCGGATCTACGCAGGGATCTCTCACTCGATGGATCCGGACGCCGATCCCACCGACGGGACGGACTACACGCACCGCGTCGTCGCGCTCGACCCCGGCGACGGCACCGAACTGTGGGAGACCGACGTGTCCCGGACGGTCTGGGCTGGCCCGGTGTGGGTCGACGACACCGTCGTCGCAGCGTCTCGGGGTGGGACGCTCTACGGGTTCGATCCGGCGACTGGCGGCGTGCGGTTCGAGTTTTCCCTCCCCGGCGGGGTCAAAGCGCCGCTCTCCACCGTCGGCGAGGAGTTCGTGAGTCTGATCACCGAAGACGGGACGGTCGGGTACGTGGACGTTCCTGACGCGACGCTCCGTCGGACGCAGTCTGTCGTCGGCGAAACGACGGCCTCCGAGTGGAGCGGTGACACGCTGTACGTGGGTGGAAAAGACGGGCTCGTCGTCGCCGTCGCAGCCGACGGCGACCGCGTCCGCTGGGAGTACGACGCCGGGGCGCCCGTCGACGGGATCGCCGCCGATCCGGCCGTCGGGGTCGTCGCCGTCGACCGCACGGGGGGTCTCCATCGTCTCTCCGGCGAAGGGAGCAGCGAGTCCCGCGTTCGGATCGTCGAGCGGTCGAACGATGAGGTCTGTGGCTGGTCTGGTGACGTCCAGCGGATCACCGACGCGACGCTGGACCGCGGGGGGCTGTACGTCGCCGGCCGGACGTGGACCCGTCGCTTCCCCGTCACCGACGAATAGATCACGGCTGCTCCTCGCCGTTTCCAGTCACTGTAGCGTCAACATCGGCTCGGTGCGTCCGGCACAAACCAGTGCGCGCTCACGTACCCTCGGTGCGCCGCAGGCGGCCGGTCTGGTCGGTGACAGACAAACGAACCGTGCTACCGGACAGGCACGCCCGGCGTATTAACAAGAAGAATTACTCGAATAGCATATTTTAATATAACTGAGTCAATAGTTGTTAACAGTATGGCGCACATCCATCTCGGCGAAGGGACGTTCCCGCTTTGGGCACTGGTCCTCTGGACAACACTCGGTGTCGCCCTGATCGGCGCGGCGGTCTACCGTATCCGGAAGGAGGAAATCAAGAGTCACCACATCGCGCTCGCCGGTATCGGTGCGGCGGCGAGTTTCGCAATCTTCCAGTTGAACATCCCCGTCTGGGGAGGGATCCACATGAACCTCACCGGACTCGTGGGTATCCTCGCCGGACCGCTTCTCGGCACGCTCATCGCGCTCGTGGTCAACATCTTCTCTGCGGCGCTCGGCCACGGGGCCGTCGGGCTGTTGGGCGCGAACACGCTGGTCAACGCATCCGAGGCGGTCGTCGCCTACTACGTGTTCAGAACGCTGCTTCGATTGGACTGGGACCCGTTCCCCGCGAGCACCGGCGCCGCCACGCTCGGACTGTCGGCCGGTGCCGTCCTGATGGGCGTGATCATCGTCGTCAGCGGCGTCAACGGAAGCGCTCTGCCCCGCGGTGACCTGACGATCGCCGTCGCCGGACTGGTGGGGCTCAACCTCGGGGTGGCAGTCGTCGAGGGGATCCTGACCGGGTTCGTCGTTCAGTTCCTCGTGTCGGTGCGGCCGGACCTCCTCGGCCTGGTCGACGACAACACCCAGGAGGGCTCTACGGAGGTGGCAGTCTGATGCAGCGCTGGAAGCAGTACGGCGGGCTCTTCGGGCTGCTGACAGTCTGTCTTGCCGCCGGCCTGTGGGGGTTCACGTCGACCGGCGGCGCGCTCCCGTGGGCCAAGCGATCCGCCCAGACCCTCCAGCGCGGCATTCAGGAGGGTGGCGGCGCGCTCGTCGATCTCGGACGCGGGATCGTCGTCGCCGGGCCGATCCGCGAGGGCGGGCTGCTGGTCGAGTACCTCGGCGCCGTCGTTCTCCTGGCTGCCATCGGTGTCGGCCTCTACGTCTACGTCAACCGCTACCGTGGAGTGGACGACGCGGAACCGGCTCCCCGATCACCGTGACGACGCTCTCGAATCACGTTCCCGACCCGCGGCTCATCACCGCCTACGCCGAACACCGGGACGGGCCGCTCCACCGAATCAATCCGTGGACGAAGGTCGGCGTCGTGGGCGCGCTCGTCCTCGCGGTGACGGTGGTCGAGAGCCTCGCCGTCCTCGCGGGGCTGTACGCGGCGACGCTTGCGGTCTACGGAATCGCCGGCCTCCCGTATCGTCGGCTCGGCGCCTGGTATACGCTGCCGTCGCTTTTCCTCGTCTCGGTGGCGGGGCCGCTCGCGTTCCTCGAACCGGGGACGCCGATCGGCGGTGTGCTGGCGACGCCCGTCGGCGACCTGTCGGTCACGTGGGAGGGCGCGGTGCTGTTCGGGGAACTCACCTGCCGGTCGCTCACGGTGGTCACGTTCGCGCTCGCCGCGACGATGACCACCAGATACGCGGACATCGCATACCTACTCGGCAGACTCCTCCCGCGGCCGATCGACCAGATTGCGCTGCTCACCTACCGGTTCACCTTCGTGATGCTCGAAACGCTCGAAGAACTGGTCAAAGCCGTGCTCGCCCGGGGTGCCACACCCACGGAGTTCTGGACGAACCGGCGGACGTACGCCCGAATCCTCGGAATGACGCTTCTGACCGCCATCGAACGCTCCGAACGGCTGGTCGTGTCGATGGACGCTCGGGGCTACGAGGGGGACATCACGCTGTACGGCGACGTCCCGCGGCCGCCCCGTCGCGAGGTGCTCGCGGTCGTGGCCTGTTACGTCGGCGTCGTCGGCTATGCGCTGGTCGCCCGCTCCGGGGTGGTGCCTCTATGAGCGCGAACGCGGCCGACGGTCGGTCACCGCTTATCGACCTCCACTGTGAGGCCCACACGTACCCGGACGGGACGGTCGGGATGCACGATGTCGACTTCAGCGTCTACCCCGACGAACTGGTCGCACTCGTCGGCGGCAACGGCGCGGGAAAGTCGACGCTGCTGGAACATCTCAACGCGACGCTCGTTCCGGACGACGGCGAACTCGTCGTCGACGGAACGGAGATCACGGCGGACAACCGGGGCCGTGCCCGCCGCGAAGTCGGCTTCGTCTTCCAGAACGCCGATACGCAACTCGTCGCGCCAACGGTGCTCGACGACGTGCTGTTCGGCCTGCAGAACTACGGCGTGTCCGGCGAGGCGGCGAAACGTCGGGCCCGAGAGGCACTCGCGACGGTCGACGCCGCCCATCTCGAAGACCGAATTCCCCACTACCTCAGCGGCGGGGAGAAACGTCTCGTCGGACTCGCGGGCGTCCTCGTTTTGGAACCCAGCGTCGTCGTCCTCGACGAACCGCTGGCCGGGCTGGACCCACAGCGCTCGCGGCTGGTCGCCGACCGGATCGAGCAGATCCGCGAGGAGGGAATCAGCGTCGTGCTGTCGACCCACGATCTCGAGTTCGCCGCCGCCGTCGCCGATCGCCTCTGCGTGATGGCCGACGGCAACGTCGTCGGAACCGGGACGCCGCGGGAGGTGTTCTACGACGACGCCCTGCTGGCGCGGGCGAACCTCCACCCGCCGAGCGCAGTGCGCGTGGCCCGCGATCTGGGTCTCGATACCGACACGCAACCCGTCACTGAGGCTGACCTCGTGACACACCTCTCCGGCCGCGTTGCCGAACCGACGCGGTGACGCGTCCCGATCGGCGGGCGCCCCGCCCACCGCGGCTTCAACAGTTTCAAGCGCGAGACCGCCGAACCACGCGGTATGTACGACCGACTCAAGGGCTTTCGGGACTTCTACCCCGAGGAGATGGCCCCCCGCCGGGAGGTCATCGACACGCTGGAGGACGCGGCCGCCCGGTACGGCTTCCGCGAGATCTCGACGCCCGCCCTGGAACGGACGGAGATGTACGTCGACAAAAGCGGCGAGGAGATCGTCGAGGAACTGTACGCCTTCGCTGACAAGGGCGGCCGCGAGGTGTCGCTGACGCCGGAGCTGACGCCGACGGTCGCGCGGATGGTGGTCGCGAAACAGCAGGCGCTCTCGAAGCCGATCAAGTGGTACTCCACGCGGCCGTTCTGGCGCTTCGAGCAGGTCCAGCAGGGGCGGTTCAGGGAGTTCTACCAGACGAACGTCGACATCTTCGGCTCGTCGGAACCGGAAGCCGACGCCGAGGTGCTGGCGTTCGCCGCCGACGCGCTCACGAGCTTGGGGCTGACCGGCGAGGACTTCGAGTTCCGCGTCTCCCACCGCGACATCCTCGGCGGACTCCTCAGAGAGTTCGACGCCGACGTCGACGTGCCGGCGGCGATCCGCGCGGTCGACAAGCGGGCGAAGGTCGAAGAGACCGAGTACCTCGGGCTCCTCTCGGATGCGGGGCTGTCCTACGACCAGGCCGAATCCTTCGACGACCTCGTGGCGACCGGCAACCTCGACGAGATCGCCGCGTTCGGCGGTGACGACGTCGCGAGCGCGGTCGAGAACCTCCGGAACGTCCTCGCGGCCGCCGAGGACTTCGGCGCCCGGGAGTTTTGCGAGGTATCGCTGACGACGGCCCGCGGCCTGGACTACTACACCGGCGTCGTCTTCGAGTGCTTCGACTCGACGGGTGAGATCTCCCGCTCGGTCTTCGGCGGCGGCCGCTACGACGACCTCATCGAGAGCTTCGGCGGTCAGCCCACCCCCGCGGTCGGCGTCGCCCCCGGGCTCGCCCCCCTCTCGCTGCTCTGTCAGCGCGCCGGCGTCTGGCCCGAGGAGGCGCTTTCGACCGACTACTACGTGCTGACCGTCGGCGACACCCGCGACGTCGCAGCGCGGATCGCCGGCGACCTCCGCGAGGCGGGGAACGTCGTCGAGACCGACGTCGCCGGCCGGAGCTTCGGCGCGCAGATGGGCTACGCCGACAGCATCAACGCCGAAACGGTCGTCATCGTCGGCGAGCAGGACCTCGCGAACGGCGAGGTGACGGTGAAGGATATGGCCTCCGGCGACCAGACCACCGTCGACGTCGAGTCGTTCCCCGGCGAGGGCTCGCCGACGTACGACGACCTCGCGGAGTGATAATGAGTACTCTCACTGTGTACCGCCGAGCGCCACCCCCGTTGACGGCGCTCGGCGGGAAGAGACGAGAGTACTCAGTATGACGGTGCGCGCCTTCCGGATCGCCTACGACGGGCGGCCGTTCCACGGCTTCCAGCGACAGCCCACCGTGCCGACTATCGAGGACGCGCTCTTCGACGCGCTCGACGCGCTGGGGGTGTACGATCCGGAGACGCAGCACAGACCACCCGACTACGCCGCCGCGGGTCGCACGGACGCCGGCGTCTCCGCGCTCGGGCAGACTGTCGCCGTCGAGTGCCCCGAGTGGTGCACGCCGCGGGCGCTGAACGGCGAACTCCCGGCCGACGTCCGTGCCTGGGCCGCTGCGGCGGTTCCCGAGGGCTTCCACGCGACCCACGATGCGGTCCGCCGCGAATACGTCTACGACCTCTACGGCCCCGACCTCGACGCAGAGCGAGCGGCGGCCGCTGCGGACGAACTCCGCGGCGAACACGACTTCCACAATCTCACGCCCGACGAGCAGGGGACCGTCCGGGAGCTCTCGATCCGGGTCGAGCGCGACGGCACGTTCCTGCCGCTTCGGGTCGCCGCCGACGGCTTCCCGCGACAGCTCGTCCGGCGGCTCGCCTCGCTCGTACGGGGTGTCGCAACGGGTGATCGAACACTCGCTGACGTGCGCCGACTGCTCGGTGCGGAAGCACTCGACGGCCCTCACGGAGTCCCCGCAGCCCCCCCGGAGCCGCTGGTGCTGACGGACGTCTCGTATCCCGACGTCGCGTTCGAGCGGGATCCCGAGGCGGCCGCGAGCGCGACCGAGGTGTTCGGAACCCGGCGGCGGGAGGCGCTGCGCCGCGCACGGGTGACAGGTCGCCTGGTCGACGGGGTCGGCGCGGAGGAGAGCGACCGGGTCGCCGGCGGGGGCGATCAGGTCAGTGATGGGGGCGATCAGGTCGGCGATGGGAGCGGAGGCGACGATCCGTAAGCCGACCGTCTGGTTCGTCATCAGATTCTCGTGCAGTGGTGCAGTCGGGCGATTGCGTTCGGTTCGATCGCGATTTGTTTGTCCCTAAATATTATTTCGATTCAATACAAATCCCCGGCCGATGCCGACATGCGAGAACTGCGGTTCGTTCGTCACTGCGGAGTACGTCCGGGTGTTCGCACCGAACGGGATGGAGCACCCACGCGTCTGCCCGAACTGCGAGGATAAGGTCCGCGACGGTGCCGACGTCCGTGAGGCGCGCGCGACGAGACACTGACGCCGGTTTCACGCGTCTTTTCACCCTCCGCCCCTTTCCGACGGTATGAGCCAACTCGAGGAGTTCCTCGCGGGTGAGCGCCACGAGGACGTCGCGCTGTTTCTCACCGACGCGTATCTCGACAGCGAGGGCAAACTCCCAAAGATGGGCGAGGCAGTCGACTCGGGCTACGTGCTCGTCGTCGACGGCGACGACGGCCGCCGGGCCTTCAGCGCCGGCACCGGAATGGACGCGATGGAGTTCGCCCGCGGCGCGATGGAGACGCGCGGCCACATCTCCAGAGACCTCGACGGCGGCGAGTGTCCCGCAGCGACCGAATCGGCGGATAAGACCTCGAGCGACGAGGCGGAGCCCGGAAACGGCGACCACGAGGTCGAGTTCATCTTCGCGTTCTCCGAGGCGCAAAACGAGGAGGTCGGCGGGCTCTACGCCGACGGCGACGTGATTCACGCGTACGCTCACTGCGCCTGCGGCGTGAGCTACTCCGACAAGTGGGTCGTCGGTAGCGAGAGGGAAACGGGTGTCCAGCCCGGCGGCACCGAGCCGATCGACGCGGCCGAGTAGGTTACCCGATGCGCCGGTCATCCGACGGCCGGTAAACCCAGGATGGAGGCCGCCGAATCAGCGCCTATGGCCGAGCAGGTGCCGGTTACGGTCGTGGCCGACGGCGAGGAGACGACCATCGCAGTCGAGCGCGGTACAAACCTGAGAGCGGCGCTGCTCGCCCACGACTTCCCGGTGTACGGAACGGTCTCTCAGTACGCCAACTGCGGCGGCCGGGGGCTGTGTGCGACCTGTACCGTCGAGGTCGACCCCGCGCCGGAGCCGACCCACTGGCACGACGCCGCGGCGGTCAGATTCGGTTACCCGCGACTCTCCTGCTGTCTCACGGTCGATGAACCACTGCGCGTTCGCCTGCTGGACAAGTACGTCTGGGGGCAGGTCGTCCCGCGGCGATCCGAGAGCGAGTGAGGTGGTGGAACAATCCACCGGCCGCTCTCGCCTCTCATACTGATTACTCTCACTTTTTACCGCCGAGCGCCGCCAACGGGGAGGGCGCTCGGCGGGAAGAGACGAGAGTAATCAGTATCAGGACAGCAGTTCGTCAGCCGGGAGCGCTTCGTCGAGCGCCTCGATCGTCGGCAGTTCCTCGCGAGTGACCACGAACGTGTCGTAGGCGCCGTCCCCTGCGACTGACTGGCCGACCGTGATCCCGGTGACGACCCGGCCCGCGTTGTCGCTGCCGACGAACACGATACTCGCGTCCTTCTCGCGGGCGACCCGTCGAATCCGCCCCGCGATCGTCCCGCGCGGCGCGTACCTGTCGACGAACACGTGCCGGAACTCCGCGTCCGGGGCCAGTTCCGCGACCGCGTCTCGAAGGTGTGTGACGACCGCCTCGGCGTCGAACTGCTCGCCGGTATCGATCCAGCCCTTCTCTCTTGCGTAGTTCGTATTGCCCTGCGGAATCACACTCACGACGACGACACCCTCGTTCAGGACGGTGTCAAACTGCGCCGCACGGACGAGCGCCGCCTGCGAGAGCGGCGATCCGTCGAACGGGACGACCAGTGACATACGCCGAGACAGACGGTCGTGTTCCGAGTAGTTTTCGTATCGAACATCGAACGGTACCACCGTCGCTGCGTTCAGTTTCGTCCGGTACGGCGGAAACCGTTGATACGTGAATTTGTGCTAATATAAAATAGCCAACTGGAATCTGATGCGAGTTATCGTCCAACTAACTATCGATGCGAAAGTATAGTATGAAGCTATGCTCCGGTCACTGTGGGGCCTCCGGACGAAGCGACCAGTGCTATTTGCGGTCTCAGTGGGAACGGTCTGCCTCTTATTGGCTTATCCCGTCCTCGACGTTATACTCCAGAGTATCGGACTGAGCTATCCGTTCACGCCTGAGAGCGGCCACGACTTTGCCGCATACTATCTTGCTGCCCGACGGTTTCTTGCCGGAGTCCATCTCTACCCTGAAGAAATCGGGGTGATCGTTACAGGAAACGGGTATACCCCCTATTCCGCGACCGAGACACTGGGACTCGGAGATGTCCTCCCGCCTGCAGATGATCCAAGAGTCAGCGCGTACATTTATCCACCCGTAATCGTCCTCGTGTTCGTCCCGTTCAGTCTCCTTCCGTTCCAGGCGGCGTACGTTCTCTGGAACGTCGTGTCGTTGTTCGCCCTCTGGGTCGGCATCCTTTCGCTGGTCCGGACCTACGGCGTCACCCTATCCCGGGTCGAAAAGGTGCTGGTGCTTTGGGCGCTTGTCGGGTTTCAACCAGTCCTCTACGCCCTCAAACAGGGACAGATAGCAGTCGCGTTGGCGGCGCTGTTTTGCTTCGCCGCCGTTGCCTTCGAACGCGGGCGAAATGCACCCGACCAACGTCAGCAAGGAAGCCGACGGACCCGCCTCATTTCCGGTGTGCTGACGACTCTCGCCAGTTTCCCGAAACTCTTCTATGCGACGTCCGGCGCCCACCTGCTCCACGACCGCGATCGGTTGACGGGGGCGCTCGGTACGCTCGTCCTCCTCGGGAGCCTCTCGGTCGTCGTCTTCGGGGTCGAACAGCATCTGAGATTTTTCGAGATCCTCATGGTTGGGAAGGGGTGGGGAGAATCGATGCCACTCGCGTCGTTCGCACACGACGGGTTCCATCCCGGCTACTACAACCCGTTCTATGTGGCGGGGTCCTTCTCGCTTGCACTCCGGGGATTGCTCCTCTTTAGCCTCGTCGGATTAGTCGTGGTTACCCGGGGTCGTCCAGACGTGGAACGGCCGACCTTCGTGCTCGGACTAGCGGCCATACCGCTACTTGCACCCGAAGCATACACCATCGAGTTCGCATCACTCCTGCCCGCAGCTATTATGCTTGGCTACGACGAGTGGAAGCGCACCGGCGGCGTCCCGTCAGTCGCCCCCGTTGCGGTGGCCTTATTCGGCGTCCATCTACAGGCGCTCCGTCTCCTCGCGTGGATAGTCCCGTCTAAGGTACCGAGACTCGACTTCCTCGTGCCTGCGATGGCCTTCCTTCAGCCGGGACTGCTTGGAAACCTCCTCCTGTGCGGACTGGCCGGATACCGCGTCGTCGAACCGCTCCTCTCGGAATCCAACATCCCTCATATTCGTCCTTGGAATGAGTAAAATAGCTCCTGAAACCGTTGATAAATACGACATCAGGCAGTAGTCGAAATCCGGGACGACAGGCCGACCGAACCGAAACGAGCCTACCGTTCGTCCTCGTCGGGGTTCCCGTCAGTATCGTCCGCCGCCGCAACTTCCGCGGCCACCCGCTCGAACGCCCGGAGGATGACGCGCTTCGTGGTCGCTCCCTGCGTCGACCAGTGGTGAGCGTAATCGAGCATATCGTCGTAGATATCGGGTTTACAGCCCGCGGCCCGCGGATGGCCGCCCCCGTTGACGTAGCCGGCGACCTCGTGGGCGCGCTCGAATCCCTCCGAACCGCGGATGCTCGCGCTGCCGGCGGGTTTGACGACCACGGCGGCATCGGCACCCTCTTTGCGGAGCGCCTCGGCGACTTCGTTCTGCGAACAGCGCCCGTACGTCACCCCGACCGTCCACGGGCCCACGCGCTTCATCTCTGCGCGGTCGACCGCGGCCTCGATCAGTTCGCGCTTCTCGACGCGACGGAGTTCGATGTACTCTTCGACGACGTCGGGGAGGTCGGCGCCGAAGGTCCCGACGACGGTGACGTACTCCTCGGGATCGACCCAGTAAGCGTAGTCCGCGAGGTCGTCGCTGCGGGGGTCGTCCTTCTGCCAGAGGTCGTGATCGCGCGTGACCGCCGCGAGGTCGACCCACTGGTCGTCGAAGTCGTAGTCGAGCGACCGGAGCGCCACGTCGACGGTACACTCCTCGTCGGACTCGCCGACGACGAGGTCGACGCCCGCCTCGCGGACCGCCGCGGCGGTCGCCTCGTCCCACTGGTGGTGGTCGTACCACGAGACCGACGCCGCCAGTTCGCCCGCAGCGGCGAGTTCCTCGGCGATCCACTCGTACTCGTCGGGACAGAGATCACAGACGTAGAGGTCGATGCCCGCGGGCGCGTACTCGGCGACGTTTTCCAGGGCCTCGTCCAGCGAGTAGGGACCCGCACCGACGAGCGCGACTGTCGAGCGAGGTTCGTCCGTCTCGTCGGCCTCGTCGTCATCGTCAGAAGGAGTGTCGCGCTCCCAGCGCTCGATGCGGTCCGTGACGTCGGACTCGAAGGACGCCCACTCGAGAGTGGCGTCGTACATCTCGCGGAGCAGCGCGACACAGCCCAGACCGTCGGCGTCGGTGTCGGCGACGACGACGGCTTCAGCGCCGTCGACGGCGGCCTCGACCCGCGCTTCGGTTCGGTCCTCGTCGAGCGAGTCGGGGTAAAAAAAGCCCGTGCCCGGGAGCTGTGACTTCCGGGTCAGCGGGAGACTCGCGCTGTCGATGAGTTCGTCGTCCATAGCCTTCGAGACGGGCGCCCGGGTGAAAACCGGCGCGGTTCGACGTCGTTGTTGGACGGGGTCGCGCCGTTCAGGCCCGCTCGGGGGTGCCGCTCAACTCCGTCTCACCCTCGTCGGCGGCGAGCTGTCGGACGGTCAAGACGGGGATGGGACACGTTCTGACCACTCGCTCGGCGACCGAGCCGATGAGAAACCGGTTCTCCCCGTGTCGCCCGCGGGTTCCCATCGCCACCATATCGGCGTCGACACCGCGGGCGTACTCGTCGATCACGGACGCGGGGTGCCCCTCCCGGATGACGGTGACGACCTCGCTGTCCGTCGATTCACGGACCTCGGCGATCGCCTCGCGGCCGCGCTCTTCGAGGGCATCACGCATCTCGCCGCGGAGTCGCTCCGGCGAGGACGCCACGTCGCCCTCGTCGACGACGTACAGACAGTGGATCTCGGCGTCGAACCGCTCGGCGAGATCGAGCGCCACGTCGATGGCCCGGCGGACGCTCCCGGAGCCGTCTGTGGCGACGACGATCGTCTCGAACATAGTCGGCGGTTCGCGTTCGGCCGGCATAAATCCCGTCGGGTCCGTTCGCTTCGCTCACTTCCCCACGTAGTCACGTTCGATGACGCTCACGTGACCCCCGTCGAGTCCGTTTTGCGGAGTTTACGTGTGAGCGAGTTTTGTCTCGCTTCGTGGCGAATCCCCGTCAGGTCCGTTCACCCACGTCTCGTTTCGGAATCACCGGACAGCGATGGAATTGTGCGACGGTCATATATCGTTCAAGCCGTCCGCAGTTCCACCGAGCGACTGGTACCCGCGAGTCGGAGACCGGAGCCGCGAGACGACTGGGAATGCCGCGCCGAGGAACGGCGTCGGGATCGGACAACCTCGATGGTCGATCAGATCATCTCCGAGCACCGCGCCGAGAGGAAAAGCGAGGGGCGGTAGCGTGGGGGTTCTGACCCACGCAGGGGAGTCATACGACGGTGTATTCACGAGCAGAAACACGAGTAGAGCGTGATAGTTCTCGCTGCGCGTACCCCTCTCAGACTGAGTAATGGGCCTATAATTTAATAATTTCAAGACAACCCCACTGTATGAGAGCCCGGCTTCTGGTCGCGCTGGCGGTGACAGGACTCCTCCTGACCGGTCCGGCGGCAACGACGGTGGCCGCGCAGTCGACTGATCAGGTCACGCTGACCGTCTCGGTCGTCGATCAGGACGGTGATCCGATCAGCAACGCCGAACTGACGGCGACCTGGGAGAACGGTTCGGCGACCGAGACGACCGCAAGCAACGGCAAGGCGTTCATCGACGTGGAACGGGGGGCGAACGTCACGATCACCGTATCACACCCAGACTATATCCGCAACCAGCCGTTCACCGTTGAGAACGCGACCGAGCAGGACGTAACGATCCCGGCGTACCAGCAGGGTCAGTTGTCGGTCGTCGTCGCCGACGATAACGGGGGGGTCGCCGACGCGCGAGTCGTCCTCCGGCAGAACGGCCGGATCGTATCGCAGGTGCGGACCAACGAAAGCGGGGTGTTCGCCTCGGAATCCATAGAGCAGGGCGAGTACACTGTCGCCGTAGTGAAGCCGGGGTACTTCCGGAACGTCACTACCGTGCAGGTCGGCGCGTCGAATCGGACTCGGATACTCGTCGAACGCGGAACCGTCTCGCTAACCGTCGCCGTGCAGGACCCGCACTTCTCGCCACCCCATCCTATCAGTAATGCTACAGTCCGTATCGGATCAGTCGGTCAACTCCAGACGCTCGCCGGCGGAGAGGCACGCGTCAGCGTGCCGGTCAACACCGACCTGTCGATCACGGTCGAGAAGGAGGAGTACAACGACGTAACGAAGCGTGTAGCGGTCGAAGAATCCGATCTTCGCGTGAACGTCTCGGCGAACCGGACACCTTCATTGCAGCTCGAATCGATGAACACGCGCGTCGTGGCGGGTGAACGGGTGGGTGTCAGAGTCGTCGACGAGTACTCCGACCCCATCGAGGGCGCAACCATACTGCTCGACAGTGAGGACGTCGACTCCACCGACGCCGACGGCCGTGCGGTAGTGACAGTCGAGGAGCCGGGGAATCACACGCTCGCCGCCAACAAGGACGGCTTGAACTCCTCTTCGGTGACAATCCGCGCAATTCCCGAGGAGGGGGAGACGGTGACGTCAACGTCGACGCAGACGCTGACGACGGCTGAGACCTCGCCCGGTTCCGGCTCCAGCACTCCGGGCTTCACGCCACTCACTGCGGTACTCGCTATCGTCGTGTCGCTTTCGATCTTCGCGCTCCGTCGTCGCTGAGTGCGGGGTCGATTCGCGGCCGACGTCCGTGGGCTGGCGGCCCGACCGCGGCGAACGACCGGCGCGCGTTCTGCCATCCCCCCGAAGTCGTCGAGAGTTCGCCCGCCCGCGACGCCGGCGAGCGCGCCGACTGCCACGAACAGGCCCGCTTTCGTCACGGCGTACCGACGAGGTGGCTGAGTCCGCCGAAACCCGCGGTCTCGTTGACGACAGCGAACCGAGACGAGCGCCTCTTGGGGCGTAGACGCGCTCACGATGGTTTTGAGAATACGAACGTGGCCTTGGGAATATGAACGCTGCTACGACAGCGGTTCAAAAACACTCCCGATCTCTTCGCACGCGCTCAGTCCTCTCAACGAGTCACTCGGTACGCGCCTATGCCGACGACGACTGTTCCGAAGATCCCGACGAGTATCGGGACGCCCGGGAAAGCGGAGATTGACCCGCTCTCGGACGACGATGTCTCGACCGCGTTAGACGCGGAGTCGCTTCCGGCCGTCGACTCCGTAGCGTTCGTCCGGGCACCGGCGACATCGGCGCTGATCGTCTCGCCTGCCTCCAGCGACCCGTTCGTGGTGAGCATCGGGATCGGTGCCGATCCGGTTTGGAGGTTTTCGGAGTGGCGCACCCGAGACGGATCGTATCCCTGTAGGACGACCGCGATCGACGTCGTATTCCGTCGGATCTCTTTTTCGAACTGCGTCCCGGTGAGGTCGTAGGCCACGCCGACTTGCGCACTTCCGTTCGCCGGAACGCTGACGTTCAGTTCGACGCCCGCATCCGTCTGCCGATACTCAGCCTGTGAGCCGTCGACCATCGCGGCGTACGGCGACGCGTCGGCGGGCAGTCCGATCGTCACGGTCCCGAGGAATGGCCGATCACTCGGATTCTCAAAGGCTATCGTCTCGATGGCGCTCGGCGCGTCCGAGTCGTTCCCGGGCGGCACGATCTGGACGACGTGTCCGGTCGGCGTCCGGTTTGCAACCCTGAGTACGGACGTGTCGTTCGTCGGCGGCAGTGCAGTGACCGTCACGCTCTGGTTCGTCGACGGATCGACCGTCTGTCGGTACTCTGCATCCCCGACCGTGGTTCGGAGTTCGTAGGTCTCGTCGGATTCGAGGGGACCGAACGCGAATGCGCCCGTCTCGTTCGTCCGTCGGGTGTCGACGACGAACCGGTTTTCGTCGACCAGTTCGACGACCGCGCTGGACTGTGCGGTCCCGTTGGCGTCGACAACCTGCCCGGAGAGCCGCTGGGACAGTTCGAATTCGACCTGCGTTCGGTTCTGCAGCACTTCGTAATGCGTCGCGCCGCCGTGCTCGACCCGGACGGCATACGCCGGCGCATCCGGCGCGTCGACCGAGAAGGACGATCCCTCGACCGTCGTGGTCACCGCATCGTCCACCCGCTGCTGTTGCTCGGTGAGGGGGACGACTTCGACGCGAGCGCCGTCTGCACTCCCGTTGTCGACGGTGACTGTGCCGCCCACTGTCGTCGTCGCGCTGGCGACGGGGACGACCCCGAGCGCGCTGAGAACGACGAGGAGCGCGAGCAGTCTTTTCATTGATCCGACACCTCTGTGACGCCCTCCGGAGGGCTCTGCGCCGTCGACGAGACTGAATCTCCGGACCCGGCGATCGAGTTCGTTCGAATGCCGTGTCGTGGGTCGAAGATCAACACGAGTACCATCCCGGCGAGTAGCGCCGCGATGCTCAGGCGCATCAGCGTCACGAAGGGAATCCGTTTGACGGATATCGAGGCCGTCCCCTCACTGACTCCGGCGATGACGTACGTGTCGACGAGCAGTCCGCGATCGATCAGCACGTCTCTGACCTGAAGCCCACCCTGCTCGGGGTACTCTCGCTGACCGGCGACGCCGGAGACGACGAGACCGCTATCGTCGTACACCCCGAGGGACACGCCGGTGGCGATCACCCGTGTCGGGACAGCCGCGTCCGGTGGGTCGTCGGCGGGACCGACGGTTTCGGGCCCGGCGAGAACGATGGCATCAGCGCTCGGGACGAACTCCCACATCACTTGCCCGCGGGCGACGATCTCTTGGCCGGTTTCGACGCCCACCGTTCCGTTCCCTGCGATGCCGACCCACACCTGGGAGTTATCGAGTTGTACCACCGTCGCCTGCGGTCCCTCGCGTATCGCCGTCACCGTCCCGTGGACGGTCTGCACCGACGTGTTCAACGACTGTCCGCGAGTGAGGACCTGCGACGAGGTGAGCGCGTCGGTCCCCGGGTCGGGATCGTTCGGGAACTCGTTTCGCTCGTAGCCGAGAACGCGGATGTCGTACGAGGATGTACCGACGTCGCGCTGGGATGTGTCGACTGCGCCGGCCGCGACGCCGGTTGCCATCACCGACGCCTGTCCGGCGAAGAGATACATAAACGGCAACGAGAGCACGAGCAGCGCCGCGCCGACGTGGATCAGCGTGATCCCCGTCTCTTTCAGTTTCGCGTCTCGACTCCCCGTCGCGGCGATACGTCCCCCTGTTCGCTTGACCGTTCCAAGAATTGCGTACGCGACGGGTGGCAGTACCGAGAGCGCACTCGCATTGCCGATCACCTGATAGATGAGCGCGTCGCCCGGGCGAGTGGACGCCAGTCGCCACGTCTCCGAGGGCGCGACAGCGGCACCGACGAGCGTCGCGAGGCCGAACACCGCCAGTCCGGCGAGGCTCCGGCGCAGACCCTCCCGGTCGTGGTCCATATAGAACCCGAGGAGGAGCAACACAGCGAGGACGAGCGGGAAACTCCACAGGTTGTAGTAGCGCGATTCGACCGACACCTCGAGGCCCGTCATCGCGCTCCGAATGACCGGGAACGAGAGCCCCCACAGCGAAACGAAGGTCAGCAGTCCAAAGAGGAGGACGGCGAGGTGAAGCAGGTTCGAGCGGGTGATCCATCTTGCGAGCCGGCTCTCATCGGTCGCCCCGGGGTCGGACGTGTCGTCGCCGCTCTCTTCGGTCATCGCCCAGTAGGTGAGCGGCAGCACGACGCCGAGAACGGTCGTTACGCCCATCAGTATGAGGAACGACGCGCCGATCCCGCCGTCGGCAAACGAGTGGATGCTCCTGAACACGCCGCTGCGGACCACTGACGTCGTGTACACCGCGAGCGCGAACACGCTGGCCGTCATCGCGGGAGCGAGGATCCGATACCGCCCGCCCGGGCGGTAGTTCGTGACCGCGTGCAGCGTCGCCGTCAGGAACAGCCACGGGATCAGGATGGCCGTCTCGACGGGGTCCCACGCCCAGATACCGCCCCAGCCGAGCACCGTGTACGACCAGAGTCCACCCAGCGCGACGGCTGCTGTGAGAAACAGCCACGCGAGTCGGAGCCAGCGGGTAACGCTACCGACCCACGCAGAGAAGAGACCCTCGTCGCCACGGAACAGCGCGATAAAGTGTGCAGCCCCGATTGCGAACGGCGTCGTCAGCAGCGCGTAGGCGATGAACATCACCGGCGGGTGGATCGCCATATACGGGTCGACGAGGAGGGGGTTCAGTCCCTGCCCGCTCGTCGGCGTGAAACCCGGCGGCGCGTTGGGGAACGCCGTCCGAATCGACGCGAACGGGCTCTGCAGCAACAGCATCCCCGAGAAGTACGTCACGACGCCGATCGTGAGCGCGTGGACGAGCGTCCCGCGTCGCGTCGGGAAGCCCCGCGTCACGCCGGCGATCATCGCGACGACGGCGACGATCGACGCCCACAGGAGCACCGATCCCTCGTTGGCCGCGTACACGCCTGTCACGCGGTAGAGCATCGAAAGGTACGCTGCGGTGTTCTCCCACACGTACGCGTTCGAGTAGTCGAGACTCACGAACTGGTAGGTGAGATGCGCCAGGGCGGCAACCAGAAGCACCGCCGTCCCCGCGGTCAGTTTCGGGACGTATGAGAGGTACTGGTCGTCGTCGACGAGATACGAGCGCGTGAGAAGGGCCGTGCTCGCCAGTCCGGCGAGGAATGCGAGCACCAGCAGGACCGTTCCGGGGTTCACTGTGCGGCCTCCGTCGTCGGCTCCACCCCGGTTCTGGGCGTCGACGTCGGTCCGGCACTGGTCGTCCCCGTCGCCGATCCGTTACCGGCCGTCTCGCCGGACTGATAGCGTTCCTCGGCCGATTCCAGGTACGCGAGGAAGTCGTCCGTCGGGGCGTAACCGGGGATCCGCGTGAGCACCTCCCCGTCCGGCGTCACGATGACGTGTTGCGGCGGATAATTGACGTTGTACCGCTGCTGTAACCGCGTGGCATCCTCGGCGTCGCTGTCTAAGTTCACCGCTACCTTCGTGAAGTCGTCGAGTTCAGATCGCACCGCCGGATCGCTGTAGTGATTCTGGTTGTAGTCCTCACAGTACGTACACCACGTCGTCCAAAAATAGATCACAACCGGTTCGTCCTCGGTGGCGGCAGTTTCGACGGCGTCGGCGTAATCGGTCTGCCATCGCGTCTCTCCGTGGTAAGAGTATCCCTCTCCGGAGAGAACGGGCGCCGCGTTCATCGAGAAGTAGCCGATTCCGAGCAGTGCGGCGAAGAAGGCGATCGTCATCGCCTTTCGGGGGTTCATCGATATCCTCGGCTACTGGACTGTGACAGTAAAGTCTACCGCCGCTGTCCCGCTGATCTAGCACAGTATTGAACTTACTTAGCACTATCTAACAGTTGTCATCCACCAGAAATCCGAAATTGCATCGGAATTTAGGATTTTTCTCCTTACGGTTGTGTAGAGGGCCACCTTTATTATCTGCCTACTTGATTCGCAAACACGATACTGTCGAGGGATAAGAAAATGACAGACGATCTAACATTCAGGTGGATCAACGGATGAGTCAGGGCGACTCGACGCTCCTGCTCAAACCCGTCCTTCTCGTCTTTGGGACGGTTTTCGCCGCCATCGTCGTCGTGTTCGCCATCAACGGTGCCATCGCGTTCCTCGCCGGCCCGGCGGACGTACCGGCCGCGAGCGCCGGCGGTGGCGAGGTCCGCGAACTCCCTGGCACGTGGAGCGGCAGCAAGTGGTACAGCGAAGACCTGCGCGAGCAGGGATTCGAGTACAAAAACGAGACCGCGGGCGAGGAGGTTAACTTCGTCCCCAAGGAGATGAACAACTCGACGCTCCCGGAGAACGAAAACCGCCGGGAACTCGTCCGTGAAGGACGTGCGATCTTCGCGAACACGTCCAACGAGATGCCCGAACACGTCGGGAACGACCTCTCGTGTGCGAACTGTCACGGCGGCGGCGACCTCCCCACGACAACCGGGATGGTCGGACAGGACATCGATATGATCCCGCTCGTCGGGACTGCAGCCGGCTATCCCGAGTGGACCGGCCGCACCCAGCGGATGCGGGATATGCGTCAGCGGATTATGGGTTGCTTCCTCCGAAGTATGGACGCCTCGGGCTCCGAGGAGGGCGTCCCCGCGTACGACAGCCGCGAGATCCAGGCGATGGAGTCGTATATGGTCTGGCTGAACAAGGGCACGCCGAGCGAGACCGTCCCCTACTGGCGGGGCATCGAGAAGCCCGAGGGCGACGAGAAGGTCCCGGTCTCGGAGGTCAATCCCGTCCGCGGGGCCGAACTGTACCTCGAGAACTGTGCCTCCTGTCACGGGGCCGACGGACAGGGGATCGAGGGGCAGTATCCGCCGCTTTGGGGTGAGGGCTCGTTCAACGATGGGGCCGGAATGGGCCGCATCTACACGTCTGCAGGCTTCACCCGCGAGGCGATGCCCTACGGCTCAGCACATACGTTCTCCGACTGGGAGGACGTCCAGGACGTCGCAGGGTTTATGAACGCGCACAAGCGGCCGCACCTCCCGCGACAGCCAAAAGACTGGGCCGCCGCCGGTGCGCCCGACGAAGCGGTCTACTACAACCGCACGCAGCAGCGTCTCGGATACGATATGAACCCGATGACGAAGAAGCTCATGCTCGCGGACATCCCGATTGACGACTCGGAGATCAACGAGAGCGTGATTCCCGACGACGTCGAGCGATACGACCAACCGCTTCGGAACGAATCCGTCGACGGATCGTGGGAGACGACGTGGATTCGGACCTACGAGGACGTCGACAACTCGACGAGCGACGATGCCGCAAACCAGTCGTCGGTGACCGCACAGGACGCGGTCACGAATGCCTTGGCAAGCGAGCAATCCACGAGCGAGACGGCTGGCTAGCGAATCCACGACGATCAGTATCGAATGATAACTGACCCGACCGCCGTCACCGTGTTTCTCGCGGGTTTCTTAACCATCCTGACCCCGTGTTGTCTCCCGATGGTGCCCGTCCTCGTCGTCGGCGCGAACGGGCACGTGCTGCGGCCGGTCGCTATCGTCGTCGGGAGCACGGTGACCTTCACCGCGCTCGGCGTCCTGACCGGAATGGTCGGTTCCGTGACGCCGGACACCGTCCGTGCGCCGTTCGCTATCTTGATGCTGGTGTTCGGGGCTGTGATGGCCGACGACGACCTCAACGAACTCTACTCGCGGTATGCCTCCCGTCTCGCCGGGCGGGCGTCGCGGCTCACCGGCCGGATCGACGAAGACACGCATCCGCTGGGTAACGCGTTCGGGGTCGGACTGCTCTTGGGTGTCATCTGGCTTCCCTGTGTCGGCCCCGTTCTCGGTGGCGTCCTGGCGTACGTGGGGACGACGTCGGATATCGCCGGCAGCGCTCGACTGCTGGCGACGTACGGGGCTGGATTTTCAGTCCCGCTCTTGGGCGTCGCGTACCTCGGGCAAGCCGGCAGCACTCGACTGCTCGACTCCGTCGCGAGTGGGGCGTCGACCGAACTGTTCAGGACGGCGACTGGCTACGCGCTCGTCGCACTCGGGATCGCTGTGCTCTTCGGTTTCGACAAACTTGCACTCGCATCGGTAACGACGTGGCTCTAACAGTATGAACGGCAACTCATCGACGGACGACGGCGACTCGCGCGCCCGAGGAAACAGAAGCAGCAACGTACGGTTCGCCCGGATCCTCGGGACGGTCACGGCCTTCCTCCACCGGGTGACGAGAAGTCGGTTCGTCGCGTGGGGGGCGTTCGGCTTCGGACTGCTCTCTTTGGTGCTGATCTTCGGGGTCGCCTCGGACACGATGTACGGGATCGAACACGGCGCGAACCTCCTCGCGTACTGGCACATCTCGCTTGCGTGGGTGGCCGCAGCCGCACTCGGATCGACGTTCGTCGGCAGCGCGCTGTATCTACGCTATCGGGGGCCGTTCTGGAGCCGGCTTGCACACAGTTCCGGGGAACTGGGATTCCTCTTTGCGACGCTGACGCTGCTCCTCGGCAGTGCGTGGGGGCGCGTCATCTGGAACTCCTGGTGGGAGTGGACCGACGTCAGGCTGGTGACGTTCCTGATCGTGTGGTTCATCTACGCCGGCTATCTCGTCGTCTACTCCGCGACCGACGCCCAGTCCGGCGACCGGTACGCGGCGGTCTACGGTGTCGTCGGATTCGTGACCGTTCCGCTGTCGTACGCGTCCACGCGGCTCTGGACGCCGACGTTCCACGAGACGACGATCGGAAACAGCGGCGTCAGCGCGAACATCGACCCGCTGACGCTCGTCGTGACGCTCGTCGCGGCGACGTTCCTCTATCTCTACCTGCTGGGCATCCGGATCCGCATCCACGAACTCGAACAGGCCGTTCGCAGAGCGCGGCTCTCACGGAGGCAATAGCGATGGAACCACTACTCCTGGCCGGCTACTCCGCGCTCTTCGTCGCGCTCTTCGGATACGTGACGTACCTGCAGCGACGGATAGCACGGCTCGAACGACGGCTCGAAGACGTACAGGCGTAAGACCGACGGGTTAGGAACCCGTCGACCGATCGAATCCGGCAACACACCGCAAACACAGGCGATTCACGACTACACTATGTCAGCACAACCCAACAGATCGACCGACAGACGAGCATTCCTGCGCCGGACCGCGACCGGAATCGGCGCGGCAGCGACGATTGGACTCGCCAGCGACACCGTGGCCGCGCAATCTGATCCGGACTACGGCGACTGGTTCGAGGGGGTGTCCAACTTCGAGGGGACCTACGACTACACCGGCCAATCGGAGGTGACCGTCGCGGTCGGCTCCGAGGCCAACGGTGGGTACTTCGGGTTCGGCCCCGCGGCGATCCGGGTCGACCCCGGGACCACCGTCATCTGGGAGTGGACCGGCGAAGGGAACAGTCACAACGTCGTCGCCGAGGACGGGAGCTTCGAGAGCGAACTCTACAGCGCTCCCGGCGAGACGTTCGAACATACCTTCGAGAGCGAGGGGATGTACAAGTACTACTGTGTGCCGCACCGGTCACTCGGAATGCTCGGAGCAGTGGTCGTCGGCGGCAGCGGCGGCCTGGATTCGAGCCAGGTCGAACAGCCGCTTCTCGAAGCCAGCGGCGAGGGTGGCGAATCGGACGCTGAATCTGACGGCGACTCGGAGAGCGACTCCGACGGGTCCGGGACGCCGATCTCCTTCGAGATTGGGACATTCATCACCATCCTCGCCCTCGGAATACTCTCTCCGATCTTCTTCGGCATCTTCCTCCTGCTACAGGAGCCCGAGTCCGCGGAACCACCGACGAGAACCGAGTGAACTACGGGACTCTCCCCCGGGCGTCGCTTCCGGTGTCACGTCTCGACGACGTACTCGAAGGTTGCGACGCCAGCGAGTAGCACGATCCCGGTGTACAGGCCGAGCAATCTGAGCCATCCGCCAAGCGGCGAACCGCTTTCGAGCGCTGCGGTGAGTTCGACCCCGGCGAGGAGCAGCGGAACGACGAGCGGAACGAGGAGGACCGGTAGCGCGAGTTCGTCGAGGCCCGACCGGAACGTCAGAACCGAGACGACGACGCCGATAGCGGCAAATCCGATGGCGGCGACGAGGAGCACGGCCGCGACCGAGACTGCCGTGGGGAGCGACGGACTGTACCCGAGAAAGACCGTTGTCGCGCCGAGCGTCACCAGACTCACCGCAAAAATGAACACTGCTGCACTGAGCACCTTCCCCAGGTAGATTGCCGACCGGTCGACCGGGGCGACCAGCATCCCGTCGAGCGCCCCGTTTCTGTCTTCGAGTTCGACTATCTTCGTGACGCCGATTGTCCCGGCGAACACGAAGGCGATCCACAGCGCACCGCGTCCGAGCAACGTCGAACGCTGTAGCGTCTGGACGAAACTGAACGCGAACACGAGCACGACGAGCAGCGCGAAGACAGCGACAGTCGTCGTCACCTGCTTCGTCCGCTGTTCGATCCGGATATCCTTCCTGAACACTCGGTAGATCGCTCGGAGAAATGCCTTCATCGCCCCGTGCCGGCGGTTGTCATCGTGCCGTTTCTCCCGTGCGTTCCGGGTCTGACTTGACGCCGATCGTCCGGCGATACTCCGCGGCAAACGACGCCGCGTCGTCGAGCGCGAGGTCCGCTTCGAGACGACCCCGGTCGATGACGAGTGCCCGGTCGCAGCGGGTGACACCGCGCTCGAGGTCGTGCGTCGTCAGAACGACGGTCCGATCGTCGAATCCGTCGAGGACGGATTCGAGGTCGGCGACGGAGCGCTGGTCGAGTCCGGTGTACGGTTCGTCGAGCAACAGCACGTCCGGGTCGTGGAGCAGTGCTCGGGCGAGCGACAGCCGCTTTCGCAGGCCGTGTGAGAACGCTGCCGGTCGGTCGCTCCCGCGGTGGGATAAGCCGACTGTCTCGAGCACTGACGCACACCGATCTGCGGGGTCGTCGACGCGGTGGAGATCCGCGTGGAACCTGAGGTTCTCTCGGGCGGTGAGGTCGTCGTACAGCATCGTCTCGTGAGTGACGACGCCGATCGTTCGGTAGATGGTGTGGTCGTCCGGGGTGACTTCCACGCTGTCGACCGTGATCGTTCCGTGAGTCGGTCGCGCGAGCCCAGCCATCATCCGAAGCAACGTCGTCTTGCCCGCACCGTTCGGTCCGAACAGCCCGACCGTCGAGCCGCGCTCGACGGCGAACGACAGGCCATCGACGGCGGTGAAGTGCCCGTAGGCTTTCGTCACGCGTTCGACCTCGATAGCCGGTGGTTTCGAGGTCGTCTCCGCGCGTTCCACGTCCGGCGTCATCGAGCGCTCTCAGGTCGTTCCTCGCCTTCGTGGGCACGGACGGAGAGCTTGTTTGCGACTAGCCGGTCTCCCTCGAACTGCCCTTTGGCGACGACGACACGGCCGTCCTGGAGTGTATCGGGGACCGTCCCCTCGTACACCACGGGAACGGTGTGGTTCTCGTCGGTCACCTCGAAGGTGATCGTCTCTCCGTCGACCTCGAGGTCGGTGACGACGCCTTCGAGGTTGACCCACTCCTCCTGATACGTGCCGTCGGATTCGGAGAGTTGCGTCGGTGATACGAACGCGGCCGAGGCGTTCATACTCGTCACGCCGAGGGCGGCCAAGAGGACGAGTATCCCGACGGTCGTGACGAGCAGTTTGTTCTTCCGGCGCACTTGTGTGATTCGTACGCGGTCGCCCTTCATTGTACCGAACCACTGCGGTCGGGACTCCGGTTGCATCGGGTGTTCCGGACGGCACCGCCGCTCGAAAAACGTCGTAGCGTTCGGAACTGATTGCGCATCCGATCGAACGCAGTCGTGCGATCGCGTGATCGAAGGCTGACAAACACTACCGTCCTGTTCGGACGGACGTCCTGAGACGCCTGCTCGCTCGCAGGGAGGCGAGCGACTGCATCAACAGTTTCTCCGACAGTATCTCTCCCCCTCCGTCGTTCTCACCGTTGCCACCGAGTAACGGGCGGAAGTAGTCCGGGGAATCCATCAAATATTCTGAACCCGGTATAAGTGAATTAAACGGTTAAGCTACAGAAGAATAGGGTTACCGGTCGTCCATTCTCTGTATGGCACAGCGAAACCACACCGACGACCGAGCCAGAGCGACTGAACCGAAATTCTACCTCCCCGCCGGTG
Organism: Halobellus ordinarius; assembly: GCF_031823395.1. Classification (NCBI taxonomy): domain Archaea; kingdom Methanobacteriati; phylum Methanobacteriota; class Halobacteria; order Halobacteriales; family Haloferacaceae; genus Halobellus; species Halobellus ordinarius. The sequence continues at coordinate 87,571 of NZ_JAVQKJ010000015.1, forward strand.
TTGGCCCGTCATTTATCACTAGCCGGTTCGAGGGTATCTGGGCGACGCTATTCAACCACCAGGTCGGACCGCGAAAGTAGATTCTACTATCGAAAGACCAACATCATCGGAACCACCCCAGTGTCGACCAATCGAACCGGACCGTTCCCAGAAACCTTCGTCATCGCCGCTGATCTGGACATCTCGAAACCTGCAGCCAGTGGTCTCCCCCGACGTGGAATCAAGCGACTCATCATCTCTTCGCTGTTGGACGACAGTGGATCTACGCACCGCGAGCGAACGGAGTGAGCGAGCGGGCAAGGAACCCCCGAAGCGACGGTGTTTACCTCACGTGGTAGCAGGCACTTGTCGGGACGCATATCAGTGTATACGCGCGCGAATAGAGTGGCTCACGGGGCGGATCGTGGTTCTCCACCGAAGAGCTGCAACCGCTGCGACACCCAAGCGGCGCAGCCACCGGTTCGTAGCGATTCCGCGGCTCCGGAAGGCGCTCTCGTACTATCGGCTGTAACTTCTTCGATACATTCGCGACCCGGAGTCGCGAAATTCTCCACAGACCTACAGCCGACAGTATCAGACCTGCGACAGCGTCTGCTCCCGCTCGGAGTGGAACGCCTGGATCCGTCTTTCGACGTCGACAAGCACCGAGAGAAGCGGATATCGGTCCTCGAAACCCTGGTAGAGATACGTCGGGATATCGGGCGCGTCGATGCCGATTTCGAACTCCCTGCGCTGTCGGTTGATCGCCCGCTGTCGGTCGGTTGCGATCTGATTCACTTTGCCGGATAGCACAGCCAGCCGCGACCACTCCGCCTCGATCACGCCGTAGTTCTCCTGTAGCGAACGCTCCGTCGAAAAAGACTGAAGTTCGGCAACGACGGGCGAAATCTCCTCTTCGACCTCGGTAACCGATTCCGATTCGATATCGAGGGTCCGCAGGAGCCCTTCCCGTTCCGATTGACACTGCTGTGCTCTGTCGAGCAACGCTTGCTTGAGCCGGCTATCGAAACACGACCCCTCGGTGAGCAGAAACCCGACCTCCGGGCCGAACTCCTCGATGACGCTTTCCTCGTAGCTATCGTCGTACTCCTCGTCGTAGTGTGGAACGCTCATCACGGTCGATTCGTACTCGTCCCGGACCGTGTTCAGTCCCAGTGTCTGTCTGTGCTGCACGGATCGTGGCCGGCTATCGACGCGGATCGGTTTCGAGGGGCTAACACCTTCTACCCGGTCTTGAAACGCCTGGAACGCTTCCAGTTCGTCGACGACACACCGCCGTTCGATCCGAATGCACGAACGAAGCTCACCGAAGAGACGACGTATATCATCCTCCTCCACGACGACTGTTGAGCTCATACCTGCCCTCGCTGTGGAATCCGCGTAAAGGCTTATAATAGGTCTACAGAGCCGATGAGACGGGTATTGACGGGTATGTATTTCCGATGGGCGTCACGCTCCACGAAGCTATAGTAGCGTTCGCAAGTCTTCGCTCACACGATCACACGACTGCGTTCGATCGGATGAGCAATCAGTTGCGGGCGCTACTATATCTGAAGGCGGCAAGGTTGCTCGAATCGATCCGTGGTCTCGCGGACAGCAACAAGTGGCTCGGAGCCTCCCTCGACCGGTGACCTGCGACCAATGCGCGCTCCGCTGATTCCCCTGGACGTCCGTTCGTGAAGCCGATCGATACCACGAGAGACCCGGGTGTTTCTCATCGAAACACTATCGCTGACACCTCCGGCGCACGACAGCGGCCGATCAGCCACTGCAACTCCGTCTCTCCGACTCTCCCGTCTCTACAGGTCCTATTCGGCACTCGACGCCTCTCCGTCGATCAGTAGACCTGCATCCGGCAGGTCAGTCTCCCGAGCAATCCCCTGCGTCCACTCCTCGCTTTCGTGGACCCGCCGGGCTTCGTCCATCAAGACGGCCTGCGTGTCGATGACTCGCTCGTCGTCCGGGCGTTGCTGTGTGTAACTTCCGTCGGCGTTCATCACCCAGCGGCGACGGTTGTCCGCCAACAGCAGCCGCAGGATGAACTGGAGTTGCGCTTGAATCGTGGGGTCGGTGATCGGTGCGACAGCCTCGACGCGGTAGTCGAGGTTTCGCGTCATCCAGTCCGCCGACCCGATGTAATACTCGGGGTCACCACCGTTCTCGAAGTAGAAGATGCGGGAGTGTTCGAGAAACCGGCCGACGTGGCTGTGAACACGGATGTTCTCGCTGATGTCGGGGACACCGGGCCGGAGCCGACAGATGTCTCGGACCACGAGATCGATGTCGACGCCGGCTTCGGACGCCTCATACAGCTCCCGAACGATCGCGGGATCCTCCAGCCCGTTCACTTTGGCGACGATGCGAGCGGATCGGTCCTCGCGGGCGTGTGCGGCTTCCCGTCGAATGAACCGCGTGAACTGGTCGCGCATCGCCACGGGCGCGATGAGTAATTTGTGGAACTGTTCGTCGAGCGACGGGCCGGTGAAGAAGTTGAAGAGCTTCACGAGGTCACGCCCGATATCCCCATCGCTGGTCAGGAGCCCGAGGTCGACGTATCCTTTTGCGGTCTCGGAGTGGTAGTTTCCCGTGCCGATGTGGGAGTACAACTTGACGCCGTCGTCCTCGCGACGAACCACCAGTGCCGTCTTCGTGTGGGTCTTCAGGCCGACAGTCCCGTAGGCGACGTGGATCCCGTGTTCCTCGAGCGTTCGGACCCACTCGAGGTTGTTCTGTTCGTCGAACCGCGCTTTGAGCTCGACCATCACGGCAACCTGCTTGCCGTTTTCTGCGGCGTCGATGAGCGACTGGATGATCTGGGAGTCGCTTGCGGTCCGGTAGATGGCTGCTTTGATCGCGAGGACATCCGGATCAGAGGCGGCTGCTTCGAGGAACCGCTGCACCGTATCTTCGAAGGAATGATACGGGTGATGGAGGAGGATATCGCCGTCGCTGATTTTCGCAAAGACGTCACCGTCCTGTGTTCCGTCCAGCCGCGTGTCGGTTCCGGAACGGCTCGGCGTCAGACGTGGATGGGGAAGCGGCTCCCAGCGCTCGACGTGGAGATCCGGCCGGTCGAGGTCCGTCAGCACCTCGAAATCACGGAAATCCAGCGGGGCGGGCAGCTCGAACACTTCCTGCTCGGTCAGATTCAGCTGCTCGACGAGCGTCTCTCGGACCTGCCCGGGGGCGCTAGCTTCGAGTTCCAGTCTGACTACCGTCGCAAACCGCCGCTGTTCGATCACTTCCTCGATGATGTCGATGAGATCCTCCGCAACCTCCTCGTCCCGCCGTACCTCGGCGTTTCTGGTCAGCCGGAACAGTGCCGTGTCGACGACTTCGACGTTCGGAAACAGCAGATCGAGGTTCGCCCTGATCACCTCCTCGATGCGGACGTACCGGCTTCCAGCTTCGATCGCCACGAGCCGCGGCCTGTTTGGCGGGATCTTCACCCGGGTGAACGTCGACTCTTCGTCGGGACGTTTGCGCGTCAGCACCGCCAACGAGAGACTTCGGTTCGAAATAAACGGAAACGGGTGTGCGGGATCGAACGACAGCGGCGTCAGCGTTGGGAGTACCGATTCGTCGAAGTACGTGCGCATCTCCGCCTGTTCGGTGTCCGTCAGCTCGTCGTACTCGAGCACCTGGATTCCGTTCGTGGCCAACGCGGGTTTGACCGTCTCACGGTAGCAGTCAGCCTGCTTTCGGAACATCGGCCGCGCGGTATCCAGCACCTCGCTCCACTGCTCCCGGGGTGTGCGACCGTCGACGGTCCGCTCCGTGACACCGGCGTCGATCTGCTGTTTCAACCCCCCGACGCGCTTCATAAAGAACTCGTCCATATTGCGGGTGAAAATAGCGAGAAAGCGGACGCGTTCGAGTAGGGGCGTCCGCTCGTCGCGGGCTTCGTGCAGCACCCGCTTTTGGAACCGCAGTTCGCTCAGTTCCCTGTTCAGGTAGTACGCCGGATCGTCGAGGTCGACGGACGACGACGCTCCCTCGTCCGTCATCGCTCGTGTACCAGTTCCGGGCGTGGCGCGACGATGCTATCGTCGCTCCGTTCTTTGTGCGTCTCCGGCGGCGCCACGGCGATGAACTCCTCGTTCGCACAGTCGTATGCGGTCAGCGACCCGCCGTAGACACACCCCGTATCGAGTCCGACCGCCCACGGTGTGGCGAACGGCTCAGCGAGCACCGTATGCCCGAAAAACACTCGCGGTGTCTGTCGTCTGCGCTCGAACCAGTACGGCCGCTCGTACCCGCCCCCAGTCAGCGACCGCATCGACAGGAGGTCGTCGATGTCGTGGTCGCCGAGTGGCTTGCGGTGGTCGACGCCTCCGTGGACGACCAATCGGTCGTCCCAGGAGATCGCGACTGGGAACGATTCGAGATACGCGATATCGTCGCCGTCCAGCCCCGGGGCCGATTTCGTCCCGTCGATGAGGCCCTGTTCGTTGTTCCCGCGGACGCTGATTGCGTTGTCGTGGATGCGGACGAAATCGAGCACCCCTGCACTGTCGGGGCCTTTCCGGACGAGGTCACCCACGAAGACGAGCAGATCAGTCGGGTCGAAGCTGATCTGGTCGAGCAACCGTTCCAGAGTGGCCCGGCAGCCGTGGACGTCGCCGATGACGTAGATATTCTTCCAGTTGTCGGGATCGACTCGTCGATGGCTGGCGATTTGGGTTCTCACGTCCAGATCTGCAGCCTCCGAGTGCGGTCGATGGCGGGTAGGGCGATCGCTCATTACTGCATTCTCCACAGCCCCGGTATACACGGTTTATATGTTTACTATACCGGCCTCTGTAGTGCTCTGTACTCCTCCGGAATTCACTCGCGCACGGTGATCTGATCCTCGTCCTTCGGGACGACACAGAGGAACGACCCTTGCTGGTCGCTGTCGTTCCGGTACCAGTGCTCGACGCCGGCCGGAATCAGTAGGGAATCGCCTGCCGAGACGGTGTGTGTCTCCTCACCGATGCCAACCTCGTATTCGCCCTCGACGACGAACTGTTCGTGTTCGACCTCGTTGGTGTGTCGCGGGACGCGTGCGCCCGGTTCGAGGAGGAAGCGGCGCATATTGAAGTTCGGCGTGCCCTGTTCGTCACCTAACAGGACGCCTTTCTGCAGCCCCTCGGCCAACTCGACCGACTCGTAGGCGATTTCGGATGCCCGGCGGATGCGCGGTGTCGAATCTGTCTCTGCCATCACGCACCTATTCGTGGGCGAGAACTTGGATTTGTCCACGGCCTTTGCCGCTTCTGGGGTGGCGTGGGGCTCTCCGGTCGTCTGTCAGCAGCCTCTCTGTGATCCCTGAAAACAGGTACAAAAGCCCTGTCAGTCGGCAAACCCGCGGTCGCTGGCTGTCCGACAGTCTCATACTGATTACTCTCACTGTTTCCCGCCGATCGCTACCCCCGTCGACGGCGCTCGGCGGGAAGCGACGAGAGTAATCAGTATCAGTCGATCGAGACGACCTCGACCTCGAACTCCAGCGTCTCTCCTGCGAGTTCGGAGTTGAAATCCACCCTGGTGACGTCGTTGTCGACGTCGATCACTTCACCCTGCTCGCCGCTTTGCGCCTCCAGGTATGTGCCTTCTTCGGGGGTCTTACCGCCGAGGACCTCGCGGAGTTCGTCCGTTTCGAACTCCTGGACTCGCTCGTCGCTCCACTTCCCGTAGGCCTTCTCCGGGGGGACCGCGAACGTCTTGGTCTCGCCCGTTTCCAGCCCGACGAGTCCCTCGTCTAGGCCCTGGATTACCTGCTCGGCGCCGACTTCAACCGTTATTGGCCCGTACTCCCGCTGCGGTTGGGCGTCGGCGAGGCCGGTCTCTTCCGCGATCGATTTCCGCGAGGTGTCGAAGACGACGCCGTCATCGTCCAGCCGTCCAGTGTACTCGAACGTCACCGCGTCGCCAGTAGCTATTGTCACATTAGAACAACGCTCTCCGTACGGAAAACCCATCGTATTTGTCGGCTCACCTCCGCCGATCCTCCGCGCAGACTCCCACAAGCTTCTTCGAACAGCGATTTGGGCTCTGATACTGATCACTCTCGTCGCTTCCCGCCGAACGCCGCCAACGGGTGTGGCGATCGGCGGGAAACAGTGAGAGTAATCAGTATCAGTCGGTGAAGTTGGCCCCGCAGTCGGGACAGAAGCTGGCGTCGGCGTGGGAACCGAGATCGGTGCCACACCCGGGACAGAACGACGGGGAGCCGGAATCACTGCTGGCAAACGCCCTGGTGGCTCCTTCCGAAGGGGACGTCTCGTCGTCGTCCTCGCTCCGTCGCTCCGTCGCGCTCGTGTTCGCCGCTCCGAGGTCCGTTTCCCGGGTCGCCGCATCCGTATCGTCGTAGATCGCCGTATCCGTATCGTCGTAGATCGCTGTATCCCCGTCGTCGTCCGTCGCCGCGCCCCCGGCTGAGAACGCGGCCGACGTTTCGCTCAGGGGATACGCCGACAGCGTCGTTTCCGTCGCCGTAAACAGCGCGTCGGCCGCGAGATCGTAGTCGTCGTAGTCGACGTCCAGTTCGATCCGGCCGTCGTCCCGGTCGAGCACGAAGAGTTTGCCGTCGTCCGGAATCACGACGTGTCTGTCGGTTGCGGCCCTGACATCCGCGCTCTCGACGGAGAAGTTCCAGACGGCGCGGCCGCGCTGTTTGTCGATCGCGTAGATGCTCTGATCGGCTCTACCGTCGTCGCTGAACATCCCAGCCATCATCGGATGGAGCGAACTGTGCGCCAGAAGCGGCGACGCCTCGGCCAGCATCGAATCGACCGTCTCGCCGATCGGACACTCCCACCTGACCTGTCCTGTCGCCCCGTTGATTCGATACACCGTGCTGGGTTCGTCCTCGCCGCCACCGCTCAGGTACAGGTCCTCGGACTCGCCGTCGAACGCGATACCAGTCAGTTGGTGATCGATGCCAGTGCGCCACGCGACCCGTCGCGTCCCCGGGTCGATGGCGTGGAGTTCGAGCGAATCGGCGGCGCCGTTCTTCGCCGAGTAGAGCATCCCGGAGTGGAAAAAGAGCCCGCTGTATCCCTCCAGTGTTTCCATCACCCGGCCGGTCACCGGGTCCAGGACGGTGATGCCGCCGTCCTCGCCCGTGCCGAGGTAGATCGCATCGTCGCGAACCTCGACGGTATCTTGGTCGACGTTGCCTGGGTCCGCGAGCGTATGCGACCACTGCTCGCCGCCCGTTCGCTCGTCGATGCGGACGACTTCCTGCACCTGATATTCGTCCTCGACGAGCGCGAGGATCGTTCGGCCGTCGACGAGATACTCCTTGACGTCGGGGGACTGGTGGTGGAACCGTTCCGTTCCGGTCCCGGCGTCGATTCCCACGAGACTGGTGTCGCGGTGGTCGCCGACGGTCAGACGCAGCGTCTCCCCGTCCAGCCGATCGGGACTGTGGACGCTGCTCACTGCATCGGGCAGGACCGCCGTCCACTCACGCGTGCCGTCGGCGGCTCGGACCGCCCACACGGTCGCCCCGCCGTACGTGTACACCATCTCCGCCGTCGCCGGCCCGACGGCCGCGGCGTTCGCCTCCCACTGTTTCTTGCCCGTCTCCGGGTCGACAGCGTACACGTCGTCCTCGCGGGTGGTGACGAAGAGCAGCCCCGGCGCCTCGCGGTAGACGGCGCTCCGGAACTGGCCGGTGATATCGACGCGGCCGCGCTCGTTGCCAGTCGCAGCGGAGAGAATCCTCACGGCCGGACCGTGTCGGGAGTCGGAGATCCCCACGCAGACGACCCCCGGTCGACAGTATCGGACGCGGGCGTCCGCGTCGGTGGTAGACTCCCATCGGGGCGTGAGCGTCATCGGCTCGAATCACCGGATGACGGTGGTGTCCCAGTAGTCATATCTCGACCGTGTCTCTATGGTGACATAAATCCTTTCGCACGTGGTCCCGGCGGGGATCCTGCAGGCAGTTTCGGGGGCAGGAAACTCTGCCCGGGGAGATTTTCCGCACGAACGTCACTCCCGGATGACGCTCACGGACGCGGGCGCCCGTTCGACGACGCGCTCGGAGACGCTCCCGAGGAAGAACCGCTCGATCGTCCCCTGGCTGTGACTTCCCATCACCACGTGATCGACGTCACGTTCCTCGATCTGCTTGAGGATCACCTTCGACGGTTCGCCGTGATCGAGCACGGTCGTGATCGACCGATCGTACCCGTCGGCGATCTCCACTGCCTCGTCGAGATGTTTCTCCCCCTCTTTTTCCCGTTTCTCGTAGATTTCGCCCAACTTCACCCCGACGTACGTCTCCGGTTCGAAGGTGATCGAGGTGTTGACCACGTACAGAACGACCAGCTCAGCGTCGTCGAACGTCTCGCAGGCGAACTCCAGTGCCCCGCGTGCCATCGTCGATCCGTCGTATGGGACCAAGACGGTGTCCATACCCCCAATGTCTGTATTCGAATACTAATAACACGGGTGTGATAGCGATGGTACTAGACTCAACAGGGGAATCGGTCAGTTCAGTCCACATATGTATCGCAGACCGACTATCCATCAATGAGTGTTAATTTCTCACGTTTCTCAGGCGGGATCGGATTGACGTATTTGACATCTTCACCCTCGCACAGATCGTCGAAATCACCGTCAGTCGTGATCAGATAATCGGCGTCATATGCTCGTGTAAGCGCTAAAATGAACGAATCGTACACGTCGTGATTTTTCTCGGCGCTAATCTCGTACGCTTCGAGCAACACTGTCTCAGTGGCACCGATGATTCGTGCGGGGCTCCGAACAAGCGACTGGATCGCGTTTCGAGCAGCAGTTGCGTCCACACCGAAATTGCTCGTCATCAGATACTGCGCTCGCAACGGATAGTAATCGAACACGAGCAAGACGTTTGGCCCATCAATTGCGTCCTGAATCCACGGATACACGTCGTCATATGCAGGATGATCATCAGTAAGCGCGATTGCGAGCACATTCACATCAGTGAGAACCGTTACCTCACTCGGAAGAGAATCAGTCACTGGAGAGCCACTCACTGATCCATCGGTCCAAAGAGCGTTTCTCCGGCATCAGTTGGAGTCGTGTTCTCCCAACGATCCCGGTTGGCTGTTGCTGTCTCTAATTTCGAGCTTGGTTTCGGGTTGACTTCGAGGACCGACCCAACAAGGGTTGCAGGAATGGTATCGTTCGATTCGATTCCTAATCGGTCTCGAACCTCTTTTGGGAGCGTTACCCGTCCCCGATCATCCACTCTGAGGGTGATTTCTTCCCCGCTCTCGGCTTCCAACGACGTCTCTCCCATTTTATCTCACCTGTTTCCCACTAAACCACTTACATATAAAGTAGTTTCGCTACTTGAAACACTGATCAGTACGCAGCTCCACACAGCAGCTCTTTCAGTCCGTCGTACGATGAAACTATCCACAGTGTGATCGCTCTATGACACCCACAACGACGTTGGACGATGTGCATCTTTTTTGTCTGACCCCGCGCCGATCGAGCAACCATCCACCGAACTCGGCGAGTGTTCCCATACGTATAAATAGTTGTTATTAGATAGCAACTCTCATGGCTGAAGGTGGATTCCTCTCGGTTGTCCCGCCACTGATCGCGATCGCGATGGCGATCATCACCCGCAAGGCAGTCCTCTCGCTTTTTCTCGGGATCTGGACCGGCGGGATCATCTACGCCGAGAACCTCGGGATCGTCCAGACGTTCGACTGGGTCGCGACGGCGGTCGGGGAGAGCGTGTTCCACGCACAGATCATCATCTTCACGCTGCTTTTGGGGTCGGCCGTGGCGATGATGTGGCGACTCGGGGGCTCACACGCGATCCGCAACTGGGCGCTCGAAAAGGTCGACACCCAGCGCAAGGCCGGGGTGATGACGTGGGTGCTCGGCGTCGTCCTGTTCTTCGACGACTACGCCAACACCGCCGTCGTCGGGAGCACGATGAAAGACATCTCCGATAACCTTCACATCTCGCGAGAGAAGCTCTCCTACCTCGTCGACTCGACGGCCGCGCCGGTGGCGACGCTCGCCATCTCCTCGTGGGTCGCGTTCCAGCTGTCGATGATCGAACAGGGGTACGAGGCGACGGGGATTCCCCAGGGGCAGATTCCGGACTCCTTTACCGTCTTTCTGAACTCGATCCCGTACAATATGTACTCGATCCTCGCCATCGCGATGGTCGGGGTCATCGTCCTCTCCCAGCGGGACTACGGGGAGATGCTGACCGCCGAGCGGCGGGCCGCCGAAACCGGAAAAGTCACCCGCGACGACGCCAGACCGATGCAGGACGTCGAGGGCGACCTGGGCAGTCCGAACGTCGACGACCCCCGGCTGTCGTCCTTTATCGTTCCGATTCTCGTGTTGATCGCGGGCGTCCTCGTGACCGCACTGTGGAGTGGGGGGCTCTTCGGTGACGCGACGCTCCGCGGCGCGATCGAAAACGCCGACTACGCGCTGGCGCTCGTACTCGGCTCGTTCGCGATGGTCGTCTCGACGTATATCATCGGGTACGTCTTCGACGTCCTCTCGCTGGGCGAGAGCGTCGATACGACCATCGACGGCTTCGGGATCATGCTCACGGCGGTCACCATCCTGGTGCTCGCGTGGTCGCTGGGCGAGGTCGTCTCGGCACTGGGGACGGGCGATTACGTCGCCAGCGTCGTCAACGCATTCCTCACCCCCGAACTCCTGCCGGTGGTCGTGTTCGTCACCGCCGGGTTCATCGCCTTCACGACCGGCAGTTCCTGGGGCACGATGACGATCCTGACGCCCATCGCGATTCCCGTCGCCTGGGATCTGGCCGGCAGCCACCAGCTAGTGTCGGTGATGGTCGGGATGATCTTCTCCGGGGCGATCTTCGGGGATCACTGCTCGCCCATCTCGGATACGACTGTGTTGTCCTCGACGTTCACGGGCGCCGACCTCATCGACCACGTCCGAACACAACTGTACTACGCCGGGACCGTCGCCATCGTGGTGGCGGTGCTGATGCTCGTCTGGGGATTCACCGGAATTTCCCCGGTCCTGCTGCTTCTGTTGGGGGTCGTCATCCTCGTCGGACTCGTGTACGGGCTCTCCGAACTCCACGCCAGGATGCGCGGTCTAGAGCCCATCCAGGCGGTCGATGCGTCCGATATCGCGCCGGCCGAGAACGACTGAGACGGACTGATACAGACTGCTGTCCTTTTCCCGGTGCTCGTACCCACCGCTACCGGCGACCACCGGTGAGTGACTCCAACAGTCGGTGTGAGACACGGTTCTCGACCGCTTGCGGATCGCGCCGCTGGCACCCTCGCCAGGATTGCCGTTTCCCGGCGACTCGTTCACTTCGAGACCGTTCTGGACTTCCGCTGTCGCCACCGACGGCGCAACCGTTTCATCGACTCCCGGTCGAGTCGCGCCGCGAGGACGACGCTCACCCAGGCGACGACGACGCCCGCGACGACGTCCGTCGCCCAGTGGATCCCGAGGTACATCGTCGAGACGGTGATCGAGGCCGCCAGCACGACCGCGATGGGCAACCAGCGGGGGTAGACCGAGCGGAATCGGGCGGCGAGCAGCGCGACCGTCACCGAAAGCGACGTGTGCAGAGAGGGGAACACGTTCGTGTTCGTGTTCACCTGCTGGACGAGCAACTGTGACTGCGGCCAGTTCGTATAGAGCAGCGGCTCGACCAGTTCGGGCATAAAGTTCCGCGGCCCGTAGGCGACGACCAGCACGTAACAGAGCAGTCCCAGCCCGTAGTTCAGGATGTACGCGCCGAACAGCACACGCAGCGGCCGGGCGTCGTCGTGGACGGCGTACGCGACGATGGGAAACGTCAGCAGGAACGTGTAGCCGAACACGTACACGAAGCCGAAGTACGCCGTCAGGGCCGGATTGGCGAAGCTCTGGACGAATGCGACGAACTGCGATTCCAGTAGATAGATGTAGCGGGTCAGGTTGATCCCGATGAGCCACGAGAGCTCGACACCGACGTCGCGGACGACCTTGTTGACCGCGAGGACGGCTGCGAGCACGCCCAGCGTCGGGGCGACCGTGGTCAGGTTCTGCCACATCTGCCGACCCGCCGGCACGACCTGACCCGGGGGCCTCCATCCAAGACCCTGACCGCGTTCCGCACGGCCGGTGACGACCAGCCGGTAGGCGACCAGATGCAGGAGAACGACCACGACTCCGACCTGGAGCAGTACGTCGATGAGTGCCATTATGTCCCCCCGACGAGCCGGCCGTCATCGTATCCGAACCCCGCATCGCGGAACGCTTCGCGGGCCCGTCCGACGGCAATCTCGCCGTCCGATCCGAGAAACGGCGCGACCGGATCGCCGCTGTCCCACCGAAGGTCCGACGGCTCCCACTCCGTGCCCGAAAGCAGCGTCGTCGCGGGGCGGGCGTACCCGTCGAACATCTCGGATACGAGGTGTTTCCGATCAACGAGCCGTGCGAGTGTCCCCCGGAACCGGGGGTTCGAGAGCGGGGCCGTCCGCGTGTTGTATCCGACGAGATACGGGATATTGGACCCTTTCACCACCAGTTCGAGCGACTGGCTCCGGCCGATCCGTGGAACGGTGCTCGCCCCGACAGGGGTTCCGGTCGCGTCGGCGTCGCCCTCGGCGACGACCCCGACTGCAGCGTCGTCGGAGCCGACGACCTGGACGACGAGTCGATCGAACGCCGGCGGGCCGACGGTTCGCGACGCCTCGCTGTCCGTCCCGCCGAGGAGGAAGTGATCAGGGTTGGCTTCGAACACCAGCGACTCCCGCGGCGTGTTGCGGACGAACTGGAACGGACCGCTGCCCACGGGCGGAATGTTGTTCGTCACGAGCGCCTCCGTCGCGGTTCCCACCTCGATGCCGCTGATCGACGCCGGTTCCGTCCGCTCCCTCCAGACGTGTTCCGGGAGGATCGGGACGGTGAACGCGCGCGTCGCCACGCGCGGCGAACAGTCGGCAAACTGGAAGATTGCGACGTCCTGCTCGGCGGCTATGACGTCGTCGACCAGGTCGGTGCGGCCCTGAAACCGCGGCGCGGGGATCCGCGAATTCGCCGATGTCTCTGCCTCATCGCTCGCTGATCCGAGTGACGTGTCGGCGAGCAGTGCGTACGTGAATGCGACGTCTTCGGCGGTCACTGGCTCCCCGTCGTGCCACTGTTCGTCCGACCGCAACTGTACCCTCGCCCGGGGGGCGTCGCCGGTTTCGGTGAACGTCCACGAGTCAGCCAACCACGGACTCGTTCCCTCGGGGGTGAAATAGCCGATTGTGTCGTACACCAGCCCCGTGAACACGCCTGATCGACGGTACTCGACCGACAGGGGGTTCAGATTCTCCGTCGCGCGGCGGTCGGTCGTCGCGATCCGGAGCACGTCCGCCGACTCTTCGGTTTCGGCCTCCGTGCTCTCGGTGCTCCGTTCGAGCACCAGGTAGCCCTGCGAGGACTGGAGGTTCGCGGTCCGCCAGTTCGCGTAGTTCGCCCGCCGAACGGCGCGGATGTCGTCGGGGAACGCGAGGACGGTGAACGGCTGGGAGCGGACGATCGACCGCTGGAGGTCGGCGGCCACCTTTCGTCGCCGGTCGCCGTCGACCCGTCTTTGGGTTTCGAGCCACTCGTCGACGTCGAGGTCGACGAACCCGAAGGGGTTCTGCCACCCGCGCGTGTCGGCGAACTGAGAGTGTAACAGCCCATAGAGGACGTCGGGATCGGGGTTCCGGCCCGGTCCTCGGGCGACGAACACGTCGAAGTCGTTGCTCAGGAGGACCTGCCGGAGGAGTTCTTCCTCGGAGACCGGCACCACCTGGGCGTCGATCCCCGCCGCCCCGTACCACGACGCGATCGACCGGGCGGCCCCGAGCGCGTAGGGGTCAGAATCCGCCGGCAGCGTCTTGATACGGAGACTGATCTGGTCCTGCGTGTTCCACCCCGTAATCGACCGAGCGCGCCGGAGACAGCCGCCGAGACTGGCCGAGGTTCCGGCTGCGAGGGTACCGAGTACCGCCCGCCGCCGGACAGTCCCGTCGTTCGACGACTGCGCCATAGCTATGTCGTAGCCGGACGAAAGTAATAGCGCTTGGGTTTGGCTGTCTGGGACGACTACCGTTCCTTGTGCCCTGCTGATCTATGAATCGCGACGACCCGACGGACGACCCGGACCGTGAACCGCCGGCAGCGGACGAGAGCGCCGACTCCGACGCGAAACCGCGATCGACCGAGGCCCGCGCCGTCAGTCGCCGAATCCGCGGCGCGCTTCCGGTCGACACCCGGGATCGGCCCTGGCTCGTGCTCGCCGTACTCCCGGGCGTCGTCGCCGTCGCCATCTACCTCGCGACGAATGCCTACCCCGCTCACGGGGCGGGCCTGTACGCGCAGATCGCTGCGGAAATCCTCGCGAACGGCTACGCGCTCCCCGTCCGGATCCCGGGGTACACCGCCACCGGCGTCCCCTTCGCCTACCCCCCGCTACAGTTCTACGTGTTCGCCCTTTTACTCGACCTCGGCGCCGACCCGATCGCAGTCTCCCGGCTTCTACCAGGCGTCGCCGTCGTGGCCGCGTCGATCCCGCTCTATCTGCTCGGCCGCGATATCGCCGACTCCCGGCCGGCGGGGGCCGCCGCGGCCGGACTGGTCGCGCTGAACCCGCAGGTTCTCGAGTGGCACGTCTCTGCTGGCGGCGTCGTCCGGGCGTTCGGGTTCCTCTATGCGGTAGTCGCGATCTACGCGGGCTACCACGTCTTTACGCGGACGAACCGTCAGGAGGCCCTCCCCTGGAGGGTGATCGCGATCGGCGCAATCGCGTTCGGCGCGACGGTGCTCACCCACCCGGTATACGCGTTATTCGTCGTCGTAAGCTACCTCGTCCTCTGGGGGACGCTGCACCGCACGCCGCGCGGACTCCTGTCGGGTCTCGCCGTCGGGCTCGGCGGCGCGTTGCTCGCCGCACCGTGGCTGTGGTGGGTCGTCGCCACCCACGGACCGGGCGTGTTCGCCGTCGCGGCGGGCACCCACGGCGGGGTCGGGGGCGGCGCCGACGCCCTCCGGGGCAGCCTCTCGCCCGGGCTGGTGCTTGCGGTGCCCGCCGTTCTCTATTTCCTCTCCCGACGGTCCGTTTTCCTCCCGACGTGGCTCGTCGCGGCGGAGCTCCTGTTCAGACAGCCCCGGTTCGCCTACACGGTGGCGTCGCTGCTGGTCCCGGCGGCTGTGGCCGCGTTCGCGCGGGCGAGAGCGATCGGGTCGACGGCGATCGGTTTCGGCCCCCGCCGCGCCCCCGACCGACGTGCCGCGGGGGCGGTGATTCTGATACTCCTGGGGACGGTGGCGGGGGGAGCGTACTTCGCTTACGAGACTACGTCCCCGAGCGATCCGTCGACGCCCGAGTACCTCGACGACGACGCGGTCGCGGCGATGGAGTGGGTTGCGTCGGAGACCGACGCCGACGCGACGTTCGTCGCCCTCGGCGACGCCGCCGAGTGGTTCCCCGCGCTGTCCGGCCGGACGATCCTCGTCGGGCCGTGGGGCGTCGAGTGGGAGAGCGCCGACGCGTACCAGCGACAGGTGACGGCCTACGAGACGGTGTCGCTGTGCGAACGCGCCGCGTGCGTCGAGGACATCGCGGCCGGCGTCGCTGGCGACCCCTCGCACGTCTACGTGCCGAAAGACCGGTACACGGTCCGTGGGGAGCCTGCGACCAACTCGGGAACGCTCGTGCGTTCGTTCGAGCGCGCCGACGGCTGGGAGCGGGTCTACGAGAACGACGGCGTCGTGATCTACGAGGCGGTCGGTGACACCGATCCCAGGTGATCGCGCGATGCGGCATCGCGATCACACTATCCCGAAAAGCGAGCCGACGAGGAACCCGACCCAGGCGAGCAAGCCGGCGACGGCGACCCGCCGCTCGCCGCGCGCGACGCCGAGTGCGAACAGTCCGAGCACACCCACGAGCGCGGTCCGGTGGAGGACGAGCCTGACGGGGACGACCGAGACGCCAACCGCCCCCAGGTCGAGTACGAAACCCGCACCGAGGCCCGCCGCGGCGAGCAGGGCGCTTCGCGTCGCGGGGCGCCCCCGGGCCAAGAGTATGGTCGCGCCCAGCGGCGCCACAACCAAAAGCGGGTACAGCACCCCAGCGAACAGCTTCGGGTTCGCCGCCGGAAACAGCCCCTCGGCGGCGATCCCGACCGAGCGGACGCCGAGAACGATCCCGACGAGCACGAGCGGGAGGACGGCGTCCCTGGCCGCTTCCCGACGAGCCGGGGGGATCCGGCGTGCGAGTCTCGCGACCAGCGGTGCGACCGCGAGCGCGACGACCGGGACTGATTCGATCCCGCCGACCGGCGTGGGGGCGAGGCCATTCTCCACCGGGTCGGCGCCCACGACCCGCGCCGCGGCGGTGAGTTCGATCACCGTCATCCAGCCGTCGCTGCCGCCGCCGACGTGGCCGTGATAGACGCGGCTGACCGAATCGATGAACGGCTCGTCGCGCAGGTCGCCTTCGAGGGTGCGTGCGCCCTCGGTGACGCCGGTCACGGAGTGTCGCAGCCGGTACCAGTCCCAGTACTCCGTGTGCGTCTGCAGGGCCGTCCACTCGTCGGACGGCCCGGGATACGCGCGGATGTGCGTCCGGCTACCGAGGTACGTACCGGTCGCAAGCTGGTACTCCGATTCGACCCACCTCCCATCGCCGGCATCGGTTCCGACGTACGTGTAGCGTGCCGCGCCGCGGGCCGACCGCCAGGGAGAGACCGACCGCGAATCGTTAAGCCCCTGGTCGCCGTCCGCCGTCGACCACTCCAGCTCCGAGCGGTCGGTGAGCACGCTGTGGACTTCTTGAGGGGTGCCGACGATCACGGCGTTCAGCGCGAGCGTCCGCCCCTGAACCGACCGACTCCGGCTCGTGTAGGGCCACACGTAGGTTCCGCTCTCGACCGGTCGGAGGAGTTGCTCCCGCGGGGGTTCCTGTCGCTCCCCGACGTCGTCGGGGCCGACGACGGCGCTCCCCAGCGCGCCGACGCCGACGAGCAGGAGGAACAGCAGCACCCAACGGTATTGCACGGCCGAGTATGGTCCCCCATCGGTAATGAATCTCCGTGCCGTCGCGGGTGTGTGATACTGACTGCTGTCGTCTCTTCCCGGTGCCCGCCGGTACCGTGGGTGGCGAGCACCGGGAAAAAGTTACAACAGCCAGTGATGAGACGGGGGCGTTCCCGTCGTCGAAGTGAGCCTTTTTGCCGCCGGGCGTCGGACGTAGGCGTATGACCACCCGCCGGCCGCTTTCGGTCGATCTCGTGCTCGTTCCGGTGGACGCCAGCGACGAGTCGGTCGACGCAATCGCGTGCGCCGCCGCGATCGCCGCCGAGTACGACGCGAGCGTCCACGCCGTCCACGTGCTCGCCGAGGAGGACGTGCGAGCGATCGAGAACGGCGACGTCGACAAGGCGCAGGTCGCCGCCGATGGCGAAGCGATAATGGAGTCTGCAGAGGGGATCGCCGCCGACCACGACGTCGAACTCTCGACGTCGGTCGCCTACGGCTTCTCGACGAAGATGAAGCTCAGACACCCGGGGAGCGTCGTCCTCGACACCGCCGAGGAGGTCGACGCGGACTTCCTCGTCGTCCCGCGGGAGCCGCTGTCTGGCGACCCCGGTGAGATCCTCGCGAAGGCTGCCGAGTACGTACTGCTGTACGCGAGTCAGCCGGTGCTGTCGGTCTGAAACCCACCTTTTTACTGCGTCGGGTCGCGCTCCGCGCGACCACTCCTTGTAAAAAGCTGGACCAAAAACGGGCCGCTCGCTCGGCCTTCGGCCTCGCTCGCGGACGCTCTACCCAGGGTATGTATCCCGCAGAAGAGACTAGCCTGACACGGACTGTGGGGATCGGTCAGTCCAAGAGACTCAGATACAGACTAGTTCTGGTGCTTACAGTACTTGTAAAGGAAGCTTCTGAGGTATTGAAAGTGGATGTATCAAGCACGGTCAATGAATCGATTCCAATACTGTTGGACCGTCTTCTTCTTAACGTCCATCTGATCCGCAATATCTCCTCGACTAAGCCCATAAACGACTCGAAGATAAGCGGCGATGGCTGGTTTACCCATAACAGCAATATCAACCGGCACAAGGTTCGGATCAGATCCAGCTAACAAATCGCCCGTTTTTGTCCAGAGGGTGGCAAACAGCTTTGCTTTCCGTGGTTCGCTCGTATTCTTTGAGGGTCGGAAAACAAGGATTCTGCCATCGCGTAAACGGACTAACTCCCGACCTACTATCTCAGCATCTCGATGATGTGGATGTAGTATTACTGCCTCAACACGAATCCCGTCATTGAGTGTCTCAAACAGTCGTATTTCTCGTTCCCCCCCATTGTACTCTCTGGAAAAAATATCCGACTCGTTTTCGACTATTTCGTAAATTGAGTGATTCGTCATATTTTGTGACGATATGGACCCAACGACTATTTTGTAAGCATCCGACATCAATCCTGTCGGTTGGCGAAGAGACGTTGCAAGACACGAAGAATTGAGCAGCAGGGGACACTGCCAGCGACTAGTGCCAACTACGCCCTGAGCAGTGTACCCTACTACCAACAATGGCCAAGGAAACACCATCACTAAATATCGACGAACGGAAAGAAGCCGTCCGCGATCGGGATAGACACCGCTGCGTCAACTGTACCGCTAGCGATGTTACACTCGACGTCCACCACATTGTCCCGCGGGGACGGGCCGGATCGAATCGGCTGAGTAATATGGTTGTTCTCTGTCGGGAGTGTCATAAAGCAGCCCACGGTAACGGTATGGCACCTCGTGTAAAATTCGACAATGGGACGATGCAGAATGAAGAATTTAGCTTGTATCTCCGCTACTGGCGCTCGCTTGACGTTGCCATATTCGATGACTCCGACAACTGTTGGTGTGTCCCGAAAGCAGATATGGAAAATCTCATCGATATCATCCGACAAGAAACGAACAATTAGCAAACAGACCTAAAAATAGTATATTGCACACGGAGCCTTACGGCTGATACAGGTGCGAGACTGTGAAATAATCGAGGGGTTTAACCGGTCTGTGCGTCTCACCAAGCAGACCCGGTCTAACGGTCGATCCAGCCTCACTACCGTGAACTGATCCCTGTGAAGATTCGACCCCGCTACCGGAGCAGCCGCTACTCCTCCTCGCCTGCTCCCAGCCGGATCGCCATCTCCAGCTCGAAGCTCTCCGAATCGCTGACCTCGAAGCCGATCTTCTTGTAGAGGCCGACCGCCGCCTTGTTCCACCGCTCGACGGTGAGCCACACCAGTTCGACGCCCGACTCGGCGCCGTAGCCCAAAAGCGCCTTCATCAGGCGCGTGCCGATGCCGGCCTCCTGGTACGTCTGCAGGACGAAGATCGCCAGTTCGTAGACGTCCTCGTCCGGGACGAGCGTCGCGTGGCCCGCCGCCTGGTCGCCGTCCCACGCGATGACGTTCAGACACTCCTCGGCCAGGATGTTGTCGAGCCACTCGCGGATCCGCTTTTCGTCGCTCGGCGGAATCCCCTGTGCGCGGTCGCTGGGATCGAACGCGACGTACATCGAGGCCAGCGCCTCGTACTCCTCGTCGGTCCCCTCGTAGGCGCGGATCTCGATCTCACGACCCTCTCGATCCTCGAACCCGATCGGCGGCGCTTCGAACGGACCCGCGATCTCGTCGGGGTAGTGACGATCGGTACTCATCGGATGAGAAGCACGCTGACGTGGGAGTTCAGCAGGACGAACTCGGCGGTGCTCCCGAGTTGGATCTTCCCCATCGGGCTGGTCGTCCCGCCGCCTAAGGCGATTCGGTCGAACCCCTCCGATTCGGCGATGTCGACGAGTTTGCTCCCGGCATTGCCGTCGATATAACGGATGTCTCCGTCGAGACCTTGTTCGTCGAGCGCCCGCTCGACGTCGGCTTCGACGTCCGCGAGCGGTCGCTCCCCGAGTTCCGACTCGATGATCGCAACCGTCACCTCGTCGCCCGCATCGACTGCCCGCCTGGCGGTCCGTTCCAGTGCGTTGAGTGAGTCGTCGGCGCCGCCGACGCCCAAGAGGATCCTCATATACCCGGATGTCTCCGCGGGAGTAGAAAAATCGTCGGGTGTGCCGCCGCGTCCGCCGGCGTGGAGCGAGGGAACGCTTTTTGCCGTGGGAACGACACCCCGCAGTATGGACGACGACGACGCCGAGACGTCGGCCGACGATGCGTCCCGACGCGACGTCGACGCGTCGGATTCGCGGTCGAGGGGGGCGGAGCAATCGAGCGTCTCCGACGCTGGAGCGGACGCCGGCGAGCGGGGGGCGGCCGCCGGCGATACCGACGGCGATCCTGCGGCGGCGGGGGCCACCGGCGAAACCGATTCGGAGAGTCCTGCCGACGGACCCGATTCGGAGACATCTGCCGACGGACCCGATTCGGAGAGTCCTGCCGACGGACCCGATTCGGAGACATCTGCCGACGGACCCGATTCGGAGACATCTGCCGACGGACCCGATTCGGAGACATCTGCCGACGGACCCGATTCGGAGACATCTGCCGACGGACCTGACGCGGACGACGACACGCCCGCGGACGTGCGCAAGTACGCCCGGTTCAAGAAAGTCGACGGCGCACAGTACGACCGCGTCAACGACTTCCTCCGGGACCGAACCTACATCACCGCCCGCGAGTGGGCAATCGCCCGGCTGTGTGCCGATTTCCGGACCGAGACGGGCGTCGAGATGACAAAGATCGGTGAGAACCTCCCGGAACTCGTGCCGTTTATGACGGACACCTACACCCCGCAGGCGGTCAATCAGGCCCGCTCCTCGTTCGAGGACAAGGTCCGCAAGTCGGGGGCGACGTTCCTCTACGGGGCGATGTCGGGCTTTTTCACCGCCGAGGAACTCGACGAACTGATGTACGACGTCACCGAGATCGCGAAGTTCCTCCTGGAGGTCGAGGGCGTCGACCTCTCCGTCGAGGAGGAACTGGAGGCCGAAGACCGGATCTCGACGGTGATGCGGGAAGTCCGGGAAGCCAGCGCCGACCTCCGCGCCGAGGAGTTAGCCGGGGAGGACGACCCCGACTCGGACGCCGAAACCGACGACGACTGATACGGACTGTCGGCTCTCCTGTCTCTCCTTCGACATCCAGTAGTCTCGACACCACAAGGGTTATTCTCGCATAGGTGCATCATTAATTATGAAGATCAACGAACTGTTCGATTTTCTCGACGACGAACTGGAGTATCCGATCGACCACGACGTGATGACCGAACGAATCGGGGATGTCGAAGTCGGGACGCCCGCTGATCAAAAAAGCAATACGATCTCGACGGTCGTCAGCGACGTCGGTCAAGAGACGTACGGCTCCGCCGAGGAGTTGTACAATACCATCATCGGTAACGTGAGCGACGAGTACATCGGGCGCAAGTTCTACGACGATCGAGGTGGCAATCCCCCGGAATCCGATTCCGCTCCGAAAGACGACGCCAACGTCTCCTTCTGATACCCCCGATTCCGCCGCTGCGTCTCTCTCCTGGCTCGACCGGATTCAGCAGGGTCACCGAGTGCCGGCAACGTGGAAGCATCCAACTGTCTCGAACGCGAACGACTGGCTATGGACGTTACCGTGTACGGACCGCTCCGGAGTGCGACCGGCGGGAAACGTGTCAGCGTCGACTTCGGCGGCGGAACCGTTCGGGACGCCGTCGACGCCTTCGTCGACGCGTATCCGCGCGCCGAGCGACACCTGTTCGACGCCGACGGGCGAATCGTGCCGAGCGTTCGCCTCTCCGTCGACGGAACCGCCACTGATCCCGACGAACCGTGCCCGGCGGACGCATCGCTCGCAGTTCATCCCGCGATGCGGGGTGGGTGACGGTCCGGAGAGGTCCTCGGCTGAGAAACTGTTTTCTGGCGACGGGCCCGGTCAGAGTTCGTACTGCTCGCGCACGAGGTGTGCCAGCCCGCGGTCGTCGAGGACGTCCATCGGTGCGAGCATCGTGAGCTGAACCACGCCGGGGAGCCGACCGATCTCGACGCCGCCGGTGAACGTACACCGGGTGCGGACCTCGCCCTCGCTCATCCCGAGCAGGTCGCCGGCGCGGTCGAAAGCGTTGTCGGTCGCGTCGTTGACGGTCGCGCCCGAGCCGATCACCTGGATCGGCCCCATCTCCGTTTCGACGTCGACACCGTACTCCGCGCCGAGTTCGCGTCCGCGCGCTTTGTCTTCCTCCGTGTACGGCTTGCTGATGTGCGAGAGGTCCTCCTCGTTGGGAAGGAGAAGCGGACCGCCGATATCGAGGTCCTCGATGAGTTCGACCTCGAACTCGGTGTACCCGCTGACGTCCGTCGTGTGCAAGGCGAGTTCGCCGTCGCCCTGATTGGCGTGCAGATCGCCGACGTAGATGCCGCCGCCGTCGACCTTTA
The DNA here is from genome assembly GCF_031823395.1 of Halobellus ordinarius. Taxonomy (NCBI): domain Archaea; kingdom Methanobacteriati; phylum Methanobacteriota; class Halobacteria; order Halobacteriales; family Haloferacaceae; genus Halobellus; species Halobellus ordinarius. The sequence goes on from NZ_JAVQKJ010000015.1 coordinate 109,974, forward strand.
CCGGACAGATCAGGATCGAGCCCTCCCGGACCGCGTTGATGTCCATGTGGCCGTCGGTGCGGGCGTCGAGTTCCGCCTCGCTTTCGAGCCCCCAGTCGTGGTCGGCGCCGATGAGGAACTGTCCGAAGTCGCCGGCGTTGTGCGAGTCCGGGAGTTCGATCGGCGGTGTCGTCCCGATGTTCCCGACGAACGGTCGAAGGTGTCCGAGCGTCCCGGGCATCTCCGAGGGTTCGTAGAGGAGAATGGGGTGTTGCCGCGAGTTCTCCGGGAGGGCGCTCGCCTCCGCGGCGCGTTCGGCCAGACCGTGAGCGGCCGCCTCGTCGACCGTGATCCCGACCTCGTAGTCGTCGTCGAACACCGTCGTAATGCCGTACTCGAAGGCGAACGACGAGGCGTTCGCCCCGCATTCCGCACACCGGATCGATTCCTCGCCGGTCCCCTCGACGACGCTCTCGGGCCACTCGGCACCGCACTCGGGACACTTGTGGTCGACGAAGGGGTCGTCGCCGAACGCCTCCTCCCGTTCGTCCATCGAACCGGTGCTCGTCGCGACGCTCGTCACCTCGATGTCGCGGATCTTGATCGCGACGGCGTCGCCGACCTCCGCGCCCTCGACGGCGATCGGCTTGGTGACCTCGTGGCCGCCGCGGAACTTCGGCGTGATCATCGGTCCCCAGCACGCGGGCGGCGTGTGTGTCCGTACGGTGCCGCCGTCGGCGACGGTTCCCGCCCACTCCTGATCCGGACCGACCAGACCGAGCGTGTACTCGTCGACGTCGAGTTCGGAGACGACTTGCTGAGACATTGTGTATGATCTTTCGTTTGAGATTGGTTAAGCGTTAGCCCCTGTCACCAAAGCACCTGTGAATCCCCGGTGGACGGAGCGTCCCGATCGACGGCGTCATAATGGTTACTCTCACTTTTTACCGCCGAGCGCCACTCACGTCGACGGCGCTCGGCGGGAAGAGACGAGAGTAACCATTATCAAACACCCGGATACGCTAGTTCCCACCGATGAATATCCGGTTTCTCGGCGGCGCCCGCGAGGTCGGCCGGAGCGCGATCCTCGTCAACGACCGGCTACTCGTGGATTACGGGATGCTCGCCGGGGAGCCGCCGCAGTATCCGATCGACGTCCCCGAACCAGAGGCGGTCGTGGTGAGCCACGGGCACTTGGATCACGCGGGGGCGATCCCGGCGCTGCTCTCCGGCGACGCTCGGCCGGCGATCCACTGGACACCGCCGACGCGCGAACTGGCGCTCACCCTCGCCCGCGACACGCTGAAACTCCACGGCGGGACCTTGTCCTGTCCGTTCACCGAGACTGACGTCCGGCGCGTCACGGAGGTCTCCGAGACGCACGGGTACGGCGAGACGTTCCGGGCCGCGGGCCACGAGGTCACGTTCACCAACGCCGGCCACATTCCCGGAAGCGCACACGTCCTCGTCGACGACGGCGATACCCGGCTGCTCTACACCGGTGACTTCCACACTGACGACCAACGCCTCGTCTCCGGTACGACCGCTCGCCCGGAGGCCGACGTCGTCATCAGCGAGAGCACGTACGCCGACGTCGAACACGAGGCCCGGTCGACCGTCGAGGAGCGGTTCGTCGAGAGCGTCGAGACGACGCTGTGGGAGGGTGGCACGGTCGTCGTCCCGGCGTTCGCAATCGGCCGAACGCAGGAGATGCTACTGATCTGCGAGGCATACGACATTCCCTGTTACGTCGACGGGATGGGCAAGCGAGTCACCGAGATGCTGCTGCAGTACCCCGAGTTCGTTCGCGATCCCGACGCGCTCCGGCGGGCGAAATCGCACGCGCGCTTCGTCACCGGTCGGAACGGGCAGCGGAAACGGATCACCGAGCAGCGGGCGGCGATCGTCACCACGAGCGGGATGCTCTCCGGCGGCCCCGCGATGACGTACATCCCCGCGATCAGGTCGAATCCGACGAACAAGATCACGCTGACCGGCTACCAGGTCGAGGGGACGCCCGGGCGGCGCCTCGTCGAGACCGGCAGCGCCGAGATCGACGGTCGCGTGATGCCCATCAGCGCACAGGTCGAACAGTACGACTTCTCGGCGCACGCCGACCGCGATGGTCTCCGGGCGTTCCTCGACGGCTACCGGGACGCCGAGATTCTCGTGAACCACGGCGACCGCTGTTCGGCGTTCGCCGCGGAACTCACGGCCGACGGGTTCGACGCGAGCGCCCCTGAAAACGGGGAGACGGTCGTCGTCGGAGAATAGCCCTCCCCGGTGCCTCACTCCTCGGTCGGAACCGCCCTGATCTCGAACTCGCGGTAGCCACCGTAGGCCGCCTCCAGGGCCCCGAGCCACCAGTTCCAGCGGTCCGCGACGCTCGATCCGTCGGGGGCGTCCGCGAGGTTCCGAACCACCTCGTCGACGGCGAGCGGTTCCCCGCGGTCGGCGGCGACGATGCCGGCGTCTGCGAGGTCGCGTGCCTGTCTGGCGACGACGCGGAACTCCGCGTCCGTGCCCGCGAACGCGTCCGCAAGTGCCGCGGCCAGTTCGTCGGCGTCGAAATCGGCCCTCGAAAGGGGCCCATCGCCGTGCGCGTCACTGTTTGTGGTCATACGTAGCCGTTCGTCCTCAAGAGAGAAGAAACCGCCGCCAAGACCATCTATTCCCACCACTCGCTTCGGCGCTCCTCGTAGGAGGCGTCGCGGAACGGCGGCGGCTTCTCGTCGTCGTCCTCGGCACCGAAGCCGTACGCCAGCCAGTAGCCGACGTGCCAGCCGACTGCGTCGGTGTCGAGATCGACGAGCGATATCCGCAGCTCCGAGTAGGTCTCGATGGCGCCGTCGCCGTCGGGATCCCAGCCGATCGTGCCGCCGCAGGAGGCCGCGCCCTCACCGCAGGACGAGGTCTCGACCGGCCTGACGACGATCTCCGCGTCGTCGGGCTCGTCGACCGTGGTGAAGGTGAGGTTCGTCGGCATTCCCGGCGGGTCGTCCTCGTAGTACTCCAGGGCGTGGGTGACCTGCTCCCGGAATCCGTCGGGGTCCGAGGCGTTGTCGTCGTCGATGTAGACGGTAAAGTCGCCGTCGTCCCACGGGAACGCCCGCTCGGTCGCGTCCGGCAGCGGCTCCGTGTAGAGGACCGACCGACTCGCCATCACGTCCTGCGGCGCGTCCTCGTGGGTCAGCCCGAGCGTGTGCCCGAGTTCGTGTTCGACTACCAGGACCGTCGAGTCGTCGGAAAAGTCCGTCCGGACGAACACCGTCTCCGGGCGGTCGATCTCCCGGCTGTCATCGATCAGTGGCGCACAGCCCGCGGCGTCCGCCGCACCGTCGCACTCGGGGACCTCGTCGACGAATTCGACGACGAGATCCGGGTTCGTCGCGTCGGGATCGACCGCGTACTCGACGGGGAAGCCGGCGAAGCGTTCGGCGTTCTCCTCCCAGTACGCCGTCGCTTCACGAACCAGCGGCGTCCACTCCCGTCCGGTTCCGGCGCTGTCCTCGACGGCGACGACGATCGGTTCTGACCCCCAGGGGTTCTCCGCCTGCGGGACCGCAGTGGGTGTCGGGGTTGGCTCGCGGTCGGTCCTCTGTGTGCTCTCCGTCGTCGCCTCAGCGAACGACGAGGACTGCCCCGTCCCGGTCGCGTCCGCGGCTGGCGTCGGCTCCGTTTCGGGGAGGTCGACGACGGGACCGGCACACCCCGCCAGCAGGATGACGACTGCGAGCGCAAGCGGGGCCGCTCGGGAGAGACGAGTCGACACAGGCGTGCGGAAGGCAGAGATGGATAAGAATGTTCGCCCGCGAACCCGGCTACTGCCGTCTTTTCGGAGACTGCGAGCGCTGGACTGTAGCACAGAGTCGGCACTCGGGGAGGAACACGGACGGAGTCGGCACTCGGGGAGGAACACGAACGGAGTCGGTACTCGGTGAGGAACACGAACGGAGTCGGTACTCGGTGAGGAACACGAACGGAGTCGGTACTCGGGGTCTTGAGCGGCTGAGAGGAGTAAGCCCCCTTCTGTTCGTCTCGGCATTCGGCTGAGCGTCCGCGCCCTGTCCGGACTACCTTTGCGGCGCGGACTTGCACCGGTGAGGATTCGCCGTTCCATCCGTTCTCGGCCGTCTGCGCGGGATCGCGCACGCGATCGGGATCTAGCCCCGACCGCGACCCTCGACGGGTCAACTCCCTCCCCTTGCGGGTCGGTTCGCGCGCTTGCGAGTCACCCCGCTCGCGCCGGCGGCGGAATCCGCCGCTCGCGTCTCATCGGTCGGGCCGAGGGGTCTCGTCTCTGTTCCAGAGCCAGCCGTCTCCGACTCCGGGCTTGCGCCCGGTCACCTGTCCGGACGGTGGGGGGACTTTCCTCATCGATCCGGGTGGACCGACGGGAGCCGAGCTCTCTCTGCCGTTCGATCCGAGGCGAGTGAGTCCAATAAGGCGTTCGGTCGCCCGGAAACGGGACGCTGCCGCTGGCCCAGTCCCGTCGTGAGGCCGCGAAATCACCCGACTGCGATCCGCAAACTCCCCCAATATCCCGTCTGAGGCCCATCAGGTGCCGAAAGAAGGGAAGCGTTCAAGTCAGGCGAGCGCTTCTACCGGAGTATGTCCGAGGCGCAGACCGTTCGTCTCACCTACGATGATGGGGCGAGGGCGGTCGAATTAGCGCGTGAATCGGTCGAATCGTACGTACTCCACGGTCAACGTGAGCAACCGGGCAGTATGCGGGACGCGTTCTACGCCCGAACCGGGGCGTTCGTTCGAATCCGATCGACGCGGGGGCGGGGGCGACTGCGAGGGTGTGCGGGCGAGTACCGCGGGGGAGACCAGCTGGGACACGCGATCGTCGACGCCGCGATCCAGGCCGCCTCGGGGAGTTCCTGCGGCTCGGAGATCGAACAGCCGGAGCTCTCGAACCTCACGATCTCGGTGTGTATCGTCTGCGATCACACCCACACCGACCGTCCGCTTGACGACATCGAACTGGGAAAACACGGCGTCGTCGTCGACAAGGACAGCAACCACGGCTGGCTGTATCCGACAATCCCGATCGAAAACGACTGGAACGAAGAGCAGTTCCTCACCCACGCCTGTCGAAAGGCCGGCCTCTCGCCGCTGGCGTGGCAGGACGACGAGACGACGGTGACGCTCTTCGACGGGCAGGTCTTCCGCGAGCGCGCCGACGGCGGCAGCGTCGAAGAACTGTAACGGCGGATCCGCGACTGTTTCTCAGTATCAGCGCTCGGCGCCGTAGTCACACCGTTCGGCGTCGGCGTCGGCCCGCTCCGCGGCGGCGTCTATGCCGAGGTCGATCTCCGCGACGAGTTCACCGTCACGGAGCAGCGGCTTGAGCAACCGCTCCCCGTCCTCCGGGCCCTCCTGGTCGCGCAGGCCGACGTGGTGGCCGCCGTCGGCCGTCCGGTAGACGTCCTTCACGCCGGTGAGTTTGCCCCGTTTGGCCGCCGGCTCGCCCTCCAGCTCGACGATGTCGAGTGCGAAATCGACCGGGTCGGCGTTCGAGACGTAGCCGCCGACGCCGAACCCGTCCGCGACGTCCCTGAGTTCCCGGAGTTCCGCCGGACCGAGTCCGCCGGAGGCGAAGATGCCGACGTCCTCGTGGTCGTGAGCGTCCAGCGTCCACCGGACCTCGCGGATGATGTGCCGGAAGTCACCGCGTCGCGACCCTGTCGTATCCAGGCGGACGCTGTCGAGCCTGTTGCCGAGCGCCTCGGCGGCCCGCAGCGACTCGTCGGTCTCGTCGCTGTAGGTGTCACACAGCGCCACTCGGGGCACGTCCGGACCGACCGCCTCGTCGAACGCCTGCCACGCTTCCTCCTGGTTCCCGCGGCCGAAACAGATGAGCAGCGCGTGCGGCATCGTCCCGCCGGCTTCCCGTCCGATCACCTCGCCGCCCGCGACGTGGGAGAAGCCGTCGAGGCCGGCGACCAAGGCGCTCCGCTCGATCATCGCCGCGATCGAGGGATGGACGTGCCGCGCGCCGAAGGAGAGCACGAGCGACTCGGGCGCGGCCCGCCGAACGTCGAGCGCGGCGGTCGCGACGCCCGAGGCGTGGGAGAGAAACCCCAGGATCGAGGTTTCGAAGCGGGCGAACTCCAGATAGTCGCCCTCGATCCGCATCACTGGGCCGCCGTCGAACAACCGCCCCGGCGGAATCACGTCGACGTCGACGTTTCGGCCCTCAAGCAGCGCCGCGACGTCTTTCACGCCCGCGAGCAGTTCGTAGTCGCCGTCGGGGAACTGATCGGCCGTGATCTCCGCGACGACGCGGGGGTTTCGCCCCGCGTGCCGGAGCGTCGTCTCCGTCCGATCGAAGTACGCATCCGTCGCCGACCCCTCGGAGATGGCGTCGGGACCGACGATGTCGAACTCCATACGCGCCGTTCGCCCGGGTCGTTGAAAAGTTCACTCGTTCGGCTCGACTCTCCGAAGGGCATATTTCTTCAATCGAGTCCACTGCTGAAGTTTCGGTGGGCCGGCAGTCAGGACGGCCGCGGCCGGATGTCGTCGAGGTCCTCGACTTCCGGGCCGTTGACGATCGTTACGCGCGTCCCCGAGCGGGTGACGCGGAACGCGTCTTCGAACTCGCCGTCGGGGATCACGTAGGTGTTCTCCGCCCGTTTTTCGGCGTCGTGGGCGTCCAGAATCGCCCCATAGGCGCGTCTGAACTCGCGGGCGTCGGCCTCGCTGTCCCACTCGGTCACCCAGACGTAGCCGAACTCGGCCTGTTCACCCTCGCCCTTCTGGTAGGGGAACAGCCGGTCGTTGCCCCAGCCTGCGGAGGGTTCCGAGTCGTAGTTGTACGTGTCGTAGCGGCTCTCGATGTCGGTGATACTCCCGGGGTTAATTGTGTCCGCACCTGCCTCCCGTGCCTGGTACCAGAACATCACGTACATCGACGCCTCGCCGACGGTGTCGGAGCCGTCTTCGCCCTGGTTCTCGAACGTCTCCCACCCGTTCTGTGCGCGGTCGCGGTACTCGATCGGAACCGGCCGCTCGGCCGTTCGGTGGATGACCTGCTCGGATGAGGCCGGTGGAGTCACGAAGCGCTGGTCGACGGCGCTCCAGCCGCCGTCGGTGACGAGGTCGTGGACGTAGACCGGGCCGTCGGAGTACGGCTGGAAGATCGTCAGGAGGATCCCCAGGTTCTGTCCGCCGCCACCGCCGCCACTGCCGCCGCCGCCGCTAGACGGCGTTTCGACGCAGTCCCACGCGCCGCCGCACTTGGCGGCGTACTGCCGTTCGATGTAGCTCGCGTCACCCTCGACGAGACCGTCGGCCGCGAGCTGTTCGTCCTGGGTGTCGCCGCCGTATTTCGCTTTCGTGAGGTCGTATTTCTGGTCCTGCAGCGCGTGGACCAGTTCGTGGACGAGCGTCGCGTTGTTGATCGTCGGCGACTCCGGATCATCGGTAATGATCTTGATCTCGTCGTCAGACGGCGAGTAGAAGCCGGCGACTGCGGCGGTTCGGGTCGAACTGATCGCCGTGCCGCTGCTTTCGGATTCGCCGGTGACGAACAGCGCTTCCCACACCTGATCGTTCCAGCGGTCGTACTCGCTGGGACCGTCGGTGTTGCCGCCGGACGATCGGTTGCGGTACTCGTCCCGGGAGAGGACGGACACCGGCACGCGTTTTTCGAACTCCTCTCCCCGGAGGTACTCGACGCGCGCCATCGACCGGGCGACGAACGCCCGCAGTTCCTCGTCGCTCAGTCCGTCGGACTGGTCGACGTCGATCGACTCGTTGTACCAGTAGCCGTCTTCCCACCCGAGGACGTCCCGCTCTGGGTCGTCGAAGTCGGCGTTGGGCGTCGCGACGGCCTCGCTTCCCGCGTTCACGCCCGCCGACTCGGGACCGGCCTCCATCGTCGGCGCGCCGCACCCGGCGAGGAGGATGAGCAGGGCGACGGCCGGCACGACGAGTCCGCGTCGCTGCGTCATTACGGGCCGGAAGGGCTACGCGGCAAAGTACCTTTCCGCATCGCCGTCGGCACCGTGGGCTCGTCCGGGAGAAATCCATTTGCCGTTGCGCCGACGAACAACGCGTATGTCAGTGGAACCGTTCGATCCCGACCGAACCGCCGTCGTGGTCGTCGATATGCAGAACGGGTTCTGCCACCCCGAGGGCAGCCTCTATGCGCCCGGGAGCGAAGCGGTCATCGACAACGTCGCGGCGCTCCTCGCCGACGCGCGCGATGCCGGCGCGCGGGTGGTCTACACGCGCGACGTTCACCCGCCCGAGCAGTTCGACGACGCACACTACTACGACGAGTTCGACCGATGGGGCGAACACGTCCTCGAGGACTCGTGGGATGCCGAACTCGTCGACGAACTCGACGTCCGTGAAGACGATCTGGTCGTGGAGAAACACACCTACGACGCCTTCCACCGGACCGAACTCCACGGGTGGTTGCAGGCCCGCGGCATCGACAACCTGCTCTTGTGCGGGACGCTCGCGAACGTCTGCGTCCTCCACACCGCCGGCAGCGCCGGCTTGCGCGACTACCGGCCAGCGCTCGTCGAGGACGCGATCGGCGCGATCGAGGACGACCACAAGGAGTACGTTCTCGACCACGCCGAGTGGCTGTTCGGGGAAGTGCTCGCCCGCTCGGACGTGGCGTTTCGGTAGGTCGCGGAAGCGACGAAGCGCCCCGCTCCGGCGGCGATGGCGACACCGCAAACCGGCCGACGGGCGATCCACCTATCCCAGTCGGATCGGGTCGTCGCTGTCGCGGATCGTCACCCGAACCTGCTGTCCCTCCCGGAACTCCCGATCGGGGCAGACCAGTTTCGCCCCGAACTCCGGGCCGACTCCGACAAATAGCGAGAGGCCGGTGATCCGGTCGCCGTTCGCTAGGACGTCGACGTCGCGCCACGCGACGTTTCGTCCGGAGACGTCGCCGACCGGATGATCGAGGAACGAGAGCGTCTCCGTGGTGTCACTATCGGCCGTTTCGTTCGTCCCCGTCCCGGGAGTCAATACGCCGCCCCCGGCGTAGTGGGTAAAACCGCCGTCGAGGACCGTCCGCTCGTCCGTAGCGGGAGTCGCTTCGTCACTATTATCCCCTCCGCTGTCGGGCGTTCGCTGCCCGGCGATTCCGGCGAATCGATCGTCTGGAGCGGGATGATCGGGCGCATCGAGGCGAGCGTACGTCGTCCCCGTTTCCACGACCGTCCCGACCCCGTCCCACGGGACCGGCACCGCTTCGACATCTGGCACGACGGGGAGCGATCCGCCCGCGCGGTGGAGGTGCTGTTCGCTCCGGCGGAACCCGAGGTGGACGTGGTTTGCGACCCAGGGAGCGAAGAAACCGGAGCGGACCATCTGTCCGAGGGAGTCACCGACGGCGACGCGGTCGCCTGCTGATACGCGCGGCTGCACGTGCAGGATGCGTGCGACGAGATGATCCCTTCCGGATTCAGATTTCGTGGCGGCCGCTGATCCGAGACCGCTCCGTTCCCGATCGACGTCGACGAGGATGAGGTACTCTTCGTCGTGGGCGTACGGCTTCGAGGGTGCGCGGACCGTCCGCGTCTCCAGCACCTCGCCAGCGACCGGAGAGACGCCATCGTTCGTCGCCGGATACAGATCGATCGCACAGCCCCGGTCGTGGGCGGGATACGGCGAGTTGTACAGCGAGAACCGTCGGTACCGCTGGAGCGTCGATTCCGGAACCCGAACTGCGCTGGCGTATTCGGTCTCCACTGTCGACTCTTCACCGCCGTCGCTTCCGTTCGATCCCGTCACCCGGAATCACCGATCATACGTCGGTGCGGGACCGGGAGCGCTTAGGTGCGTCGGCACGCAGGTGTGGCCGTGATCGAGGAGACCGTTCCCGACGCCGAGACGGTCCGGGCCGTCCGCGGCCGTGGAGCTACCATCGAGAACGATCGCTCGATGACGGCCGCGGCGCTGGACCGCACAGCCGAAACCGGCGTTCCCACCGTCCGCGCGTGGACGCCACCCCAGCAGGTGGCGTTCGGCCGCCGCGATGCGCGTGCGGACGGCTACGACCTCGCTCGGGCGGTCGCCGAAGCCGATGGCTATCCAACAGTCGAGCGGAGCGTCGGCGGACGAGCGGTGGCATACACGGGCACGACCGTGGCGTTCGCCGTCGCGGTCCCGATCGCCGACGCGCGCCGAGGAGTGGCGGCCCGGTACGACGCTGCGACGACCGCCGTGGTGCGCGCACTCCGTGCGCTGGGTGTTCACGCACGCCGGGGAGAACCGGCGGCCTCGTTCTGTCCCGGCGATCACTCCGTGCAGGCCCACGGGAAGATCGTCGGAATCGCCCAGCGCATCCGTCAGGACGTCACGCTCGTCTCGGGCATCGTCGTCGTGAACGGTCACGAGGAACTCGCCGCTGTCCTCGATCCGGTGTACGCCGCGCTCGGTGTTCCCTTCGACCCGAATTCGGTCGGGAGTGTCGAACGCGGCGGGGGGCCCGCAGTCCCCGAGGCCGTGATCGAGGCGCTCGTCGACGCCTTCTGTGGGGAGCTCCCTCGGCAGAGCGTCTCGGCTGCGACTCTGCTCGACGACTGATAATGATTACTCTCACTTTTCACCGCCGAGCGCCACCCCCGGTGACGGCGCTCGTCGGGAAGAGACCAGAGTAATCATTATGAAGCCGCGCCTCCGCGACCGATCGCGCGGAACCGTCGGGCTTAGGTCGCCCGCGGGCGACCCCCGGGTATGTCGATACTCTTCCGCGACGCGCGACTCGCCGACGGACGGGTCTGCGACGTCCGAACCGACGCGGAGCGGATCGTCGCCGTCGCCGACTCGGTCGACGCGGAGTCGGCCGATCGCGTGATCGACGCCGACGGCCAACTGCTGCTGCCGGGGGCGATCGACGCCCACGTCCACTTTCGGGAGCCCGGCGATCCGCAGAAGGAGACCTGGACCACCGGTTCACAGAGCGCGGCGGCCGGCGGTGTGACCACCGTCGTCGATCAGCCGAACACGTCGCCGCCGACGGTCACGGGCCCCGATTTCGACGAGAAGGCCGACCTGGCCGCGGCGTCGTATGTCGATTACGGCATCAACGGCGGTGTCACGCCCGAGTGGGATCCCGAATCCCTGTTCGAGCGGCCGCTGTTTGCACTCGGCGAAGTGTTTCTCGCGGATTCGACTGGCGAGATGGGAATCGACATCGAGCGATTCGCCGACGCCGTCGATCGTGCTGCGGCCGCGGACGTCGTCGTCACTGTCCACGCGGAGGATGCCGACCGGTTCGACGATTCGGCGCGCGACCGCGACGCGGGGGGTGCCGGCCGCGACGCCGACGCCGACGTCTGGAGCCAGTACCGCAGCGCTGACGCCGAGGCGGCCGCTGTCGAGCGCGCTGTCGACGTCGGTCGTGAGGCCGGCGCCGAGATCCACATCGCCCATACGAGCACCCCCGAGGGCGTCGACGCCGCCGTTGCGGGCGGGGCGACCTGTGAGGTGACGCCGCATCACCTCTTTCTCTCCCGGGAGGACGCGACCGAACTGGGCACGTACGGGCGGATGAACCCGCCGCTCCGCAGCAAAGAGCGCCGCGCGGCGCTGTGGAACCGGCTGGTCGACGGCGACATCGACATCGTCGCGACCGACCACGCACCGCACACGACCGCCGAGAAGAACGCCGAATTGTGGGACGCGCCGAGCGGCGTCCCCGGCGTCGAGACGATGCTGCCGCTGCTCCTCGAACGCGCCCGTCAGGGAAAAATCGGCTACGAGCGCGTCCGCGAGGTCACCGCGACGAACGTCGCACAGGTCTTCGACCTGCCGCAGAAGGGGCGGGTTGCCGAGGGATCTGACGCCGATCTCGTGCTCGTCGATCCCGAGGACAGCCGGGAGATTCGGGGCGAGGACCTCCACTCGAAGTGCGGGTGGACGCCGTTCGAGGGGGAACACGGCGTCTTCCCGTCGTTGACGGTCGTTCGCGGGAACATCGTCTACGAAGGCGGTGAGTTCGTCGGCGAGCCGGCCGGGGAGAACGTCCGGCAGTGACGCAGTGAGGAACGCGGAGCGTAGACGCTGGAGAGGGGGCTGACAGCCGGCACGACCGCATCCCGCACCGACGTGCCGGGCAATCGCTACTCGGCGCGGGGCTGACGCTACGTCACGGGATCGGTGGTCCCGCGATCGTATATAAACTCTCGCCGAACTGGGCGTCGTCGTTTCTCAGAGCCGCCGATCGGCGAGCGCCGGGAACGACTCGCGCGTCTCCTGGACTTCCCCGATATCGATCTGCGCGTGGCCGGTCCGGGGACCGGTTCCGGCATTCGTGCGCCCGATCCCCCACGGGTCGACCACGACGCTCTCGCCAGCGAGGTCGACGCCGCGGATCGATCCCGTGAGGTTCGCGGCGACGAGAAACACCTGGTTCTCGACGGCCCGCGTGCGGGTGAACAGGTGCCAGTGATCGAGCCGCTCGCGGGGCCACGCAGAGGTCACGAGGATGAGTTCGACGCCCGCGTCGACGAGCGAGCGGTACAGCGACGGGAACCGGAGGTCGTAGCAGGTAGTCAGTCCGACCGTTCCGCGGTCGGTTTCGACCGCACAGACCTCCGAGCCGGCGGTGAGTCGCGTCGCTTCCTCGGAGTCGTAGCCGAAGAGGTGCATCTTCCGGTACGTCGCCAGTAGTTCTCCGCCGGGACCGAACAGCACCGAGGTGTTGTACAGGTCCTCGCCATCTCGTTCGAGGATGCTGCCGCCGTGGAGGGTAATCGAGTGCTCGTCGGCGACTGCACCGAGTTGTTCCGTCGTCGGCCCGGGAACCGGTTCGGCAGCGTCCGCGTAGGCGTCGAACGCGAAGTAGCCAACCGGCCACAGTTCGGGCAGGACGACCAGATTTGCGCCGGCGTCCGCCGCTGCTCGGATCCGGGAAACGGCGCGGTCCCGGTTCGCGTCGGGGTCGTTCTCGGCAGCGAGCTGGATGGTGGCGACCTGCATTATTCTCCTTTTCCGTCCTGCGCCCAGTCGAGCGACCGCTCGACGGCATCCCGCCAGCGCTCGTAGCGGTCGTCGGCGTCGGTCTCCTCGGGTGAGAACTTTCGATCGATGTGCCAGTTCTCGCGGAGTTCGGTCAGCGAATCCCAGTACCCGACTGCGAGCCCGGCCGCGTAGGCCGCGCCGAGAGCGGTCGTCTCGTCGACCTCCGGCCGGACGATGTCGGTCCCGACGATGTCGGCCTGGAGCTGACAGAGGAAGTTGTTCTTCACCGCGCCGCCGTCGACCTGCAGGCTCGTGAGTTCGATCCCACTGTCTTCGACCATCGCCTCGGCGACGTCGCGGGTCTGGAACGCGATCGATTCTAGTGTCGCGCGCACGACGTGCTCGCGGCGCGTCCCGCGGGTCATTCCGACGATGGTGCCGCGGGCCCGACCGTCCCAGTGCGGCGCACCGAGTCCGGTAAATGCCGGAACGACGTAGACCCCATCGGTCGAATCGACCGACCGCGCGAGCGCCTCGCTCTCGGCGGGATCGTCGATGAGCGTCATATCTTCGAGCCACTCGATGGCCGCGCCGGTGACGAAGATCGACCCCTCCAGGGCGTACTGCGCGGGCTCGCCGGAGCGCTGAAACGCCACCGTCGTGAGCAGCCCGTTGTCGGAAGCGACGGCCTCCGTCCCGGTGTGCTGGAGCATAAACGAGCCTGTCCCGTAGGTGTTCTTCGCGTCGCCGGCCTCGAAACAGGTCTGCCCGAACAGCGCGGCCTGCTGGTCGCCCAGGGCACCGGCCACGGGGATGGATTCGCCGAGGAATCCCTCGGGATCGGTGTGGCCGTAGTACGACTCGTCGGCGGAGGGGCGAACCTCTGGCAGCATCGCCGCCGGGACGTCGAACTCCGCGAGCAGGTCGTCGTCCCACGTCAGGTCGTGGATGTCGAAGAGCATCGTCCGAGAGGCGTTCGTCACGTCCGTCACGTGTTCGCCGGTCAGCTTGTAGATCAGCCACGAGTCGACCGTGCCGAAACAGAGTTCCCCCGCTTCGGCGCGATCGCGGACGTCTTCCGGACGCATCCGCTGGAGTTTGATCGGATCGGCGTTCTCCAGGAGCCACTCGACTTTCGTCGCCGAGAAGTACGCGTCGGGTTCGAGCCCGGTCCGCTCGCGGATCCACTCGTCTTTGCCCTCGCGTTCGAGTTCCTCGATGCGCTCTGTGGTCCGGCGATCCTGCCAGACGATGGCGTCGTAGACGGGCATCCCCGACTCCCGATCCCAGACGACGGTCGTCTCCCGCTGGTTCGTGATCCCGATCGCCGCCAACTGCGCGGCGTCGATTCCAGCGTCGGCGAGCGCCCGCCGGATGATCGCGACGGTGTTCTCCCAGATCTCCACGGGGTCGTGTTCGACCCACCCCGGTTCGGGATAGTACTGTTCGTGCGTCTCGTAGGCGTTTGCGACTGGCTGGCCGGCGTGATCGAAGACGATGAAGCGCGTGCCGGTCGTCCCCTGGTCGATCGCGCCGACGTAGGTGTTCTCCTGCATCTTTCGTGTGTCTGAGCCGGTTCGGTGTGGTGACGGTTCCGATCGATCGCGGCCGGTGGCGGCCCCGAATGAGTGTTGAGTGTTGACTACACTCACTGCCGGCCGAATAAAAGCCGTCGGTCTCGATTGTCGACGGTACCGGGTGTGCACGGAAGTCGCTGTCCGGCGAAAGCTATCTACGGGCGGCCCGCACACTCCACGGTATGTCTGATCCGTTTGTCGTCGTCGGTGGCGACGCCGCCGGTCTCTCGGCGGCGAGCAAGTGTCTCCGCACCGATCCGGACCGGGACGTCGTCGTCTTCGAGAAGGGTCAGTGGGTCTCCTACGCCCACTGCGGCACGCCGTACTTCGTGAAAGGCGAGGTCGAGCGCCTCGAAGACCTCCTGTCGCTGTCGCCCGGGGCGGCCGAAGAGCGGGGGATCGACCTCCGGCGGGGCCACGAAGTCGTCGCCGTCGACACCGAGGCGCAGACGGTCACCGTCGAGAGCGACGGCGAGCGGTTCGAACAGCCCTACGGCGACCTCCTCGTCGCGACGGGCGCCCACGCCGTCTCGGAGCAGATCGACGGGGCCTCGCTGGACGGCGTCTTCACGCTACACGGCCTGGATCACGCGGCCGCGATCCGGTCGTATCTGACGCAACCGTCTGCGTTCGATGTCGCGGCACTGGGCGGCGGCGACGCGCTCGACGAGGCAGTTGCAGAGCGGTACGGCGCGATGAAGCCGCCGGAGACGGTCGCCATCGTCGGCGGCGGCTACGTTGGCGTCGAGATGGCGGAGGCCTTCGCGGCGTGGGATCGGGAAGTCCACCTGTTCCAGCGCGGCCCTCGTCCGGTCCCGGGATTCGGCGAGGCCGTCGGCGAGGCGGTCACCGAACACCTCCGAGAAGCCGGCGTCACGCTGCACCTCGAAGAGGAGGTTGTCCGCCTCCGCGGGGACGACGACCACGTCTCTGGCCTGGTCTGCGAGAGCGGCGCGGAACTCGCGATCGACGCCGCGCTCGTCGGGATCGGCATCCGGCCGAACACGGCGCTCCTCGACGGCACACCCGTCGAATTCGGGGGGTCGGGCGCGGTCGCGACCGACGCGTACGGGGGGACATCCGTCGACGACGTCTACGCCGCCGGCGACGTCGCGGAGATGCCACATATGGTCACGGGCGAACCGACCTGGGACCCGCTGGGGCTCCCGGCGAACCGCGCCGGCCGCGCGATCGGATCGACCGTCGGCGGCGATCCGACGCCGATCGGCGGCGTCGCGAACACGGCGATGGTGAAGGCGTTCGACCTCGAATGCGGCCGAACAGGGGTTATCGACCACGAGCGCGCCCGCGAGGCCGGGTTCGACCCCGTCTCGAAGACGATCACCGCCGGGTCGCGCTCGGGATACTACCCCGGCGCGGCGGAGACGACTGTCACGCTCACCGCCGATCGATCGACCGGACGGCTCCTCGGCGGGACCATCGTCGGCACCGATCAGGCGGCGATCCGGATCGATACGATCGCGACGGCGCTCGGTGGGGAGATGACGGTTGCGGAACTCGAACAGCAGGACCTCGGCTACGCGCCGCCGTTCAGCCCCGTGTGGGATCCCGTGCTCGTCGCCGCGAAGGTGCTGAACGGGTCGCTGTCCTGATTTCCGGGCTGGCGCGTCGCTTTTCGTGCAGTCTCGATATCGAACGGTTCCCGCAGGCACGCCGCTGTGTTGGCTTCAGTTGATGCGGCTCAGCGAGCGGTGATGACTGGGACGGGCGAGTTGCGGAACACTTTCTGGGTGACGTTCCCGACGACCAGTCGGTCGGACAACGAGCCGCCGTGGCTCCCGATCACGACCGCATCGAAGTCATCGGCTCGGTTCAGAATCGCCCGCGCTGGATGTCCCAGTTGAACCTCGGTGGTGATCTCAACGTCGTACTCGGCGGCGAGTTCCCGGGCGGCCTCGAATACCTCCTGCGAGCGCTCCTCTGCGGCCGCTTCGATATCATCTTCGAGCGCAAGTGACGTTGCTGCTCTCCCCCACGGTGACGGTCCGCCCACGACGTGCAGGACGGTGATCTCCGCGTCGGGATGGTTCTCGAGGGCGTACTCGAGCGCCCGATTGGCCATCTCCGAGTCGTCCATCGGAACGAGAATTCGTGAGATCATACGTTGACTACGCTACAGATGTGGATAAAATGGTGGTCCGATTGTCGGGTTCTTACGGGTCGGGTTCAAGTCCTCCGAGTATTCGCGTCGCTCCTCACTGTCGTTCGGAGACGACGAGCGGGCCGGGAGGGACTTGAACCACGGTCACTCCGCTCCCTGATTCAAGTCCTCCGACGTATCGCGAACCACGACTCGCTCCGCTCCTCGGGTTCTTACGGGCCGGGAGGGACTTGAACCCCCGACCGTCTGGTTAAAAGCCAGACGCTCTGCCGAACTGAGCTACCGGCCCGCAGTGGGGCATAACCCGGCGGCCGGCATAAGCGTTTACTCTCGGGGCTCCGCGCTCCCGACCGGACCTAACAGCACAGAAAAAGGATATAAACGCTCGCGACGGAACGGTGCCCAGAGTGATTGTGACAGGGGGTATCTGGGGGAAGAAGACGGCTGTCGGTTGCCGGGGACGAACCGGGCCGCGCGGTGGACGATGACTGCCGCCGCACGCCTCGTGGTTCTGGTGTCCGAGGACGACGCACTCGCCTCGACGCTCCGTGCCGCCCTCGAAGCGTGCTCGCCGCCCGTTCGCGTTGAGACGACGCCGGCGTCGACGTGGCGGGCGACGCTCGCTGCCACCCCGGTCGACTGCGTCGTCTGGGCGGACGCACCATCCTCGACGATTGACTCCGATCGAGCCACCCCGTCACCGGTCGACGACATCCGCGAGATGGCCACCGACTGCCCGGTCATCCTGTCTCCGTCGACTCCCGTGTCCGCATTCGCTCGTGCGGCGGCCGACGGCGACGCGGTCCGGTACGTGCCGGGTGCGATCGATACCGACGACCGCGCCCTCCTGGTGGATGCGGTCGACGACGCGCTCGACGAACACGTGGACGAACTCGAAGCAGAGCGTGATCTCCTGGCGCGGACGTCGTCGCTCGCCGACGTCGGCGGCTGGGAACTCGACGCCGACCGCGAGGAACTTCGATGGACGAGCGAGACCTACCAGCTTCACGGCGTCTCGGAATCGTACGACCCGACCCTCGAGGGGGCGATCGAGTTCTACCATTTCGACGACCGGGAGTCGGTCCGTGCCGACGTCGAGGGGGCGCTCGCGGGCGAACCGTTCGACGAGACGTACCGCTTCCACCAGGCTGACGGCGAGTTGCGCTGGGTTCGCTCCCGCGGCGTGCCGATCGTCGAGGACGGTGAGGTCGTCGGTGTTAGCGGGGCGTTCCAGGACGTCACCGAGCGGAAGCGGAGCCAGGAGAACGTCCGCCGGTTCAAACGTGCGGTCGAGGCCGCCGGGCACGCGATCTTCATCACCGCACAGGACGGAACGATCGAGTACGTCAACCCCGCGTTCGAGGAGATCACCGGCTACGACGCCGCGGAGGCGATCGGCCGGGATCCGTCGATCCTCAAATCCGGGGAGATGGACCAGGAGTACTACACCCGGCTGTGGAACACGATCCTCTCGGGAGCGGTGTGGTCCGAGCCGATCGTCAACGCGCGGAAATCCGGCGAGCACTACCACGCCTCCGAGACGATCGCGCCCATCGTCGACGACGGCGACATCGAGGGATTCGTCGCGATCCAGACCGACGTCACCGAACAGGTCCACACGAAAGAGCGGCTCGAGACCTTCCGGGAGATCGTCCATCGCCTGGGTGATCCGATTATGTTCCAGGATCGCGACGGGGACTTCGAGATTGTCAACGACGCGGTCGCCACCTACGCCGGGCTGTCGAAATCGGAACTGACCGGCGAAGACGAGTTCGCGTTTATGGACGATCACTCGGCGCGGCTGATCCAAGAGCGGAAGGCCCGCGTCATCGAGGCGGATCGGGCGATCACCTACGAGATCGAGCCGACGTTCCCGACGAAGGGTGAACGGTCGTTCGTCACGACCCGGTACCCCCACTACGGCGAGGACGGCGAGGTCGACGGGACGGTCGCAATCTGTCGGGACGTCACCGAGCGCGCCGAGCGCGAGCACCACCTCCGGGTGCTCGATCGGATCCTCCGGCACAACCTCTACAACAAGATGAACCTGATCCAGGGCCACGCGGAACTCCTCGAAGCGGGGACGAGCGGGAAACTGCAGGACTCCGCACAGCAGATTCGACAAACGGGCGACGAACTCGTCGGACTCGCCGACAAGGAGCGGCGCGTCGTGGAACTGCTCACCAATCAGTCTGAGCCACGACGGCTCGACGTCCGCCCGCTTCTGGAGACGGTCGTCTTGGACCTCCGTGACGCGTACCCCGACTACCCGATCACGCTCGAGTGCTCCACCGCCCACGAGGTGCGAGCCATCCCCGAACTCCGCGACGCGGTGGCGGAACTGATCGAGAACGCCATCACCCACGGCGGCGAGACGCCGGACGTGTCGGTGTCGGTGCGCCGAGACGGCGACCGGATCGTCGTCAGCGTCGCCGACCGTGGCCCCGGGATCCCGGAGATGGAACGGGAATCGGCAGGGGCGGTGACCGACATCACCCCGCTGTTCCACGGGTCCGGGCTGGGGTTGCAGTTCGTCCACCACGTCGCGCGCCGCTCCGGCGGCTCCTTGCGCTTCGATACGCCGGAGACTGACGACGGCGACGACGACTCCATCGGCACCGTCGCCGAACTGTATCTGCCGGTCCCTGTGGAATCGTCCGACGTCGAGTCCGCACCGTCGGATTCGGAGGGCGCCGTCCTCGACTCGCCGGCGACGTCGGATGCGGAAGAATCGGCGGTTGGCGATCGCGACTCGTTCACCCGCGAGTGACCGATACTGCTGTGGTACCTGTGTTCCGGTGCTCGCAGATATGCAAAGAGAAAGTCCACGACTGGGGTCGTGGGTCATTGACCACTCCGAGACCGGTGCGCACCGGACACAGACGACAACAGTCAGTACGAGGTGTCGGCGAAGTGCGATTCGAGCGCCTCGGCGACCAAATCGCCCGGTTCGCGGTTCTCGATCGAGGCCCGCCGCCGTAGTTCCCGGTAGACGTCGAGCGGCAGCGACAGCTCGATCCGCCCGAGTTCGATCCCGCGGGCGGCGAGGGCGGCGGCAGCGGTCGTCTCGCCGTCGATCTCGCTCGCGATCCGCCGCACCTGCCGGACGGTGAGGTCGGCGTCGACGACGGCCCACGCGAGGTCGAACCGGTCGACGCCGGAGACGCGGGCGATGTGCTTCGCCGCCGTCGGTGCGATGTCGCCGCGGGCGACGTGCCGGCGGATCGCCTGCGGGAGGTCGTGGACGCGCGCCCACTTGCGGACGAAGGAGACCGAGACGTCGCCGCCGGCCCGCTCGACCGCCTCCTTGTATGAGCCGACTCCCCTGACGAGCGCGGCACAGGCGGCCGCCCCGCGGAGCATGTAGACGTTGTCCGCGGCGCCGACGGTGTTCTCCGAGAACGCCCGGACCGTCTCGGCGGCCTCGGCGACGCTTTCGGGGTCGTCCGGGTCGAACCCCACCGCCTCCTGGGCCCGCTCCCCGGTGACGGCCGGGTCGGCGCGGACGACCGGCTCCCCAACGGGTTCCTCGCGGTCGGCCGGAAGTCGCCTGTCCCGGTCGGCGTCCTCGTTTGCCATTCCTGATCCACCTAACGGGGCTGCGATTAAAAGGCTCTCCCCCTCGTGCGCCCGCCGCGAGAAGCCCAGCCGGCTCCCCGTACGGTCGGTGCGAAGTCGCGGAACTACTCCTCGCGGCTGTCCGAGAGGTGCTCCCAGATTTCCGTGCAGCCGGCGCCGTCAGAGAGATCCTTGAGGTGACTGTACTCGTCGTCGTCCGACTCCTCGGCCGCGTCGTCGTCAGGCTCCAGTCCCATCGTCTGGCTCATCGGTACTCCGTTGTGGTGTCACGCGTCGGTGCGCCGTCCGCTGTCGGCTCGTGTGCCCCCGTGTCGCCCGTCGGCGGCTGGTACAGTTCCGGCGCAACGTCGGCCGGTGCGTGCTGTCGCACCCCGCCCGCGTCGCCGTCGATAGCGGCGTAGTCCTCAGTCGAGACCGTATCACTCATCGAACAGCCGTACGGACCCGTCCCGTATAAGGGGCGCTTCCGGAGTAATTCGGACCACTACTCCCGGATACCGGAACGTTGTTCCGGCTTCTACGACGAGGTGATCCGCCGAGAATCGCACGACAGCGGTCGGATCTTCCCCACAGCCGACGTCAGCGACAGCGTCGCGGTTTGTGACCGCCGTCAGAGACGGGGTCGCAGGGCCCGTACGGTCGGGTGTGACGACTCGACTCCGCATCCTCGACGACGGCGCGTGGCTCTCTGTCGACGACGAACGCCGTGTGAGCGTGAGCGAACTCTGGCGGCTCGACTCCGAGCGGTTCTGCGACTGCGACCTCGCGGATATGGTGGTCGAGAACTTCCTCGAGGTCGGGGTCGACGGCCGAACCGTCGAAGTGCGCGTCTACGGCCAGTGTATCGTCTGTGGGGCGAAATCGACGACTGGGTGGGTCCCGGTCGGCCGGATACTCCACGGCGAGTTCGTCGATCTCGACCGCGAGGGCGTCCTCCGTGCACGCCCCGACGACGAACCGGCAAAAGACTCCGGTTAGCGGGAGCAGCGGGAAGGGTTGACGCCACGGACTCCCCTTTGAAGGTGGGGGTACTGTATCGGACAACGATGCCATCGGACGTCGAAAACTGGAAATCGGAGGTCTACGGGAACGAGATCCGAGACCACCTGTTTAGATTCGCGGAGGAGGGCTTCGAGACGATCCCCGACGACGAGCGCGACGCGTGGTTCGAGCGCTTCAAGTGGTGGGGGCTGTACCACCAGCGGAACGGGCAGGAGGGCTACTTTATGATGCGGATCGGGACGCCGAACGGCGTACTCGAACCCGGACAACTCCGCGTCGTCGGCGAGATCGCCGACGAGTACGCACGCGGCCCGGGCACGAACCCGATCTTCGGCGACGCCTACGCCGACTTCACGACCCGGCAGGCGATCCAGCTGCACTGGATCGAACTGTCGGACGTGCCGGCGATCTTCGAGAAACTCGAATCCAACGGCCTCTCGACGCAGCAGGCCTGTGGCGACTCCTGGCGGAACATCGTCGGCAACCCCGTCGCCGGCAAAGACGCACAGGAGGTCATCGACGCCTGGCCGGTCATCCGCGACCTCAACGAGACGTTCACGGGCAACGACGACCACTCGAACCTCCCGCGGAAGTGGAAGGTCTCGGTGACGGGCTCCGCCGACGGCTCCGGGCAGGGCGACATCAACGACCTCGCCTTCGAGCCCGCGTACAAGGAGATCGACGCCGTCGAGGAAACCTCGACGAGCAGCCGGACGGAGTCCGGCGACGGCGAGGACGTCGTCGGCTTCAACGTCCGCGTCGGCGGCGGCCTCGCGCGCAACGAGCCGCGTTTCGCCCGCGACATCGACGTGTGGGTCCGCCCCGAGCGCGTCGCCGACGTCGCCGGCGGCCTCTCGGCGCTGTTCCGCGACAACGGCGACCGCGAGGACCGCTACAACGCCCGCATCAAGTTCCTCGTCGACGAGTGGGGCGCCGAGGCGGTCAGAGAGACGCTCCAGGCGGAGTATGTCGACTTCGACCTCCACACCGCGGGCCGCGACGTCCGCGAGGAGTACACCTACAACACGGGCGAGGGCGCGCGCAACGACCTGATCGGCGTCCACGAGCAGAAGGACGGCACAAACTTCGTCGGCCTGAACGTCCTGGTCGGCCGGATGGGCGCCGCGGACGTCCTCGAACTCGCCGACCTCGCCGAGGAGTACGGCTCCGGCGAGGTCCGGCTCTCCCAGCGGCAGAACGTCATCGTCACCGACGTGCCCGACTCGGAACTCGACGACTTCCGCGACGAGGATCTGCTCGAACACTACTCCCCGGACCCGTCGCCGTTTATGCGCGGCTCGGTCGCCTGTACGGGCACGGAGTTCTGTTCGCTGTCGATCGTCGAGACGAAGAACCGCCAGGTGCGCTACGCGCGCTGGCTGAAGGAGAACGTCGACCTCCCCGCGGACGTCGACCAGTTCCACGTCCACCTCTCCGGCTGCACCGCCTCGTGTGCGCAGCCGCAGATCGCCGACGTGAGCCTCCGCGGGATGAAGACCCGCAAGAACGGCGACGCGGTCGAGGCCCTCGACGTGGGCCTCGGCGGCGGCCTCGGCGACGAGCCACAGTTTGCCCGCTGGGTCACCCAGCGCGTCCCCGTCGACGAGGTCCCCGGGGCGCTCGCGAACCTGATCGAGCACTTCGCGGCCAAGCGCGACGAGGGCGAGTCGTTCCGCGCGTTCGTCGCCCGCCACGACGACGAGGAACTCGCCGAACTCGTCGACCCCGAGGAGACCGACTACGAGGACCCGATGATGCACAACACCAAGATGACCTGGTACCCCTACGCCGAGGAGGACGGGATGGACGCACAGCCGCCGGCACCTGCTGACGACTAATCGGACCGTCCTCTGCTCTTCGAACGCGTGACGGGGTTCAGCCCTCCGAGGCGCTGGGTCTCCCAAAGCGCTCGGCCCTCCGAACGCTGCGCTGACTCCCTCCCACCGATAGTGGAACGGTAGCAACTTACGGATACACCACCCAATAGAAACGATGCCGAACCGACTGCTCAAGGTCAACGCCTACACGACACTCGACCTCGTCGACGCCACGGCGCGCGGGCACGACTTCGCGGATTCGGGTGTCGCGGTGCTGAACGTCACCTCGCCCCGGGAGAACCCCGACCACATCAAGCTCCAACTGGAACTCGACAACACGCACCTGGAGTCGTTGCCGGCCCACGCCGACGAAGTGACGCTCTCGCCGTCGGAGGCGCGGACGGTCGCCGACGCGCTGCAGTCCCACGCGGACAAGGTCGAAGCGGCGGCTGATAACGGGGACGACGCCGTAGAGTGACGGTAGCGAGCGACAGATCGTCGACCGGGTCGGTTCCGTGACTCGGCTACAGCCCCCATATCGTGGCGACGCCGAGCGTCGTCACGACGGCCAGGAGTAACTGCAGCGGTCCGCCGACTCTGAGGAAGTCCGCGAACTCGTAGCCGCCCGGACCGTAGACCATCAGGTTGGTCTGATAGCCGATGGGTGTCGCAAAGGACGTCGCGGCGGCGAACATCGCCGCCAGGAGGAACGCGAACTCGTTGGCGCCGAGGCGAGCGGCGGCGTCGACGGCGACCGGAATTGCGAGCACGATCGTCGCAACCGGGGTGATGACGCTCGCGAGCACGCCGACAGCCACATAGAGCACGAACACGACGCCCACGAGCGGGAGGACGTCGCCGGCCGCGACGAGCAACTCCGCGAGCAACGCCGCACCGCCGGTCTCGTCTAAGGCGAGTCCGAGCGGGATGACGCCCGCGAGCAGGAAGACGATGTTCCAGGAGACGGCGTCGTAGGCGTCGGCGGTGGTGAGACAGCCCGTCACGACCATCACGACGACGCCCGCCAAGGCAGCGATCACGACCGGCAGGAGATCGAGCGCCGCGGCCGCGACGACGCCGAGCAGGATCCCGACCGCGATCGGCGCCTTCGACGATATCGGAGGCAGAGCCCCGCCGGCGTCGCCACTATCGCTGTCGCCAGCCGATCCCGCGGTGGCGCCGTCGTCGACGACGACGAGTTTCCCCGTATCGCGGAAGTACCCGATCGACGACGGCGTCGTCCGGACGAGCAGCAGATCGCCGGCGCGGAGCGTCCGATCGTCGAGGTCGGTGCGCAACAGTTCGCCCCCGCGCCGGATCGCCAGCACGGTCGTCGCGTGATATTTACGGAGGCCGGTCTCGGCCACTCTCTCGCCGACGTACGAGGAGTCATCGGGGACGAGCGCCCGCGCCAGGGTGCCGTCGGTCGCGGTCGCCTCGAACGTATCCTCCGTGACGGACTTCCGGAGGAGGTGGCTCACGTCCGCCGTCTCCCGGAAGCGGTTCACCGCCTGCAGCGAACCGTGGACGACGAGGACGTCCTCGGCTTCGATCGGTGTGTCCGCTCCCGGCCCTGCGAGCGCGTCGCCGTCGCGGCGGAGCTGAAGCAATCTGATCTCCGGCTGAGCCTCGTCGAATACGTCCAGCGGCGTCCCGACCGCGGGCGACTCCGAACGGACGCGCACCATCGCGAGATGGTCCGACAGATCGAACTCCGCGACGCGGTCGGCGTCGGCCGGAATCCGGGCGGGCGTGAGCCACCGGCCGACCGTCAGGAGGTACGCGGTACCGACGACGAGCAACACGGCGCCGAGGGCGGTGAACTCGAACATCCCGATCCCGTCGCGGCCGTCGATGAGTCGGCGGGCAAAGTCGCTGGCGAGGATGTTGGTCGACGTTCCCACGAGCGTGAGCGTCCCGCCGAGGATCGCCGCGTAGGACAGCGGCAACAGGAGCTTCGAGGGGCTGGTGTTCGATCGCTTCGCCAGGTCCGTGATCATCGGGATGAAGACGGCGACGACCGGGGTGTTGTTGATGAACCCGGCGATCGGCCCGGTCGTCCCGACCGTCGCAAGCAGCGCCCGGAACTCGTCGCCACGCGTGAATATCGCCAGATAGGCGCCGAGGCGGTCGATCAGCCCCGTCTCCTGAACCCCGGCACTCAGCATATACATCGCGATGATCGTCACCGTCGCGGGGTTTGCGAACCCCGAGATGGCGCCGCGGGCGCCGACACCGGTCCACGGTTCGAGAACGACGAGGGTGGCCATAATCGCCATCGCCGTGACGTCGTTCGGGACGACCTCCGTGACGAACGCGACGAGCGCGAGGACGACCAGGGCGAAGACGACGGCGATGCCGGGCACCTCGACAAGCGGCATACTCTCTCCGAGTGTCTTGCATCGGGGTATACATTACGGGGCATCGAACGGGGCGAACAGTGGGAACACCGTGCCGGGCGAGAGTCGCAGGGAGCGCATCGGCGGCGAGGTCCTGGGCTCGACGGTGAACAAACGGCGTACTCGTCGTCGAGGCGACGGGGGTCGGGGCGGATACGTCGATCCAGCAGAACGTTCAGACGGTCAAGGAGCCTCTCCCCCGAGGCACTCGCAGGGTTCGTCGGGACGCTCTCCCTGTGGGGCGTCGTCGCGGGCGGTCCGGCCGCGGCCGGCGGCGCCGTCTCCACGTTCGAGTTCGCAGTGCTGGGGCTCCTTCGCGGCGGTGACAGACAGCGAGGCTTTTGTCCGTCCCGACGCTCGACGGAATTTTCGCCGCCCCGACGCGGTCTGTCGACCGCAGTACACAACCGAACGGATATGCCGCCGGAGTCCGAATCCGGCGCCGATGACAAAAGTCAACGTCTCCCTTCCTCCGGAGGCGGAAGCGAACGTGGATGCGTTCATCGAGGAGGTCGACGACCGACTCGCCTCCGACGAGGACACCTGCCGCGTCGTCACGGAGACGCTCGTCGACTTACACGGCGACCGTGAAGCGTACGAGCGCTGGCAGGCGGGCGAGGATATGTCTCCGGCCGAATGCGTCCGATTGCAGGGGTACGACCCCTGTAACGCGACGCTCGAATCCGAGTACTACGCCGAGAAGGACGCAGAGCGCTTCCAGCGCTCGAAGCACCTCCAGTGGCTCTGGCGGCAGTTCGACGCCACACCGATGGCGGACAACGTCGCCTTTGCGCTCCGCTTCCGACAGATGCTCGCGGAGCACCTCTTCGCCGACTGCGGCGACGACTGTCGGTTCTTCAAGGGGATCACCTTCACGTACGGCCACAACATCTCCGTCGGCGACAACGTCGTGATCCACGACGACGTCCACCTGGACGACCGCGGCAAACTCACCGTCGGCGACCGGGCCTCCATCTCCGACAACGCCCACATCTACAGCCACGATCACGACGTCGTCGATCAGACCGCGGTCGAAAACTACCACACCATCGTCGGCGACGACGCCCGGGTCACCTACGACGCGATGGTCCGCGCCGGCTGCCGGATCGGCGAGAACGCCGTCGTCGGCGCCCGCTCTGTCGTGCAGGGCGACGTCCCCGACCACCACATCGCGGCGGGCATCCCCGCCAAGAGCCTGAAGGTCAAACCCGGCTGGGAGGCGGTCGCAGCGCCGGTCGAGGACACACTCCCGAACCGGCAGTCCGAACGCCGGATCGACTACGACCTGCCGGCGGACCTCGATGCCTTCGACGAGTTCCAGCGGGACTTGGCGCCGCCCGGAGAGTGAGGTGCGGCCGACGACGGAGGACCCGGATCAAAGCGCGTACAGCGACGGCAGCACCGAAAGCGCCACGAGGAGTTCGGCGAGATTGTTGAGCGCGTGCAAAAGCCACGCGCCGACGAGGTTGTCGAACCGGAACCGAAGCCACGTCAGGAGGGCGCCGAGCAGCACGGCGTTGACGACGCCGCCGACGCCCGCGGTGAAGACGTGCATCGCGGCGAAGACGAGGAGCGATCCCGCGGCAACGACCGCCGTGTCGACGCCGCGTTCCAGCAGGATCCCCACGAGCAGCCCGCGGAAGAGCAGTTCCTCGGCGACCGGGGCGACGATCACGGCGCCGAAGACCAGCGATCCGATTCCGATCGGCCCGGTGAGATTCGGAACCGTATACCGTGCGACTCCCAGCGCGTCGGCGGCGAGGGCCGTCGCGGGCCAGCCGAGGAGTATCCCCGCGGCGGTCGCGACGATACCCGCCGCGATCTCGCGGCGCGACGGCCTCCGAAAGAGCGCGGTCGCGTTCCAGACATCGGTCGGCACCCGCCGGTAGAGGAGAGCGACGACGACGACGTTCGCGACGCCGTACGCGAGCGTCGGGAACTGCGGCGGGAAGCCGGGCGCGTCGCCGCCGGCTGCGACGTACCCGATCGTGATCACGAGCGCCGTGAGGGCTACGGGGGCCAGCGGGACGAGGAGAAAGCGGGTCGAGAGCGCGCCGAACGGGGCGGCGGTCCGATCCAGTCGGCTAGTCGAAGCCAGTCGCATACCGGCGGTTTCCGCTTCCGTCGGTAAAACTGTCTCTGAATCTCAATAGTCCCGTTCGCTCTAATCGATGGGCAGTTCCGACACCCCCCGTTTCAGTCCGGAGCTTTTTGTGAGTCGATTGCCGGGTCTCACGTATGTCAGACGACCCGGTCACCTGTTTGAACCCCGATTGTAGTGCGGAGTTCGTTCCTCCCGAAGACAACTACCGGTGTCCCGCCTGCGAGACGCCGTTTCCGAAATCAGCGGGGCAGTCGGAATCGGCGGCGACACCTCTTCCGAACCGAGTCCCGCTGTCGGCACGGAAAATCTCGGACTCCGCGGAGGCAGAACGCCTCTCCGAACGGATCCGAACGTCGGAGGCGTTCCTGCGACTCCTCGAGGAAGCAGATGTCGAGGGGCCACAGCAGTTCGATCCGAACGATCCGGTAACGGATTCCGTACTTCGTGAGGAAACGGACGAGGGGTATGTCGTCCTCGTCACCGATCGGATAACTCACGACGAACACGGGGAGGGTGATTCCGAGACCGAGGCTTCCGGTGAGAGTATCTCTGACTGTCCGAACTGCGGAACGGATATCTCTTCGATGCCGACGTCGTCATCTGGCGAGATAAACTTCTGCTCCAACTGTGGCCAGGAGTTAGACGTGGACACGACCGATGATGCAGAGTTCACCGGATACACCCAGAACACTGCGATGGGGTACTTCGACGGGGCATCGCTCGAATCGGTCGCTCTCCTCCACGAGTTCCAAGGGGGGCCACTGTACGGCCGTGGCATAAAATTCGAGTATCAGGGCGGGAGCGTCGTCTCCAGAGGAATCTGGGTTTCCTGACGGTTCATAATGATTACTCTCGTCTCTTCCCGCCGAGCGCCGCCACCGGGGGTGGCGCTCGGCGGGAAAAAGTGAGAGTAATCATTATCAGACGTTGGAGCATTTTCGTCTCCATCGGCAGAAAGCCCCGCCGCTGGTTAGCTACGTTCACCGCAGGATGCGCCAGCCGGGAATTGAACCCGGGCTAGTGGCTTGGGAAGCCACTGTCCTACCACTGGACCACTGGCGCTTGTATGCGGTATATATTGCTTCTATTGCGGCCCTCGACGACCACATCTAACGAACACCCTCTGATTACTATAAAACGTTCGGAGTGTAGACCAAGGACCCGCAGAGGACCTCTTGTAACACAAAGGGCACAGCGCACCCTGACTGTTTCTATCCTCCTCGATGAAGTAATACCCTCTTCTTAAATTGGGCGAGGTGTTATAGAATACTCCCACACGCACCCGGAATCGGTCAGTACAGGGGAACTACGAATCGTTCGGTACAAGCAAAAGAGAAATCGATAAACTGCCCGTTATTATGAGCGGTCAATATTGTTGAAATCAATTCCTCACCAGAAGGCATTTACAAACAGTTGGATGACAGTCAGGTATGAATTCTCATACACGTCGGGCAATTCTGGCGTCTTTCCCAGGGATAGCTCTTGCAGGTTGTACGGGCCTCAGTGAGTCGGGAACATCAAGTGAAGGCGAAAGTCCCAGTGAGTCAAGAACAACCACCGAAAACGAAAGTCTCAGTGAGTCGGGAACAACCACCGAAAACGAACTACCAGAGGGGTGTCCAACATCGCTCGATCTCGATGTTCGGTGGCCACGAGAACTCGACGCAGACACAGTTGGTGAATTCGTCACAGCATACGAAGAAGCGTATCTCCTTCGGGAGTACCGGGGTCGTACCTCACAATCACGATTCCACTCTGCCGATTTCTCTCCGTATATAAATGAGGATCCAACCCAGGTAGATACCGGATATGAGGTTACGGTTATTCTTGAAGGGTATTCTGAAAGGCCTACAATGTTTTTGAAGGCTTATGAAGTTGATTCTGAGGGTATTCCAAAAGCTGAAGATCATAATATCAAGGAGTCTCGACTACCAAAAGATTCCGAGTATGTTTCAATCGAAGAGGTTGAGGATCAGCGTCTCCGAGAGACACTTGAGTCAGCCGCGGAATCTGGCACCGCCAAGAGTGATTTTATTTACGATGGAGCCGAGATAGAGCGGTACGCAGAACAAATTGCAAATCTCTCCTCAGCAGTATCACTCATTGGTGATAACGGCGGGAATGAGTTGGCTTATTTCGACGTTAATGGAACTGGTGTCCTCTTAGAGATTGATATCGCACTTGTCCACGGAGACATCGGCGGAGAGTATCGATACTATGTGACAGAGTACGTGGTTTGGCGAGCAGAATCCACATCGGCTGAAGATACCACAACGCCTGAAGATGGAGAACTTCTCGAATGTCGTCTCCCAGAGTAACCCTCTCAATCCCACAGTAACTCACTTTGTTGCGTAGGGTTCTAATCAGTCCGCAAGAGCGTTCTGATGGCTGATTCAGTCTCAAACGTGTGAAAAGAACTCTTGGAGATAGTTCTATGATATTCTCTGGATGAAAGCAACCTGCCGTATCTCGGGATAACGCGTAAAAAAGCTCTTAGAGTGAAGTCATCCACCCTCAATGCGTTGACGCTCTTTAGTCACTTCACGCACGAACTCCTGCCATCTCTCTTTCAAGAGAAACGTAGGTGAGTATCCCCACCAGCAATGACACTAACCATAGCGCCAAGTGCGCGTCACCGCTGAACGTTATCGGAAGAATCCCGGCCAGTACGTGTGTCAAGGCGACCGCCAGCAGTGCGCCTGCGGTTGGAACAGCTGACATACAATTGCTCGATGGACGGATATTTTATTATCTTCTTTGACGAATTTGCTATAAAACTAAGTAAGGGGGGAAAAATATTAGCTCGTAAAATAAGATGCGTGACGAAGTTGATCTGATCGACCGAGATAGAGGAATCCTGACGAAACGAGACAGAGAGATTTTGACGGGCGACTTCGATGAAGAATTGACCGAGAACGCATTATACCAGAGGTACTACAACATTCGGAACCGCATTGAGAACGCGATCTTAGACTTCTATCTCCTCTCACGGTATCTTCCGTTGCGGGATATAGAGCAGGTATTTGAGCCGGCATACGAATGGTCACGCGAGAGACGCCATCTCAATGAGCAGGGGCACACGGAAACTACGCCCGACCTCTCGATGTTTCTTCAAAGTTGGCTGAGCTTGTTCGAATTCTATGCATACGGGATGCTGGCCGGTGATATGGAGGAGACTCACGATTTGATGCGGGGGTTAATTACCACGGGATTAGAGAGGGGGATTCGAGAGTATCAGCACGAGAATTACAAAACCTATCAAGAGGTGGCCGCCTCGCTATCACTCGAATACGGAAACAAGATCTTACAAGAGACTTATCTCCGACAAGTGCAGAATGATTTAGCCGCGGAACCGGATGAGGCCGCTGAGGAGGTAATGAAACTGTATCGGCAGAGAAAGATACCCTATCAAGTCGCATCTCAGCTGATTGAACACTACGTCCAAAGTCCTGAGATGCGGTAAGCGGCTTCCGCCGACCAGTTACAAATATTTCAACGGATTCGTTTCACCAAACTGAATTGATCTCCTTGGATAAGGCTTCTCCAGAGTTTCGAGTGTACCGAAGGGTGGTTTCAATATCCTTGTGTCGCAGTTGGTTTTTCGCTTTGTAGATTCCCTTCTCCTCTGCCCAAATTGTAGCCACGCCGTGCCGTATCGAATACCACGACAGATTTCGGCCTTGCTGATTGATCTCAGCCTTCTTCATCAACCTCCCCAATAGCGGATTAAGTGAATGCGACGAGTATCCATTTCCATACTTCGTCAGCCATACTGCGTCCGTCTCGCGGTACTTTTCTAACGAGTCACGTTCACCGAACCAGTTTTCAAGAGCATTTGCTGTCCGGTTCTGGATCGCACAGCGCCACCGTTCTTCATTTTTTGAGGATTCGTCCTTCGGTATGATCATCATCTGATTTTCCAGATTAAATGCCTTGTTTTGCCGCTAACTGACTGTAGTTTCAGACGCTCTCACAGGAAAATACCGTCAAGCTAACCGGGAATTGGACGCCGTCTGGCGATATGGGATCGCTCAGACGGCTAGCGAT
>NZ_JAVQKJ010000016.1:0-106596 GCF_031823395.1 Halobellus ordinarius
TTCGACAACCACCGTGAGTGACGGCTACTGCATCTTCTGACTCCACATACCTGCCTCTGATGGCGTGAGACTACAAACAATCGACCCTACCCCGTCGTTGTCTTGCGTTCAACAAGGCACATTATCTCCAAGATAGGTATCGGCGTTCCTACGATTTTTCGGTCACGGCTCCATTTTCGTGCGTTTGTATAGCGGTTAGTCTCGAACAGATCGCTCACAGAAGACTCGTGAAACCGAGTTCATCCTCCGTACTGAACGATTCGACAAGCATAGTTTGAGTGTAAGAGGTGATCGATAAACGTGCGATAGACTCATCAATGCGATCAGTCACTCTCGTAGTCAGTGTACTGGAGGAGTAACCCAGGGAGCACGACACCGACCCCGAATACGATTCCATAGACGATCTCTACCGGTAGGTCGGTGAATTCAAAGAGTCCAAACAGGAGTCCTGTTGCGACTAGAACGAAGATGCTAATGAGTTTATTCTCGGCTGTGACTAACCCTTCCCGTCTGTAGAGGATATACAGTGATAGTCCAACCAAACCGACGATAGCGACAAGAACGCCGCTGAAAAGGGTGATCGATTCGGTAGCGAGACTGGAGAACAACCCGAGTCCAACTGCTACGTACGCAACGGCGAGCGCGACGACACCTCTTCGTCCACCGAAATATTGGTCGGTGTCTACGTTCTCGGAAGGGACCATAATGCAAACTCACAGAGGGCTCATAAATAGTGCGTGTGAATTTTGGGTCTTCTAGTGACGCCGAGCCGAACGATCCGGTTGATGTACTCTCTGTCCTGTACTGAATCTGTCGTGGAGTTCCTATTGTGAACCGCTCACGGGCTTCGGAATCTGGTCCGCGGAACTTCTTTGTCATCACAAATCGACAATCAAGCTATGCGTCCGGGTGAAACAGCGGTGGATGGGTGATGAGTTTAGCAACCGCATACAACGGACTGCTCATCCGTCTGGGTCTTTATTTGCTCATCTTTTGGCCCACCGTTGGGTACTATGTGTACGCTGATTCGGAGAAGCGACAATTGCCGAACCCACGGCTCCGTGGCCTTGTTTTGGGGTTCTTAGGGATTGTTGGATTACTCATCCATTTGAGCCTTGTACAGCGGCAGGACTGATACGTTCCAAGTCTCGACATCGACACTACTGGTCAGTCCCGGGTGGCACGTCAGTGGGATCCCCACTTCCAATACCCCTCCGGATGAACATCTATCCACTGATGGGCTCCGACCTCGTGCTTACAGCTGGGTTCTTCATCTGCGGGACGTTCACCGTGGTTCTGGGGATCGTTCACTTCGCTATGCCGTGGCTCCTAGATTTCGATGGCGCGATACCAGCCGAGGGCGACTCGTTGCGTCCGCTTGATCTGCTCGTCGTTACATATCAAACGAAGCGGTTGGATGTCCGCGGGATCGCGCAGATTATGAACCACGCTGTCAGCTACATCCTGGTTTCGATCGGAATTGTTGATCTACTTGCGTCGCCCTGGCTTGGGGCGTGGTTCGCGCCGTACCTGCTCGTGTGGATCGCTGGCTGGTGGTTTCTCCGTGCGGCGACACAACGTCATATGGGTTCCCGACCGGGTGATTGGGTGGTCGCAGCAGGGTTTACGCTCATCGGCGTGTTTCATTTTGCGGTCGCTGTGGGTTAGAGAAATCGGTCGCTAACGTCCTCGTGGGGGACCATACACTGGTCTTTCCGTCCGAACCACTCGTAGCGGTTGTCGGCGACGATGTCATACAGGGAATCTCGGAGGCCGCGTGGAATACACCGACCGACACGTGCCGCGCGATACGGCCACCCAAGGAGTTCCGCAACGCGGAGTGCGGCGTCTGATTTCGTATACAATTGCCCTTCTTCAACGAGAACGACCGAGTCAAATCCCTCCGTCGGAAGGCCGTGCCGGGTTAGCAGTTCCTGTCCCGCGTCGGACTGTAGCGCGGCGAACTGGAGTCGCCTGTCGGAATCTCGGCGGATTAGAAAGGATACGAGCCCGTTACAGAGGTTACAAACCCCGTCGAAGAGCACAACCGCCTCGTCCGACGCGACCCCCGTCTCGGCTTCTGTCTCAGCGGTCATTCTGTGTCCTCTCGCAGCCGTTTACTCCGAGACGCGACGACGTCCAGCCCTGGGCTGTAGTAGTACACTGGCTCTGTGTTTGGGCGGGCGAAGCCGTCGGCCCGCAACAGCGTATCAGTGTCGACGGTCGCGTCAGCCGGATACAGCGTCCACGTGTCGTGGTCGACATTAGTGTAGCGGATCGAGCCATCGGGCGCTTCGGTGTAGAAGCGATAGCGCTCGACGAGAAACTCTGCTAGTGGCCCAGTCGGTGCGTCGAACGGTTCGCCGGTCGGCCAGTAGGTCGCCTCGTAGCAGCCGGGACGGGCACCGGGATGGCGCCGACGACTCTCGAACCGGACGCGATCATCGCTCCGTTCCAGTGCGATCCGGGCGTAGTAGTACGGCAGGTGATGGAACAGGCGAGCACCGGTGACGCTGGCGAGTCCCTGCGCGTCCAGGCTGAAGAAGTAGACGCTCGGCACGCCGTCACGAGTAACGTACGTCCGGACGTTAATCTCGGGGAGCCGCACGCCGAGCGGGCGCGGGACTCCCTTTGGTCGAACAGCGACGTTCGTGAACGGGATTACTGAGAGCCACGCGTGCCCGTCGTGGCAGTCTGGGGTGAGCGACGCGGGGAGATGAGCATCCATCAACTCCGGATCGATGGGCCAGTTCTCGAACAACAAGTGGCGCCAGCCCATCTCCAGCGGGACAACCATACCGGGTCGTTAGGCTCACCGACAGAAGGTCCTCACGGTACACGCGGTCAGTACCGCGGGAAGTCACTCGTCAGGTGAGTGGAGGCGATCGTAGAGCATCCCAACGAGGATGCCAAGGGGAAGCGAGATCCAGCAGGGAAACACGAACGCGAAGCCAACGGCGCCGACAAGACTGACGACGGCGTCTGGGACCGAACACAGGATTCTTCGGAGCACGAACGATGGGATCTACGGTTCTTGACCATCGAGTACGTTCCTCGCGTTATCGGTGCGACCCGTGCTTCTCAGCAACTGGTGGTCGAGTGTGGTCAGAAACTGATCTCACCGAACGTATTTACGTGAAATTGATCAATCAGTTGCGTATGGCCCTCCATCAGAGAATCCAGACGGCGTTCTTCAGGGAACCTCGTAACGGGAGGTTCGATTGGATACTGGTTGGATTCGGTGTCTCGATAGTTGTGATCAGTATCGCAGGAATCCTTGTAGATGATGCGCAAGGGACGGTATTCAGCGTCAATCCGGAGTACGTCCTGTTAGGGGTGGCGTTTGTTCTGATGGGCGGAGCCGAATTACTCCCGGTTGACCAGCAGCGTCGAGCAGCCGTCCTACGGGTCGCCACAGTAGGAGCATTTCTCGCGTGGTGGGTCACGCTCCTGCTGCCACCGTAACTGTACAGTAGGGCCCTCGTTCGCCAGACACAGTACCAGTGGCTGTGAAAGAATAGTGAACAAGATTCCACGGACCGTGTTGGAATCCGATTCCACAGGCGTATTCTTGTCTGAACCAACCGGCCAGAGAGGTGCAAGGCGCTAATGAGATCAGGCACGAGAATACACACAGCATTAAGATGAGTGTGTCACGCCGTTCCCGGTTCATCATCTACGAATCACTACTGATCATTCTCGGATTCGCTATCGCTGCGCAGGTATCGCCCCCGGATGTGTACAGCCAGGTTATCGGGACGGTCGTGGTCCTCACCGTGACACTCCCACTCTCGTATTGGTTGGCGTACAAACGTCACTAACCGATACACGTCCCCGCTGTCCTGATCACTCAGCCGGTTCATCGTCGTGGCTGACGGCAGAGTGCATATGGAGACAGATTACTCGGTTCCGTCTTCGTGAACAACCAAAAGCGGCCTCCACAAGAGGAATCCTGTTCGGGAGACCAGGGGGTTGTAGCATACATCTGCTCAGTAATTCGGATATCTCAGGGAGTAACCTGATAACCCAGAAGTCCATCCAACTCTCAAATAATGGCTAGCCCTCCATTCCAGCCCTCTATAAGGACGCTCTTTGGCGGTGCGATGCTTCTTGTCGGGATCGTTGTCTTCGCTGTGAGTGCACGATATGTATGGCGAGCATCGAGTGTGTACCGTGCCACCGAGATATCGGATACGGGCGACTCGGTGGCTGGGGCTCTTGTCCGAGTGTCAGGAACAGTTGCCCACCACGATGACGCTCTCGTAGCGCCGTTCAGTGACACGAAATGCGTCGCACTCCGCTATCAAATTGAGGAACGGCGGCTCAACCTTCTGAATCCGATTCCGTGGTACGTGACGATTCACGAAGCGACTGGTGCTGTTGAATTCGCTGTCGAAACGGGGACAGGGTCGATTCCCATCATCAAACCGGCGCGCACAGTCACACTCACGAAACGCATCATCGCAACGAATCGGGTTGACGAGGCGCCGCTGGAACACATCCAGACGTTCGAACGGGAGCACGATGTCATTCCCGAAACGACGGTGTGGCGTGATCCACCGGCAGTGCTCCAGCCGCTGTTCCGATTCCTCGCCCTCGGATCCCGTCGATACAGCGAACAGCGGGCTGAACCCGGTGACAGTGTGACAGTCGTTGGACGCAGTACTGAGGATGCCACGGGGATCGATCCCCTCGTTGTCTCGGACCGCCCACCGGGAAACACAGTCTTCCGTATGGCGAAATCCTCAATTGTCGGACTGCTCGTTAGTTTCACAGGGATACTCCTTGGAGTTGTTCTCCTCGGCGTGCTGTAGTGGACGCAATTGCTCTGTTGAAATCCTTGGCTCGATATATTTCGGACTGAAACAGCAGTTAGGAATGCTGTCCTGATCGGGTTGTGGGAGCGCTGGCCTACACGAACGACCCTATCCATAGGAGCACTGCAACACTCCCGGCGACACCGGTCGCTGCACTTGACGACAAGCCTCGCTTGTGTTGGAGACCGAATCGCCAAATGATCGCGCTCCACAGCGTCGTGATCCCCGTGATGAGCGGACTCCATCGCTGAAGCGGTGTGAGATCCGTTTGCAGCTGGGCTGTCACCACCGCGGGATCGCTTGCTGGCGTCACTGTCATCGGGTCGACGAGGACGAAGAGGAGGCCGAGACCGACGAGCAGACTGACCACCGAGGGGACGAGTCCCCAAAGCGCAACGGCGAACGTGGCCGCCGCGCCGTTCTCACCGCCGAGAACCCACGAGCCGACATGGAGTAACCCACCGACGACGACGATCACGATGAACGTCCCGAGGAGTGCCGGGCCGATGAGTTGGCCGATCACCTCGGAGAGGACAGTGTCAATATTTTGTTCGATCTGTGCTGGGGCGTCACAGCCGACGTCAATCGATGCTGGAGCTCCCTCGCAGAAACTCTCGGACGGTCGGTTCGGGTTCTCAACCAGTACTGTGCCGTCAATCCGGAGTTTGAGTACCTGCCCGACGCCCCAGATTCCCAACGGGAGTGAGAAGACAAGGAGACAGAAAACGAGGAGAATGCGTCCGGCGGCGGTGTCCCGTTCAGCGAAGAACCGATCCGGTCGAAGGAGGGGCGTGGAGGGCGGCATAGCGATAGATTGGAATCGACGCTGCGAAAAACGTCTCGGAAGAGGCTTCGACCTGGTGACGACGAGATCGGCTGGTCGCTCGACGACGAATCTTTCAAAATGTCGTGACGTTGGCGTGTGTCAGAGACGAGCACCACCTCATCAGGAAGCGCTCTGTGCAGTAGGAAGCTGTCTCGACACTACGGCAGGCAGCAGGTGAGTCACAGGTATCGACGACCCGTACTGTCTCGATCACCCACCGGAATCCGACTGACAAACCGGTCAGCAGCGGCAGAATTTATTGAGGACGCCGACCGTGTGGCGGTATGTGGAAGCCCTCCATCCACACAGTCCTGTTCGACCGGAGCCATCAGTTGCGGCGTCCGTTCCGGCTCGTTTGGAACGAATCTGATCACCGGCCCCGGTTCCCCGTTCGTCTCACCGCTGGGTTCGTGTTGTTCCTCATACTGGCAGGGGCGGGAAACCAGTTCCGTCCGTCGCTCATCCCCGGTGACGGGCCGCTCATCCAGACCGTCAATATGATTACTCGACAGCTCCCGAACGCTGTGGGACTCACTCTCGCTGTCGTCGTCGCTGCAGTCCTGATCGATCGACGGCGACTCACCGATTTGGGCTTCCACGTGGATCAGGGGTGGTGGCGCGGGCTCGGTGGCGGGACCGCACTCGGTGCCGGTATCACGCTTCTCTCAGTCGGTGTCGGCCTCTCAACCGGGTATTACGAGTTTACCGACGTCGTGACAACGCATCAGGGACTCTGGTGGGTTTTACTCGCAGTTGGTGGGGCTGTCTTCCAGTTGCTATTCGTGATTCCGGAGGAACTGTTCGTCCGAGGATACCTCATTACCAACATTACCGAAGGGTTCGATGGGGTTCGACAGATTCCGACGTGGGTCGCTGCCGGTATCGGCGTACTCACAGCCGCTGGAGTGTTTTATGTGACACACGCCGCGGGGAAAGGCCCGGTCTTCGGAGTTATGATGGCCGGGATGTCCATCCTGCTCGGCCTCGGATACGTTGTGAGTGGTGATCTGTCCGTGCCGATCGGGATTCATTTCGGGGCCAACTTCGCCGGGGTACTCGTCGGGACGAACGCCCAACCGGCAAGTCTCCTCCGGATAACGAGCAGCAGGACCATCCAAGAATCGATTTTTCTCCCGCTTGAGGCCGTTATCGTTCGACTTGTAGGTGCCGTGCTTGGGATCGCACTGGTAGTAGCGTGGTACCGTACTGTACGTGGTGAGCTTCACGTCGTCCCCGGTCTAGGGCGGCCAACACTTCGGTGGGAGGCTGCAACGAACACCTCCGAGGAGTGAGTCCTGTTCAGCCTGAGAGATTCACCAACTCACGACGTATCAGAGCGCAAACTCACTGCGTCAAGGGCATAGGCACACGTCTTTGTGACTGTACACTGAATCGAACTGTATGCCCTCCGTCAAAACCAAGACACGCAACCTCGCTCGGACGCGTCCACTGCTCGCGCTTGGACTTGCTGTCCTCACCGTTGAAGTGGTGGGCGCGTCTGGCGCGCTCCTTACCGCCCAGGGGCTTGGGGAGTGGTACGGGACGCTGCAGCGTCCAATGCTTGCGCCACCGAACTGGGTGTTCGGCCCTGTGTGGACGATCCTGTTCGGGCTCATCGGCGTTGCGCTGTGGCTGGTCTGGCGACAGGCGGGTGAGTCACCGGCTGCGGTCCGGGTCGCAGTCGGCGTTTTTACACTCCACTTCGCGTTCAATCTCGGCTGGTCAGGCGTCTTTTTCGGACGGCAAGAGATCGGGCTTGGCCTCGCCGTCATCTGCGCGCTCTGGCTGCTCATCGTCGCCACAATGTGGACGTTCAACCGTGTTGATCGGCGTGCAGCTCTACTCCTCGTTCCATACCTCCTGTGGGTCTCTTTTGCCACGTATCTTAATTACCGATTCTGGGTGTTGAACTGATCTCTGTTGGTAGTACACACCGTGGCTGCGTCCGCAAGCCTCCTCATCGGTTGCTTACACAATGTGAGACTCTCCCGTTAAACCGCCGGTGGTTCGACAGCCCACATTTATTTGGATAATCTCAGTAGTGTGGGGACGACACGATGTACGACCTCACAAAGTTCCAACGGGATTGTTTGTACGCTATTGTAGGGTTGGATGAACCAAAGGGACTGGCTATCAAAGCAGAACTAGAGGAATACTACGAAGGAGAAATCCATCACGGTCGTCTCTACCCGAATCTCGATACCTTAGTCGACAAAGGCCTCGTTGAGAAAGGCGAGATTGACCGTCGAACCAATTCCTACGAGATCACGCGCCGTGGCCGTCGGGAAATCGCCGCTCGTCGAGAGTGGGAAAATACCTACCTCAACGGAGAGAACATCGTTGAGTGATCCTCGTACATTCGATGTCCGGCTCTCCTGCGGGGTCGTGGTGGAAGGTTCGCCAGAGTCTGTTGTAGTTCGGTCGTACCGCAGGTGTGGAGATTATGGGTCCGATCAGTAGTTGGGACCGTACGGAGACTCAGCCTAGGTAATATGCCCTACAGGGACCGAATCGTACCCCAATCCACCACAATATTAATGCCTCTAAAGCATATATTTGAAGATAGTTATGCTCAAAGGGCATTTTGAGTCGGCAGGGGCGAGTATCAAATACGGTGATGCTGGCTTCCTCTTTCCTGTTGACGAACTGGATGCGACTGTCCACCAGTATCGAGACGCGCAACTCGCGCTTCACGAAGTTGACGGGTCGAACGTCATCGTCGTCGCCCCGACGAGCCTCGCAACCAGTTACGCCGTCACGCAGCACGCACTCACCGCCATCCCTATTGGGAGTCTCTCCACGGCAGTTCAGACCCGACTCGCTGATGAGATCGGCGGTTCCCTAGAAGCGTTCGAGCTCATCCAGATCGGCAAGTGGAACAGCGACAGTCCGAACCATTCGCTCACTGAATTCACGACGGTTTGACCTCCGACCTATGGACGCACGGACCACACCCCCAGCGGCACACCACCCCTAATGAGTAATGACTGATACACTCGCTGACGAGTATCCGGAGGCCGCCCCGTACATTCAGCAGGCCGTTGAGGAGCACGGCGAAGAGTGGGTGCTCGAACACTACTACGAGCAACTCTACCCGCTCGGGCGGGTGATGAGGATACCCGAGAAGGACGAACTTCCGTTCTTCGATCCGGATGAGCACGATACGATGACGGAGGCGGAACGCGTGGAGATGTATCAGGCGTGGGCTGCGTACCGGGAGAACCTCCGGACCGGAACGAAGCCTGACGAGTGAGTGTGGCCCGGCTTTTTTCTTAGCGGTGGTTGTTGCTGACGTATGGATCCGGATCGAGCGCGTGGTGTCATCCTTGGGCTCGCGTGCGGGGATGCGCTTGGCCGACCGGTCGAGTTCAACTCTGCGTCGGAGATCAGCGCGGCACACGGACGGCTCGACGAAATGGTGGGACACGGAACGTGGAACCAGCCTGCCGGGACGATCACGGACGACACCGACCAAGCGCTGTGTATCGCTCGTAGTCTCGTTGAGCGACAAGCGTTCGACCCGGCGGACATCGCTGCGCGGTTCGTCGCGTGGTACGACAGCGGGCCGTTCGATATCGGTCGGATGACGATGCGGTCGCTCAGCCGCCTCAAACACGGGGACACGTGGCACGAGGCAGGCCAGCACGTCTGGGAGCAGAGCCGAGAAGGGCAGAACGCCGGGAACGGGAGTGTGATGCGATGCCCACCGCTCGCTATCCCGTACGCGAGTGACTGGGACCACCTAACGGAGGTGAGTCGGCAGTCCTCGCAGATCACGCACGCTGACCCGCGGTGTACGGAAGGCTGTGCGCTGTTGAACCTCACCGTGGCTGGCCTGCTTGACGACGCGGATACGCCGCTACAGGAGGCCCTTGAGTACGTGGGATCGGACGCGCCTGCTGAACTCGTGACGGCGCTCGAACCACTCGTTCGTGACGACGCGCCTGCGACGTTGGAGACGTCAGGGTACGTCGTGCATTCGCTGCAGACGGCGCTCCACGATGGGCTCCGTGCCGAGACTGCCGAGGATGCGATCGTCACTGCGGTGAATCGTGGGGGTGATACCGATACGATTGGCGCGATTGCGGGCGCCGTCGCCGGGGCGCGGTTCGGCGCGTCACAGCTTCCGGCTCAATGGGTAGCGGCTCTCGACGAGGCTGCCGAACTCGAATCACTAGCGGAGGAACTCACAACAGTGGGGTGAATATCAATCAGCTGAATGGGTTGTCAGCAGTGTCCAGCCGCGTAACCCAATCAAGGCCGTCGAAGTCATCGTCGAACGAGTAGAGATATTCGATACCTTCTCGTTGCATATACGCGGCGATGGTAGCATCGCCGAAAGAGATCTCGTAGGATCGGAAGAGCTCTACCGCATTTGTGAAGTCCTTCTGAGCTGCGTGTAGTACTTCGAAGCCGGCAGACTGTTTCAGTCGATCGTACGTCTCTACGGCCTTCTCGTGGTACTTTCGATCGCTGATCCAGTTCAGTGTTTCCAGAGCAACGTAGTTGGTCACGCGTCCTGTCGGGAGTACGCCGTGATCCATTCCGTGGACGATCTCCGTTGCAACCTCGTGGTGAGTATCATCTGTGTCCGCACGTCCGATGAGAATGTTAGTGTCGACGACTGCGACTGGCATCAGGCGTTCTCCGAGAACGCCGGATCTTCTTCGTACCCCGCTCGATCGTGGGTTTCGAGACCGTCGCCCCCCATCGGAGCACCTTCAAAGTCATCGAACGCACCGTAGCGTTGTTTGACGACCTCTACCGAGAGGTGTCCCGCATCATCGGTAGTCCATCGAATCTTGTCTCCCGGTTCTATGTCGAGTCGTCGCCGGAGATTTGCCGGGATGGTGACCATTCCCCGATCGCTAACTTGAGTTTCTTCGTACCCTTCTTCAGTTGCCATAGGAACCAGTACGCCTCGTTGTATTATACAAGTTGCGCTACTTGCGGATGGGCCTCCGCCTTGAATTAGGTGAAACGTGGATATTGGGGCAGCACATCCATCGCATAACTGAGTTCGCTGGAAAGCGGAATAACGAGATTTGACCGTGTGAAGGTGGTCCATCTCATCTGGTGAACCGCCTCGGGGTCAAGGCCCGAGGCACTCGGCTTGATCCGCCTATAGAATCGGTCCGTCACCGCACGGGCGGTTGACACATTAAGCGGACGGGCGACGCACTCAGCGGATGGTAGAATTACTCCGTGGCTCAGCGAACGGCAAGTACATTGTGCAGGTGATAAAATCACCGCCACTAAGCGGATGCGGATTGCACTAAGCATTTGATAGAATTACTGCGAGTAGAATATGTCAGTTCCAGACGACATTTTTCGCGGGATAAGAGCGTTCCGCAGCTCAAACCAACTGTGGAAAGGGGTGAGATACGTGGAATCTGGAGTAACAGGGGGGCGAATTACCACCAGTATAATACATACTATGTCCCCCATTCGGGGGCGATCTCGTGGAACGTGTGGAAAGAGAAGCTACCAGTTATATGATACTACGTCGGATCGTGAGATGTCCGGGCCATCCGGGCCAAGTGTACTTCGCCAGACCCGGTCGGTGGTGGACCAGTCGGCGACAGCCCAGTACACCGTGTCGTCTTCATACGCTTCCTGGATTTTCTGTCGTCCCCAGCTAATTGCGGCGTCTGAGTCGAACGTCCCGAGCGGAAGCGAGCAGTTGTTATTGCGGTGCCAGTAATTGAACACTCGATAGGCAGTGTCCCGTGAGTCAAATATTACGTACGGAGTGATACCTGTTCTGTTGAGGGCGGCGAGTTTCTGATAGGTCTCCTCGTGTAGTTGGTAATTATGGTGGCCAGTGATGACTTCACCGGCATACGCTGCTTCCGGGGATGGGTACTTGTAGCTGAATACATCCACATTATACCTACGAGAAACAGGCACCCAATTGAAACTCCCAATGTTCTTGTATGTCATTACAGTCTTGCCATCAAAGATTTCGCGTAATGCGGTCAGACCCACGGTGACGCGATGTCGAAGGCTTTCGAGGGAATCACCGATCAGATTCGGAAGCTCGTCGGTGTTGGTGATGAGCGTGCGTCCCCGCTGTGTTGGAGCCCACCATACTTTCTTTCGGAGGATTCGCTGCGGCTTGGTATAGACGGCTTCACGCTGTTCGTACCAGTCGTGTTCGCTGAAGGCCTCGGCGAACTCAACGTCAACATTCGGGTCAATAACTAAGCGTTTCAACTCTTCTTGATCAAGGTCACCGAGTACGTCCTCCCACGAGGGGCATTTGTCTACAAGGAGGTGATGGCCGCGGACTTCGTTGCCGTTCCACAACTCGCCGATCCGGCGAAGTGCTTCAAGCCGGTCGTCGGTGAGCGACATCGATGGGGCTGTCTCGTTCGTGGCGACGATCTCGACGGTATCCCCTTCCTCCCACCCGTCTGGTCGGAGATAGAGCGGCAACACCTCGACATCGACTTCTTGCCGCATAGGATCGTAGGCACCGTACCGAGCTTGAAGGTACTCTTCAGTTACCCACGCGACGTGTGGCTCCGGAAACGTCCCACTCCAGAGGATCAACTCATCAACCGGTGCTGGATAGCCTGGATCAAGCTCTTTGAGCGGCCAGACGGACGAATCTGGATCCGATGGTTTGGGATCGAAGTCACCGAAATCAGCTGGTGAATGGTACACACCGTCTTTTCGATCAACACGTTCCGCTTCCCACAGGACTCGAATGTCTCGCCCGTCGTAGTCAAGTCGGCGTGTGTCCTCACGCCAATTCTCCCACGTTTGGGAGCGGTCTGTCGATTCGTTTGATTCGTCGAACGGAGGGCCGACCGACATATGTACTGTTACGACCAGTTACGTATAAAACTCAGTGAGCAAAGATCGGTACCGTTGGTGAATCGCCAGCGCAAGAGTCCTCAACACACGCTGTTGAAAACTCAGTGCCGCGGTACCATCACAGTTTTCCAATGGTCTTTTCCTACTGTGGTAGGCGAACACGGCCGTTAGCGGTTGAGGATAGTTTTTGAAACAATAATTTTGGAATTATTTTTCCCCGGAAGATTGTTTATGTTTTAAATTTTCACTCCAAATTTTATAAAATCTTTTGTTATATCAGTGCATAGATGAAATTGCTTGGTATGTCAAGTGAAAGCATTTCGGACAAGGTGCTGTGTGAGTACAAGGAAAAAGGTGCGAATATCTATGCGGAATCGCTAAACGTCACGCCCTACTGTGGCGATGAAGCTGACGTTGTTGTCAAGCTAGCGAATCCGGAAAAGTATGAAAATCTCGATTATGAGGAAGCAGTAGACTCACCGCTCAATGCGTACTTCCTTGGACCCGATTCGGGGGGAGGTGGAATGCTGCGCGACCCGGCCGCAGCGGTCGTCTTATGTGACGAACACGCTGAAGAAGTACTCGATCGATTACACAAGTGGAAATCTGTAAACGAGGTAGACCCTGAGGAC
Organism: Halobellus ordinarius; assembly: GCF_031823395.1. Classification (NCBI taxonomy): domain Archaea; kingdom Methanobacteriati; phylum Methanobacteriota; class Halobacteria; order Halobacteriales; family Haloferacaceae; genus Halobellus; species Halobellus ordinarius. Next base: position 13,098 of record NZ_JAVQKJ010000016.1, read on the forward strand.
ATTCGTATTCCATCATTCCCGGCGTCAGTTGTAGATTGGTCGGATGAATTGCCCGATGATGGATAATGTTGAGAACAACGACCGCGTGATAGAGTAGGGACCGTATCAGTGAACGATGCGTGAGGACTACCCGTTGCCACTTCCGTCGGTGGAGATACTCGATATGAATGTTCTTCAGACTAAAAGTGAGCCACAGTTCGATTTGATTCGGACAGTGAATCGAGGTCATCGGGCCCCTCAGGGGTTGAGGAGAGTTTTTAGAACATAAATTTTGGAATTATTTTTCCCCAGATAGACTTTATGTTTTCAATTTTTTAGCCATAATTTTATAAAACTTTTTGTTATTGGGTACTATAGGTGGAAGTGGTCGGTATGACAATAAAATATGTTCCGATACACATAATGTGCGAGTATAAGCAACAAAGCGTGAATACCTATTCTGAACCGCCAAACATCACGTCTCGCTGTGGGAAGAAAGCTGACGCCGTCGTCACGCTATCGAATTCCGATATGCACTTAGAGTACGACTATGAGGAAGCAGTGGACTCACCACTCAACGCAGACTTCATCGGAGCCAACGGACACCCGACAGAGATGATACTCGCTTCGGTCGGGTCAGTTGTGTTATGTGAAGAACACGCTGAAGAGGTCGTCAATAATGTAGATGGATGGAAATACGATGATGAAGTAGATCCCGAGGACCTGCGAATCCCATCAATCCCGAAGCGAGTGGCAGATCGGTTAGACAATGTTCCGCTGAAGGATGACGCTGACATAGACTGATAGACCGACTGCTTCAGTCTCGAATACCAGATGGTTTGTACGATAGTAATTTGATACGTTATGACAGATAGATCGATTCAATCGACTGGTGTTACTGACCTCGATATGGCTGGTCGGGTTGATGAGGTGCACGTACTTGGTGTGCTGCATAAGACGCCGACAGCAATCACTCGTGTCTCCGGCGCGATCACGCGATATGACCCGGACGTCGTAGCGATTGAAGCGACTGCCGACGCGATCGGTCAGTACCACCCAGATCAGAGGGACGCAGCGTGGCCGCCACGTGACGAGCTAGAAGCCGCAGCGTACGCGACAGCACACGATTATGACCTTTGCCTCGCTGGCATCGGTGCAGGAGGGTACGATACAGATATCGACTTTGAGCGACTCGACACCGAGATCTTCACCGATCTCGGGATACTTGATCCGAACGAGGAACTAACGCTTGCGGCGTACTACGAGTTGGATTTGCCCACGATCCGTGAATGGCGCAGGGAAACCCGTGACCGTGCTCCGGAGGCGTACGAGGCCGTTATTGGGAGCCGTGACGTCGAAATGGCGGGATATTTGCAGGCGCTCGCTGATCACAATGACATCGACACCGTCGTCGCTGCAGTCGGTGTACAACACCTTACCGGAGTCTTGGGCTTACTTCACAATGGCCAGATCCCACCAGCCAAGGTCACATCGCCCCCGATTGCACACTACCGATTGTTCTCTCGGGATTCTCCCCATTCCCGCGCCTGATTACTATAGCATCTGCATCCTTCTTGATGCTACCCTAATTTGTCAGTTCAAGAGACCAGGTAGTCCGGGTTGGGCCAGGATGGTAATGGGGATCCGACGTCCGAAGGATGGTCTCTAAGTAGTCATCCTCTCCCGCCAATGAGCCGTCCCACAGAAGGTCTAGTGTTTGTAATGGAATGTTTTCGATCCGCGTGAACGGGTACACACGCAGAATATGTTCGAAATTGTTGCGTCGGTGAACTTCTGCGGTGTATTGTCGGATTTGAGTGCTACTTGTCTGTTCTCCAATTACCTTCTCAGGAAGCGCAAATTCAGGTAAGGGACGAGGAATTGAATCCTCTGTGTCAACGATGTTTATCAGTTTTTCAATCGAGTTCCACGCAGGATCCTCAAAAACGCGCTTGATGTCATAGCTCACGTGAGCTGCAAGTCCGTCTAATAATGATCCGTCAGCACCGACTACTTCAGGGTGTGGCAGTGGATACACGTGGCAAGTCCGGAGTCTCTCGTATCGATGACCACTAGCATCTTCTTCCGAGAGGCCCTTCAGAATTCGTTTAATCAGCACTCCGTATTCCTCGTCGACAAGATAGCTGCATCGTAAGCGACGGGTTTTATCCTCCAACGCGAAATCAGCCCGCAAGTCTACTTGCCACGAGTATGGGGTTGTGACGTCGCCGTGAAGATAGTTGATTACAGTGTAAATTGGGTTCGAGTGGAGACTCAACTCTCCCTCCCACAGTACTCTATCTTCTGATTCTGGACGAGTTAGTCCTGTTCGCTCCGTTCTTAGCTGACCGATGGCCCTGGCTAGTATGGGGTGGTTGAGGATCTTGCGATGGACTTGATTGATCTGCTTCGACAGGGTTGACTTCGTAATCCCATAGTGTTCTCTGATATCAGTCGTGTCAAAACCGTACTCAAACCGTAGCAAGTAGCGCTTCGCTGCTTTCTGGCCAATTCCACTGACATCTGATGTGAGTTCCTCAACTGTATCGTCACATTCCTCAATTGCGTGTTCCAGGTCGAGATCGGGAGCCCCTCCAGGCAAGATATCCTCAACCGGCTTCTCGAACCGTTTCGGCTCAAACTGCTCAGTCATACTCCAGATAACTTGACCTGTGACAAATAATGTTTGCCCCAGCAGATCAAACTCTACAGGGGTAACCGTCGTTTCGTCCTGTAGTTTGACTCTATGAGTCAAACTTTGGCTAACTTTTATAAGTAAGCAGGTGATACAAACCAATGACGGAGTCAAATCACACGGTCAGCACGAATACTGTGTGGGTGCATCCGTCTGGCAACGTGCTGCACCCGCACAGGTTCTGGCCGCAAGTTGACTTCCGTCAACCAGAGCTGCAACCAGAACAATGAAACAAACACGGTCAACACAGAAGTTGGTTTCGAGGTGGTCAGGGTGAAGCTTCCCGAAGAACCGGGGGACTTCAACCCTACCGCCGCAGGAGAGTATTGGATCAACAAGCGACAAATCGATCACACCGAGAACACCATCCACTCTAATCGGAAAGATCTCGACCCGTTCCTGATGTGGTGTGACGAACACGACATCGACCGAGTGGGTGATCTCACGGAGTGGACTATCGAACAGTACGAGGACTACGCACACGCACGCGAGGATTGGAGCCCAATCACGATCAAGAACAAGCTCCAGACGTTGAAGCAGTTTCTGCGATTCCTCGGTGAGAAAGGAGCATTCGACGGGTACCTCCATCCAGCCGTTACTGTTCCTGACCTGGATCGTAGTCAAGAAGTGAATACAGAGAAATGGGACAAGACTGACGCCCTGCCGCAGATTCGGTTTATGCGGACTTCTGCGAAGTGGTACGGAACGTTCCAACACGCAGTGACAGAAGTTGCGTGGTTCACGGGCCGACGAGTGCAGGCCATTGCTGGTTTAGATCTGAGCGATTATACCCGGGAACCAGACGAGGAAGATACCGCTGACGGCCCATATCTCGACTTCAATCATCGTGCAGATGAGGGAACGGGCCTCAAGAACAAACTCGATAGTGAAGAGCCGATCGAGATCTCTCCAGAGGTCGCCGACGTCCTTGACCACTACATCGCTCGGGAACGGAACGACAAGCGAGACGAAAACGGACGCGAGCCGCTGTTCACGACGAGGCAAGGTCGAGCAAGCATAGCGAAGATCCGCGGAGCGATCTATATCGCTACCCAGCCCTGCATCCGGATCGCGTGCCCGCACGGTGAGAACGCGAAGAAGTGCGAGTACCGCAAGCGGGATCACGCCAGCAAGTGCCCCAGTTCGCGGTCGCCCCACCGTATCCGAACCGGGTCGATCCAGTGGCAGCTAGACCAAGGGATCGACCCCGAAGACGTATCAGACCGAGTTGACGCGAGCGTTGACACGATTCGACGACACTACGACGTGCCTGATGACCGCGAGAAGATGGAAAACCGTCGTCGGAAGTACACTGGAGTACTCGAAGACTCGATCGATGATGACGAGGAGTCCACAGAGCACCTCCAGTCCGAACAGGACGATGATGACAACCCGGACACCAGTTCCGCTACCACACAATGATTCACCGACAGAAACAGCGTAAAAAGGCCCACGTCAGTTCGTGTCACCCCGTGTCGAAATCGGGCACGAACAAGGCACAGGCCGTCGAAAACCGACTGGTTGGAGTCCCTCCGACCCCATTCTCTGATCCTACGATTACTAACCGCAGGACAGGTGCGTATTGCATAAAAAGAATATCGTCGCTTCGATTTTGATCTGAATCGATGATTGGACGGTCACCCTCGCTGTCGGGGTGTGAAATACCTCAAGGTATCGTGGATTTGCGACTAATACCACTGGAGAGCGTGATAGACCTCTTCTCACGGTAGTTTATTTCACGGAATACGTAAGCGAATCAGCCCGTAGATCGAGTGTGCGTCCCTCGTATTGTGGGAAACTGGAGCCGCCGATGGAGGAGTATCCTTTACGGTAAATAGTCGTTTGTCCCAAGACTGGGTTTTTGATTGGAGCGTCTCATCAACGAAATATGAACCGACGCCAGTACCTCGCTGCTTTGACGAGCATACTCTCTCTTGGTGGCTGTACCGGAAGGCCGGGAGATCCTATTACGATGCTCGCTGTCAACGAAGACGATGTTTCCCATACCGTCACGGTTTGGACTATCCAACGGGAGAAACTGGCCGTGGCAAACACGGTTGACGTTGCAAGTAAGGAGACCTCCCAACTCGGTCAAATGCCGTGGAAGAGTGGCCAGTACCGAGTAACGGTTCAGTTGGACGGCGATGTAGTTCTAGCCAGGGAATTTCGATCCGATGAATGGTTCAATCAACTCGATGTGTTCATCGACAGCGACGGCTCAGTCGAATTGAACCGAGCGCGAGCAGCGTGAACTCGTAGTCCATAGCCGGTTTGTACTGAACGATTCTCATTTCGAGTGAGGCCACTCTTCTCTGACTCACTCAAATACAATCTGTCCAGCAGCCGTTTTCGACTCGCTGTTTCTCACCCGCTTTTCTGGCGTCGTAGAGGTTTCCAGTACATCACCACCTACATACGCTCTACCGCTGATATGCTGCTTTGAAATGTCCTGATTCATAGACAATTGCGCGTCTGCTCAGTGGGTGTGCTAAGAGTGACGACGGACGTCTGATGCAAATATCTAAAACGAATTGCGAGACCTGAAGACATCGTATCAAACCCACCTGCAGGCCTTGCTTTCGACGTGCTTGGTTGCCGGACACTGGCAACGGACCAGCGCGGCGACGTCGTTCTCGTCGCCGAGGGGGCGGACCGGGGACATCGCTGGGCACGAACCTTTTACGACTGGTGCCCAAGCGTCGGATATGGACATTGACCTCGGACTGGAGGGCAGCGTTGCGCTGGTCACCGGGAGTGCGACCGGACTCGGCCACTCCTGTGCGGAAGCGTTCTCGCGCCAGGGGGCGAACGTCGCCCTTGCCGCGCCGAATCTGGACGACCTCGCGTACGCCAGCGACAGACTCCACGCCCTCGGCGAGGGCGAGATTCTCGGTCTCGAAGTCGACGTGCGCAACCGTGACCATATGGCGGCGCTCGTCGAGGAGACCGTCGACCAGTACGGCGGCATCGACCACCTCGTCACCGGACCCCGACCACTCGAACCGGAGCGGTTTCTCGACGTCTCCGACGAGGACTGGTTCCGCGGGTTCGATCGGCTGTTTATGAGCGTCGTCTGGGCCATCCGTGAGTCCTACGCTCACCTCGAAGAGTCCGATCAGGGGTCGGTCGTCACCGTGGCAAACCCCGCTATCCCCGCACTCACCGACGAACTGTCGGTGGCGACTGCGTACGGGCGGGCGGTCCAGGGTCTCACCGAGAGCCAGGCGAAGAAGTTCGCGCCCGAGGTCCGCGTGAACGCAGTCGTCCCGGGCCCCCACGAGACCGCAGACCTGGAGAAGTTCCTGGGCCGACGGGTCGACGCTGGCGAGTTCACCGACATCACGTCGGCCTGGGAGGCCGTGCTCGCGGACTGTCCCTACGAGTCGCCGGGTGATCCGCTGGACCTGGGGAAGGTGGTCACCTTCCTGTCCAGCCAGCACGCGAGTTTCGTCAACGGCGCGACCGTCCCGGTCGACGGCGGGTCCGGGCTCTGATAGGGGCTGCTGTCGTCTCTTCCCGCTGGTCACAGCACCGTGTGGCGTGAACAGCGATAAGCAGCTACAGCAGTCCATATGAGGGGCGGACTCGAAACCGAAGCGTGTTTGCTCAGCCCGCGCACGCTGGCGCGGGAATCTGGTCCTCAGGGATATACAAGCCGGAAGTCCACGACGTCACTCGTGGGTGGCAGCCGACGAGATTCGGATCAACCCACGACCGATCGCTCTCGGAGTGCTCGCTCGCTACGGCCGAGAGACGCTCTCGGCCGACCCCGAAAGCGGCAGCGGCAGCCGGAAGTTGCAGCGTGTGAGATCCTCCCGCGGGTGAACGAGAGACGACCTACAGGCGGAACAGGCCGAGTGCCTCGGGGCTTGACCCCGAGGCGGTTCACCCATCCCGGAGAAAATTTAATACTTCTACCCGCTTCGAATGTCAACTAGCGTGAATTTACCCTACGAGTGTCCCGAGTGCGGAAACGACCCGGTCGTCGTGAGTGAGGTTCCGCCGGACAATCACGACCGCGGAGAGACGTTCGTCACCCGGGTCCGTTGTCCCAACTGCGAGTACGTGGACTGGTACGACTAAACCAACTGGAGACCGATCCTGACGGCGCCGACGTCGAAATCCCGGCCGCAACGGTTCCGGTGCGGGTATAGCGGCGGCGCCAGTGAAATCACTCACCCGCGCTGTGAGTCGACGACCTCCACGTCGGTGATCTCGAACCGGGCGCCGCCGTTCGCGCTCTCGGTGACGGCGACGTCCCAGCCGTGCGCCGTCGCGATCTCCGCGACGATCGGCAGTCCGAAGCCAGTCCCGTCGCTCGACGTCGGGAAGCCGCTCCCGAACGCCGTCTCCTGCTCCGTGTCCGGAATGCCGCCCCCGTCGTCGGCGATGAAGAACCCCGGTGGATCGGAGCACCCCCCGAGTGTGATCGTCACGTCGGTGCCGCCGTGTTCTACGGCGTTCCGGACGAGGTTCTCGAACAGCTGCTTGAGGCGACTCCGGTTTGCGCGAATCTTCAACTCCGTGTCTATCTCCAGTGACGCGTTCGCGGTCTCGACAGTCTCCCAGCAAGCCGCGCCCAGTTCAGCCAACGCCACCGGTTCCAGGTCGCCGATGGGTTCTCCCTGCCGAGCCAACTCGAGGAGGTCGTCGATCAGGTCGTTCATCCGATCCAGCGCGCCTTCGACGTGGAGAAGATGCTCGCTGTCGCACTCTCGTTGTGCCATCTCCACCCGTCCGGCCGCGACGTTCAGCGGGTTCCGCAGGTCGTGACTCACGATGCTGGCGAACTCGTCGAGTCGATCGCGCTCCCGTTTCAGTTCCCGTTCGCGCTGCTTGTTTTCGGTAATGTCCGTGCCCGTGATGTACGCTCGTGAGTAGTCGTCGGCGTGCGCTTCGGGAACGAAGCAATCGAGCAGTTCGACTCGGCGGTCATCGGTGAACGCCTGTGACTCCGTCTCGCTTCTGAACCGCGTGTCGCCGTCGGCGATGGCGCCGAGCAGCGAGATGAACGTCTCCCTCGCCTCGTCGGTGAATATCCGGTCGAGGTTGTCCATCAGCGCCGCCTTCGAGGGCGCGTCGTAGTAATCGACGGCATTTCTGTTGACGTCGATCAGTTCGATCGTCTCCAGTATCCGGTCGAGTTCGTCCGGATTCGCCCTGAGATACGCCTCGACGGACCCGTGCTCTGCGGCGATCGCATCGACTGCCGCCTTCGTCTCCGAGAGGTCTTCCTCCCAGATCACAAGCGGGTTGTTCTCGAACAGCGACTGGTAACGCTCCCTGCGCTCCTGCAGTTCCCGTTCGCGTTCCTTCCGCTGCGTGATATCGGTGTAGACGGCGAAGGCCTCTTCGACGTTCTCGGTCTCGGACGCCTCGATCGGAATCGCCTGCCAGGTGAAGGTGCGCGGCCCGTCGACAGTCTCTCGGACGATCTCCCCGTCGAGTTGCTTTCCCGCCCTGACCTGGCGACTGAGTCCCTCGGCCTCTTCACTGCGCTCTTCGGCTGCCACGACCGCATCGAGCGGCCGGCCGACAACGTCCTCGTCCGGCGGCTCGAACAGTGCTTTGAACCGCGGGTTGGCCTCCTGAATATACGGCCTGTCGCCCTCGTAGCTCACCCAGACGACGGCGTCGTTCGTATTCTCGAACAGCACCTGATACTGCTCGGTTCCGGTGGCGTGTTCCCTCGCTCCCTCTCGTTCTGTCTCTTTCATATCCTGGCGAGTCTGGACCACGTTCCGGATGCGGGTCGCCAGTAGTCCGGGGTGCTCTGCGTCCCTCCGACCGCGGAAACAGTCGGTTGCGCCGGCGGCGATCGCTTCGCTGACGATGCTCTCCTCGCCTGTCGCGGTGTACAGAACGAACGGCAGTTCCGGACGGTCCTCGCGGACGCCACGGAGAAAGTCCACCCCGTCCGTTTCGGGTAGCCTGTACTCGGCGACGATACACGCCGGCGGCTGCTCGCTCATGGCTGCGAACCCCTCCGGCGCGCTCGCGGCCCGCTCGATAATAAACCGGTCCCCGGTCTCCTCGCGGAACCGCTTGGCCAATCCCGCGAAGTCCGGGGCGTTCCCCACAAAAAGGACGCGCCGTTGCCGTGCAGGCGTGATCGACACAGTTCAGTAAATTCACACGACGGGTAAAACAGTTTTGTGGCAGTACCAGCGCTGAAATCTGTCTCTCTAGCACTCCGCAGAATCAAATTGAACCCCCCTATATCTGCGGCAGAGTGCCTATATCCCATCAGCCATTCGCCGAAAGCGAGTGTAAACCTGCACGCTTCGAGAATCGAATCTGAAACTGTGGTCCGATTACTCCGTTCAGGTGGCGTCACATCGCAGCCCTCCACGACGCAGAACGGAATCCTGTTCTTGGACCCGAGACCGAGTGCGGTCACCCGAACAACGGAGCGGCCGATAGTTCCAAACGCGCCGCGGTTGCACCGTCTCGTATGGTGTTCGGCGAACTCGCCTCGGTCCCGGCCGTGTTCCGGTTCCCGATCGGGCTCGGTGCGGCGGTCGTCGCGGTCTTCGTGATGGATTGGATAATGGCACGGGTTCCGGAAGGGACGACGCCCCCGTACGTCGCTGCGAGCGTGTTGACGGGCGCGCACGTCGATCGCGCTCCGGGCCGACTCGCGGCCGTCGCTCACTATCTGGCCGGCCTCGGGACCGGCCTGCTGTTCACCTACTTCCTGCTCGGTGCCGAGTGGCTTCTCGGTGGCGCGTCGCTTTTGTCGGTCGTCTCGGTGACGGTACTTCTGTACGTGCTTATGATCACCTTCTTCGTCGCCGTTCCGCTGCCCCGGGCCTCCGGCGTCGACGCGTCCCGGCGCAGTGCCATCAGCCGCGGGTGGGCCATCGCGGCTGCCGGCTATCTCCTCGTGCTCGTCCCCATCTCCGTCGGCCTCACGCTGCTGGTATCGTAGCGTTCGCAAGTCTTCGCTCGTCGGATCGCACGCAGTCGTGCGATCGAATGCGCACTCAGTTGCGAACGCTACGATAACGTAGCCGGCGACCGCCGGCACTCGCCCGGAAGCCTCCCAGACGCGCAGCGTTCGAATACCCGCACGCTCGCCGACTATCGTCTCCCGTCAGTCTGCCCGGCGCCGAACGCCGTCAGATCGGTCGGCCGCGTCTCGTCGAGCGCCTCCCGGATCTCCGTTCGGTCCCAGCCGAGCGGTGCGAGGACGCTCTCGGCGGCGCGTACCAGTTGCGTTTCGTAGTACGCGGGATCGTACAACTCGGGGTTCTCGTGAGCGAGTGCGACCCGATCGCGTGACGTCTTCGCGTCGTCGACGACGACGTACTCGACCGTCTGGCCCGGCCGCACCGCCAGTCCGTCGGCGGCGGCGCGTTCGAGCGCGGCCACGTTTTTCGTGTACTGCGAGTAGGCCGCGCGCGGTTTCGACACGCGGTTTCGTTCGACGAGTCGTTCGGGATCGACGACGCCGGCGTGGAGCCGATCGATCGCCGTTCGGAGCGCGTCCAGGACCGCCGTCGGGTCCCGATCCGCGGCGAACCGTTGGAGGAACGTCCGCTGGGTGGTCGCGACGAACGGTGCCGTCGACCGCTGGCGGGCCTCGATCCCGCGGATCTTGAACTCGTCTTCCCCCGCGACCTTCCCGAAATACTTCGTCAGCGCCCCGGCGTCGCTGTCCCGCTGCGGAACGAACGCGACCCACTCGTATTCGGCCTCGTGTTCGAGTCGGACCTCGACCGCGTCGGAAATCTCGGCCGCGAGGGTGTCGAGGTCCGCTCGTGCTGCTGAGTCGACGTCCGGATCCGGCGTCACCCAGACCGAATCGACGATCCCGTGGACGACACGCCAGCCGCCCGCTTCGAGGCGCTCCTTGGCGGTCAGGAGGATCTCGCGGGCGAACGCGTTGATCGCCTCGTGGCACTCGATCCGGCCGAACTTCGCGTTGCTGAACCCCTGGTAGCCGAAACAGGCGACGAGGATCCACTTCAGGGCGGCCGACCTGCCCTCCAGCGCCGCCAGTCGCTCCCGATCCGGCTCGGAGCTCCCCTCTTCCCGGTCGATCGCGGCTTTGATCTCGTCGCGGGCGTCGATGAGCGGCCGGAGCACGTCGACGAGGTAGCCGCGCTCGTCACAGATCGCATAGCCCAGTTCGGGGACGTCCTCGCGGTCGCGGTGGCACTCACAGCGGATGACGTCCGGCGAGACGTTCCGCGTACAGATGATGTTCGGATAGAGGCTCGAGAAGTCCAGTTCGTGGACCCGCTCGTGGACGCCGACCGCCGGCGCGAAGATGAAGCCGCCGCGATCGGCGTCGTGCAGCGTCCCCATCGACTTGAAGAACTCGTGCCGCCAGGAGTTCCACGGCACCAACACCCCGCGGTCGTGTGCCTCCCGGATCTGGATCGCCGTGAGCACGTTCCCGATCGACGCCCAGGCGAGTTCCTGGAGCGGCTTCCGCGACCGCGAGACGAGATCGAGGACGCCCGCGAGGTTCGTCTCGCCGTAGAAGAACGTGTTCGACTCGTCGACGATCGCCCGTCCGGGGACGTTGTACCGCGCCGGCGAGTGGCCCACCCGCCCGTAACTCGCGTACGTCGACTCCCCGGCGAGCTGCTGGTAGTCGACCCCGGGCCACCGGCTCAGCGTGAAGTCGTCCATCCCGGCCGCTGCCGCCATCCGGGAGAGCGTCGGCACGATCTCGGCCGTCGAACAGACGAGGACGTCCGGATCCTGCGCTTCGACCGCTGCGGTGACGGCGGTCAGCACGTCCGCCGGCGGTCCGGCGACGCGCTCTCCGTCCACAGTGAGTTTGCTGTATGTGTCGTCGGTCGTCTCGGCAACCGGAACTGCGAGGCGGAGCGTCGTCAGATCCGTTGCGGGCGTCGGATCAGTATCGGTTTCGAGACAGTAGCGGAACTCGCGGGAGAAGTCGACGTTGAAACAGGCGACGTCGCCGACCGGGAACCCGGGCAGCTGTCGCGCCTGTCGCGCGAGCGTGGCGATCCGATCGACGTGATCGACGTCGACACCGAGCACGCGCTCGTCGTCCCGCCGAAAGCCGGGGCGACGGGTCGTGAGCTCCGTGTCGACGACGTTCGGATGCCCTTCGTAGAACGCCCGGAGGCGCGTCAGATCAACCTCGGCGTCGGGTGATCGGCCCGCGAGGAAGAACCGCGGGGTGTACGACCGCACGGTTTCGGATGCGCCGTCCGGCGTCGACTCCCACGTGAGGACGCGCCCGGCGTCGAGGAAATCGACCGTGAACGTCATCGCTCCGTCTCCTCGGGCCGCGATTCGGCGTCTCGATCGCGCAGGGTCTCGATCGCGCCTTCGAGTTCGTCGAGCCGTTCCTCCTGGGAATTGAGTCGTTCCTCGTGGGCGCCGAGTCGATCTTGGTGGGCGCCGACCCGCTCCTCGTGGGAATCGAGCCGTTCCTCGTGATCTTCGAGCCGCTTTTCCTGGGAATCGAGTCGTTTCTCGTGATCTTCGAGCCGCTTTTCCTGGGAATCGAGTCGTTTCTCGTGCGTATCGAGACGGGCCTCCTGCTCGATGTCGACGCTGAAAAGCGCGGGAAACAGCGGGTTCTCGTGGTTCAACATTCCGCTCGCGTCGGCGTGGTCCCGCGCGTAGCCGAACAGCCGATCGAACCGGGGCTGATCGCGCCGCCGCAGCGCCCGCCGGAAGTCGCTCCAGCGCTCCCGGATCGCTCGCAGGGCGTCCCGGTACGTCGGGTTGGTTCGCCCCATCTCAGCGCCCCCCGGCCCCGGGCCACGCGTCCAAGAGCGGGTTCGCCGTGAACGACGACGCCGCTCCCGCCGCCGTCACGGCGGTCCCGACCGGCTCGGACGGGCTGTCCGCCGGGGTCGACGGCGACGGCTCCAGCCCTACCTGCTCGGCGCGCGCGCCGAGGACCCGCCGCCAGTAGGCGAGCGTCGTCTGGTAGTGCGCACCGGCGGGATAGACGAGCGTCTCGAACTCCCTGCCGACGAACCGCGGGCCGAGCCGGGTCCGCTCGCACTCCAGGTGCCGCTCGGCGGCGGTTTCGATGGCCCCGGTGAAGGCGTCGGCTGCGGTCCGCGTCACGAGCACCGGGACGTCGTAGGCGTCGGCGTAGGTACGCAGTCGGGCGAGCGTCCGCGCCTGCAGAGTCCGCGCGTGGCGGTCCGCGAGAGTGTCGGCGGCCCGATACTGGCTGTCGAGTGCCGGCGCGACGACGAGCGACGGCGTCCCCGGCCCGTCTTCGCCGTCGTGACCGGGGAGGTCGTCCTCTCCCAGATCAGCCGGACGCGACGCGGTCGCTCTGATCCGCCGGTTGACCGCCGTCGACACGTCGCGGACGGCGCTGTAGTGCTGGTAAGGGGTGAAGCCGCGGGCGACAGCGATTCGATCGAGCAGGCGGCGACTCGGGGCGATTCTGGCCAGCCCCGTCGTGGTCGCGTGGCCGTCGGCGTCGACCCAGAACGCGGGGCCGTCGTGCAGCAGGAGGTGATCTAAAACGAGCGCCTGCAGGATCGACACACCGCGGCCGCCGTCGACGTCAAGCAGGGTGAGACCGCGTTCCAGGGACGGGAGTAACGGATTCTCGATTCCGGGCTCGGGACGGTCGACGAGATCGCGGTTTCGCTCTGCGGGTCGCGTTGGACGCCCTGCCGGCGCCGCAGCGGCCGAGGACGTGTCTTCGTCGTGTGACATACCTGGAGAGACACCGGGGACGCCGATAAGCCGCGGCGTGTCGTTTCCGCGTTTCTGGGATCGGGGCGATCGGCCCCATTTCCGGACCCCGTCTCCCGATTCTGTCGCGGAAACCGGTGTGTTTCCACGAACGGCTGCGGCGGTCGCTGCCGTCCCACATTGCCGGCCGCGACGAACTGGCGAATCCCCGACGGGTGCGGCGGCGTCGGTGGCCGCGTCACAGATCTGCAAGGTGGACGCCCACGACGTCAGTCGTGGGTCCCTACTGTGGGACGAATACGACGTCAGTGCACTCGAATCGGGCGCCACCGCCGGTCCCCTCGGTGACCTCGATCTCCCACCCGTGGGCTTCGGCGATCCGTTTGACGATCGTCAGCCCGAATCCGGTCTCGCCACTCGCTGACGTGTGCCCCGGTTCGAACACTGCCGCTCGGGAATCGGCGGGGATTCCGGGTCCGGTGTCCTCCACGTAGATCCCGTGGTCGTCGATCTGCCCGACACGGACGGTCACGCCGGCGCCGCCGTGTTCGATCGCGTTCCGGAAGAGGTTCTCGAAGACGTGCTGGAGTCGACTCCGGTCGCCGGAGATCCTGATCTCGTCTTCGACGTCGAGCGTCGCGTCGTCGGTGGCGACGTTCTTCCAGCAGATACCGAGCACCTCGACCAGATCGATCGGCTCCGGATCCGAGACGACCTGTCCCTGTCTGGCGAGCGTGAGGGTGTCCGCGACGATTTCCTCCACCCGGTCGAGGGCCTGTACGACCGGCGGGAGATGTTCGCTTTCGCACTCTCCGGAGAGGAGTTCGATACGTCCCTGTGCGACATTGAGCGGGTTCCGCAGATCGTGGGACACGACCCCGGCGAACGCGTCGAGTTGTTCCTTCTGACTGTGGAGTTTGCGCTCCCGCTTGACACGCTCTGTGACGTTCCGCACGATGCCGATGATTCGGGTCACCGCCTCGTCGGTGATGACCGGTGTGAGACTCGTCTGCCAGAACCGCGCCCCGGTATCGACGGGGAGTTCTTCCTGATACGTGATCGGCTCACCGGTCGCGACGCACCGGTGGTAGTTCGATTCGAGGGTCGCGCCGAGTTCGTTACCGAACACCTCGGTCGGCGTCTTGCCCTGCATCTCGTCGGTCGTGATGCCGGTCTGTTCTTCGTACGCCCGGTTCAGACGCTCGAACCGGAACGTTATCTCCGAATCCGCGCTGTCGACGGCGAGGAAGAAAATACCCTCCCAGACGGTATCGAGCAGCGTCTCGTATTCCTCCGCAAGTGCCTGATACTGCCGCTCGTGTCGCTTTCGCTCGGAGATGTCGCGGCTGCTCACCAGAATACCGCCGATCGTCTCGTCACCCTCCCGGTTGCGTAACGTGGCCTCGATCCAGCGCCACGAGCCGTCGGCGTGCCGAAATCGCGTTTCGATGACCTGTGTACCCTCCGGCTCTATCTGCAGTCGTTCGATCGCCTCCGCAACACCCTCGCGGTCGTCGGGATGCTGGTACCCGTATCCCGTTTCGCCGACCAGCTCCTCCGGCTCGTAGCCGAGCGTGTGCTCGACAGAGGGACTCACGTAGGTGATCGTTCCGTCCCGATCGATGATCGTCGCAATATCCGACGACTCTTCGATGAGTGTCCGGTGGAACCCTCCCTTCATACGCATTTTACCAACCGAAACTATATAAGACATCTGGTAGCTTCTCGAAGGGGTGGCTCCTGAGATGGCGGGCAATCCGGATGCGAGAGACGGTCGTAGAGGATTTTATGGGGCTGAAAGCGATCATAACAGTCGTTCCAGCGGAGCGGTTCGTGACCGGTTCGATCGCTCAGATACATTGGTAACGAAACGGAAACATCTCCGAGACAGTCACGCGGCGTCGGGATCGACGAGCGCGTACTCCCGGTCGCGGCTCGTCCCCTCGGCCGTCAGGAGGTTGTACTGCTCCATCTTCGCGAGGTAGGTTCGGACGGTCCGTTTCGTCCGCGGATCCTCGACGACCTCGGCGTAGCGTTCGTGGATCTCGCCCGGACTCAGCGGCCCGTGTTCGTCGAGGACGTCGTAGACGACGCGCTGATGCGGCGTGAGCGAGTCGAGGCTCTTCTGTCTGATCCGGGCGCGGCTGTCCTCGGCGGCGTCGAAGAGCATCTCGTCGGTGATCCGATCGCGGTTCTCGCGGTCGGCGGTGCTCGCCGCGGTCCGGAGAATGCCGATCGCGAGTCGGGCGTCGCCGGCGGCCGCGTCCGCGATCCGGTAGAGCTGTTCGTCGGTGATGGCGTCCGGCTCCAGCCCCCACCTGACGCGGGCCTGCAGGATGTCGAACAGCTGCTCGTTGTGGTACTTCTCCATCCGGACGTGCTCGCTGGCGCGGAGACGACTCACGAGGCGGTCGTCGACGCGGCTGAACAGTTCCTCCTCGTTGTTCGCGATGCAGATGATCGCAAACTGTGGGAGGCTGTGGAGGTCGTAAATCAGACCGGGATCCTCGAGCTGATCCGCCTCGTCGAGGATCACGACCGTCCGACCCTCGTACTGCTGGAGGCGGTCGACGAGTTCGTCGTGGGGCGTCGACTGCCGGTGGATGTCGATCGTCCCCCCGAGGTCGTCGAGGATCGTATACAGCGTCCGAAAGCGGGTGTAGTTCCGCCAGCAGTTCACGTACGTGGCCTCGACGTCGAGCACCTCCTCGCGGAGCCGCTCGATGACGAACTTCGCGATGCAGGTCTTTCCGGCCCCGCTCGGCCCGGTCACGACTGCGGTATCCGCGGGCTCGCCGTTCGTGATCGGTTCGAGAACGCTGGAGAGGTGGTTGACCTCGGCGTCGCGATGCTCCACCTCACGGGGGACGAACCCGGCACGGAGTACCCGAGCATCGCGGATCATACGGGAGTCGGTAGTAGCTTTCGAGCGAACTCACAAAAGGATGCCTGGGCCACTTCCGAGAAACGACTCTGGAGACGTGATACCGCCGGGATTCCACCCGCAGTCTGGCGATTCTTTTCTGGAAGCTGGCCACTTCCGGAAACGTCCGGGGCGCGCTCTCACAGATAAACAAATCGGAAGCCCACGACTTCACTCGTGGGTTACCGACACAAAACGGGGCAAACTGGGCGAACAGCCGGAGTGGTTACAGTGTCAGTGAGTCTGAACTATAACCACAGATTTATCAACTCATAATCATCACTCATTCATATGCCACTCAGTAACGTGGTACGGCAGGGGTATCGCCTCTACGGCCTCGGAATCCTCGCCTGGGCCGGGTGGTCGGGAGCGTGGATGGGGTTGGGACTGAATATGTCTCCGACGGTAATCGGATCCGGCTGGCTCGTCATCGCTGGTCTCGGAGCGCTGCTCGCGATCGGGATGGGGGCGACGAAGTTCTCCGGCGAATACCAGCTGTTCAAGACCCAGTCCAACCGGGAGCGGATTCGGCGGTTCAACAGTCATCTGCTGGGCGGCGCGCCGCTGCATCTGTACGCAATCGCGCTCGCGGCCTGGAGTTTCCTCACCGTCGAGTGGTGGGTCGTCAACCTCGGAATCGTCGGACAGACGGTCGTGGCGTACGGGTGGTTCCTGATCGCGCTGTACGGACTCGGCCTGACGATCGGTCTGACGGTAAAACACGACGAGGCGGTCGTCGAAGAACTCGACGAGGTGACGCCGGCCGAAATCGAACTCGGCTCGACGTAAGCGTCGTCCGAACGCGACCCGGTCACTTCGATCCGGGACCGACGATCACAGCTGTCGGCTTCTGATCAGTCGTCGGCGGATACGAACAGCGGCTTGCTGCGCCCTGCAGGCAGGTCCTCGGGATCGCGACGGGAGTCGATCGTCGTCCCACACTCGGGACACTCGTAGTCGACGGAGTCGGGACGGACTTCCAGCAGCCAGTCGCCGTTGATTCGGCTCTCGTGACCGCAGTCGGGACAGTACAGCGTCGCCTTCGTCACCGAGACGGGGTCGGGGTTGGAGGGAGTCATTTCTTTACCTACTGTTCGGCCGGGGATAACGGTGTCGTACTGTGCTGCGATCCCCGGGTACTATCTCCGCTCGAACTCGCCGAGCGAGGCCTGCCCGCGGCCGGTCGGATCGTCCCCGTCTCGACCGTTCGCTTCGGAGCCACCGCCGCCGACGCCGTCCTCCTCGTCCCACCCGTCGAGTCGGGCCTGTTCGCCGGACGCGAAGGACAGATTCGAGACGCGAACGCCCACCTTGCGGGCGGCCTCGCCGTCGAACTCCGCGAGGAGTTCGAGTGCGACCTCCTCGACGAGGTCCGGGTCGTCGACGGGGCCGGAGAGCGACCGCTCGCGGGTGTTGACCTCGTAGGGCGGGACGACGACCTTGATACCGATCGTCCGATACGTCGCCCCGCGGTTCTGTGCGCGTGCGGCCACGTCGGCAGCGAGCGTCGTCACCGTCTCCCGCTTTTTCGTGTCGTCGTCGGTCGCTTCCGCGAACGCCGACTCCCGCGAGAGGCTCTTCGGCCGGCCCGTCGGGGTGACTTCGCGGTCGTCGATCCCGCGGGCCCGCTCGTGGAGTTCGACGCCGCGGGAGCCGAACACATCCCGTAGCTCGACGGGATCGGCGCTGGCGAGGTCGCCCGCGGTCTCGATCCCCATCGACGCCAGCCGATCCGCCGTGACGGGACCGACGCCGTGGACCGCCTCGACCGAAAGCGGTGCCAGGAACTCGCGGACTTTGCCCGGCTCGACGACGACGAGCCCGTCGGGTTTGTCGTGGTCCGAGGCGATCTTGGCGGCCGAGAGGTTCGGCGCGACACCGACGCTCGCGGGGACGCCGACCTCGCGGGCGATCCGCTGTTTCACGTACCGGGCGTACCCCTCCGCGAGGGTCCGGTCCCCGTCGGGGGTCCGGCGCCAGGCGGTCCGCTCGGTCACGTCGAGATACGCCTCGTCGATGCTCACCTCGCGAACGACGTCGGCGCAGTCGTGGAGGATCTCCTTGACCGCGTCGGCGACCGACTGGTAGAAGTCCAGATCGACGGGGCGGTAGTAGCCCACCGGCTCGGTGTCGTCGTCGGCAGCGTCGGCGGCCGCCGCTCGCGGGAGGCGATCCAGCGCCTGCGAGATCGGCTGTGCGCTCTCGACGCCGAACTCGCGCGCCTCGTAGCTCGCGGTGGCGACCGCGCCGATCGTGTCTCCGGGTTCGTACCCCATCCCCACGACGACGGGCTGGCCGCGGAGCGTCGGCTCCCGCAACCGCTCACAGGAGGCGTAGAAGCAGTCCATATCGACGTGCAGGACGATCCGCGGGGGATCGTCCCGCTCGACGCCCGGCAGCGTCTCACCGCTCATCTGCGTGCTCCGGGGCGTTCGCCTCGGTCGTCCGGTCGGTTCGGGGCATCTCGATCACTCGATCGTCAACCGGGTAGGTATCGGGCGAGCGGCCACTATAGCGTTTGCCACGCGCGGCGGAAGTGAAAAGACGTCCGGACGGATCTATATCCGATCGAACTGGACCGGGACCCCTCGACGTGGGACGGTGCCGGAAACGGACGGCGGCGGCGCGCCGTCGAGAGCGGTTCAGGGAGCCGTTACGCCGCCGGGACTATTTTAGCCGTTCCTGCAGGAACGACGGGTGTGCCGCGGTGATCCCGTCGATCGTGAGCAGCGTCTCGGAGATGACGTCGCCCAGCGCGTCGCCGTCGGGCGCGCGGACCTCGGCCATCAGCATATGGTCTCCAGAGGAGGTAAACAGCGACTCGACGGCGTCGAGTTCCCTCAGCTCCTTCGTGGCTTCGACGTAGCGTTCGGAGGCGACGTCCAGCCCCACGAGCGCGATCGAAGTTTCCGAGAGCTTCTTGGGATCGACGTCGGCGGAGTAGCCGACGATGATTCCCTCTTCCTCCATCTTCCGGATGTACTTGCGGACGGTCGGCTTCGAGACGTCGGCCCGTTCTGCGATCTCTGAGTACGACGCCTGGGCGTCTTCCTCGAGGACATCGAGAATCCGGCCCTCCGTCGAGGTGGTTTCCATACCTCTAACTTTCGGTTGCCGGAAAAAATACCTTCCGAACCTGAAAACCGAACTCGCCGCAGGAAAACTGTCGGCCGCGGGCCGTGAGATCGGTGACTCGCCTGTGCGCCCTACTTGTGTTTGTCCAGGAACGTATCGTAGACGCGCTCCCACTCGTAGTCGTCGTCGAAGTACCGCTCGGCGAGCGGTTCTTCGGGCAGTTCGCCGATGGTCCGCTTCTCCTGCTGGTAGGACGGGCGCTCCTCGTCGACGTAGTAGCGGCCGGTCAGGACGGTCCCCTCGTGGAGGACGGTCTCGGTCTCGTACATCATCTCGGAGGCTTCCGAGCGGTCCGTCTTGTCGAACTCGTAGTCCTCGGAGTCGTTGATGTCGATGTACGGGACGTACTGCTTTGCGTCCTTGTTCCAGGTCGGACACTGCGTGAGGAAGTCGATGTGGGAGAAGCCGTCGTGTTCGATCGCCTCGACGATGATGTCCTTCGCCTGGTTGGGGTTGACCGCGGCCGTCCGCGCGATGTAGGACGCGCCGGCGTTCAGCGAGAGCGACAGCGGCCGGACCGGATCCTTCGCGGAGCCGTGCGGCTGCGTCTTCGATTTGTGACCCTTCGGCGACGTCGGGGATGTCTGGCCCTTGGTCAGCCCGAAGATCTCGTTGTTGAACACGATGTAGGTGATGTCGTGGTTCTCACGGGCGGTGTGGGTGAAGTGGTTCCCGCCGATCCCGTAGCCGTCGCCGTCGCCGCCGGCGGCGACGACCGTCAGGCCGGTGTTGGCGAGCTTTGCGGCCCGCGCGACCGGCAGCGACCGGCCGTGGATCGTATGGAAGCCGTAGCTCTCGAAGTAACTGTTCAGTTTGCCCGAGCAGCCGATGCCGGTACAGACCAGCATCTCCTCGGGTGATAGCCCCAGTTCGGCGGCGGCGCCTTTCAGGGCCTTCAGGACCCCGAAG
This sequence comes from Halobellus ordinarius, assembly GCF_031823395.1. Lineage (NCBI taxonomy): Archaea > Methanobacteriati > Methanobacteriota > Halobacteria > Halobacteriales > Haloferacaceae > Halobellus > Halobellus ordinarius. Next base: position 33,395 of record NZ_JAVQKJ010000016.1, read on the forward strand.
TCGCCACAGCCGGGACACCACGTCGGTTGCGGTTCCAGTCCGGGCGTGTACTCGTCTCTGTCGTGTTCGGCCTCGTCGCCGATTGCACTGAATGCGCTCATTGTTAATCACTCGCTGCGGGGACGAATTTGGTCTCGTGGCCGGGCAGCGTCCCGTCCTCGACGATACTGGTGACGAACCCGTCGACGATCTCGGCGGGCTCGAAGGGGTTGCCGTTGTACTTCAGGAGACTCGAGAGCTTCTCGCCGAAGCGGCCGATCTCCTTCTGCGTCAGGCCGCGGAACTGCCCGGAGGCGTTCATCTCGACGACCAGCACCTCGTCGACGCTCTCGATGAACTCGGTGACCTCCTCGACCGGATACGGCGCAAGCTGGGAGACGCCGAGCAGCTTCACCGAGTGGCCCGCCTCGTTCAGCTCGTCGACGGCCTCCTTTGCGGTCCCCTGCTGGGAGCCGAACGTCATAATTCCGTAGTCGGCCGCCTCGGGGCCGTAGTGGAAGTTGATGCTCTCCTCGGCGGCGAGCTCCGCGCGGATGGCCTCCATCTTCTGCATCCGTCGGTTCACCTGATTGACGCGGTTGACCGGGCTCTCTTCGATGTGTCCAGCGGGCGTGTGTTCGTTGCCCGTCGCGAGATAGCGGCCGCCCTTCTGGCCCGGGATCGAACGCGGGCTGACGCCGTCGTCGACGTCGTGCTGGAAGCGGTTGTACTTCCCGGAGGGGTCGTGCGGCGCGTCTTCGAGTTCCGCCTCGGTCAGCACCGAGCCGGGGTCGGGGTTCGGCTCCTCGTCGAAGACGGAAGCGGGCACGTTCTGCAGTTCGCCCCCGTTCTTCTGGTCGTACAGGACGATCGAGGGGATCTGGTACTCGTAGGCGATCTGGAACGCCCGTCGCGTTTGCCTGTATGCCTCTTCGGCGCCCGCCGGCGCGAAGACGATCCGGTGGGAGTCGCCCTGGGAGGTGTAGAGGACGTGTTCGAGGTCGGCCTGTTCCGGCTTTGTCGGCATTCCGGTCGACGGGCCGGCCCGCATCGCCTCCACGAGGACGACCGGCGTCTCGGTCATCTCCGCGAGGCCGAGCGGTTCCGACATCAGCGCGAAGCCGCCGCCGGAGGACCCGGACATCGCCTTGACGCCCGCGTGGGACGCGCCCAGCGCGAGCGCGGCCGCCGCGATCTCGTCTTCGACCTGCTCGGAGATCCCCCCGACCTCGGGGAGGTTCTGCGACATGATGGTGAAGACCTCGGTCCACGGCGTCATCGGGTAGCCCGCGATGAAGCGACAGCCCTCGTCGAGGGCACCGTAGGCGATGGAGTCCGACCCGGAGATGAGCACCTGTTCCTCCTCGTGCTCGCCCGACGGGACCGACACGTCCGGCGCGTCGGCGTCGTACTCCTCGCGGACGGTCTCGTAGGCGTCGTCGAACACCGACATATTCGGCTCGAAGACCTTCTCCGGCATCGTGTCGTCCATCAGGCTCTTGATGACCTCGGGCTCGATGCCCGCGATGGCACACGTGACGGCGACGCCGGCGGTGTTCCGCATCACTTCGCGGCCGTGTTCCCGGGCCATCGTCCGGAGGTCGATGTCGTAGACGTGCCAGTCGTTCTCCTCGACTCGCTCGTCGAAGTTCGGGATCTCCTCGGTGTCCAGGAGGCCCGAGTCGTAGACGATGACGCCGCCCTCGTTGAGTTCATCGAGGTTCTCCGACAGCGGCTTGATCTCCTCGTTGCCGTAGTAGGCGTTCTCCTGGGGGTTCCGCGCGAAGGAGTCGCCCAAAGCGAGGAGGAAGTTGTACCCGTCGCCGCGCGAACTGATCGGCTCCGCCGACACACGGACCTCGGTGTAGGTGTGGCCGCCGCGGATGCGGGACGGATAGTGTCGATGCGTGAATACGTTGAGCCCCGCGCGCATCAGGGCCTTTGCGAAGTTCTGGCTGGTCGAGGCGATTCCGTCGCCGGAACCTCCTGCGATGCGCCAGATGAGTTCGTCGTTAGTCATATTTGAGCTCACGGCCCGTGTGGGCCACTACCGAACGTTTCGGCGAGACTCGACTAAAGGCTTTGCTATAAGTTACCAAGGAAAGATGATGAAAGACCTATTATACGTTCGATACTCCTCTTATATCCGGCCGAACTACCAATCGTATCAATCGGTGGGTTCACAACTGAATACATTTACAAATCAGACGAATCTGTGGGCCAAAATATCAAAAATCGGATACAAGTGCATCAGATATCTGGCACCGAGAACCGTCGTCGACGCGCCGACTATCTCGCGATAAACCATCGACCGTCCCCTGCTTACCCAGCGGGCGGCCCCAGATCAGCCAGCGTCCATCACTCGTTGTCCGGGCTCGACGGATGGTAGTCGGTGTCGTACTCGCCCGGGTTGTCGTCGAGTCGGTCGGGGTTGATGCGGCCGCCGAGGAGCATAAAGTCGAGGATCGTGAGGTTCAACATCGCCTCAACCACCGGGACCGCCCGCGGGGGCAACACGGGGTCGTGTCGTCCGACCACCTGGATCTCCTTTGCCTCCCCGGTCTCCCAGTCGACGGTGCGCTGTTGTTTCGGGATCGACGTCGGGGCGTGCCACGTGACCTCGCCGAAGATCGGCTGGCCGGTCGTGATGCCGCCCTGGAGCCCGCCGTGTTTGTTGCCCTCGGGGACCGGGTCGCCTCGCACTCGCGGCTCGTCGCCGCTCGCCGCCTCCGAGGCGCTTTGCGCCTCGCTGTCGTCGGAGAACTCCCAGTCCTCGTTTCTGTCCTTCCCGGTCCACTCTCTGGCCTCCCGACCGAGGCCGAACTCGAAGGCTGTCGTCGCCGGGATCGACATCATCGCCTGTCCCAGACGCGCGGGGAACGAATCGAAGCGCGGCGCGCCGAGCCCTCGCGGGACGCCGCGGGTCTCGAAGTAGATCGACCCGCCGATCGAGTCGCCCGCCTCCTGGTACTCGTCGATCAACTCGCGCATCTCCGCCGCCGTTTCGGGGTCCGCACACCGCACTTCGTTCTCCTCGGTGTGTTCGAGCATCTCCTCGAAGGACACCGCCGGCGCTTCGATCTCGCCGATCTGGTTCACGTGGGCTTTCACCTGCACGTCCTCGGTTTCGAGGATCTTCTTCGCGATCGCGCCCGCAGCGACCCAGTTTACGGTCTCTCTGGCCGACGAGCGGCCGCCGCCGCCCCAGTTGCGCGTCCCGAACTTCGCGGAGTAGGTGAAGTCGCCGTGGCTCGGCCGCGGGGCCGTGACGTACGGCTCGTACTTGCCCGAGCGGGCGTCCTTGTTCTCGATGACCATCCCGATCGGGGTGCCGGTGGTGTAGCCGTCCTGCAGGCCGGAGTTGATCGACACTGCGTCCGGTTCCCCTCGGGAGGTTGTGATCATCGACTGTCCCGGTTTTCGTCTGTCCAGTTCCGCCTGGACGTCCTCCTCGTCGAGTTCGAGCCCGGCCGGGCAGCCCGAGACGGTCACGCCCATCGCGTCGCCGTGGCTCTCGCCGTAGGTGGTGACCTGAAAGAGCCGGCCGAATCGGTTCCCGTTCATTACCTCGCCGTCGTGGTTCCGGGCATATATACGTTGCAGTAAGGCACAATCGGCGGGGCGTCACGAGAACACATATCACACTCGGGTGCGTACGACCAGCCCCGTCTCCCGGGAGTTCCGTATGGACCACATCGACTACGCATACACGTTCGGGATGGGCGACTCGGCGGTCGACGAGCGACTACGCACGACGGAAACGGGCGTTCTCTCGCTCGCCGACGGTGACGACAGCTACGCGGTTCCCCTGGCGCACTACTACGACGGCGAGCGGCTCTACTTCCGCCTCGGCGTGACCGAGGGGAGCACGAAAGACGAGTTCCTCTCGGCGACCGGGACGGCGACCTACGTCCTCCACGGAACGACGCCGACGGACGACCCGCGCGGCATCGACTCCTGGAGCGTCCTCGTCACCGGGCAACTGGCCGAACTCCCGGAATCGGAACACGAGCGCTTCGACACCGCTGAAATAAACCGCGCGTTCTCGCCGATCCGCGTCTTCGACGAGGACGTCGAGGAGATGGAGATCGTCATCGTCGAACTGGAAATCGACTCGATCACCGGCCGACGGACCGGCGAGGCCTAAGCAGAGAGGGCTCTCGGCCGGCAGATCACCGGACACAGTCGATGAGGACCTCAACCGGCAGACTGCCGAGACACAGTCGATGAGGACCTCAACCGGCAGACTGCCGAGACGCAGTCGATGAGGACCTCAACCGGCAGACTGCCGAGACGCAGCCGATGAGGACCTCAACCGGCAGACTGCCGAGACGTAGCCGATGAGGATATCGAGCGGCTGGCCACCGAGACGCAGCCGATGAGGATATCGAGCGGCTGGCCACCGAGACGTAGACGGCGGGAACGCCAGCCGAACTACTCGGCCCGTTCGACGTCGACACCCAGAGACGCCATCGTCTCGAAGAAGTTCGGAAACGAAACGTCGACGTGCTCGCCGCCCTCGATCGTCGTCTCGCCGGCGGCGGCGAGTCCAGCGACTGCAAGCGACATCACGATCCGGTGGTCCGCGCGGCCGTCGACGCGCGTGCCGACGAGGTCGCTCTCGCCGCCGTGGACTGTCAGCCGATCCTGTTCTTCGGTCACTGACACACCCAACTTTCCGAGTTCTTCAGCCATCGCGCTCACCCGATCGGTCTCCTTGTACCGGACGTGTTCGCAGTTCTCGATGACGGTGTCGCCGCCGGCAACTGCGCCGAGCGCAGCGATCGTCGGCAGGAGATCGGGCGTGTCGCCGACGTCGACGGTCGTCCCCGACAGCGGCGCTCGCTGGATCGTGATCTCGCCGATTCCCCGATTCCACGCGATCGACGCGCCCATCGATTCGAGGATCTCGACGATGGCGCTGTCGCCCTGCGCGCTCGGTCGCGCGCCCTCGACGACGACGGCCTCGCCCTCCGCGGCGGCGACGGCGCCCGCCGCAAGCAGATACGACATCGACGAGAAGTCGCCCGGGACGGCGTACTCGCCGCCCGGCGGGTCGTAGGTCTGCCCGCCCGGGACGGCGAACCCTTCGTCGGTCCGCTCGGCGTCGACGCCGAAATCCGCAAGCACCTCAAGAGTGATGTCGACGTACGGCGCGGATTTCAGTTCCGTCTCCAGGTCGATCTCGATCCCCTCACTCGTCACAGCGCCGGCCATCAACAGCGCGGTGATGTACTGCGAGGAGACGTCGCCGGGGATCGACACCTTGCCACCGCCGGTTTCGCCGCCAACGACGAGTGGGGCCTGCCCGTTGCCACGCGTCGACTCGGCGCGGCCGCCCAACTGCTCGATCGCATCGAGCAGCGGGCCCTGTGGCCGCGACCGCAGCGACTCGTCGCCGGTGAAGACACACAGGCCGTCTGCCAGCGCCCCGCAGGCGGTGACGAGCCGGGTCGTCGTCCCGGAGTTCGCGCAGTCGACCACGTCGTCCGGAACTCCGGGTCGGCCGTCGAATCCCGAGACGACGAGGCGGTCGTTGTCTCCATCGCGCTCGACGGTCCCGCCGAAGGCCTCGACGGCTCGCATCGTCGCCCGGGTGTCGGCGCTGACGAGCGGATCGGTGACGGTCGCTTCTCGCCCGTATCCGGCCGCGAGGATGGCCCGATGGGTGTAACTCTTCGAGGGCGGCGCGCGGACGTGCCCGGCGACGCGCGACTGCGAGATAGTGACGTCCATACGGGTCGTACGCTCCGGAGAGGGTATGATCCTTACCCTCGCTGTCCGGATTCGCCGGCCAGCGCTGCCTCCCGCAGCTGCTTACACCGGTCGCTCTCGACTGCGAGTTCCGGCACCGGCGTCGGAGAGCCGTCCTCGTCGGTCGCGACGAAGACGAAGTAGGAGTCGGTCGTCTGCTCACGCTCGCCCGTCTGGGGGATCTCACGGAACGCCTGCAGGCGGACCCGGAGGCTCGTCCGGCCCGTCGCGTAGACGTACCCCCTCACGACGCAGGTCTCGCCCTGCGGTATCGGCCGCTTGAAGTCGAGGTTGTTCACGTACGCCGTCACGCACGTCTCGCCCGCGTGCCGCATCGCCGAGAGCGCGCCGACCTCGTCCATCCACCGCATCACGTTGCCGCCGTGGGCGCTCCCGTAGTTGTTGGTGTCGTTGGGCTGGATTCGCTCTCTGTTCTCGATGTAGGTTTCGCTGACAGTCGCCATACCGTCCCGTGTGGACCGACACACAAAAACAGGGCCTCGGCGGGTCGCTACCGACGTCGCAGCTACCGACGATCCACGAACGGCGCCGCGGCCATCGGCGTCGCGGCTACCGACGACCCGCAAGCAGCGCTGCGGCCGCGAGCGCGATGACCGCCACGACGATGCCGAATCCGGGCGTTCCCGTCGACGTCGGCGTGGACGTCGTCAGTGACGTCCCGGGAGTCACCGTCTCGGGCGGTGTGCCGTCGTCAGTGGGCGACGCCGTCGGCTCCCCGGACTCGAGCGCGCGGTACTCCTCGTATGCCTCCGGGTGGACGCGCCGCATAATCACCTCGGCGGACTGAACCGACCGCGGCGCGGGCTGCTGGAGGTAGTTCGTGTCGACCCGGACGATATTCCCTTCCTGGACCGCAGTGGTACTGTTGTACGCCGCGTTCTCCGGGACCGGGCTCCCCTCGGGCACGACGATCCACCCGGGATTCATCTCGACGACCGTCTCGTCGTTGATGACCTGGAAGCCCGAGATCCCGGCCTCGGCGGCGCCGTTCCGCAGGCCTGCGGTCTCCATCAGGTCGCCGATGAACGTGTCATCGCCCGACGTGTACCCGTAGAAGACGTTGAGGCCGACCGGTCGCTCGGTCCCTTCGAGCGCTTCTTCCATATGGTTTACCGACTGGCGAATCTCCGCTGCGCGCTCGGTGCCCGCCTCGCAGTTGCCGGTGAGCCGGCCGATCCGTTCGGTCTTGTCGGCGACGAACTCCAGAGAGGTGGGCTGTCCGAACACGTACACGGGAATCCCCTGTGCACGCAGTTGCTCGACCCGGTCCGCCGCCGCACCGTAGGAACTGTTCGGCACCAAAATCAGGTCAGGATTCGTGCCGAGCACTTTCTCGACGCTCGGCCCGCCGGCACCGGAGACGTTCACCTTCTCGTCGGCGCCGTCGAGATAGCTCGCGTACTGGGAGACACCGACGACTTCGTCCTGGGCGCCGATCTCCCACATCGTCTGTGCGGCGCTGGGATTCAGCGTGACGATCCGTTCGGGGTCCGACGGGATCTCGACGTCCGCCCCGGTCGCGTCAGTGGTTTCGTAGGGGAACTCACAGGTCTCCGAGTCGTGATCTGCTGGGGGGCTAGCTCCCCCGTCAGCCACGGCGTCGACGGCGCCACTCCCAGCCGCGTCCGCGGCTGGCTCATCTGTGATGGCCGCGGCCCCGACGCCAGGGACGACGGCGGCAAACACGAGCAATGTCGCGACGACGAGAACGCTCCGATGCATACCCCTCCGTGGACGCTATTGCAACAAGTACTTGGCTAATCCAACTCAGTTTGTGTAGTAGTGAGTCTCCGAACGCGGACCGTCGCCTGGGCAGGCGCCCTCACGGGTGCGCTCGCAGCCGTCGTCGTCGTCAGCGCCGGCATCGGCCCCGTGTCGATCGCGCCGGCGACGGTGGCGAAGGTGCTGCTCTCGGCGGAGCCCTCGCCGCTTTCGTTCCCGGTCGAACGGACGAGTCGCATCATCGTCCTCGACGTCCGACTGCCTCGGATCGCCCTCGCCGCCTTCGTCGGCTTCGCTCTCGCAACCGCCGGCGTCGTGATGCAGGGGTTCTTCCGGAACCCGATGGCAGATCCCTCGATCATCGGGGTCTCCTCGGGCGCGGCGGTCGGTGCCGTGGCGACCGTCGTACTCCCCTTCGCGTTCCCGTTCGGGCTCGAACTCCAGGGCGCGGCCTTCGTCTCGGCGGTCATCACGGCGTTCGCGGTCTATCTCATCGCGACGCAGGACGGCCGAACACCGACCGCCACACTGCTGCTGGCCGGCGTCGCAGTCCAGACGCTGCTCGGAGCGGTCATCTCGCTTCTGCTCCTCTACAGCGGGCAGAGCCTCCGGCGCGTGGTCTACTGGCTGATGGGCCACCTCGGCGGGACGACGTGGGCCGAAGTGCGGGTCATCGCCGTCGTGCTCCCGCCGCTGTTTCTCATTTTGCTCCTCTACGCGCGGGATCTGAACGTGCTCCTGCTCGGGGAGGAGGACGCTCAAACCCTCGGTATCGAGGTTGAGCGGACGAAACGGCTGCTGCTCGCGGCGTCGAGCGTCGTTACCGCCGCTGCAGTCGCCGTCACCGGCGTCATCGGCTTTGTCGGCTTGATCGTCCCGCACGCGATGCGGCTGCTCGTCGGCCCGGACCACCGGATCCTGCTTCCGACCAGCGCGCTCGCCGGCGCGTCCTTTCTCGTGGCGACGGACACCCTCGCTCGCTCGGGGTCGACGGAGATTCCGGTGGGTATCGTCACCGCCGCACTAGGTGCGCCCTTCTTCCTGTATCTGCTCCGCTCTCAGGAGGTGACGGGGCTGTGAGCGGCGATACGGAGTCGGGTAGTCCTCTCCGAACGAGCCCCGATCCGCTCGTCGAGATTGCGGACCTCCGCGTCGGCTTCGGCGACACGACCGTACTCGCAGGGATCGACGCGACCGTCGACTCCGGGACCTTCCTCGGGCTCATCGGCCCCAACGGCGCGGGGAAGACCACGCTGCTCCGGACGCTCAACGGCACGCTCGGTCCGGACACCGGCGGCGTGACCATCGGCGGCCGGGACGTCCACACCCTCTCCTCGAAAGCGGCGAGCCGGCTCGTGGCGACCGTCCCGCAGGATACGACCGTCACGTTCGAGTTCGACGCCCGCTCCGTGGTCGAGATGGGCCGCAACCCACACCGTTCGCGGTTCGGCACCTGGCGGGAGGCCGACACCGACGCGGTCGACCGTGCTCTCGATCGGACCGACACGCGCCAATTTGCCGACCGACCGATCACGACACTCTCCGGCGGCGAACGGCAGCGCGTCCTCCTGGCACGCTCGCTGGCCCAGGAGACGCCGCTTTTACTCCTGGACGAACCGACCGCGAGCCTCGACATCAACCACCAGATCCGGACGCTCGAACTCGTCCGGAAGCTGGTGGCGACGGGGAAGACAGTCATCGCGGCGATCCACGACCTCAACCTCGCGGCACACTACTGCGACGAACTGCTGCTCCTCGCGGACGGTGACGTAGGCGCCCACGGCCCGCCGGCGTCGGTACTCACCGAGTCGACCCTCGAGGACGCTTTCGACGCCAACGCCGTGGTGTCCCGCCATCCGGTCACCGGCTCGGTGTACGTCACGGCGCTGCCGGACGGGCGCGCCGCCGATTCCGAGCGGGCTGCGGGACGCGTCCACGTCGTCGGCGGTGGTGGGACCGCCGCACGGCACCTGTACGTGCTGGATGCGGCCGGATTCGACGTCTCCGTGGGCGCGCTCAACGAGGGCGACACCGACACCGAGGCCGCCCGGAGTCTCGGCCTCGACGTCGTGACCGTCGATCCCTTCGCCGGCGTCGATCCGGCGGCACGGGAGGCGGTCGAACGGCGGATCGACGACGCCGACTGCGTCGTCGTCGCGGATGTCGAGGTCGGCACCGGAAACCTCCCGAACCTCCGGGCCGCTGCGAGCGCCGACGAAATCCTGCTGATCGAGGAGCGACCCTTTTCGGAGCGGAACTACGTCGGACCCGAGGCAGAGGCGGTCTACGACCGGCTTCGTGAGCGCGGACGCGTCGTCGATCCGGCGAACCTTCGACGCGCCGTCGTCGAGACTGTGGGCGGTACCCACCGGGAGTTCGGAAGTGCTCCGGCGCGCCGCGAAGGTCTCCCGACTGACCGCTCACGATGACGCTCGCACCGTCCAGCGTGCCGGAGCGGCATTGTGTTCGCACACGGCCGACAGATTTTTTAGGCTCGCCTACAACAGTATAATTGAGAGCGAGGCGGTGGTTCGGTTCTCGCCGTCCTCCCGTAAGACAAAATGAGTGATGCCCTTCACGCGCGCACGCGCGACAGCACGGAGCGAGAGTGGCGTGACCACGACGCGGAATCGACGGATACGGCACGCGAAGAGACAGTAGAGGAGACGGAATCGACGTCCGAGTCGGAGTCCGTCGAATGCCCCGAATGCGGCTCGGCGGACCTCGTGACCGACGACGAGCGCGGCGAGACCGTCTGTGCGGACTGCGGACTCGTCATCGACGAGGACTCGATCGATCGCGGCCCCGAGTGGCGCGCCTTCGACAGCGCCGAGCGCGACGAAAAGTCACGCGTGGGTGCGCCGACGACGAACCTGATGCACGACAAGGGACTGTCGACGAACATCGGCTGGCAGAACAAAGACGCCTACGGCAACTCCCTGTCGTCGACCCAGCGGCAGAAGATGCAGCGGCTGCGGACCTGGAACGAACGGTTCCGCACCCGCGACTCGAAGGAACGCAATCTCAAGCAGGCCCTCGGCGAGATCGACCGGATGGCCTCGGCGCTGGGCCTCCCCGAGAACGTCCGGGAGACCGCGTCGGTCATCTACCGCCGCGCGCTCGACGAGGATCTGCTCCCCGGCCGGTCGATCGAGGGGATCGCCACGGCATCGCTGCACGCCGCCGCGCGGATGGCGCAGGTACCGCGCAGCATCGACGAGGTCGCCCGGGTCTCCCGCGTCGAGGAGTCGGAGTTCGAGCGGGCCTACCGCTATCTGGTCCGTGAGCTCTCCCTGGAGATCCAGCCGGCAGACCCCGCCGAGTACGTCCCCCGGTTCGCGTCGGATCTCGAATTGCCGAAGGAGACCGAGCGGACGGCCCGCGAACTGCTCGAAAACGCCAAGCGCGAGAACGTCCACTCGGGGAAGTCGCCGGTCGGACTCGCCGCCGCCGCGCTGTACGCCGCCGCGCAGTTGACCAACGAGCAGCTGACCCAGGCGGATGTCAGCGATGTGACTGACATCTCGGAAGTCACGATCCGCAACCGGTATCAGGAACTGCTCGAAGCCTGGGACCTGCAGTAACAGTCGTCACGTCGATTCCGACCGCAGAAATCGCGGGGGTATCGTCCGTCCCGAACGTTCTTTGTGGTCGCAGCCCATTCTTGGACGAAACCGTCCCTTCATACTGATTACTCTCACTGTTTACCGCAGAGCGCCACCCTCGATAGCGGCGCTCGGCGGGAAGAGACGAGAGTAATCAGTATCAGAGCGTCTGTCGGTCGTCGTAGCTATTCTTCGGCGACGACGACGCCCTTCATTCCGAGCGTCTCGTGGGGCGTACAGTAGTACTTCGTCGTACCCGCTTCTTCGAACGTGTGAGAGAACGTGAACCCCTCCTCGTCGGTCTGTTCGGACTCGAAGGAGCCGTCCTCGGCGACGACGTTGTGGAGCGAGCCCTGCCCGGTCCACTCCCAGACCACGGTGGTCCCGGTCGAGACGCGGACGGCCGCAGGTCCGAAGCCGAAGTAGCCGCCGTTGGCCTCCGTGCCGACCTTGACGGCTACCTCCGAACTGCCGGTTTCATCGACCACACCGTCGTAGTTCGACGTTTCCTCGAGATAGCCGTCGAAGGAGGGCATCGATCCGCTGTCGGTGCTCCCGTCACTGTCGCTCCCCTCTGTATTGTCGGAGCCCCCGTTGCTGTCGCTCCCGTCAGTATCGCCGGAACCCCCGTCGCCGCCGCCCGATCCACCGGAACAGCCGGCGAGGCCGGCAGCGGTGATCGCAGCGGCGGTACCGAGAAACCGTCTCCGCGTCGTATCTCTCTTTGACATCGGTACCGCTAGGGAGGTTCCTTTTAAGGATACCACTTCCGTTCTCACTCTCCGAAAACGGCCGGAACCTGTTCGGATATCGACCTACATATTGGGAACGATGAGTGACACCAGACGGATGCGCGTGAGTGAACCGCGGGGCGACACCACCCCAGAGTGGGAGGTGTTTCTCCGCAGCGACGGGGAGGAACCGCTGCGGCACGTCGGGAGCGTCTCCGCGCCGACCGAGGAGGTCGCCCACGAGCAGGCGTCTTCGCTGTTCGAGTGGACGGCGGAGACGCTGTGGCTCTGTCGGGCCGACGACGTGGCGCGCTTTACCGACCGCAGCCTGGAAGCGGCGGCCCCAGCGGGAGACCTCCCGCAGGGTGATCAGTCGTGATCTCGATCAGCAAACTCCTGTGTGATCTGGACGCCGAGGGCGACGGCCTCCGGTACGACGACGGCCGCGACTCCGACCGCGAGCAGATCACCGAGGAGCGGACGACCAAACCGGTGGTCGTCTGGAACCTCACGCGGCAGTGTAACCTCTACTGTCAGCACTGCTACGCCGGCGCCGACCTCGATGCGGCACCGGGCGAACTGTCGACGGCCGAGGGGAAGGCGATGCTCGCGGAGCTCGCCGACTACGGCGTCCCGGTCGTGCTCTTCTCCGGCGGCGAGCCGATGGTTCGCGACGACCTCGAAGAGCTGGTCGCCTACGCGGACGACCTCGGCATCCGGCCGGTGCTCTCGACGAACGGGACGCTTGCGACGCCCGAACGGGCCGCCGCGCTCCGTGAGGCCGGCCTGAAGTACGCGGGCGTCTCGGTCGACGGGATGCCCGAGCGCAACGACGCCTTCCGGGGAGAGGAGGGCGCGTTCGACGCAGCCGTGCGGGGCATCGAAAACTTCCTCGACGCCGGGCTGAAGACGGGGCTCCGCTACACGATCACCGAGAAGAACGCCGCGGATATGGAGTCGGTCGTCGAACTGCTCTCGGAGGTCGGCCTCGATCGCTTCTGTTTCTACCACCTCGATTACGGCGGCCGCGGCGGCGAAATCGCCGACGCCGACCTCACGCCGCAGGAACGCCGCGAGGCGGTCGAACGGCTGTGTGAGATGACCCTCGAATACCACGACGAGGGCGAGGAGATCGAGACGCTGCTCGTCGGCAACTACGCCGACGCCGCGTTCCTCGTCGAGTACGCCCGGGAGCACTTCAGCGACGAGAAAGCAGCCGCAGTCCGGCGGTATCTGGAGGTCAACGGCGGCGATCCGACCGGCGAGCGCGTCGCCGACGTCGACTACCAGGGGAACGTCCACCTCACGCAGTTCTGGCAGGGCTACAGCCTCGGGAACGTCCGGGACCGGCCGTTCGGCGCGATCTGGGAGGACGAGTCGAACCCGCTCCTCCACGCGCTGCGGAACCGCGAGGACCACCTCACCGGCAAGTGCGCGGAGTGCCAGTATCAAGACATTTGCCGCGGCGGGTCTCGCCTCCGCGCGCTGGCCGGCGACGGCGACGTGTTCGGTCCCGACCCGCAGTGTTACCTGACGAAGGGCGAGCGACTCGGGCCGGCAGCGGACGTCGGCGGCACGGCCGCGGACTGATACTGAGTACTCTCACTTGGTATCGCCGAGCGCCACCCCCGTTGACGACGCTTGGCGGGAAGAGACGAGAGTAGTCATTTGCGACGCTTCGAGGACGTGCCGCCGGAACTCGCGGCTTCTTTGCCACGAGCATTGACCCAGGGGGACGCAGCGGCCTCTCGCGGTTACGAATAGTCCGAGGGAGACGTCGCCAGGAACGTCAGCCGTCTGATACTGGGGCCGATACACTTTACCACGCTTCTCTGGTACACACTGTGGTATGCAAATACAAGCCGCAATCGTCGAGGAGGAGGGTGGCCCGTTCACGATCGAGAACGTCGAACTGGAGGATCCACAGGGCGCGGAGGTGCTGGTTCGGGTCGTCGGGACCGGCGTCTGTCACACCGATATGATCGTCCGCGATCAACTGTATCCGACACCGCTTCCCGCGGTGCTGGGTCACGAGGGATCGGGCGTCGTCGAGGCGGTCGGCGACGACGTGACGGGCGTCGAACCGGGCGATCGGGTCGTATTGAGTTTCGATTACGACGACGACTGCTCCAGCTGCCGCGCGGGACATCCCGCGTTCTGTGAGGACTTCTTCGAGCACAACTTCGGCGGGCGACGCCCGGAGGACGGGACGTCGCCGCTCTCGCGCGACGGTGAAACGCTGAGCGGCCGGTTCTTCGGTCAGTCGTCGTTTGCGACCCACGCGATCGCCACGGAGCGAAACGTCGTGGTCGTCGACGACGACGTCCCCCTGGAACTGCTCGGGCCGCTCGGCTGCGGCATCCAGACCGGCGCCGGCGCGGTGATCAACTCGCTGAACCCGCAGGCCGGGTCGTCGATCGCCATCTTCGGCGCCGGCTCGGTCGGGCTGTCGGCGGTGCTGGCAGCGGATCTCAAAGGCTGTACTGACATCGTCTCCATCGATCTCAAGGAGAACCGGCTGGAGAAGGCCGCGGAGCTCGGTGCTACTGCGACGGTCAATCCCGGGGAAGTCGACGACGTGGTCACGGCGGTCCGCGGCGCGGTCGGCGGCGGTGTCGACTACGCCGTCGAGTCGACAGGCGTCGCAGACGTCGCCGAACAAGCCGTCGACACGCTCACACAGCGGGGGACGCTCGGGGTCGTCGGTGCCCCGGCGCTGGGGACACGAGCCAGCTACGACGTCAACGATCTCATCCTCAACGGCCGGTCGATCACGGGGATCGTCGAGGGCGACAGCAACCCCAAGGAGTTCATCCCCGACCTGATCGAACTGTACCGGCAGGGGAAGTTCCCGTTCGACGAACTCGTGACCTACTACGACTTCGACGAGATCGAGGCGGCGGTCGAAGCCTCCGAGGAGGGCACCGCGATCAAACCCATCCTCCGGATGGGCGAGCCGTAGCGGCCACAGCGAAAAACGTTTATATACTCTCTGGGGTAAGAGACGATAGACGATTTCGACCGTTCGTGTGGAGGACGTTGGGGCACGGACGCCGAGACGGCGTGCGTTCGCCCGGCGTCGAGGTGCCCCGTCCGGTTTCCGTACCGAGCTGTCCTTCCCCGTACGGCGTTTCAGACACGTATGAGTACTAACGACACTACCGACCCGCTCGAACGGGTCAGATCACAGCTCGAAGACGAGATCCCCGAGGACCTCGTCGTCTCGCGCGTCGCCTACGAAGGCCCGGAACTGGTCATCTACACCGAAACCCCGCGGAAGTTCGCCGAACGCGACGGCCTGATCCGCCGCCTCGCCAGCACGCTCCGGAAGCGAATCACCGTTCGGCCCGCCGCGGGAACCCAACTGGATCCGGCGGAGGCGAAGCCGAAGATTATGGAGCTCATCCCCGACGATGCCGGGATCACGAACCTCCAGTTTTATCCGGCGACGGGGGAAGTGCTGATCGAGGCCGAAAAGCCCGGTCTCGTCATCGGCCGTCGCGCGAGCACGCTGCGGGAGATCACCCAGGAGGTCGGGTGGACGCCCGACGTTCTCCGGACGCCGCCGATGGAGTCTTCGACGGTCGACAACGTCCGGAACTTCCTGATGGAAGCGCGGGACGACCGCCGGGACTTCCTCGAACGCGTCGGCGGTGAGATCCACCGGGAACCGAGCGGCGAGACCGACTGGGTCCGCGTGACCACGCTCGGCTGCTGTCGTGAGGTCGGGCGGGCGAGCTTCGTCCTCAGCACCCCCGAGACGCGGATTCTCGTCGACTGCGGCGACAAACCGGGCGCAGAGGGAGAGGTCCCCTATCTCCAGGTCCCGGAGGCGAACCCGATCGCCGACCTCGACGCGGTCGTCCTCACGCACGCACACCTCGATCACTCCGCCCTGCTGCCGCTTTTGTTCAAGTACGGCTTCGATGGGCCGGTGTACACGACAGAGCCGACCCGGGACCTGATGGGACTGCTCCAGCTGGACTACCTCGACGTCGCGGCGAAAGAGGGCCGGACGCCGCCGTACGACTCGGAGATGGTTCGCGAGGAGCTGAAACACACGATCACGCTGGAATATGGTGACGTCACCGACATCGCGCCCGACATCAAACTCACGTTCCACAACGCCGGGCACATCCTCGGCAGCACGGTCTCGCACTTCCACATCGGCGACGGGTTCCACAACATCGTCTTCTCCGGCGACGTCCACTACACCGATACGCGCCTGTTCAACGGCGCCTCGAACGACTTCCCGCGGGTGGAGACGCTCGTGATGGAGTCGACGTACGGCCGCCGGGACGACTACCAGACCGATCAGGAGGACTCCGAGCGGAAACTCACAGAGCTGATAAACCGTACCTACGAGCGGGACGGCAAGGTCGTTATGCCCGCCTTCGCCGTCGGTCGGTCACAGGAACTGATGCTTTTCTTGGAGGAGGCGATGCGGGAGGGGCGACTCCCCACGATGCCGGTGTATCTCGATGGGATGATCCGGGAAGCGACCGCGATCCACACCGCCTATCCGGAGTTCCTCCGGGACGGCCTCCGGGATCGGATCCTCCACGAGGACGAGAACCCGTTCCTCGCCGACCACTTCCAGCAGGTCGACGGCGGGCAGGAGATGCGACAGGACATCGCCGACGACGAGCCGTGTGTCATCCTTTCGACGTCAGGGATGGTCACCGGCGGACCGATTATGTCGTGGCTCGAACTGCTCGGTTCCGAAGAGAAAAACCAGCTCATATTTGTCGGGTATCAGGCACAGGGTACGCTGGGCCGCCGGATTCAGAGCGGCCGCAGAGAGATCCCCTTCAGTGATCGTGGGGGCCGGAGCGAACAGCTGACCCTCCGATTCGACGTCGAATCTGTCAGCGGCTTCTCCGGACACGCGGATCGGAGCGGACTGGAGAACTTCGTCGGGACGATGAACCCCCGCCCGGAGGAGATTCTCTGTGTTCACGGCGACGAGTCCTCCACGGATCAGCTCTCGTCGGGACTTTACCAGAAGTACAATGTGCGCACGTACGCGCCGCGGAACCTGGAGACGTTCCGGTTCGATGATTAGGGCGGTGGGGGAACCCCGACCGTTTGCGCAGCCACTGGCTCACGCACGACAACAAACCCGGATGTCAGAGAAGCGATCTATGAAAGTCGCTTAACTCTTGGCGGGAATTTCGGCCTTCTGCGGGTCGTATTTCTCCTCGAACTCCTGGATCAGCTGGCCCATCTTCGCGTACCAGTCGTTGAGCATCCGCTGCATCTCGTCGGAGATCTGCTCGGGGTTCGTCGGCGAGTACACGTGATAGTAGCCACCCTGTTCGTAGTTCACCTGTTCTTTCTGGATGAACCCCGACTGGAGCAGCCGCTGGATCGACCGGTACGCAGTCGACCGTTCGCGATCGACAAACTCGGCGATCTCGTCGACCGTGAGCGGTTCCTCGGCGCGGACGAGGACCTGGAAACACTCCTTGTCGAGCTGTTTGAGCCCGTGGAAACACTCAAGTAACCCCTCACACTCCATATCCCGCTGTAGTTGTTCTGACATCGAATCCGGCATCTTTCTACCGACGGTTAGACGCCGGCGACCAAAAGGCTTGTGTGGGATTCGTACAATCTCGCACTACCATCCTCGTCGAGCGCGGCCGTTTTCGGAAAAACCGCAGGTGTTCAGCGTGGCCTCACTCCGGAGTAACGGACTGCTGACCCGATCCGCGCCGCAACTCCACGAGGCTACTGTACACGACCATCCCGCTGACCAGGAGCGCAGATCCGAGAATCAACACGAGGCTGACGGTGTCGAGAACTGGCATCTCGAAGTACGACCCGAGCTCCCGGATGGCGACTGCGACGGACCCACCGAGCAACATCAGGCCGAAGTAGACCTTGATCTCGCTCTCGTCGACGATGCTCGTGGCCGCCGAGCCGAAACGGGCTCCCAGGGCACTCCCGGCCAGGAGCGGGGCGACGATCGAGAGATCGACGCCGCCGTCCATCGCGTACAGGAAGCTTCCGATCCCGCCCGAGAAGACGATCTCGAACAAGTCGGTCCCGACCGCAATCGGAACAGGCACGCCGATCAGGTAGAACAGCGCCGGCATCCGGATGAAGCCGCCGCCGACGCCCAGGAATCCCGAAAGGAGCCCGGTCGCGAACGCGACGCCCAGTATCATCCACAGCGAGACGCTGATGCCGCCGCGGAGACTGATCATCGGCGGGACGCGGTACGACTGGATCTTCTTTGCGATGTCCGGGATTTCTTCGGCATCGACCTCCGCGTCGGCCTCTGCCTCGTGATCCACACCGCCGCCGTCGTCGCCTTGAATCGCTTCGTAGGTGACGAACAGGCCGATGCCACCCAGAAGGACCACGTAGGTGACGCTAATGATGCTGCCGGCCAGACCCAAGGTTTCGAGGAAGAACACGATCCGTTTACCGACCTCGATCCCGAGCGTCGTTCCGGCAATCATCAGGACGCCGAGTTTGTAGTCGACCTGTCCGAGGTCCCGATGCTTCAGCGTTGCAATAACCGATGTCCCGAAGACGAACGCGAGGCCGCTCCCGACGGCGACACGGGAGGGATACCCCATCACCAGCAGTGCCGGCGTCACGAGGAACGAGCCTCCCATCCCGAAGAACCCGAAGAGGATCCCGATGAGCAGGCCGAAGCCGACGAAAAGCGCCAGCGTCGCGGCACCGATTCCGAGTATCTCTATCATTTATTCCTTTACAATCAGCCGACGAACGGTCGGTTCCAGTGCGTTCGTGAGGGCTCCGTACCCGACGTAGAGGATGATCGCCTCGACGAGCACGGTCCCGACGAGCATCACTGCTGCCCGTGCCTCCGGCCCCGAAGCACTGACGATGGCGCCAACATCTACCATACTTTCCCCCCGTTCGCGTTGTGTAGTTGTGTATGCATCATACTATACTGGTCAGCGCAAGGTATCCGGTAGCCACTAATAACGCTTTTGGGTCGATTGCACAATACTAAATCCAGTGGCAACCGATAAGTTACAGGAAACGCATCCATCGCTATCGATCTCCCACCTGGCGTCGATGCGGGCGTATATCCCCTTCTCAGATCCCCTCTAATGGATATGCACTCGGTCGCGCGCACCCAGGATTCCCGCGAAGTGCCGGGGCGCCCCCGAGTCATTTGCAACCGTATCCGATCTCTCGGTGCCGGCCGGATCTGCCGGAGAGACGGCTCAGGATCCCGAAGCCGGCAATCTCAGATCGTGTACTATATTCCCATAAGCTATCATTATTCTCGTCGTGCTCCACACATCAGCAACGCCTGATTTTTGATACTGAATACCCGACGACTCCCGGGTCCACCGACGCTAACCGATACTTTATCCGTCTGCCTGACGTACTACAAGTGTGACAGAAGAAACAGGGCGTCGCAACCTACGAATGCCCAACGGAGACGAGCTGTTCGCCGTGGTCACCGAGCACAACGGCGGCAATCACGTCCGCGTCCGCTGCAACGACGGCAAAAATCGGATGGGCCGGATCCCCGGCCGGATGAAGTACCGGACCTGGATCAACGAGGGCGACGTCGTCCTCGTGGAGCCGTGGGACTGGCAGGACGAGAAAGCGAACATCGAGTGGCGGTACTCGGAGCAGGACGCACAGCAACTGCGCGAAGAAGGCCACATCGAATGACCCGGCTGCTCGCGTCGACGCTCGGCTAATTCTCCATAACCGGTCGCCGTGAGGCGTCCTGTTCAGGCTTCCCGACGGTAGAGGACGATCAACACTACGATCAGAACGATCTGCACGGCCTTGTCGGCGTATCCCGGCGGTGAAAAGTCCGGCGCGTTGAGGACGTACCACGCGACGACCTGTCCCACAGTGAACGGAATGCCAAGCAGATACATCAGACGTCGCTTGTAGTCGACGAGCACGGCACCCGCCCCTGCGAAGAATCCGATGGCAGCGATCAGAAACGCCCATCCGAGCGGGTCCGAGATGAAATTCACGCCCAATACGAGGTGGATGATGCCGCTTATCGCGGCCAACGCAACACCGAGCCAGTGGAGTCCGGTCAACGAGTCGGTCTGGATCGACAGCCCTTGATCTGCTGTTGCCATACGTTCACGAAGGCCACACGGCAACTTCAAGCTACGGCTCGATTTACGATCCTGCGAACCGATTCGCGAAAGCGCCGACTGGCGAAGCGGTCCCGGGGGAGGGTCGGTCGGCCGTCAGCCTCGATTGCGGCGGACAGCAGATCGACCGCCTCGTCGATAGACTCGAACAGTCGGTCCGTCCGCTCGTCGAGGATCTCCCGCTGGCCGCCGCTGTCGGGTGCGAAAGCGACCATTCTGGCGGCAACGTACTCCGCGACAGCCATTCCGAAGTGTTCGCGCGGCTTGAGGTTCAGTCCGTACCTGTGTGTTCGGAGAAGCATCTCGAGGCGTGATCGAGGGACATCAACCTCGACTGAGACGTACGAGCGCTCGGTAGCAGCCGTCTCGACTCGACTGACATACTGTCGGTACGCCCGCGGCGCTCCGCCGACGATGTGGAGATGGATGTCGTGGTCGCGCGCCCGTACCCGATCGACCACACGAATCGCGTCCAGAATCCGCTTGTCGGGGGCAAGCCGTCCGACGACGACGACGCCCGGTTCCCGGTCGGCCCAGTCGCGGCCGCCCTCGATCGGATCGACGGGCGGGTGGAGAACCGCCGGTTTCACCCCGTAAAGACGGTCGACGACGCCCGCCGTCCACGCCGAGTTCGCCACGAGCGTGGTGGTTGGTGCGGCGAGTGCCTCGTCTTCCGGACCGGCGACGCGACTCAGGATTCGGGCACCGACCCCGTCGCTGGCGTCCTCTGGGTCGGAATGTGTGAGCCGATGGGTGTGAAACTGCGGGTAGTGGACATACTGAACAGAGGGGATCGGAAACGCGAGTTCGTTTGCGGTGCTCACCGCCAGGTCGAAATCACTCGCGTCCCGGGCGAAGTATCGCCCGAGAAGTACACTCCGGAGAGCCAACTGTGGTCCAGCAAGCGGGGCGAAAGACGACAGTGCGCCGGCGATCGCCCCGGCGAACGGCGGCATCCGAACGGTGAGCGCCTCGTGGTCGATGTCCACACCGAAGCGATCGGCGAGCGCCGCGGGATCCGTTTCTGACAGGGTGTACAGGGTGACGGCGTGGTCGCGCTGCAGGGCGCTGCAGACTGTGAGGCAGACGACGTCCGCACCCCCCTGGAAATCGAGTGTGTTGTGGACCACCGCGACGCGGGCCATACGTACCGTTCGACTTCCTCCCGTGAGTCACTTTCCGTCCAGTTCTCACGGTTGCGGCACACCGCCGTCGCGCTTTTGCCCCCTCCCTTCGATGTGCCCCTGATGGAGTGCGCGTTTGTCGGGGCGGGCGCGGTCGCCGAAAAATACGCTGCCGGTCTCGCCGACTCGTCGCTGGAGTTGGCCGCCGTCTGTGACCTCGATCGGGAGCGTGCCGAGGCGCTGGGAGCGGACTACGGCGCGACGGCCTACGAGGAGGTTGACTCGATGCTGTCCGCGGAGTCGGCCCCGCTCGTGGTGAACCTCACGAGTCACACCGCTCACGCGACGGTCACTGATCGCTGTCTCGCTGCCGGCCGACACGTCTGGAGCGAAAAGCCGCTGGCGCTCGATGTCGAGCGCGCGTTCGACCTGGTCGCCACCGCGGAACGGCGCGGCCTCGCACTCGGCTGTGCGCCGATCAACGATCGCTGCGACGCACAACGACACGCCCGCTGGTTTCTCGGGGACGGACGGTTCGGGACCGTCCGGCTCGGGTATGCGCACGCACACGTGGGGCGAGTCACCGACTGGCACGAAAGCCCCGATTCGTTTCTGGACGTGGGGCCGTTGTACGACGGCGCAGTCTACCCGTTGACGCTACTTGTCTCCTGGTTCGGGCCTGTAAGGAATGTTCGGAACGCAGCTGCGCTCGACGTCTGGCCGGACCGCGAGGACAGTGCACCGACGCGCCCGCCACACGTCGAAGCGATGCTCGAGTTCGAGACGGGGCCGACAGTGCGACTGACCACGAGTTTCTACGTTCCGCACCGGGCCCGTGAATTCAACAGCCTGGAACTCCACGGCGACGACGGATCGCTGTATCTCGCGGACAGTGGCGCGCTTGCGGCAGATCGAGCGACTGTCTCCGTCGGCGGAAATGGGCGGCCCTCGGTCGCCGCTCCGCATCCGGCTCCCAGGCAGGAACGTTCGTATCTCGACGGGCCGGAACAACTCGCTGAGGCGGTCGAGGCCGGCGGCTCGCCGACCGATAGCGCCCGAAGGGCCGCTCACGTGGTGGGGGTCTGTAACGCGATCGAAGCGGCGGCGGCGCAAGGTGAAGACGTGGAAGTGCGGACTATCGAGTTCGAGACCGGCGCACTGCAGTCGCCACCAGTTCGACCGCCGGCGGACGCCACGGAGCCAATGGCGGCGGAGAGAGCCGGTAGCGAGCAGATGCACTCGAAACTCGAACGGGGACGGACTGCCGCGGTCCGTCTCCCGCCGGTCGGCTTCGGCTGCTCCCGGTACCGCGACGGCGAGTACGTCGACCGGATCGGATCGATCGCGACCGCACTCGATACCGGCTACCGCCTGCTGGACTCGGCCGAACTGTACGGGAACGAGTTCCGGATCGGCGATCTCCTCGATTCGCCGGGCACACCCGACCGCGAGGGGCTCTTCCTCGTCGGCAAAGTCTGGAACACGAACCACGAACACGTCGCGGAGGCCTGTCGTGGAAGCCTCGCGGAGCTGGGGATCGACGCCTTCGATTCGTACCTCCTCCACTGGCCAGCGGCCTGGGCATACCAGGGGCCGCTCTCGGAACTGGCGTCCAAACCGCCGGCGGAGCAGGAGGCACTGACGTTTCCGACCGACGACGAGGGGGAGCCTGCGACGGTCGACGTCCCGCTGGCTGCGACGTGGCGCCGGATGGAGCGACTGGTCGATCGCGGGCTCACCCGGACACTCGGCGTCTGTAACGTGTCGCTCGGGCAGTTGGAGACGATCCTGGATTCCGCGCGCGTGCCGCCGGCGATCGTCCAGGTCGAATCGCATCCGTATCTTCCCCGAACGGAACTCGTCGAGATGTGCCACGAGCACGGGATCAGGGTGATGGCACACTCGCCGCTTTCGGCGCCCGGGCTGCTCGACGAACCGGTAGTGGCAGCAATCGCCGAGGAACACGGTGTCACTCCTGCGGCAGTCGCCGTCGCGTTCCACGTCGACCGCGGCGTCGTCCCGATCCCGGCCAGCAACGACCCCGATCACGTCGTCGACAACCTCGCGGCCGCACGACTCCGCCTCACCGACGCGGACCGCGAGCGACTGGTGACGCTCGCCGATCCGGAGTTCGAGCGGTGACCGACCGGATGACTCCTCCCGACACTCTCCGTCGTCAGTGGGGAGTTGTCGGCGTCGTGGCGATCGCTGGGCTCCTCGTCGTCGCGTCCGGCGTCTATGTGGCCGTCGGCGGACCGGGCGTTCGGACCGTGCTGAGGTGGCTCCTCCCCACGGCGGCGGTGGCGGGATTCGGCCTGTGGTTCACCCACCAACATCTGGGGGCGAATCGGCCGGCAGATTCGGGTGAATCGGATGGAGATATCGACGGGATCCGCCTCTACCGCTCACTCGGCGTGCCGAACCTCGTGACGCTGTTTCGCGGCTTTCTCTTCGCCGCGCTCGCGGGGTTCGGGGCTCTCTCTCCGCGACCCGCGATCGCGTGGATTCCAGCACTCCTCTACGGCGCAGGCTGTGCGCTGGACGCCGTGGATGGCTTTCTCGCACGGCGGGCCGACCGACGAACGGTGCTCGGTGCGAAACTGGATCTGGCGTTCGACACGACGGGCTTTCTCGTCGCGCCGGTCGTCGCCGTGCTGTGGGGGCAGCTACCGGTCTGGTACCTGTCGCTGTCGGCCGCGCGGTATCTCTTCAAGGCGGGCCGGCAGTGGCGACGTCGACGCGGCAAGCCGGTCTACGACCTTCCCGACAGCCGCCTGCGTCGGCCCCTCGCGGGCCTCCAGATGGCGTTCATCACGTTCGCACTGGCGCCGCTTCTCCCGCTCGCGGCGATCCGGCCGATCGCGGCCGCCGTGTTGGTGCCGTCGCTCGCGGTGTTCGCTCGGGATTACGTCGTCGTCGCCGGGTGGCTGCCAGGTGACCGGGAGTGACCGGGACGGAATCCACTGCCGACGTCACCCGACGGCCCGGATGAGAACGAACAGGCTCCCGACGGATCCCAGCGTCGTGAGGAACACGTTCAGCGACGCGAACTGCTCGTCGCCCCCGAGTTCGCTCGTGAACACGTACGTCGACACCGCCGTCGGCGTACCGAGCATCACGACTGCGCCGGTGAACGTAGCGGCGTCGACCTCCAGGAGCGTGAACGCGAGCCACGCCAGCCCGGGCATACTTACGATCTTCAGCGCGACCACGGAGGCGCTCGCGCCGAGTTCCAGCGTCGGGAGATCGACCTGGAGCGACGCCCCGACGCACAGCAGCGCGATCGGGAGTGCCAGCGCTCCGAGGGCGTCGAGCCCGCCCGCGAGGACCTCCGGGACGGACACGCCGGCCGACCCAACAGCCAGGCCGACGACGAGTGTTCCGAGCACCGGGTTCCTGGCCAGCTGCCGGAGTTCTCCCGCGATCGAGGCGTCTGCCCCGTTGATCGCCGTGAGAATGAAGACGGTGAGCGGCACCTGTATCAGGGAGACCACACCGAGGACCACGCTCGCGACGGCGGTCACGTCGCCGTCGAACGTCGCCGCCACCAGCGGTAACCCGAGGTAGCCCAGGTTCGAGTGATACGACTGGACGATGGCGACGCTCCGACGGCGCCGGTCGGGCCGGTGCCGATTGACCAGCCACGCGAGCCCCGCTGTGGAGAAAAGCACAGCGAGCAGGCCGAAAAGCAGCGTCGGCGTGATGAGATCGCCGATCGCCCGCTCGTACGTCGAGACGAAGATGAGCGCCGGGAGCGCCACGTAGTAGGCGGCGTCGTTGAGCCGCTGGGTCCGGCCCTCGTCAAGTGTCCCCGAAATCCGCAGGCCAAGTCCCGCGAGCAGCAGGGCGAGCAACCCGAGGAGCCTGACCAGGACTTCCATATTCGAGCGTCATCGGTAGGGCGACTTAGGAAGTTCGTCCTGCGGTGCCGCCGGAGGGCCAGCGGGACGAATTGCCAAAGGAGTAGAAACTCACGATAACAAATATTATACGTCTACAGTATTATAAATTACCTTACTTTTTGAGATTATCATATCGATCTGACATCAGGTCAAGGATAGCGGACGGTAAACGTCTTCGAAGGTGAATCGTAATCGAAATACTGTGGAAGGAAAGTGGGGGTTACAGTAACTTCACCGCGATTGTGGGCGCGAAAGCCGATACCCTCTAATCTGACGGACGAAACCGTCGATCAACAAAAGTCCCAATCTGCTAATATACTAGTGTATATTTGTTCAGCCGCTCTGGCCGTAGTCGCTGAAGCGATCGAACAGATGTTCGAGTTCGGCGTCGGGGAGGTGCGTGGGTTCGCCGATGTTGCTGCCCTGATAGTGGATCCGCGCGCAGTATTCGACCATCAGTGCCACCTCGAAGGCGGCCTCGGCGTCTTCGCCGACAGTGATGACGCCGTGATTCCCCAGGAGGCAGGCGTTTTTGTCCTCGCCCAGTGCGTCGACGGCCGCCTGTCCGAGTTTCTCGGTGCCAGGTTCGTAGTAGTCCGTCACCGGGACCTCTTTGCCGGCGAAGGCGATCAGATAGTGCGTCGCCGGGATGGGTTCCTGCAGGCTGGCGAAGGTGCTCGCGTACGGCGAGTGGGTGTGCACGACCGCGCCCACGTCGTCGCGTTCGCGCATAATCTGCAGGTGCATCGGTTTCTCGGAGGAGGCTCCGAGTTCGCCCGCCACCTGTTCGCCGTCGATGGAGACGAGCGGGACGTCTTCGGGGTCGATCTCCTCGTAGGGGACGCCCGAAGGGTTGATCGCGACCCGGTCGCCGTTCCGGTAGCTGATGTTGCCGCCCGTCCCCTCGGTGAGTCCCTGCGCGAGCATCTCCCGGCCGAGGTCGGCGACCGTCTCCCGCTCGTGCTGGAGGTCGTTTGGCGGCTCAGCGATTGCTGTCTCGGTGTCGCTGCTCTGGCCGTACCCCTCGAAGATCTCGATCAGATCCTGGATCCGCTCGTCGGGGAGGAGTTCGGGGTCGCCGGCGTTCAACGCCTGGTAGTGGATCCGTGAGACGTACTCGACCATCAGGGCCACCTCGTAGGCGGCCTCGGCATCTTCACCGACGGCGATGACGCCGTGGTTCTTCAGTAGACAGGCGTTGTACTCGTCGCCGAGCGTCTCTAAGGCCGCCTCCGCGAGTTCGGCGGTGCCGTAGGTCTCGTACGGTGCGACCGGAATTTCGTCGCCGACGAAGGCGATGAGATAATGCGAGGGGAGGACAGACTGGTCCAGGCTCGCGAACGTGCTCGCGTACGGCGAGTGGGTGTGCACGACGGCACCGACGTCGTCGCGCTCGCGGATGATTCCGGAGTGCATCCGGAACTCGCTGGATGGATCTGTATCGCCGGCGATCCGTTCGCCCTCGAGGTCGATTACCGGGACGTCCTCGGGATCGATCTCGTCGTACGGGATGCCGGAGGGGCTGATCGCGATCTGATCGCCCTCGCGGACGCTGATGTTGCCGCCGGTTCCTTTCGTGAGCCCCTGCCGGAGCATCTTCCGGCCGAGTTCGCTTACTGTCCGTCGCTTCTCGTCGAGTACTGGATTCTGTGACATCGTAGTGGTGTTTGAGTTCGTGGATCGGTAGTGGGTTTGGATGGGCGATTCCCGGTATCGGGCGCCCGTCTTCTGATATTTTCGGCTGGCCGCAGGGAGCGTCAGGCCGTGCTGAGGATCCCCTCGTCGTGGAACGACTGCTCGCTCATACCCTGTGATTTGAGCGTCGTCCCCTCCTCGTCGAACAGGTGGAGGGCGCTCTCGTCGAACGCGACAGCGACCTGGGTTCCGACCTCCGGCGCGTACGCCGAGTCGACCCGGGCGTCCCACTGTTCGTCGGAGCCGTTGACCTCGAGCGTGAGATAGTTGTCGCTTCCCATCGGCTCGACGACCTTGATGGTCGCATCGAACAGTTCCCGCTGTTCCCAGTTGCTCGGATCACGAACGACCTGGAGGTCTTCGGGGCGGATGCCCAGGCGAACCGTATCGCCGGGCGCTATGTCGATCTCCCCGAGGATGGCGTCGTCGAGCGGGTATTCGGTTTTGCCGTCGGTGCTCACGAGCGTGGCCGACCCGTCCCGCTTCTCGTAATTCGTCGACATGAAGTTCATCGACGGCGACCCGATGAAGCCCGCGACGAACTCGTTTGCCGGGTGGTTGTACACCTCATTCGGCGGGGCCGCCTGCTGGAGCATACCGTCGTTCATCACGGCGACGATGTCGCCCATCGTCATCGCTTCGGCCTGGTCGTGGGTGACGTAGATCGACGTGATCCCCAGTTCGTTCTGGAGCTGGGAGATCTCGGTCCGCATCTTCGTCCTGAGTTTGGCGTCGAGGTTCGAGAGCGGCTCGTCGAACAGGAACACCTGCGGCTGGCGAACGATCGCCCGGCCCAGTGCGACTCGCTGCCGCTGTCCGCCCGACATCTGATCCGGCTTCTCGTCGAGCTGTGTGGCGATACCCATCATCTCGGCAGTCTGGCGGACCTGCTCGTTGATCTCTTTTTTCGTGAGGTCGCTCGAGTATTTGAGCCCGAACGCCATATTCTCCCGCACGGTCTTGTGGGGGTACAGCGCGTAGTTCTGGAACACCATCGCGATGTCCCGGTCTCTGGGTTCGAGCCCGTTGACGACGGTGTCGCCGATGCTGATGGTCCCTTCGGTGATCGTTTCCAGTCCCGCGACCATCCGCAGGGTCGTCGACTTCCCACAGCCGGACGGGCCGACGAGCACGAGGAAGTCGCCGTCGTCGATCTCCAGGTTCAGATCCTCGACGGCGACGATATCCTCGTTCGGATCCTTGTAGATCTTCGTCACGTCCTCGAATGAGACTCCGGCCATCAATCATCACCTCTTGTGTCGGCTGCGAGAACTTCTTCGTTGGCGAGGTGCGCCGGTTCCCCGTCGTTCAGCAGCGCGTCGATGTCGTCGACGATCATCTCCGAGTGGCGATCGATGACTTCCTCGGCTGCGCCCGCGAGATGCGGGGTCGTGACGACGTTGGGCATCTCCAATAGCGGGTGGTCGTCCGGGAGCGGCTCTTCGTCGTACACGTCCAGGGCAGCACCGCGTAGCGTCCCGGCTTCGAGTTCCGCTTGCAGCGCGTCCTGATCGATGATCGCCCCGCGGGCGGTGTTGATGAAGTACGCGGAGTCGGCCATCAGATCGAACTCCTCCGCGCCGATCAGTCCGCGGGTCGCGTCTGTCACCGGCACGTGGACCGTGACGATGTCGGAACTGCGGCACAGTTCGTCCAGATCGACCTTCTCGACGCCCCACTCGGCCATCCCCTCGGCGTCGATGTAGGGGTCGTAGCCGACGAGGTCCACCCCGAACCCGGCCGCACGCTCGGCGACCCGCTGGCCGATCGCACCGAGGCCGACGATCCCGAGCGTCTTGTCTTCGAGTTCCGGCCCCTTCAGTTCGACGTACGGCGAGCCGTTAGCGACACCCCAGGTGACGTCTTCCCGTTCACCGCCCGCAGCGGAGTCCGACTGGGGTTCCCCCGTGTAGGTCCCCGTGTGGAGCAAGTGATGCGAGTGGGCGATGTGCCGTGTCACCGCCAGGATCAGCCCGAGGGTGAAGTCGGCGACGCTGACGGCATTTCTGCCGGGCGCATACAGCACGGGAATCCCGCGTTCGGTCGCGGCGCTGATATCCACGTTCGCGTCCGGGCCGCCGCGCGTGCACGCGACGATGCGGAGATCCTCTGCGACGTCCAGCACCTCCTCGGAGACGCCCTCGAACCCGACGATGAGGATTTCGACGCCCTCCAGGAGGTCGATGAACTCGTCGGTGTCGAACCGGCCTTCCCGCTCGGCGATCGGATGATACTCCACGTCGAGGCCGAGTTCGCTTTCGAGCCGATGCAAGTTGCCGTCGTCGATGTTTGCGGTAATCAGGGTCTTCATAGCTTCGGTGTCGCCGCTTTCAGTCGCGATGCTCATTGCTTGACCGCCCCCATCGTGAGTCCTTCCACCAGGTGGTTGCGCAGTGCCAAACTGATCAGAATGACGGGAAGGACGGTGAGCGTCCCGGCGGCCCCGAGCATCCCCCAGTTGATGGAGAGATACCCCATCGACGACTGAATGACGAGCGGCGCCGTCCGGGTGTCGCCTCCGGTCAGGACCAACGCGAGCAGGAAGTTGTTCCACGAGAAGATGAAGGAGATGAACGCGGCGGCGGCGATGCCGGGCATCACGAGCGGTACCACGATCTCGCGGAACGCCTGGATGCGGTTGCAGCCGTCGACCATCGCCGACTCCTCCATCGACCGGGGCAGTTCGTCGATGAACCCCTTCACGATCCAGATGATCATCGGCAGCGTGATGAGGAAGTGCACGATCGTCAACCCGATCAGGCTCCGAGTGAGTCCGACGCCGCTCAGGAAGATGAAGAGCGGCACCATAATCGACAGCGGCGGGATCATCCGGGTCGAGAGGATCCAGAAGCCGATGTGGTGGCCACCGTACACGTCCATTCGAGAGAGACTGTAAGCCGCCGGCACGCCGATGATGACGCTTATCGACACCGCCGCGACTGCGACGACGAGACTGTTGAACAGATACTGCGCGAAGTTCTGTTCGACGAACAGCGTGACGTAGTTCTCGAGAACCGGCGTATAGAAGAGGAACTTCGGCGGCCAGTTCATAATCGTCTCCTTCTGCTGGATACTCACCGTTACCATCCAGTAGATGGGAAAGAGCATCCAGATGCTGACGATGATCCCGACCGCGTACTTGGCGGCCGTGGTCAGCGCTGCCAGCGGCTCGTCTGCCGCGGATTCCATCGCCGCACCGACGTCCGGAAGTCGTCTCGTACTCATTGCATACCAAGCCCCCTGATGATCCCCATCGTGATTCCGATCGTCACGACGAGGAGGATGATACCGAGGGCGGCCGCCTCGCCGCCCCGGAGGTTGACGAACGCGATCCGGTAGAGGTAGATGTTCAGGATCTCTGTCGCGGTCCCGGGACCGCCGTTCGTCACCAGCCAGATGATGTCGAAGCTACGGAAACTCCGCATCAGCCGGAAGACCACTGCGATCCCGATCATGTATTTGATCTGCGGCAGCGTGATGTGCCGGAACACCGCAAGCCGCGGTGCCCCGTCGACGCGCGCCGCTTCGTACATCGTCTCGGGGATGGATAACAGGCCCGCGTACACGATCATCACGATGAGCGGCGTCCACTGCCAGATGTCGATCATTATGACCGTCGCCATCGCGACCGTCGCCGACGAGGTCCAGGAGGGCGGCGTCATCCCCAGGAAGTTGATGATCATCCAGTTCACGACGCCGATCTGGCCGTTGAGCAGCAACCGCCACATCAGCCCCGTCGCGATCGGCGTCATCACCATCGGGAGGATGAAAACCGTCCTGAATATCGGCCGCCAGTTGCTGGAGAGCGACCGCAGGTACAGCGCCAGGGCGACACCGAGTACCAGTTCGAGCGTCACCGAGACGCCGGTGAAGATCACGGTCGCTCTGGCAGACCCCTGGAAGCGATCGGAGTTCAGAAGCGCCTCGTAGTTGGCGAGACCGACCCACGTCCGCGTGTCGGCCGCGAGCGGCCACTCGTGGAAGCTCATCCAGATCCCCTGGATGAACGGGTAGATCGCGAGGAAAGCCAAGATTGCGACCGAAGGGAGCAGGAACAGCCACTTGAGCGTCCGGTCGGAGATATCGAGCCGGTTCAGCAGCGGCTGCCGGGAGCCGACCCGTCCCAACCGCGAACGTACGTATTTTGCTCCGAGCATAATACTGAGAGGAAGTCAGTCCGATGTGCCCTCTCGAAGGAGGTTACAGGTACTCCTCCGGGATTTCCTTCGCGTACTCCGTGATCGGCGGAGCCGCGTCGTTGAGCGCCTCCGAGGCGCTCTTGCTGTCGGTCACGGCGTTGTTCATCGCGATCGCCGCCTCCGTCATCATGTCCATATTCTGCGGCGTGTGGAGCGGCACCGGCGGCGGGTCCGAGGGCACCATCTGCATTCCCTGCCGGTGCGCCTCGTTCCAGGACTCCTTCGGACCGAGTTCCTGGTACTCCTCCTGCTCGAACAGCCAGTTGGAGCGAGCGGGACCGTAGACGCCCTGACCCTCCCACTGTTGGGTGTTCATAAGCAGCATCATCGGACGCGAGAGCGCCCACTGCAGGAAGAGCCACGCGGCGCCGGGGTTCTCGGTGTACTGGCTGATCCCGAGTCCCCACTCCCAGGTGCTCGCCTGTTGCGTTCCGTCCGGGCCGGGGAGCGGCGGAATCCACTCCGTCCGGTCGATCTGTTCCTGCGTCCAGGGACCGATCGCCGACGGCGTGTGCAGCGCCATTCCGACGTCGCCGTTGCCCATCGCCTGGTTCGAGCGGTACCAATCGAAGTTCCCGATGTCGCTTGGCCCGTAATCGCCCATCATCTCCGCGAAGATCTCCAGCGACGCGATCCCCTGCTCGGAGTTCAGCGTCGCCTCGCGCGCTTCGTAGTCGAGCCACTCGGCGTCGTACGACTTGAACACCGTAGCCCAGTTAGCCGACGACAGCGTCGTCGAACTCGCGCGCGAACAGATCCCGGCGCGGTCGATCTCGTCGGACTCGTGGATCGCCTGTGCGACGTCGCGGAGCTCCGGATACGTCGACGGCGGCTCCATCCCGACCGCTTCCACGGACGGCACGTCGTACGCGACAGCGCCGTACGCCTCGACGCCGAACGGGAGCGAGACCATATTGTCGTCGCCGTACGTGAACGCATTCAGCGCCGAATCGGGCCAGTCATCCAGCGCGAGCCAGTCCTGGTCGGTCAGGCTCGAATCGTTGATGTACTGGTTGAGGTCCTTGACCCAGCCCGCGTTGTGGTAGCGGGCGCTGGGCCACAGCCCGAGGAAGAAGCCGTCGAAGACACCACTCTCGTTGTTGAGGTCGAGCGTGAGCTTCTGCCAGAGCTGGCTCTCCGGGAAGGTGTTGTACGTGACCGAGATGCCCGTCAGTTCCTCGAAGTACGGAAGCAGCTGTTCGGTGACCGAGGTGAACGGGTGGACGTTCATCCCGTAGATCAGCGAGGTCCCCTCGAACTGCTGCCAGTCGATGCCCGACTGACGCGCGTACTCGTTGATCCGCTGTCCCCACTCTTCGACCCCTTCGGACTGAGAGGGAAGACCGTCGTCCTCGCCTCCGCCACCGCTGCCACTGGTGGTTTCGGTTTCGTCTCCACCGCCGCTGTCTGTCTCGGTCGATCCGCCGTTACCGCCGCCTCCACAGCCGGCCAGGCCGACTGACGCGGAGACGCCGAGCGACTGTAGCATTCGTCGCCGTGAGATCCATGTTCGATTATTGTCTGCCATATATTCTACTCCGAAACAGGAGACGCCCGCACCGACAATCCGCACCTCGGCTGGGCACTCCCGTCTCGTCAGAAGCAGTTGTAATCTATCATCATAAATATTTCCCCGAGACCGGATCAATTTCAGTTTCGCTCTCGGCGGAGAGCAGACCCCGTGTCTCGCAGATGGATTCACCCTGTTTGTTCGACGATTCCGAACAATTATGCGGGTCGCGAACCAGAAAGCACGTATGGGCCGAGACGATCCGCCGGTGAAGGCGACGGCGACCAGTGCGCGGGTGATCGACGCGTTGCTGGAGCTGGATGGAGCAACAGTGACGGAGGTCGCAGACCACCTCGATCTTTCCAAAAGTTCGACCCACAACCACCTCGAGACGCTGCAACGCCTGGGATATATCAATCAGAACGGCTGGCAGTACCACGCGAGCCTGAAATTTCTGGAGATCGGGACGACGGTCCGCCGTCGATACGAACTCTACCAGTCCGGGGCTGAAGAGGCCGAACGGTTGGCCAACGCCGGATTTACGGCGAATCTGGTGATCCTCGAGGACGATGCCGCGGTCTGCATCGAAACGGCAATCGCAGAGGACAAAGAGACGGTAGTCGATACCGGCGATCGCTTGCCGTTGCACTGCACCGCTGCCGGGAAGGCATTGCTCGCTGCCCTCAGCCGTGAGGAGGCGGAATCACTCCTCAGAGAGATCCAGTTGACCGAGTGGACGGACAACACGCTCACAGACCAAGCCGCGCTGTTTGAAGATCTCGCCGAGGCACAGAACCGCGGGCTCGCCTCGAACCGTGAAGAGTGGCACGAGGGTGTTCGTGGCATCGCTGCGGCCATCACCGACGCGGACGATGCACTGCTCGGCGCCATAAGTGTCACCGGAAGCACCGAACAGCTGTCCGGAAAGACGTTCCAGCAGGACGTCTCGGGGCTCGTTCTCAGCTCAGCGAACCGGATTCGAAAGCGGATACGGCAGGAGTAGTTCGGTAATCTATAAATTGTTCTCTAATAGCGAAAATCGAAGATTTGGAACGGCGTAGATCCGCCCGGTTCCGACTGGGTATCTATCATAATCGTACACAGTGGACACGATTTTTCTGTAATGCCGAACAAAAATCCTCTGCCGGATCACGATCTTCGAGGATATCACCAGGATCCGATAGCGAGTCTCTCCTCATCGAAACTGAACAGGTCCGTTTCATAACATCTGTACCTTTGTTATACTCTCCGGGGAGTAAGAGAGCATCGACGAGTGACCCATAGGGGAGCAGCTCCTAACAGTGGTACTGAGAAAATGTCATATCCCTCCGTAGACATTCTGAACGCCCGTCGAGTGCCGTTATCATCTGAAGCGGTTCGAACCGCTCGTATCTTGCTTCGCTCTCCCGCTTCGAAGGGCCGGGGAGAGCGAACCGCTATCGATCAGTTCACTTCGCCCGTACGAATATCCGAAAGCGAGGCAACGAAGTCCACGGTGAGAATTTGTTCGGTATAACCGAATATATTGTCTCGACTCTCCCTTCCCATCCCCGATGATCAGTCGCTCACCACTCGGCGATGCTGCCGTCGTGGTGATACCAGATGGGATTCTGCCAGTCGAGTTCGGTCTGGGACTGACGGCGGACGTACTCCTCGTCGATATCGATGCCCAGTCCCGGCCCGTCGGGTGGCGTGACGTAGCCGTTCTTGAAGTCGAAGACGGTCGGGTCTTCGAGATACGCCAGATGCTCGTTGTTCGTCGGGTCGTGGATATCGAGATTCTGAGCCTGGTTTATCGCGTTGTGGACGGACATATCCAACTGGACACAGGCGGCGAAAGCGATCGGCCCCAGGGGACAGTGCAGGGCCACCTGGATGTCGGCCGCTTCGGCCATATTGGCGATCTTCTTCGTCTCGGAGATCCCCCCTGCGTGGGAGGGATCAGGCTGGATGATGTCGACGAGGCCGTTGTCGATGGTGTGTTTGAACTCCCACCGGGAGTATATCCGCTCCCCGGAGGCAAAGGGCGTCTTGCTGTGTGCGGCGATGTCCGGCAGCGCCTCGAAGTGTTCCGGCAACAGTGGTTCCTCGTAGAACATCGGATCGTACTCGTCCATCTCGGTCGCGGCCCACTTGGCCATCCCCTTCGTCACCCGTCCGCGGAAGTCGACTGCGATGTCGATACTGTCGCCGACCGCGTCCCGGACGGCGGCGACCCGCTCACACGCCTTGTTGACGGTCTCGGGGGAGTCGATTCGGCGGAACTGGCCGATCGGCGCCATCTTGAGCGTGTTGTATCCGTTCTCGACCTCCGAGACCGCGGCGTCGGCGACGGCGGCGGGGCTGTCACCGCCGATCCACTGGTAGATCTGGATTCTGTCCCGTGCTCGTCCGCCGAGGAGGTCGTAAATCGGCGCGTCGTAGTGTTTTCCTTTGATATCCCACAGCGCCTGGTCGATGCCGGCGATCGAACTCATCAGAATCGGCCCACCGCGGAAGTGTCGACCCCGGTACATCGCCTGCCAGTGTCGTTCGATGTCGAGCGGATCCTTCCCGATGAGGTAGTTGTCGATGATCTCCGAAACCGCAGCGACGGTGGTCCGGGCGTGACCCTCCACGATCGGCTCACCCCACCCGACGAGCCCCGTATTGGTCTCCAGTTTGAGGAACACCCATCGGGGGGGCACCTCGAACAGTTCGTAGCTGCTGATTTCCATACGTCTCCAAGGATCAGTGACCTCATATACGTTTGGCAGACAGCCCCGACCCTGACGTGCGCTGTAGGGAGTATGGAGCGCCGTATTCACTCGCCGCCGCGGCCCGATCAGAGATCGAAGGAGAGTCGTGTTTCCGCCTGGAGGCGGTCGATACTCTCCGTGCGCGTCTGCCAGAGATCTCGCATCCCCTCGTACGTTTCTCTGTACGTCTCGTACCACTCGTCGTAGATCGGAACCGATGTCTCGCGCGGTTCGTTGACGCTTTCGTATGTCGTTGTTTCTCTGACAGTGTCTTCGAGATCGTCGATCGCGCCCGCGCCGACCCCCGCAAGCAGCGCGACGCCTCTGGCACCGAATTCCTCTCCAGCCGGGACAGCGATCTCGGCGTCCAGGCAGTCGGCGAACAGCTGACACCACAGGTCAGATCGGGCGCCACCGCCGCTCATCCGGATCCGGTCGGCGTCGGCGTCGATATGTTCGTAGCAGTCCCGCATCGCCAGCGCGACGCCCTCGTAGACGGCTCTGAGGAGGTGTTCGCGGTCGTGGTTCGGAGACAGGCCGACGAACTGGCCGCGCGCGTAGGGGTCGTTGAAGGGGCTCCGCTCGCCCGAGGTGCTCAGGTAGGGGTGATACAGCAGTCCACCGGCCGTCGCCGGCGCTGATCGTGCGGCCCGCTCCGCCCGCTCGAACTCCCAGTCCGGCGTCAACTCGGCCAGCGCCCAGTCGAGATTCGGCGTCCCGGCCATCGACGCCATCACGCGGCTGTAGAGTCCCTCGAAGAGCGCGATCGTAAATCCGTGGCCCTGCAGTTCCGCCGGCGGTTCCGAGAGGAACGACTGGTTCAGCGATGTCGTCCCCACCACGGAGGAACTGTCACCGGGGGCGACTGCCCCGCACCCGATCGCGCTCGCGACGACGTCGATCAGCCCGGAGACGACCGGCGTCTCGGCCGGGAGCCCGGTTTCTTCGGCTGCATCGGCGGTCAGCGTGCCGATCACGTCGGTCCCCGGGACGAGGCGCGGCAGCATATCCGTCAAGCCAGGCACGTCGGCGAGTTCCGGGATCTCGGTCGAATACGAAAGGGAGTCGATGTCGAGAAACGGCAGCGACGCCCCGCTGTAATCCATCGTCCGTTCACCCGTCAGCCGGTATTTGATCCAGTCCTTGCAGAAGAAGGCCGTCTCCGCGTCGGCGATCGTTTCCGGTTCGTTGTCCGCGAGCCACTGGAGTATCGGGAGCGCCGCGCCCGGAAAGAGGTCCGAGCCGGTTATCTGCCGAACGCGCTCGGCGGTGCCGTCCTCCTTCCAGTCGGTGACGTACTCGGCTGCGCGGCCGTCGGACCAGAGGATCGCCTCCCGCACCGGTTTCCCCTCATCGTCGATCAACCAACAGCCGTCGCCCTGACCCGTGACCCCGATCGCGACTACCTCCGCGTCGTCCAGTGCGTCGACGGTCTCGCGGATCGTCGCGGCGGTTCGTTCCCAGGTCGTCTCCATCCCCTGTTCGACCCATCCAGCGCGCGGCGTTTCCAGCGGCGTCTCCCGGGTCGTCTTCGTCAACTCCTCGCCACCGAGCGTGAACGCGGCGGTTTTGATGTTCGTGGTGCCCGCATCGACACCGATCAGTACGCGCTCCATACCCCGTAGTGAGTGAACGGCCCGATATAAATTCCCCTGCGGAGCCGATCGACTCCGGACTGCTGATCGAATCGATTCTCGAACTATCGCAGGAACGGGACGCCAGCGAGCCAGCGGCGAGCGAAAATTTAAATATCATCATCGAGCAGGATCGACCGTGTCAGAACAACAGCCATTTATCGCGTTGACGATGGGCGATCCGGCCGGTATCGGCCCCGAAGTGACGCTGAAAGCCGTCGCGACCGACCGCGTCCACGACGCGGCGAAGGTCGTCGTTCTCGGCGACTACGACCACCTCACCGGCCTCGCCGATCGCCTCGATATCGACGTCGATCTCCGACGGGCGGGTAGTATCGATGCGGTCACCGCCGACAGACCGGTCGACGTGATCGATTTCGACAACGTAACCGACTTCGAGTACGGCGAACTCCGGGCGGAGAACGGACGGGTGAGTCTCGAATACGTCGAGCGGAGTATCGATCTCGCGGTCTCCGGTGAGGTCGACGGACTCTGTAACGCGCCGATCCACAAGCAGGCAATCAATATGGCGGGCAGCGAGTACGCCGGCCACACGGATATGATGGCCGATCGGACCGACACCGAGCGGTACACCGCGCTCCTGACCGACGGCGACATCAACGTCACCCACCTCAGTATCCACGTCCCGCTGTCCGAAGCCATCGAGCGTGTGACCGAGGAGAACGTCCTGGACGCGATCCGGGTCACTCACGAGCGGATGCCCGAAGCGGGTATCGAGGACCCGTCGCTCGGAGTGGTCGGAATCAACCCGCACGCGGGCGACGGCGGCGTGATCGGGACGCTGGACGACGAGGAAATCGCCCCCGCAGTCGAGCGAGCGCGCGAGGAGGGGATCGACGCCGAGGGGCCGCTCCCGCCGGACAGCGCGTTCAATCGCGCGCTCGACGACGACTACGACTGTATGGTCGCGATGTACCACGACCAGGGCCACATCCCGCTTTTCGTGAACAGCCACGTTGAGGGCGGTGGCGTCGGCGCGACGGTACTCATCCTCGGCTTCCCGTTCGTGCGGGCGACGACGCTCCACGGGACTGCGTACGATATCGCGGGGCGAGGGATCGCGGCCCCGCACAGTATGATCACCGGAATCACCCTGGCGGCGGATGCCGTTCGGCACGGTTCATAGCCGCTTTCCGGGAAGAGACAAGTGTACTCATCATCGGCCGCCCGACTCGACTTCCGGTGGCGTCCCGAACCGCGCTCTCCCCACGAAACATCCTTATACTTTAATTATTAATTGGAAACTTGATGGATCGATACCTGCTCGGTTACGACATCGGGACGACGAACTCGAAGGGCATCCTCGTCGACGCCGACCTGAATCTGGTAGCGGAGGCATCGATTCCGCACGGGGTCTCTACCCCGAAACCCGGGTGGGTCGAACAGGACGGCGAGACGGTCTGGTGGGGCGAGTTCACACAGATCGCCAGGCGGTTGATCGAGGAGTCGGACGTCGCGCCCGAAGCGATCGCGGGCGTCGGGATCAGCGCGCTGGCACCGAGTGTACTGCCCCTCGACGACGACGGGACTCCGCTCCGTCCCGGTATCCTCTATGGGGTCGACAGCCGCTCGGAGGCGGAGATCGATCTGCTGAACGAGCAAATCGGCGAGGACCGGATCTACGAGGTCTGCGGGAACACGCTCACATTTCAGTCGGCCGGGCCGAAGATTCTCTGGTACAAGCGGAACGAACCCGACCGGTTCGAGCGCACCGAGAAGATCGTCGATGCGGTGGGGTACGTCGTCTCGCAACTCACCGGGGAGTACGTGATGGACAACGCCGTCGCGTCGTTCTTCCATCCGTTGTACAACCTCTCGACGCTGGAGTGGGAAGACGAGATGTTCGCGGAGCTGGGTATCGATCGCGACCTGTTGCCCGAGACGAAGTGGTCGACCGAAGTCGCGGGGGAGGTAACGCCCGAGGGCGCCGAAGCGACCGGGCTCGCGGTCGGGACGCCCATTGTCACCGGGACCGTCGACGCCGTGGCCTCGCTTCTGAGTGTCGGCGGCGTCGATCCGGGCGACACTGTCTTTATGTACGGGACGACCGGCGTCATCTACACCACGCTGGCCGAGGAACGGAGCGCCCCGGAACTGTGGGCGACGCCACACTGTCTGCCCGGGAAGTACGCCATCGCCGGCGGGATGGCGACGTCGGGGGCGGTCACCGAGTGGTTCGCCGATCAATTCGCCGGCGAGGCGGCCTTAGACGAGAGAACGGGCAAGGAGAGCTACGAACTGCTGAGCGAACGGGCCGCGGAGATCGAACCGGGGTCGGACGGACTCGTCGTCCTCCCGTACTTCAACGGATCGCGCACCCCGATCAACGACGACGGTGCGCGCGGGACGATCGCGGGCCTGACGCTTTCGCACACGAAGTATCACGTCTATCGAGCGATCCTGGAAGGCATCGGCTACGGGTTCCGGCACAACCTCACTGTGATGGACCGGGAGAACGTGCCGATCGAGCGGGTGTTCGCGATCGGCGGCGGCGCCCAGAGCGACCTCTGGCGACAGATCGTCAGCGACATCACCGGTTTCGAGCAGGACTACATCAGTACGCCGCTCGGGTCGCCGCTCGGCGGGGCTTACCTCGCTGGGCTTGGCACGGACGTATTCGACGGATTCCGGACGTTGAAGGCGGCAACGTCGGTCTCGACGACGACGATTCCTGATGCAGCGGCCAAAGAGCGATACGACGAGTATTATTCGATCTACGAGGACCTCTATCCGTCGATGAAAGACGAGATGCACCGGTTGGCGTCGCTCGGGACAGAGTGATCCCTACACCGCTACATCCGGAGCTAGCGGATTTGTTTACTAATATCTCCATATCACCCATATATCTACCACTATAATTGCTAATTAATTTAAAATATGTTTAAGGTATGAACTGCTTGTTAATTGATTTCAAATCACTGGAGCCGCGATCTTTGAAATCATATAATTTATACCATCTCGTTAATATCAATTTAATTAGCTTAACTCGGCCTTGCGGAATAGTATCAGAATGATTTAATTTGAAACCTTATCTATGCCTCTCCTGACCTCACACACGAAGCGGTACTGTTAACAACCGACAATTTAGACCGAAGAACGAAGAGATATACAGTTTTGTCACTTATGAAGGGAACAGTTATTGACGGGAATACATATCACCTATTCAGATACTGTAATTATCCATAAATGGCCGAAGAGATTCGAGAAGACTCACTCTCCAAACTCAACGAGGCGGCCCTCGATCTGTTCGGATCGTCGTCTCCCACGGAGGTGGCTGCTCGGACTGTCGATCTGGTGACCGAAGTGCTCGGGCTGGCTGGGGCGACAGTGTACTCCTTCGACGAAGGTGCGGGTGCACTGAAACCGCTTGCTCACTCGGCAGACACCGATTGCGATCAAAGCCAGTCTCCGACTGCCATCGAACCCGGAGAAGGGTTCGTCTGGCGGTTATTCGCCGAAGGGACCGACGAGGTGATCGAGGACGTGCGAACCGACGACGTCTCGGAGCACGATACTCCGTTTCGGAGCGAAATGGGCGTTCCGCTCGGCGAACACGGCGTTCTCGTGGTCGGCGGTACGGGGCCAGACGCGTTCGATTCTCGATCGCGGGACATCATCCGGATACTGGCGACGACGGCCGAAGCAGCTATCGGACACGTAAAACGCCGACGGGATCTCGAAACCCGCGAACGACAGCTGGCGGAACGGACCGAGCAGCTCGAACGTCTCGAAGCGATCAACTCCCGGATCCGGGACGTCGCCCGGGCGACCGTTCACTCCGCAACACGGGGGGAGATCGAACAGACGGTGTGTGAAGAGCTGATCGAGCCCGACTCGTTCGGGTTTGCGTGGATCGGTGCCGTCGACCCGGTCACCGACACGCTCACGCCGCGAGCGACGGCGGGCGACGACAGAGGATACCTCGATGCGGTCGACCTCAGTCTCGCTGATCAGTCTGTGACCGAACCGGCTGTCCGGACTGTCCGGACGCACGATCCTGTGGTGGTCACAAACGCCGCGACGGGTATCACGCGGGCTGAGTGGCGTGAGGAAACCGTCCAGCGAGGGTATCGGTCGCTTATGAGTATCCCGCTCGTCTATCAGGGAACACTGCGAGGAGTCCTGACGGTATTCTCGGCGGAGGAATCGATAGTTAGCGAGCGACTCCAGGCCGTTCTCTCGGAACTGGGTGAGTTGATTGCCCACGCCATCGTGGCTGCCGAGCGGAAACAGGCACTCCTGGCGAACCAGTCGACAGAACTCGAATTCGACATCCAGGACCCGGCGTGCTTCTTCCTCCGTTTCGCCCAGGAAACTAACTGTACGCTCGAACTCGAACAGATCATTCCACGGTCGGACGACACCTCTCTGGTGGTGGTCAAAGTCCCCGTTGGGTCACCGAAAAATCTGCTGGCGGAAGCCGAACAGTCGTCGACTGTCAAGACGGCCGATCAGGTCGAATCCGACGGAGAGGCGGTCATTCAGCTTCAAATCGTCGAACCGTTCATCGGATCGATACTGGCCGATCACGGTATCGACCTCCGGAACATCTCGGCCAACGACACGGAATGCCGGGTCACGGTGGGAATCCCACCGACTGCGAACATCCACCAAGTCGTCGACGTGGTTTCGACCACCTACACGGATACAGAAGTCCTCGCAAAACGCGAACAGACACAATACCCTCGTTCGAAGGTGGACTTCGCCGATCGAGTCCTGCGGGAACTCACCCCTCGTCAGCGGGAAGTCTCCGAGATGGCGTATCTCAGCGGATACTTCGAGTCGCCCCGGGAGGCCAGCGGCGAAACACTGGCTGGGGAACTGGAGTTCTCCGCATCAGCGTTTCATCACCATATCCGCGCTGCCGAACGGAAGCTGTTCGGAGCCGTTTTCGAGACCGATCGGTCCGAGTTTGGAAAGCGAGGTTCGGACGACTGAGTGTCCGGTCCCGCTTGACCGATCCGTGGGTCCACGGGGCAGATTACCGTCGGTGCTATAGTAGTGTTCGCAAGTCTTTGCTCATACGATCGCACGCAGTCGTGCGATCAGATGAGAAATCAGTTGCGAACGCTACTATACTTCCTTCCGGGACCCGATACGCTGCAGCTTTTAATTAGGTTCAAATATCAACTGGGCGGAAGTTAATGGATCTGAAGTTTGAACCGGGTATTATGTGGTGAAGATTTCGTTACGGATGTGCAAGAGATGGAAAACCATAGCAATGTCAAGATCTCGGACGAGGACCGTCGGCGGGTCGACGGGCAGACGCTAACGAGCGAAATCGGTATCGATGCCGGTGAAATAAACTGGCGGAAGGATTTCGCTCGGTTCGACGAGGCCGACGCGCGGCGCCTCGAATCGATGTCCGACACGTTTGATCGAATCGCCGATGACCTCGTCGAGGACTTCTACAGTCATCTGCAATCGTACTCCGAAACAGTTGCGATACTCGATTCATCCTCGAAGCCGGTTGGAGCCCTCAAAAAGACCCAGGCGGAGTATCTCAGGGATCTGGGCCGCGGCGAATACGGGACGGATTATTTCGATCGGCGCGCGCGGATCGGAAAGATTCACGATATGCTCGATCTCGGGCCGAAAATCTACCTCGGTGCGTATTCGATCTACTACCGGGGGATACTCACTGCGATTGCCGAGAACGCAAAAGGGGAACTGAATTCGGCTGGGGCGAATCCGCAAACGAACGGCACGC
Source organism: Halobellus ordinarius (assembly GCF_031823395.1). Lineage (NCBI taxonomy): Archaea > Methanobacteriati > Methanobacteriota > Halobacteria > Halobacteriales > Haloferacaceae > Halobellus > Halobellus ordinarius. Next base: position 75,854 of record NZ_JAVQKJ010000016.1, read on the forward strand.
CCGGGGATGCGACGGCGGAAAGCGGAACCGTGTCGATCGAAGAAGCGAACGACGCCATCGATTCGGTGATCACACGCGCGCTCTCGACGCTCAAACTGCTGACGCTCGACCAGCAGGTGGCGATGGACACGTACATCCACTCGTACAACCGACGGGTCGAATCCGAGCTACAGCGGCGCGAAGCAGTCTCGGAGGAGGTTCAGGTCGCCGTCGACGAACTACGTCGTACGTCGGGAGACGTCGCGGAAAGCTCCCAACAGATCAGCGACATCGCCGAGGAGCAGACCGACAGTATGCGGGAGGTCGCCGACGAGGTATCCAGCCTGAGCGCGACGGTCGAGGAGATCGCATCGACGACAGACGGGGTTCACTCGACGAGCAAGACCGCAAGGGAGCTCGCCGAAGACGGCCAGGAGTCGGCGACAGCGGCGATCGACGCGATGGAGACGGTCGAGACCGCCGCAGCGGACGTCTCGGGTGACGTCGATCAACTCCAGGACCGCGTCGAAGAGATCGACGGCGTCGTCGACGTTATCAACAACATTGCCGAGGAGACGAACCTGCTTGCACTCAACGCATCGATCGAAGCCGCCCGGGCCGGCGATGCGGGGGACGGCTTCGGCGTCGTCGCCGACGAGATAAAGAGCCTCGCCCAGGAGTCCCAAGAGCAGGCCGATCAGATCGAGACGATGATCGAACAGATTCAGACCGACACCGATGACACGGTTGCCAACCTCCAACAGACGAACACCGCGATCGACGAGGGGATCGACCGCGTCGAAGCGGCGATGGAGAATCTGACGGACATCGTCGAAGCGGTTCAGGAGGCCGCAAACGGAATCGAGGAAGTCGCAGATGCGACCGACGAGCAGGCGGCGACCACCGAGGAAGTCGCGAGTATGACCGACGAGGCAGTCAGGCAGGCACAGGAAGTCCGCGAGGAGATCGAAGAGGTCGCCGCCGCAAACGAAGAACAGACAGCCAAGGTCGACGAGATCAACCAGTCAGTACAGCAACTCACAAACGAAGCGGATACCGGAGACCGATGAATTCAGAGGAACGGAGCCGTCGTCCGAAAAATGAATCTTCCGGTGAAAGTAAGATAGAACAGTCAGTTTCGATCGGTTCCGAAGCCGAGGGCGGCGCGACCGTTCTCGTCGTCGACGACGAGCCGTCGCTCGTCGAGATGTACGCGGCGATGCTGGAGGACCTCTACACGGTTCGAACCGCAACGAGTGGGACTGAAGCGATCGACCAGTTCACAGACGAGATAGACGTGGTCCTGTTGGACCGTCGGATGCCCGACCTCTCCGGTAGCGAGGTCCTCGAAGCCGTCCGCTCGGGGAGATACGACTCGCAGGTCGCAATGGTCACGGCCGTCAAGCCCGATATCGACATCCTTGAGATGCAGTTCGACGCGTATCTGGTCAAACCAGTACGACAGGAGGATCTGCGTGAACTCGTCGAGGAACTCCGTTTACGGTCCCAACACAGCGAGAGTGTCCAGGAACTGATGCAGGTTTCGTCCCGGCTAATCGCTCTGGAATCGGAGCACTCCACAGAGGAGCTCAGTTCCCACGAGCGGTACCGAACGCTGCGGGAACGGAAAGCCCAGTTGGAACGAATCGCTCGGAACCATCACACGGAGCTCTCAGAACGGTCGGACCCCCGACTGCTCTTCCGGGATGTCGTCGGATCCACCCAAAAGTCGTGACGGCTCCAGGTTCTGCTCCGGGAACGTATTGCGTACAGTCGCGTGCGTCGAGAACGACTTCCGATGAACAAGACCCTTTAGACACCACGAATGTCCGATACCGACAGATCGAGACACGAGCGCAGACTGGACAGTAGCCGTCCGGAGGATCGTCGAGAGCCTTCCGTCCTCTATGTGGCACAATCGGGAAGCGAGGCCGTCCCACAAACCCTCCAGTCGGAATACGGTATCGCCGTCACGGTCGTGTCGTCACCGGAGACGGCGTTCGAACGGCTGACGGACGCCGGCGAGCAGTTCGACTGTGTTGTCGTCGACGACACTGCGGAGGATTCGAACGAACTCTCCGTCGTCAGGCGAATACGAGCGCGGTGTCCCGATATCCCGTTTATCATCTATGCCGCGTCGGACTGTGATCGAGGGCTCTGTGAGGAGTACCTCCAGGCGGGAGCCGAGGACGTCGTTGTCAGCGGCCCACACCTTGCACGAACTCCACTGCTCGCCAATCGGATTGTGAAGTGTACGACCTACGAACGCCAGTTCGAGGCGATCAAAGAGAAATACGAGTCGTTGATCGACGCCGCGCCGGATGCCATCTTCGTGGCCGACGCCGATACCGGCGAGATCGTCGAAGCAAACGACACCGCCGCAGAGATCCTCGGATGCTCCCGAGAAGCGATCATCGGGATGGATCAGACGGAACTCCACCCGCCGGAAGATCACGAACGGTATCGGGATCTCTTCGAGGCGCACTTGCGAAGCGACGGCGGAATTTTGAACCAGTTCGACGACGGTGGGCCGATCTATGTGGTTACCGCCGACGGAGAACGCGTCCCGGTCGAAATAAACGCGACAGTGATCGCCATAGAGGGACAAACGCTCGTCCAGGGTCACTTCCGCGATATCTCCGGCCGGAAGCAGCGAGAGCGTGACTATCGGAGTTTCCGGGAGGCGGTCGAACAGGCCGGCCACGCAATTATGATTACGGATCCCGCCGGCAGGATCGAATACGTCAATCCGACGTTCGAGGAGCTTTCGGGATACTCGGAGGAGGAGGTACTAGAGGAGAATCCGAGTATACTCAGTTCCGGAGAGCACGACGGGGAGTTCTATCGCGACCTCTGGGAGACGATCACAGCGGGAGAGGTCTGGGAGGGCGAAATCGTCAATCAGCGGAAGAACGGCGAACGCTACCACATCGACCAGACGATCGCTCCGATAACCGACGAGCGGGGAACGATCGAGCGGTTCGTCGCCATCAACACCGACATCACGGAGCAGAAACGGCGCGAAGCACAACTTCAGCGGGAACGCGACAGACTCAGGGAGTTCGCGGGGACCGTCGCCCACGATCTGCGGAATCCGCTCACCATTGCGATGGGACACGTCCAGATTGCACGGAAGCAAACGACCTCCTCTGATGGCCTTGTCGAGCCACTGGAAACGGCGATGACGGCGTTAGAGCGGATGGAAGCGGTGGTCGACGAAGTGCTGACGCTCTCGGAACGCGGCGAAACGATACGGGAACCAGCTCCGGTTCGGCTGACAGACGTCGTCCGACGGACTTGGCATCTCACTGACTCCGCGTCCGCGACACTCTCGGTCGCCGACGATCTCGCCGAGTGGTCCGTTCAGGCCGACGAATCGCGCCTGTGCCAGCTATTCGAGAACCTCTTTCAGAACGCAGTCGAGTACGCCGGCCCGAACCCCACCGTTTCTGTCGGCCGGCTTCCGGAGCGAGACGGATTCTACGTCGAGGACGACGGACGCGGACTGCCACCGAACGACCGCAACCGCGTCTTCGAGAGCGGGTACACGACCAGCGACGACGGGACGGGCTTCGGTCTGGCGATCGTCAAGCAGATTGCCGAAGCTCACGGGTGGGAAATAAGCGCAACCGACGCGAAAACCGACGCTGGTGGGGCGCGGTTCGAGATCGCGGGGGTCAGATGCGCTTCCAACCGTCCGCAGTGAGGTGGAAGGCGGTTCCGGATTTCGGGTATCGAAAGCAGCGAAACCCGCGAGTCTGGAGAGCATCCTGAGACAGTACGAGCGAGTCTGGAGAGCATCCGGAGACAGTACGAGCGAGTCTGGAGAGCATCCTGAGACAGTACGAGCGAGTCTGGAGAGCATCCGGAGACAGTACGAGCGAGTCTGGAGAGCATCCGGGGACAGTACGAGCGAGTCTGGAGGATTCCGGAGATAGTACTATCACGATTCGCGCGTATCAAGGGGCTATGTCCAGCGCCAGGGGATTCACCTTCGACTTCCATCCGGGGAAAATCGACGTCGGATCCGGGTCCGTGGGTCGACTCGGCGACGAACTCGAAGCACTGGGATACGAGCGTGCGCTGCTCGTCAGTGGTCGCACCGTCGGGACGACGCCGGCGGTGATAGAGCCGATCCGGCGAGGCCTCGGTAACCACCTCGCAGCGGAGTTCCCGGAGACGACGCCCGCGAAGACGCTCGGGACGGCGCTTGCCGGCGTCCAGCAGGCGATTGCTGCAGACGCGGATGTCGTCGTCGCCGTCGGCGGCGGGAGTACCTTGGATACGGCGAAAGTACTGTGTGCACTTTCCTCGCACGGAGCGTCCGCGGCTGCTGTCGCGGAGCGTGCGGTCGAAACTGGGAATATTCCGATCGACGACACCCCCCTTCCGCTGGTCGCGGTGCCGACCACGCTGGCCGGCGCTGACCTCTCGGATATCGCCGGCGTGACGCTCACACTCGATCGCGGGCCGCAGTCGGAACAAAACGGAGCAGGCCCCGACAGCGGCGGGGTTAGCGACCCGCGGTTGATGCCAGAGGCGTTGTTCTACGACGCCGACCTCTATCGGACGACGCCGACGTCGGTACTCGCTGCATCCGCGATGAACGGCTTCGACAAGGGCATCGAGGCGCTCTACTCCCGTCTCTCGACGCCGATTACCGACGGGACCGCGGCACGCGGCTTGCGGCTACTCAGTTCGGGACTCGGCACGCTCTTCGAGGAGCCGATGGACGAGTCACGACTCGCAGACGTCCTCGCGGGGATTGTCTGCGTCCAGTACGGGCTGGCCGGGGCAGACGGCTACCGGGCGTCGATCATCCACGCGTTCGGCCACGGCTTCTCACACGGGTACGACGTCCATCAAGGGACGATTCACGGGGTCGTCGCCCCGCACGTCCTCCGGTACGTGTTCGACGAAGTTGACGGGCGGCGGGAGTTGCTCGCGGAGGCGCTGGGCGTCAGGAACACGGCTGCCTCTTCGAGTGCCGTCGCGGAGCGCGTGATCGACGCCGTGGCGGCCGTGCGCGACGATCTCGGCCTCCCGCGCCGCCTCCGCGACCTCGACGCAGTCGACCAGCGAGAGTTCCCGGCGGTCGCCGAGGCGATCCACGACGACAGGCTGCTGGCTGTCGCGCCCGAAGGCCTCGATCCCAGCGTCGAGGAGATCGTCGGCGTGCTAGAGCGTGCGTGGTGACTGCTGGTTATTGACTGACCCGTCTCACTCGTCGAAACTGACGTCAGCCGCCGAGAGCGCCTCGGCCAACCTGGAGTCCGCGGGAACGGCCTGCCGGAAGGCCCCGGAGTCGATTTCGATATCGCCGTTGACCGAGAGAAAGCCCAGTCCCCCCGTCGATGCGTCTTCGAGGTTGACGAGAAAGGCGACCTTCCGGACGGCGTCGACGCCGTCGACGGACAGTTCCGGCTCGATCGACCCGTAGAGGTGCCGGTACTCGAAGACGTGTTCGACGCAACGGGCCGTGGGGGCAAAGAGCAAAAGCAGATGCAAACCGGGACCGTCACGGGCGAGTCGCGTTCGGAGGTCGTGCTCGTCGTCGGCGTAGAAATACCGCTCCATCCGGCGGTACTGCCGGATGATGTCGTTTGCGCCGCCGGCCATCCTGACTGCGGGATCGGCTTTCAGTTCGACCAAATACGCGACGCGCTCGGGTGGTTGGGTTCGCGCGTACACGTCGACGGCACCGCGGTTGCCGTAGTAGTCGTACGGCTCTTCGAGCCCGACGTCGGGATCCTTGAAGGCCGCCTCGAAGTGCTCGACCACGGCAGACGCCAGTTCGTCCTCCCGCATCAGTTTCACCGACACCCTCATGGGATATATGCGCTCCGCCCTGCACGTGGGTCGTGAACGATCAACCGCAAAGCGCAGCTGCTGAGTGAACGCCCACGGTTGCGACTCGCCACGTTCTTTGTGATCCCCCGACTACTGAGTTGTATGCCAGCAGGAGTCGTGCTCGCGGGCGGTCGCTCGACCCGGTTCGGCGACCGCGACAAGGTGGTGGCGGATCTGGCTGGAACGCCGATGATCCGCCGTGTGACGGACCGGATCGGCACTGTCGTCGACGAACTGGTGGTCAACTGTCGCGAGGACCAGGTCGATCTGATCAACGATGCGCTCGCGGGGAGCGGCTTCGACCCGTCGTTTGCGCTCGATCGGACGCCGGACGAGGGGCCGATGGCGGGTATCAGATACGGGTTGGAAAGTGCCAGTGCCGAGTACGCCCTCGTCATCGCCTGCGATATGCCCTTCGTTGACCCCGCGTTCGTCGAACACCTGTTCGACCGCGCTGCGGGTCACGACGCCGCCGTCCCGCGTCCCGACGAGTGGTACCAGACGACGCAGGCAGTCTACCGAGCGGCGCCGATGGCCGCCGCCTGTCGACGCGCGCTCGATCGCGGCGACCGGAAGATCATCGAACCGCTATCCGACCTCGACCGGGTCGTCGTCGACCGCGAGGAGATCGAGCGAGTGACCTCGATGGAGACGTTCGAGAACATCAACACCCAAGAGGAACTGGAGGCCGCCGCGGCGCGGCTTCTGGCGGCTGAGGAATACGAGTAAATCAGACGACGTCGACGATCGGATCGTCGGCGCGCATCTCCGCGAGAACGACGCGCGGGACGTCGACCCGCTCGTGGATCTCGACCGCGATCTCCCGGGCAGTCGCTTCCAACTCCGCGTTGTCCACCATATTCAGGAGTGGAATCGTCTGCGCGCCCGCTGGCACGCCCTTGCGACCCCCCGATTCGCTTGCGAGCACCGCGGCGACGTCCGCCGGACGGATCTCTTCGCCCGGATTCAGCCCTGTCAGGTCTGCAACGTGGTCGACCCGATGGACCAGTTCCTCGGAGAGCGGCTCACCGACGACGTGGACGCTCGCGATCGGGATCACGGTGTCCGCCGTCGACGGTAGCTGTGGTTCCTTTTCGGAGGGTGCCTTGAAGCGTCGCATCCGCGCGCCGTCGGCCTTCACGAGCACGGGAAGGTCGAGCGGCGCGAGTCGATCGACCACCGTGGGATCGTACCCCAGGTATCGGTCGTCGCGTTTCTCCTCCCGTGCGGGGACGACGCCGAGGGGCCACCGGGCCGAATCGTTCCCGTCGCTGGCCGCTGGCTGTGCCGGCTCAGTCAGGGCCGATTCGACGATTGCTGCCGGCTCCTCGGTAACTTCGACGCGCGCCACCCACTCGTCGAAGATGGGAATCCGGACGGTGGCGGTCACCACTGCCCGTTCCAGGCGTGCGGCGAGTGCTGCCATCGTGGTCTTCTTGCCGCCGGCCCCGACCACGCAGGTCGTACCCGAACCGGCGTCGAACGCGTCTACGAGGTTCATACTGTAGAGAGCGTCCGAAAGAATTTGAATCGTATGTTTCGGGCGTGATGCGACGCCCCTTCAGGAGAGTTCCGCGGTGATGTCGGTCGAGGAGACCATCCCGATCAGGTCGTCGTCGACGACGGGGAGGTGGCTAAAGCCGAAGTTCTCCATCATCGCGGCCGCCTCGGTGAGTCTGAGCGACGGCGGGACCGTCTCGACCGATCTGGTCATCACCTCCGAGACGGTGGTCTCCGCGGGGTCCAGTTCCCGGGCGACGGCGTCGAGCACGTCCGTACTCGTCACGATGGCAATCTCCGTCGTCGGAACGAGCAGAGCGTTGATGTTCTCCTCGCGCATCCGTTTCGACGCCTCGACGATTGTCGTCTGCGGGCTGATCGTTACAAGGTTCCTGGACATTACATCGCGGACTAACGTGGACTCGGTCGCCATATCGATATGCACGGCGACGGGGGATTTCGTCTTTTCTACTGTCGGCTGTCCCTATTTCAAGATATTCGCGACTCTGGGGTCGCAAAGTGCTTCACAGACGTCCAGCAGACAGTATCGTCTCCGGCGTCGTCGGTCGTGGATGCGTCCGCCCGGGTAAGAGTCGGTCTCGGCCCACTCTTCGGGAAGTCGAGGTCGTCTCCGAGATCCGTCGTCACTCGTACCGTTTCAGTTCCTGCGTCGGATGATCCTTGACGTACACCTTCGAGTGATCGGGGATGTCCTCCGTGATCCAGGAGTTCGCGCCGATGCTCGTGTGATCGCCCACCGAGATATCGCCGAGTACCTTCGTGCCGGCGCCGATGACGACGTGGTCGCCGATCGTCGGATGCCGCTGGTAGCCTTTCTTAAGGGCGTGTTCCTCGCCTTCCTCCTCCTCGAAATGCAGCGCGCCCAGTGTGACGTCCTGATAGAGTCTCACCCACTCCCCGACGGTCGCGGTCTCGCCGATGACGACGCCGGTCCCGTGGTCGATAAAAAAGTACTTGCCGATCTCCGCCCCCGGGTGGATGTCGATTCCGGTCTCCGTCTTTCCGTACTCGGTGAGTTCGCGGGCGTACTCCTCGGCGCCGATGTCGTACAGGACGTGAGCGACGCGCTGGATCTGAATCGCCAGAAAGCCCGGATACGAGCGGATGATCTCCATATATGTCTTCGCCGCGGGGTCGCCCTTGTACGCGGCTTCGACGTCTCGCTTGAGCAACCGGCGAATTCGAGGCAAACTGTCGAGGACGGCCGCGACGATCTCGTCCGGGCGGCCGTCGATGTACGGACAGATCCCGGCTTTGAACAGGCTCCCTAACTCGTCGAGGTGATCGAGCACGGCCAGTTCGTCCCGAACCAGCGTCGGTGCGTTCCAGCAGGTCGGGAAAAACAGCTCCTGCAACAGGGTAATCTCGTCGCGCCGGTGTTCGCGATCGGGGAAACACGCGCTCACGCTCGTCGGAAACGGCTCCTCGTCGTCAGCATACGACGCGGACAGTCGTTCGTGGGCGTCGCCGGCGTACCGATATTCCATACCGCTGGTTCGGGATATGAACGTATTATAGTAGCGTTTGCAACCCGTTACCGATGCGATCGGTCCTGAGCATCCACTCGTGAAGGTGAAGACGTGGAGAGGCGCCACTATTGGGGCGCTTCCCGCCCGTTATCCCGCCGCCGCTGCCGTCGCACATCGAGGGGTCAATCGACGGTGCAGTGCTCATAACCAGTCACTAAGGCGACGACAGGTCGAATAAGGTCCTGTGGATCTATCGCGCCTTCCGGTCCTCGGTGGAATATTCCGACCGCACAAGTGTTTTTGTGTACAATGAACAATACCGAGGTGGAGCGACGAAAGCAGAGAGCGTGTGCACTGAACTCGTTTCAGCTGCCATGCTCCATTTGCAGCCCATATAGACAGTATGACACGCAACGACAATTGGCGCGAGGCCATCGAGCAGGACCGCGAGCAGAAGGAACGATACTTCCGAGAACACCATCGGTCGCCGATCCCACCGGACTTCCGGGGAGAGGCCTTCCCCGGGCTCGAGTACTACGAGGTAGACACCGCCTATCGGTTCGAGCTCGAACTCGACCGATACGACGACGCCGAGACCGTCACAGTCGAGACGACCGCCGAGGGGGAACAAACGTACCGGCGAGTTGGGCAGTTCCGATTCGAGGTCGAGGGCACGGAGGTGTCGCTCGACGCCTTCGAGCCGACGGACGGAAGCGACCGGCTCTGGGTCCCGTTCCGCGATGCGACCAGCGGTGACGAGACGTACGGTGCCGGCCGGTATATCGACCTCGAGCCCGAGGAACATCGCACGGCGGACGGAACGTGGATCCTCGATCTCAACCGCGCTTACAACCCGACCTGCGCGTACAACCCCGCCTACGAGTGTCCGCTGGTCCCGCCGTCGAACTGGCTCGAGGTCCCGATCGAAGCCGGCGAACGCGACTTCCCGGTCGAGGTCCACACGCACTAATCGCGAGCGTTTCGGCGGGCCGACGACAGCAGCGGTGGAAAACGGTCCCGCTACCGTTTCACGAGAACCGCGGCCAGGACTGCCCCGGCGACGATGAAGGCGCCACTCAGGAGGCCGCCGATTGCCAGCGACCCAAGCCCGGTCCCCGCGGTTCCGGTTCCGCCGGTCGGCGCGGCAGTCGTTTCGGCGGTCGGCGTGCGCGTCGTCGGTGACTGGACGACGAGGGTGCCGACGTCGACGGGATCGTCGCCTCGTGTGGCTCCGGCGTACAGCGAGACGTCGTAATCGGCGGGGGAAAGCGCCGAGTCGAGATCTGTCTCCGCGTGGAGTTCGACCGCGTCGCCGCCGGAAGTGCTGAGGCTGTCGCCGCCGCGTCCCGCCAACGAGGTGTCGACGTAGAGGACCGCCTGACCGTCGCCGTCTTCGTCGCGGACGACCGCTTCAAGCTCGTAGTTCAAGTCGGTTTCGTCGCCGAGCACGACAACGGCCTCGTCGGTGCTGTCGCCCTCACCCTCGAAGGCGATCGGAATCGCGGCGACGCCGCCCCGGTCGACCAGGAAGATGTTCTCGCCGAACGCTACCGGCGCGGCGGGGCCGTCAGTTTGCGTCGGCGTCGTCGTCTGTTCCGGAATCGGCGTGGGCGTGCCGCTCGGGGTCGTTCCCGCACAGTCCCCGCCGCAGGCGACGATTTCGCCCGGAACCTCGGTTTCCGCGGACCCGTTCTCGAATCGGGCCGTCAGCGTAAACGAGTCACCTGCGTCTTGAGAGCCGAAGTCGAAGGCGACGGCCCACGTTCCGTTTTCGGTAACGACCCCGCTCGCGGTTTTGAGAAAGGCGGGCGTCGTCTCACTCGTCGAGCGAACCCGCACCAGTATCTCGGTGCCGGCCGGCGCGGTGGCCGTCCCGCGTACCACCTGCGCAGAGCCGTTTGCGACCGTCAGCTCCTCGCCGTCGTGATCGACAGTCACCGTCGGCTCACCCGCGACCGGCATCGCGAGCACGGCCGGCGCGAGTGTTGCCGAGAGGAGCACCACCGCGAGCAGGAGCGATCCGCTGCGGCTACGCATCCGCCACCTCCGCAGGGCCGAGCAGCGTGGTTGTCGATCCCGGTACGCGATCGTTCAGCGAAGCACTGGAGGGCATACAGGTCCACCGAGGTTCGGGATCGATTAAGAAGGTCCGATTGCTTCGAGAGCCGTTTAACTCTTACAAAGGGTGTCATAGAAGACTTCCCACACCCACACAGGAATCGCTCACTACAGCCCACCTTTTTGCTGCGTCGGGTCGCGCTGCGCGCGACCACTCCTTGTGAAAATCTGGACCAAAAACACCCGACTTCGCCGCCAAAGGCGGCTCCGTTGGTGAACCGCTCGCTCACTACGTTCGCTCGCGGATGCTCAACTCGCACGTTCGTTCTGAGTGGTAATGTAGACTCAACGATGTGAAAAGAACCCTTTCGAATAGTTCTATGACACCCTCTATTGACCGCTAAGACGGTAGGTAAAACCGCATTTCGCGCTCCTACCAGACCCATATACAATTGTGATTTCTCCGGTTCGAGCCGTCCCGGCCCACCTGGCGTTGCTATCTTCAGGAACTGCAAATGGTGTATACGTTGTCTCGAACGGTGACGTTTCCCCTATTGGAATGACTAAGTCCGAACGATTCAGAGATTGCGGACGGTTCGACCCGGTTCCTACTACTCCCGGGTCAAACCCAAGGGCCGAAATGTCGAACGATTCTTGCTGTGGATCAACCGTCGGAATGGGAACGTCACCGGAGATAGCGACAAACCGAACAAGTAGCGGCTTTTCCCTTTGATTCGTGATCTCAAACTGGGCTTGACGTTCTGATCCGACGTCGACAGCAGACGTACGACCGTGCGCGGGCCCCTTCCAGATCCACTCGGTCACCGTCCCACTATAGTAGTCGTTGACTCTGGTGAATCGCTAGACAGCGTCGGCCTCGACCGTCAGAACTAGTGGAATGAAGCGGGAAACCGCCGATGCCTATGTCGAAGATTTCCCGCTTCACGAACAAAGCGGTTCAGTTAGCTAAAAATGCTGTCGGTGGCCGAGGCGAAGTCGCCGCCCCGGAAGGGGGTGGCGGCTTCGCCGACTACGCTGTCGTATCGCTCCATTGTCTTCGAGTTTACTTGGAGAAGTCCTACCGAGAGACGTTAGATCTGCTGAGCGAGATGCCACAAATACTCGGGAAGATCGGCCTTGACGCGGCCGATCTCCCGCATCACTCGACGCTAGTGAAGTGGTTTGACAGGATCAAGACAGCACTCTGGCGAGTGCTGCTGCGCCTCTCGGCGCAGCTGCACGACCCGAGCGGTCACGCCGCAATCGATGCGACGTTTTTCGACCGCGAAAACGCCAGCAAGCACTACTGCCGCCGGACGAATTACCGTGTTCAGACGCTCAAAACAACTGCTCTCGTCGATACAGAAACTCAAGCAATTCTGGATGTTCACTGTACGACCGAGAAACGTCACGACACACAGCTCGGCTGGCAGGTCGCCCGCCGCAACGCGGGCGACCTCGCCAGCCTCGCTGCGGACAAGGGCTACGATTGGATGGAATTACGCGAGAAACTCCGCGAAGAGGGTGTGAGACCGCTGATCAAACATCGTGAGTTCCGGCCCATCGATCACGCGCATAACGCGCGGATCGATGGGCCTCGCTATCGCCAACGAGCGATGTGTGAGACGGTCCTCTCGACGATCAAGCGCACGCTCGGCGACGCCGTGCGTGCGCGATCTTGGTACGGTGAATTTCGTGAACTCGTCCTGATGTGTGCAGTTCACAACATCAAGCAGGCGGTGAAACCGTGAAATCACGCTACGTCTGGCGATTCACCACGGCCTAGTCGTTAGAATTATAGTAGCGTTTGCAAGTCTTCGCTCACACGATCGCACGACAGCGTGCGATCGGATGAGTAATCAGTTGCAAACGCTACTATAATGGGTGCGAATGTACGCATCAAACAGCGGCTTGTATAGGATCGTTGGGCTACGAGTTCCCTGTATCAAGAGATGTTGTAAGCTGTTGCCGGGTTTCGAGCCCGGCCTGGAAGCGACTGATGATCTCCGATTGATGCTCGGGACAGGCGAGGATGTTCACAGCGCCGGTTCCCACCGGAACGGCGGGCTGCTGTAGATTATAGGGAGCGAGATGACAACTCGGACATCCAGTTCCCCCAGCGGGTCGATGCTCAACGAGATCTGCGCTTTCATCGGTCGTATACCCACAGCTAGTGGTAAACTCTTCTCGATGCTCATCACACCCAACCACTGGGATTGTATATTGATCAAGAAGCAAAAACGAGAGGTGCTGCTGATCTGGTGACTGCAGTGCAGCTTCACAGGCAGTACAGGAGACTATGGGCGCACCAGCAAATTCTTCTGACTGAGGAGAAAGAGAGATTCTGGAGTCCATCTGAAGGTTCTGATTAGGGTTCCGTACTCAGCGGGGGTAAGTCATATGGACTGCCAATCAAGGTCATAGACGGACTGGTGTCACTCATCGAATGTTCTTGCTATTGCTGCGGTTGTGTTTACCTGCCGTAAAGGCAGTCACTCGGGAGATTCTTCTACGGATACCGGTTCGCCTTCTTCCATCTGCCATTCAAGTTCAACATCAAATTCGGCCTCGTCCTCGGTGACCTCGTACTCAACTTCCAGTTCAAACCGTTCTGGAACTGCCACTGTGAAGCCGTTGTCTCCGTCAATATCAATTCTCCCATTCTCGACACCAGCAGCGACTTCACGGAGAACTCCCGCAGCGTCTGCTCGACTCATTATCCGCTCTCCTTCACGTTCCGTCTCATCGTCTGCCGATTCCGCTTCGGTCTCGGATTCTTGCTTATCGTTTCCCATACCGGAGAAACAACGACCTTCAATAAAATATCCCGGGCTTCAACCAATTACTTTGACCAGCAACGGTCACCACCGCTAAGGGTACAACTGCTCGCGAACCGTTCAAGTGGCGTTCACAGCGTTTTCGGTCACATTCGTATACACGGCTCCTGCGAGGCAGCCGACTGGGATGGTTATCCACCACGTGAGAATAAACGCGAGTGTGACAAAACGGTCGTGTTTAGTTTGGAGCATTGAGCCAGGTAGCAAATGCTTGGAGCCAATTTTCGGCAGTTTCAGGCTGGCTGAAACAGTTTGAGAAGGAGGATGTTCTGCGCTTAAATTCGCGAAAGATTCGTTCGATGGTGTTCCGATTTCCATTTCGTTCAATTTGAAATCGTAGCCCAACTCTGGCCAGCGCAGTTTGGAAGTGTTGAGCGCCATCGACCAGAAACACGGCAGATTCGACATCGTGTTTCTGGCGAAGTTCTCGGAGAAAGATCTCGGTTAATGCGGTCGTTGTCGTTGAAAATAGGCGAAGATGTAACAGGTCGTTTGTGTCGGGATCAACTGCAGCGTACAGCCAGAATTGCTGATCGTTGATTCGAATCACAGTTTCGTCAACCGCAACGTGATTCGGGTTTCGGCCTTCTGTGGGCTGTAACTCGGCCTTTTGTACCCAATCGTGGATTGCCTTGCGAGATCGCTCGACACCCAACTCTTCGAGGAGAGAGACGGTATTCGACAGCGAGAGACCCGCTAACTGCAGTTGAATACCGAGCTTCGTCGCACGCTCGGGTGTCCGCTGTCGTTCCACAAAATCCAAATCAATCCAGTCTGTACATCCGTTGAGGCGGTTGTTTTTTGGCATAGACCACCACAAGATCACACCGCCTCACTCTTCATCCTTAACTAAACACGACCCTCAGAGGACGAACCTGTATGATCATCCCTGCGTTGCTCGGCTTTCCAGATGCCATCCTCGATATGGGGTATGGCCTCGCGTGATTGGTCGCGCTCGGGATCTCAAACCGGTAGTATCTACTACAGGAAGCCCCTAATCGCTGCCGATGCGTTGGTCCCCTCTTCCACGACTGTTCGTTACCCTCCTTGTACTGATCGGAGGCACGGGTGCCGTCGCGGTGTCGGCCGCGAACCCGGCTGTACAGCTGTCGTCGGTGACGGTGACACCCGACGATCCAAACACCGGCGAACAAGTCACAATCGAGGCGACGATCTCGAACCTAGAAAACAGCGATACGACCGTCGACATCCGGGACCTCTACGTCCGGACCCCGCGGACGACCGACGACTTCGCGCGGGTAGAGGACGTCGGATCGGTCGCTCCGGGCGGTTCCCTCTCAGTACCGATCTCGACGACGTTCGAGAACCCCGGCGAGAAACGGCTCGACCTCAACCTGGTGGTGCAGGACGGTGACGGCGACTACCACTCCTACACCTACCCGGTCTATGTCGACGTGTCCGAACCGACGGTGAAAGCGGACCTGTCGGCGACGACATCGCAAAACGCGTCCGGAACGACCGAGGTCTCGATCACGAACTTCGGCAACACCAACCTCTCCGATGTCGAGATCACCGCCGCCGTCGACGGCGAGGTCCTCGACCGGAACTTCGTGTACGACGTGCCCCCGGAATCCAGCCGGACCACCGCGTTCGACACCGGCGATGTCGGTTCGGACACCATAGAGTTCACCGCGACGTACACCGCTGCGGGCGACAGCCACAACACGTCGCTCACGGTCGACATCGACGAGGAGACGAAGGTTCCCGGCGAGATCCGGCTCACGGCCATCGAGGCCTCGCAGGCCGGCACCGGGGTGACAATCCAGGGTGACGCCGCCAACCTCGGCAGCACCGACGCCGACTCGGTACTGGTCCGGATCGGTGACGCCGACGATGTGCGTCCCGCACACCCGTCGGGCGAGTACTTCGTCGGGGCTGTCGAAGCCAGCGAGTTCGCCACCTTCGAGCTCACCGCACAAACTGACTCGAACGTGTCGTCGGTCCCGGTCGAGATCACGTACATCGTGGATAACGAACGCGTGACGACCACCCAGCGGGTCGACCTGGCGGCCGTCGGCGCGGCGCCCGACGGAGACTCCCCGCCCGGCGATGACGCGGCTGCGCCCAGACCCGACGGTTCTGACGGGCCGCCGCTTCCACTCGTCGGTGGTGTCGTCGTGGTGGCCGGTATCGTGTTCGGCGTCGCGGTCCTCCGATGGCGCAGCCAATGACGGTCATCGCGCTTGAAGACGCCGTCAAGCGGTACCACACCGGCGGAGAGGTGATCGAAGCGCTCGCCGGCGTCGACTTCGAGGCCGACCGCGGCGAGATGGTCACGGTGATAGGCCCCTCCGGCTCCGGGAAGAGCACGATGCTGAACCTGGTCGGGCTGTTGGATACGCCGTCAGAGGGAGCCGTCCGACTCGACGGCCGCGACGTGACCGACTTTTCAGAGGACGAACTCACCGAGGAGCGCCGCTCGGAGATCGGGTTCGTGTTCCAAGCGTTTCACCTGCTGCCGATGCTCACCGCGGTGGAGAACGTGGAACTCCCCTCGATGTGGGACACCACCCGGGACCGCTCGGACCGCGCGGTCGACCTGCTCCGTCGGGTCGGCCTCGGCGACCGGCTCGAACACACCCCAGAGGAACTGTCGGGCGGACAGAAACAGCGAGTCGCCATCGCTCGAGCACTGGTCAACGAGCCCGACATCCTACTGGCTGATGAGCCGACTGGGAACCTGGATCAGGACACCGGCCGGACGATCCTCGACGAACTCACCCGACTCAAAGAGGACGAGAATATCGCTATTGTAGCCGTGACTCACGACGAACAGTTGGTTGAATACGCTGACCGGGTGGTGCGGCTCGTGGACGGGGTGATCCAGTGAGCCGGATCACCGACCTAGTGTGGCGGTTCCCGAGCCTCGGGATGGCGTGGCGCAACCTCGGCCGGAACAGAGTTCGAACCGCTCTTGCAACCCTCGGGATCGTGATCGGAGTCGTCGCCATTGCGTCGCTAGGAATCGCCGGCGTCGCGCTCCAACAGCAGGCGACAACCGATCTCGGTAGCCTCGCCAACGAGGTGACCATCAGATCGGGAGCGGACAGCGATACCGACGGTGTGACCGACGAGCAAGTCGAAGCGATCCGAAGCGTCGTTGCCGACGCCCCTGTCGTCCCCGAGAAAACTAATAGTACGACGTTGTCCTCGCGTGACGGTGAGGAGACGTTCGTGAGTGTGACCGGGGTAACGAATGCCGACGCGCTGTACACTGTCTCCGCCGGCGACTCCCCGGAACGGTTGCGATCCGGTGCGCTCCTCACAAACGGGACCGCGCGGCGGCTAGGGATCGAACTCGGCGATCCAGTGACGTACGACGGGCGGCTCTACCGCGTGCAAGGGATCATCGAGTCCGAGGGCGGGTTCGGCGGCGGGAGCGAACTCGTGGTTCCGATCTCGGCGCTTGACGAGCAGGAACACTACGATTCGGTGACCATCGTCGCCACGGACGGCGACGACGCCCAGGAGATCGTGTCGTCGCTCGAAGCTCGGTTTAACGAGGGTGACGAGGAGGAGCTGTCGTTCACGAATTTCGCGGGCGTCCAGGAGAACGTGAACTCCTTCTTCAACACACTCAACCTCGCGCTTCTCGGGATCGGAGCGATCTCGCTTGTCGTTGCTAGCGTCGCCATCCTCAACGTGATGTTGATGAGTACGATCGAACGTCGCGGGGAGATCGGCGTCCTTCGTGCGGTGGGGATCCGCCGGGGAGAAGTACTCCGGATGATCCTGGCGGAGGCGGCGTTCCTCGGTGTGATCGGTGGCGTGGTCGGAGCCGCGGCCTCGCTCGGCACCGGTCTCGTGATCTTCGAGGTACTCGCGGGCGATCCGACCCTGGTATTCGAGTGGGCCAGTCTTCGGTATCTCGGGTACGGATTCGGGTTCGCTGTGACCGCGAGCGTTTTGAGCGGGCTGTACCCCGCGTGGAAGGCAGCGAACGACCTTCCGGTGGAGGCGCTCAGAGGCTAGGCTAACGTTGAAAACGGCTGAAGAGATCGTCCCGGGATCGGTCACTGTAATCACCGTCCCCCCGTTCTTTCTATGTTACTATGTAGAACACCGCGCAAACATCCACCGTCAGCCGCGCGCGGTCTGGGTGAATCGAAACCTCGTATGTGACTGCTCTGTGGGTCGTGTTAGTGGAGTGTGAAGGAAAGCCTCAAGCCTCGATTACCTGTTAACGAGGCAATTAATCGAACGTATAGCGTCGATATCGTCGAATTGCGTAGTAGTACGCTCCATACGGCACTCCTACCGTCAACAAGAGGTATATCCCGAAGCCCACGAGGAAGACGGGCGTCAAGACGAGATTGCCAGTGACTGCAAACCAGGTCACCAATAGTCCGAGAACCGTGCCCCCACCGACAATAAATAGGTACCCGATCATCACGAGCGTCGATGGAACGACCGTTTCGGTACCCCAGAACTCGCGCTCCTCGTAGATCGGGTACGCTGCACCGATGCCGAGCGCGAACATCGCCGCGGCAAGACAGGTCCCAACCCCGACCCCTGCGAAGGCCAGAGCTCGCAGCACCGATGTTCCGAGACCGACCGACGCAAGCGGAATGAGAACGGCAATCGGGAGACCAACGGCAATGCCGGCGAGCAACCGCCCGCGGACGAGAGCTCGTGGCGAGGTTGTGGTAAGCAACAGGAGCGGTAACTGGGGGCGGTCGTCCCCGAGCGGGTTCAATCCGAAAGTCGCTCCCGCGAGGAACGTCCCGAGACCGACCCCTGTCCCCGCGATGAGAACGCCGATTGCATCACCTGACGACTGAACGACGGTCGTTCCAACCGGACCGATGAAAAAGACGATCATCACAAGGTGGCTTAGTTCCTGTGGGCGTCGACGAGTACGTACAAGAACACTCCACGCGATTCGACCCGCGTTGGTCCACGCGAACGGCAGCGGCGCAGTGAAGCCGCCGTTTGATTTGCGTACCTATAGTAGCGTTTGCAACTGATTGCATATCCGATCGCACGCAGTCGTGCGATCGAGTATGTAAAAACTTGCAAACGCTACTATAGTTCGACGTGTTCCCAGCCGGTGCGTCCGTCAACCAGAGGGTGGATGCCTGTTTGGTGGCGACTGCGAGTCCAATCGGTGTCAATACAACCATCGCACCGAGAACCGCTATCGAACGGATCGACGCCGGGCGTGCGAGTGGGGTTCCGGTGAAGGCGAGTGCAACGTACTCGATGAGCGGGTCGTACGTCGCTACCAAGAGCAGCCACTGTATCCAGCGGTCCGCCTCGACGATATACTGCCCGACGAACTGCGAGGCGACCACGAGCCCTACCATTACGAGAACGCCGCCCACCTTCAGGAGGCGACGCACAACAGGGAGATGTCGGAGGAGTCGCAGGATACCGAGCCCACCAGCGTATCCCCAGACGGCAGCACAGCAGATGAGTGGCAGCGCGACAAGCCCGCCCGTGACGACGAGTGTCGGTGCCTCTAATCCCAGCGCGAACGCGGCGGCAAACGCCCCGAGGGGAAGCCCGAACCACAGGAGAAGCCGTCCGATCTCCGCGGTGATGAGCCCGAGGACCACCGCACGTGGGTGGACTGTCGTCAAGACGAGGGCTTCAGCTTCGATGCTGCCGATCCGTTCCAGTGTTCTGAGCACTGCTAACAGGACAAGCACAACAGGGACAGCGCTCGCAACAGGCCCGAAGAATGGAATCGCAGTGACGGAGCGTGCAGTTCGACCGAGCAGGTACGCGGTCGGGAGTGCAAACAGCAGGCTCCCGCCGAAGAACAACACAGCAATCCCCCAACCCGACAGGTCGACGCGTATTCCCGAGGTACCCTCGGAGGCTCCGAACGAACTCCGCTCGGCCGATTCGGACCCCGTGACGAACGTCGCGTTGCAGACTCATTCTTCCACGGGGGGTGCTCGTGTTTCGTGCTCGCTGGTGACAGCGAGGAACGCATCTTCCAACGATCCGCTCTCACCTGTCTCCGCACGTTCCTGCACCTCTGTGGGTGTCCCCTCTGTAACGAGTCTCCCGTCGAACAACACGCCGACCTCATCGGCAACGGCTTCGACGACAGGGAGGATATGTGTCGAGAGGAACACGGTCGTCCCCCGATCGGCAAAGGCGGTGATGGACTCCCGAATGATGCGGGCCGCGCGTGGATCGAGCCCTGATGTCGGCTCATCGAGGAACAGGACATCCGGATCGTGCAGGACGCTCTGGATGAACGCGGTTTTCTGCTGCATTCCCTTGGAGTACGCTTTGATTCGTTTGTCGGCGTCGTCAATCAAATCAAACCGGTCAAGGTACTCGTCGATTCGTTCGCGGGCGACATCCTGCGGGACATCGCGGAGATCGGCAACGTACTCAAGTTGTTCACGGGCGCTGAAATCCTCGTACAGCGGCGGCGTTTCGGGGAGGTAGCCGGTGTGTGGAGCGAGGGCACGCCGGTCAGCTACGTCGATACGACAGACACGGACAGATCCACTCGTTAGCTGTGTAAGGCCGGTGAGGAGCCGCATCGCCGTCGTTTTTCCCGCGCTCGGGCCGAGAAACTCATAAACGGTTCCTGTGGAGATTGCAAGTGAAAGGCTATCAAGGGCCACCTCGGACCTGTAGGTCTTCCGGAGATCAGTCGTCTGAATGGCGATGTCATCGTTAGTGGAGGGCACAAATCACAGAGAGTGGTTGTCACACTGTTCGCCCAAGCGTTTCGAAACGAGCGAGCGACTATCGTTCGGTGCATAGATCACCAGAGAATCGAGATAGACCCTCTCTTTGCCCCAATTTTCACGAATTCAACCCAAATCAGGAGTCTTAGCACAATGCAACGCAGTAAGAAAAGTTCAACAAAGCCCAGGCAGTAGTTACTTTTGTTATGGTCCAGAATATCGAATGATGACGGCCCTCCAACAGTATGAACCCTCCGCAGTCGACCTTTCCGGAAGCCAATATACTGTCGAGCAGACTGGCCGCGATACGAACTTTCGGCCCGAGTACGAAGCGAGGAACGTTGCTGGCGACACGATCTTTCGTACCACGTACCAGATGTACGAGGAAAAAGACGAGTTCCCGTTCGTCGACGCCGACGGAACTGAGATCTGTCACGTGAAGGCCATCGACACGTGGGACATCGCCGGCGATTATCTCCTCACGGACAGCCGTACCGACGAGGATCTCCTTATCTTCGATAACGACCTCTCGCTGTTGCAAGACACGTGGCGGCTCCGCGACCCCGACGACCGGTCGCTGCTTGCCACGATCTCCTCTCGTGGCGCATTATTCACCCTCGCACGGAAACTCCTGCCGGTCGGTCAAGGCATCGCTCACAAGTACGAGATAGCCGATTCAGAGGGTGGTTCAGTCGGTTCTATCGAGGGCGAGTTCGCTCTATTCGACTTCGATCAGTACGAGATCACGCTCACTGACACGAGTTCAGTCCCGACAGAACCGATCGTGATCGCCGCGATCGTTATCGATGCGATCCAAGGGAACTGAATTCCAAGCACGAGTCCCGGTTCACGAAACGACGCCCTGGACGTACGTGTGTGCGTACGCGCTTGCCCACACGATCGAGAGCAGTTCACCGACACTTGATGAGATCACACGTAGAGCGGGTTGCATCAGAGTCAGTTCCGTACCCACTTCGGGAAGAATTGTTGGGAGATAGAGACTGAGTGCACTACCAGTTGCGATTACGACGATGAGCAGGAACTTCCCGCGGTAGTTCGTCGTGATACGCCAGCTAACCCACAGTGATTCGATGGGGCCGTACTGCCCGATGACACAGGCTTCTGGTGCGAACCAGAACTTGAAGAGGAGAAAGAGAAACGGCACGGCGAAGACGATCCCACCGACTGCCGCCGCGACGGGGAAACTAACCAGCTCCACTGGCGTACCCGGGATAACGCCGACCAGAACGAAGAGTGGCAGGGACACGAAGAACGGAATCGTCATCACGGAAAACACGACGAGAAGGACGACGCCGACTAACGCCGGCGTTCGAGCGATGCTTCGATGTAGCCCCTCACGTATCGTGACGGGGTTGTCGGTCAGTTCTCCGGCCACGATCGTTCCCACGTAGGCACGAATTGAGATGATGAATGCGAACGCCGTCACAGCTTCGACCACGCCGACTGCGGGCGTCGGGAGCACAGTGACGGCATCCGTTTCGAGGAGCCGGTTGGAGAGGATGATCACGCCTGTGAAGGCGACGATCGATGGGTAGGATCGAAACAGGTGAACAGACCAGACGAGTGCGTCAAGAACGGTCCGATTAGTGGTGGTCGTCTCGATGTTTCGACATTCGAGACAGCCACATCCATCGATGTCGTCTCGGGCTCTGATCGTCGGGGCCACGTCGAACGTGATTATGTCGTCGATTGTCGAAGCCTTTCGGGTCGCTGAGTCGGTGTGTTCGCTCATTCGCCTGTAACGAATTGTGAGATGGACTCGCCGGCGGCAAGCAGAATCGATGGAGGGCCAAGCAGAGACGCGAAGGATTTGAACGCGCGTTTGAGACTCGGTCGGTCATCCTCGGTGCCAAGGAAGAGCAGCGTCGGATCTTCAGAGACGACGAACACACTCATTTCGCGTCCTTTCTCCGAATAGCACGTGTCGGTGACCTCGATCACGCCAGCCGATTCGAGGTTCGACAGGTGATAGTGAACGTTCTGTATGCTCTGATCGAGTTGCTCAGCGATCCGTGCCGGCGTCGCCGGCGTCTCGTTGAGCAGCCGGAATATCTCGTAGGCAGTCTCCGACGACAGCGCTTCGATCACGTCTCTCGTCGCATCGTCGTCGAGGCTCAGGACAGCAGGGTTATCACTTCGTTCGACCGCCGCGTCCGTTTGGGTCGGAAGGAGTCGTGGCATAGGTGTGTTGAATGGGTTGATGAGTCGTGGGATCTGTTCTGATTAGTGGTAGTTCGAAATCATTGTACGTAGTTGTTAGTGAGTAACTATGCTGATTCCGTGGTGATGGGTGAGATAGCGATTAAGCGCAAGTAGTACGCCGTGTACACCGTATAGAAGTACGCGAAGCCAACCGCCGACAGGACGACTCCAATCGGGAGTAGAACGGCGATCGGAATACCGAGATCGACCGGTAATACGTCAGCGGGAGCGGCGTCTGTCAGTGTCAATTGGAGCAGGTACTCGGGGATGAGGAAGGCGTTCAACAAGACGAGCCACGCCAGCGAGAAGCCGGCCACGCTTTTGAGATTTGAGCGGACGAGCCCAACACTTCTGCGGAACGCATCCGTAACGCCCTGGTCTTCGATGACGATCGCGGCATCGTAAAACTGGACGAACAGTATGACGGCGAGGATGGACAGCAGCCAGAGGAGGAGAGAGACGACACCCGCGGCGAAAGCGGCCATCTCGTGAATCGCACCGAGTGCCATCGATCCGATTCCGAGGATGAACCCGACGAGTCCGAGTCCGATGGCAGTTCCGAGGACGATAAGCACGAACAACACAGTGCCGAGAAGAAGTCGGAGATAATGCGTCCGCGCGGCAGTGACGAACTGGGAGACCGACGCGTCTGTCCCTTCGACCGCGGCACGGGCAGTTCCGAGGAAGCCACCGAGTACGAGCGGGAAAACGACCAGCCACGCAAGTGATGCGCCTGCCGAAACCAACGGTGAGTCAATCAGGTGCTCGACGTACTGGAGTTGGCTTCCACCCCCGACGAGGAGGCCGGCGACGAGCAGGATCGGATTTGCTCGGAGGGCAGTGTATCCGTCTTTGAATGCGGAGACGAGGACCATTGTGTCTACGACTTACTGCTGTCACGTATTAGAACGACTGGAGTATCAAAACCAGATTTAAGCAATATTAGGGCTTGTATTGGCTATTCTCTCCGAGGAGAATGCTTCCTCAGTCCACCAGTGCCGCTGTCAGCGCCCGGAGCTGTTCCCATCCTTCAAGCGGATTGCTGCGGGCAACCGTCGACGTGCGCCCTCGAGTGCCGTCGCAAGGGCAGTCGAGGCGTTCTCGAAGACGCCAGCTCCGTGTCCGACGAGGATCCTGTTTGGGGAGAGGCCATCGAACACGGCTCGGGGAGGAAAGAATCGACACAGGAGGTACATCCCGAGTTGCTCTTCACCGACTGTGAACAACGGTGTAGTCCCGAGTACGTCGGGGACGTAGAGCGTCTCGTCGGATTTGCGGTACGCAACCGCTTCGGACCAGCCCGGAAACGGGCGGCACCGACGCAGTTCGAATCCGGAAGTGCCGACCGTCTCCGTCTCCGAGTCGGTCGGAGAATCGAGTTTGGATACTGCGCGGGAAAGCCACGAGGGGCAGTACACCGGTACGTCGTGACGCGCGGCGAACCTGTCGGCGTCACGGACGTGATAGTTCGAACAGACGAGAACGCCGCGCACGTCGCCAAGTGCCGAGAGTTCCTCGTCGATCCCCGGCACGTCGAGCGGGTCGATCACCCACACGCCACCGTCCGCGCCGACGACGGCGTGACTCGTCCGGCGACCAGTCTCGTTCGGGCGTGCGAGCCATCCGATCCCGCCGTCCCACCGATCGACGGCCTCGTACTCCGACGGGGGCCGCCGGTCGTAGATCGGCATCGTCAGTTCTCAGGAAAGACCGTATCCGGATCCCGACCTTCGAACGGACCAACTTGGTTACCCGTCGTCGCGTAGCGGTACAGCGCGGTCCGGACGACCGCGGATGCCGTCTGCGACCCCACGATGGAAGCGACGACGATCCCGCCGCCACCGACGAGCGCGCCCACGGCGACCACGCCATCGAGAACGAAGTACCCAGCCGCCCCCAGCGCAATGCCGGGGAGCGCAACGATCAAGAAGACGAAGCTCACGCCGAGCGTGGCGGAGACGCTTTCACCCCACGTGTCTCGGAAGTGCGACCCGCTCCGACGGAGTTGCCGACGCAGGCTCCGTCGCTCGTCGAGGACGATGACCGGCACGATGAAAAACGTCAGGAGCGCCCACGCGAGATCGAAGACCACTCGCGTCAGGCTCCCGACCACACCGAATTTCTCGTCGAGGATGTACAAGACCGTGCCGAGCGTCGCGGCGGTACCTGCCCACAGAGCGATCTGCCGGCGAGCGCGCCACGCCGCGGCGAGACCACCCCGAACCGATGTCGAGTTTCCCTCGAATAGCTGGGCCGCACAGTGTACCACGGCAGCGTTGAAAAACGTCGCTACGCTCGACGAGATCGCAATCGCACAGAACAACGCACTGTACTTGTAGAGATCATTGAGGAGAAGCGACGCGACGAGCCCCTGCTCGAAGACGATCACTCCCAGGATGGCGAAGGCACTCCCGACTGCAAGGAGGCTCAGGGCCGGAAGGATCAGCAGCGTCGGTCGCTGAGTGAAGATACGGAGACTGTCACGGGTGATCTCGAAGCCGCGTTGGTATTTCGAGGTCATCCTGAACGGTCTCCGGGTGACTGGTCACGAGTGGATCGGGCGCCGTTGCGTGCCGAACGTGCTACGGTACCGCCAGTCGCTCGGCGTCCGCTACTCCCCATAAGCAGAGTCAGGTTCTTTTGTCGTGTGATGGAGGGCATACGATCTTGATTCGGTCAGCGGATATAAATAAATCTGGGAGAATGAAAACTGTGTGTGAACTACCGACTCGTTCCTCATCCGGGTGTTCGACTCGCTACGCTATGATTTTAGTGCGTGTTGCGGGAACACGCAAATATGGCTGCCCTCCAAACGACGCCACCTTCGGTCAGTGCTGCGATTGCTGCGCTCGTGGGGATCGCAATCGCCGGAGGTTTGCTCGGCGCTATCGGTAGCGTTGTCGTTCGCCGGCTCAGAAATCCCGTGGGGAAGTACCGGCTGTTGTATGCCGCTGTCCTCTTCCCGTACACACTGCTCGCCTACGCCGTGTTCGCCCTCACCGGAGTCGGTGCTGCCTTCCTCACGGCGCTGCCCGCCGCTCCGGACCTTGTGACCGGGATTCTCACGGATTTCGTCACATTTCTCGCAGCCGGCAGTGTCTGGATCATCTCGTATCTCCCGACAGTTCGGGGCATCCGCGACGTGCGTGACGTTGATCTCGCCACCGGTACGTCGATCTGGAAGATGACGCGGTACGTTATCGGGTTAAGTGCGCTTCTCTCTGTGGTACTCATCCCCCTGCAAGTGGGCTCGATCGAGTCCTCACCGCTCGCCCTCGCTATCGGACTCGCAGCGCTCGTGCTCGGGATGCTATACGCCGCACCCTGGCTCATCACAGTCCTTCGCTCGACATCGACACCGACGGGAGGCACTGCTGATCGAGTGGAGAGGCTCTGTGATCGCGCCAGTCTCAACGTTCGAGACGTGCGGATCCTCGACACCGAGAGCGAAGAGACGGCGAACACGCTCGTCCGCGGGCCACCGAATTACCGGCGTCTCTTCGTTACGAGCACGTTTCTCGACACCTTCGACGACGAGACCGCCACCGCGTTGCTGGCGATCGAGGCGGGGCAACTTCGAACCCACGTCTTCGAGGTCAGAGTCGGGACGGTCCTCGTGGCTGGTATCTCCCTAATCGCGTCCGTCATCGGTATCGGCCCACGATGGCCGTTACTCGGCCTCGCACTGGGAGTGATTCTCGTCGGCTTTTGGCTCGTTCGACGACGGGTCCGCGCAGCTGACGAGTACGCCGCTGATCAGGTCGGGAGAATGGCAACTGCTGACGCGCTCACCGAGTACGCCGATCTACACTCGCTCGAACCAACACGACGCCGATTTCCGAACCCTCTCTCTATCAAGGTAGCTTTTGGAGATCGAATCGATCGACTTCGAACAGCAAACAATCTGTGAATTATACGAAATACAGGAGAAAACCCACGGCTTTACAGTAGTTGCTGAAGTGGGAGAGAATCGATTATCGTCGCTGTCGTTGGTTCGATATGGTCGAGACAGCCGAGGCTCAACAGGTGAGTCGGGCAGCGTCGTCGCTGTTGTTTTCCGAACTTGAGTTCGGTATCGCTGCGAACGGGACATATCCGAGCGAGGACTTTCAGCGAGTCCTCGCTCGGACTGCCCTCGACAACGAGTTTGCCAATGCTGGCGCGAAAGCGTATCAGCTCGCTCGCGGTGCTGAGGTAGACGTTGGAACAGAGTCACGGAATCCGTTGGCACGAGCACTCTTGTACCATTTGCGTGGACTTGACGCGGACGCGGTCGACGACCAGTTCGACCGCGTCCGTGAGGGTGTGCTGAACGAAGCTGCTCGCAACCGACTGTTCACGCGGCCCGTCGATGTTGCCATTGATATTCACGACTGGCTCTACTACGGCGACAGCAAAACACCGCACGTCGCTCGGACTGATCCCGACCGAGGAACCGTCTGTGCCTACAAATTCGCCACAATCTGTATCGTTGACCCGAGTGTCCGATTCACGTTAGGTTGGGTGGCTCTAGATGGTGGCAAGACCGACGAGTTGGCGGACGCGCTCCGCCAACTCGTCTCCCAAGCGCGGAAATTCGTCGAAAATCAACCGTGTCTATCCTGATCGTGGCTTCTCCCGCGTCCATCTTGCGTTAGCTCTGGAAGAACTCAACGTCGAGTTCGTCGTGCGTGCACCACAGACGCGGAAAGTACAGCGGTGCATCGCCGACCACGACGAAGACACATTCGTCACGGACTACGAGATGGCACGGTCGAATCCACCGACGGGCCGGACGACAGTCCGGCTCGTCGTGGTGCCACATCGCTCCCGTGAGGATGATCATTTCTGCCTGGTCACTAACCGCGACGTCACAGGTGACGTCGCTCAGCCGCTTGCAGAAGCCTACCGCCATCGTTGGGGAATAGAAACGTCCTCCCGAAAAATCACGGAATTTCTCCCGAAAACGTCGTCACCGACGTTCTCTGTTCGAGTATTCTATTTCTTGTTTGCCGTGGCACTCTACAATCTCTGGGTGTTGACGAATCTGTTGCTCACACCGGATCGGGCGGTCGGGAGCACTCCCGTCCTCCCGACCGCCCTGTTCCGAGAGCTTCTCGGCCCAATTCCGAACGGGTAACGCCACATTCGGCGGCTGACTCGGACGAACTGCCCGAGTCAGTACGCCTCTGGCCACTGGCAAGACTCCCAGAACATCTCTCGGCAACGGTTCTTGGCCGGCAGACAGCAGTATATCTCTTCTCGTGATCGAGACAATCCTGGGAGGTGGTGATACTCATCTATCGACGAGTGTTCTCGTAGGCGAATCAGCAACTACTGTTAAGCTCGAATCGTTCAGTTCAGTCTCTTCACGGGCAGTCAAGGGAATACATTGACTTATCCCCAAGACAGTGCACGTAGCTGACGGTCAGTCTCGTAATTATTATCTGGCTTAGAACTTAAGAACCGGGCTTCGTATTGACCTGTATGGACTGGGGTTTCAGAATTCGGAAAGATGTTCCATCTTGGGTACAGAAACTCGTATTGATTGGTGCGATCCTGCTGATCGCCGGTCTCCAATATTTCAATCTTATATAACTGTTAAGATCTCAATCAACAGATTTCACACCTATTCTGTCGATTCGCTCAATGCAGCCCACCTTTTTGCTGCGTCGGGTCGCGCTGCGCGCGACCACTCCTTGCAAAAATCTGGACCAAAAAGTGACCGACTCCGCCGCCTTCGGCGGCTTCGTCGGTGAACCGCTCGCTCACTACGTTCGCTCGCGGATGCTCAACTCGCAAGCGCATTCTGATAGGTGATTCAGACTCAACGGCGTGAAAAGAACCTTGCGAATAGTTCTATGACACCCTCAAAGACTATCTTACCGAGGGCGATGGCGTGAAGATCGTAATGTTTGCGATGGATATTGATACGACTGAGCATCTCCATAACGAGCTTAGTGAGCACACCGACAATGCGTATGTGGTTCACAGTCAAGTCACATCTTCAAATACGAAGAAAGACCGTATCGTGAACCGACGTATTCAGAAGTTTGGGGACGCGAATCACGGCGTATTAATCGCACCAAAGCTATTAGATGAGGGGACTGACGTGCCAGACGCAGAGGTTAGAATAGAGACGTCTGAACGGCACAAGTGTTCTCGCACGGTACCCATCCGTGCCGTCCGACAACGACAATATGGGTATCCCGAGCGGGAAGCTCACTCCGCATCAGGGGCGAACTGGTCATCCAGGAATCCCCGGATATGGTCGGTTACACGCTCCTGACCAGTGGTCGAGAGGAAGTGCCGTTCGCCAGCCAGAGTGATACACTCCACGAGTGCTGGTAACGTCTGCTCGACACGCGGGCGAATTCGACTCACCGGGAAGAACGGGTCCCGTTCGCTCAAGATGACCAAGGTCGGCGTGTTGAACACCGCCAGGTCTGCCGGGTCGTCCGGACCGGGAAATGAAGCCTGAAGATCTCCCGTCCGGAGTGCTTGCCCGACAGTCTCGATGACGACGTTGTCGACGGTTTCTATCGGATCGCTGAACATCGGGGCCAAGGCACGGGTCAATAGCCCTCGTCGTGGGAGGACCCGATACGCCAGCGACAGAACGACGATTCGGGCGAGAGCCCACGAGAGGGGAGTGCCGAAACCTGCGGGAGCGACCAATACGGCTGCAGTGATTCGGTCGGGAGCGTGGACTGCCGCTTCCAAGAGAATTCCCCCACCGTGAGAGACCCCGACCATTGCTGCGCGATCGATTCCGAGCCCATCGAGCACGTCGACGACCCACGGACCGTACTCGTCGGGTTCGTGCGGGTCGCTCCAGCCAGGTTGTCCGGGCGTATCCGGCGCGATGAGGTAGTACTCGCTGGAAAGTTCCTGAACCCACGCGAGGGTCACCGGATTCGTGACGTTGCCGCCCTGGAACACCACCACTGGCGGTGCAGTTACATCCCCAGCAGTCAGGACGTGCGTTCGGCCTGCCCTGGTCTCGACCCACCGGTCGGTAATGGGGATGTCGAGGAGTGCGCTGATGGCGTTGTCGTAGAGGTCTCCGAACCGAGACACGCTAGCAGGCCGAATACCGCCGTCGACCGCGCCAGCAGTTGGCCTGGAGACCTCCGTGTTGTCGGTAGCGATCGGTTCGCGACCGGAGCGGGATCGTGTATTCATACCAGAGATACGTCGAGTGACGCGATATAGTTGCGTGGCCAGTAGTACGCACAGTGACCTGTCCACCTCGATCAAGGCTGTAGCCGCGCTACGTGAACGCATAAATCACTACTAGTTTATCTTCTCTGCCACCGTCTTAGAAGTCGATATGTCCTCAGAAGCCGTTTTGACAGATGTAGAGCAGTCACTCGTCGCCACCGTCACGACCGAGACGGTCCCTGGCCACGAGATCGTGGAGGTGCTCGGTATCGCCCGGGGTAACACCGTCCGAGCACGGAACGTGGGACGCGATTTCACCCAGGGGATTCGGAATCTCGCTGGTGGCGAACTCAAGGCCTACTCGACGTTGCTCTCTGATGCCCGGGATCAGGCGATCGAGCGGATGGAAGCAGACGCAATCGAGATGGGAGCGGACGCCGTGGTGAACGTTCGGATGGAGACGTCCGAGGTCACCCAGGGTGCGTCGGAAGTAATCGCCTACGGCACGGCTGTCAAACTCGCCTAAGAGGCTGCTGTCGCTCGAAGAGACGCTGACTACCGCCTCAATAGAGGTTGCAAATACCTCAGCCTACGATCCATATATATTGAGCGCCCCGGCCTTAACTTAAGATGAACTTATGAATCTGCGGTTGACGGGCCACTCAGCCTCCTTCCGGAGCAGCATCTTTGTCAGCGGCACCAGAAAAGGTGGTGTTAGAATCTCAAAATGACTGCGGCTGCCGGTGAATCCCCGGGTGAGGACCAGACAGAGGAGGTCCTGATCGCGGAGTACGGGATGTCACCGGAATTGCGTTGGCGGTCATCATAGCTAGATCGGCATTCTAACCGGGTTGAGAATCACTGCTCCGTGAATCGCCTCGGGGTCAAGCCCCGAGGCTTCCCGTTTCTACGACGTGACTTGCAGACACAGATTCGAAGTGAGTCGTGTCCGTAGCGGTCACAGTCTCCACGGGCGTGTCTTCGGG
>NZ_JAVQKJ010000017.1:0-100291 GCF_031823395.1 Halobellus ordinarius
CCCGAAGACACGCCCGTGGAGACTGTGACCGCTACGGACACGACTCACTTCGAATCTGTGTCTGCAAGTCACGTCGTAGAAACGGGAAGCCTCGGGGCTTGACCCCGAGGCGATTCACGCCGTTCCGCGTCCGTCTACGTCGTATTGCAGGAGTACCCCGTCGTCGATCCGGGTGACGTCCCGGAGCGATAGGTCGGGAAACGTCCCGACGAACCCCGGACCGTCCGCGAGCGTCGGCGTCTCGCGGCCGCCGATGACCATCGACCCGACGTACAGAGACAGTTCGTCGACGAGCCCCGCCGAGAACAGCGAAAAGATGATCTCGCCGCCGCCCTCGACCAGCAGCCGCTCAATACCCCGCTCGGCCAGTTCCTCGAACGCCGCCGGCAGCGACACCTGCTCGTCGCCCGCGACGATGATTTCGGCGCCTGCGTCGGCCAGTGCAGCGCGGCGCTCCCGGGTCGCGGCCGCCGACACGAGGAGGTGCGTCCTCGCTGCGTCGTCGAGGATCCGCGCGTCGAGCGGCGTTCGCCCCGAGGAATCGACGGCGATCCGGGCAGGCGAGGGGGGCTCGTTCCGCGCGGTCCGCTCGGCGCGGAGGTCCTCGTCGTCGAGCGTGAGGTGAGGGTCGTCGGCGAGTACCGTCCCGATCCCGACCAGTACGGCGTCGCTGTCGGCGCGCAATCGGTCGACGCGGGTGAAATCCTCCGGGCCGCTGATTCGCACCTGTTCGCGGCGCCGCGTCGAGAGTTTCCCGTCGACGCTCGTCGCGGCGTTGACGACGACCTGCATACCATTCTCGTGGGGCGGCCGGAACAAGCGGGTTTCGGTCCGCCTGTGCGGGTTTCGATCCGCCTGTCTGGGACGCGCCTGCGCGCCCCCAAACGGTCGCGAAGCTCCACGGACAGGACTTATGTGGACCAACGTGATAGACTCTCGCAGAATGGCGCCGAACGTCCTGATGCTCGGGTGGGGGTTTCCGCCGAACGTGAGCGGCGGCCTGGACACGCACGTCGGGGAACTGTTCGACGGGCTGTCCGACCGCGGCATCGACGTCGAACTCGTTCTCCCCGCGGAGTACGCACCCGAGGACCGGTCGGGGATCGTCGGCGTCCCGACCGGCGACGGCGACATCATCACGAGGGTCGGACGGATGAGTTCGACCTTCGCCGACCGCGCGGCCGACGCGGACATCGTCCACACCCACGACTGGTTCGGCTACGGCCCCGGTTCCCGGGCGAAGGCCAACGCGGACGTCGAGTGGGTGACGACGTTCCACTCGCTGTCGACGGATCGGAACCTCGACCCCCCGCAACGGGAGGTCGAGACCGAACGGCGCCTCGCCGAGCGCGCCGACCACCGGATCGCCGTCAGCGAACTCACCGCAAACGACGTCTACGAGCAGTACGGCGCGGAGTGTGAGGTCATCTACAACGGCTTCTCGGAGTGTGAGACGACGGGCCGGGATTTCAAGGCCGAACTCGGAATCGACGGCGAGATGCTGTTTTTCGTCGGTCGGCACACCGACCAGAAGGGAATCAGTCATCTGGTGTACGCGATGGAGAAACTCCGCCGCGACGACGTCACGCTCGTGGTCGGCGGCTCCGGCCACCTCACGGACCAACTGAAACGCTTCGCGGAACTGTTGGGCATCGAGGACCGGATCGAGTGGGTCGGCTACGTCCCGGAGGAGGAACTCGGCGACTACTACGCCTCGGCTGATCTGTTCGTTTCGCCCTCGCTGGCAGAACCGTTCGGGATCACCATCACGGAGGCGCTTTCGGCCGGAACTCGGGTGGTCGCCACCGAGAGCGGCGTCAACGAAGTGCTTCCCGCGGACTGTGTCGTCGAGGTCGAACCGGACTCCGAATCGCTCGCCGCCGGGATCAGCCGCGGGCTGAATCTCGAAGGGATGCCGGAGTACGACCCGATCACGTGGGACGAGGTCGTCGAGGAGACGCTCGCGTTCTACGAGCGCGTCCTGTAGGCCATCACCGCAACACGCGAACGTCCGTCACCGGCTCGGGGTGGCGGATCCGGTAGCCATCGGCCGTCGAAATCATCCCCTCGCTGGGGAGACTCTCCCGTGCGGCCTGGTAGGGACTGTCGCTTTCGATGCCCCGGTACGGGCTGTCGCTCTCGACGCCCTGATAGGGGCTACTGTCGCTTTCGACGCCGCGGTACGGACTGGCGCTTTCTGCCCCCCGAACGGGAGCATCGCTCGACCCGCGATACGGGCTCTCGTCGTGTGCCGGCTGATACGAACTGTCGTCTCTCCCGCCCGCCTCGCGCTCGAAATCCTCCGGCGGAAGGTAGATCCGTTCGCCCGACGCCGAGCGGACGATCACGGCGGTGTCGCGGTCGCCGTCCATCGTGATGACCGTCTCGCCGTCCTCGACGGTCACCGAGAATTTGACCCGTTCGGCGCCCGCAGACGCCGCAGCGTCGCCGGTGCCGTCCTCACGTCTGTCCATACTCAAACGAGAGACTCCCGCACACTTATATTTCCGCTACTAACTCCCGAACTGACGTATCACATTGTCAATGATACGCACATATACACCCCGAACGTCAAGTACCAGAGTCACAAATTGGGGGTATGGACGTCCGTGATGCAACGAGGGAAGACGTCGACGGCGTTCGTCGCGTCGCAACCGAATCGTTGAGCGCTTCGTACGGGCACGCGATCGACGAAGCAACGATCACCGCAGCTGTCGAAGAGTGGTACAGCCCCGACCGACTGACGGCGTCACTCGACGACGATAGCGAGGTCTTCGTCGTCGCCGTCGACGAGGGCACCGTCGTCGGGTTCGCACAGAGCGAAGTGTCCGACGGGCGCGAGACCGTCGGGTACCTCGATTGGCTCCACGTCCTTCCGGACTACCGCGGCGAGGGGATCGCCTCTCAGCTCCTGGCACGGCTGAAACAGGCGCTCGTGGCCGAAGACGTCGACCGCGTCGAGGGGCGGGTTCTCGCCGAAAACGAGGAGGGCATCTCCTTCTACGAGGAGCAGGGCTTCAGCGAGTTCGGGGAGCGAACCGTCGAGATTCGCGGCGAGTCGTTCACCGAGCGCGTGTACACGGTGTTTCTCGACGACACGGAGGCCGAACCGACCGGCCTCGCGGCGCGGGAGACGGACGACGGTCGGACCGTCTACGTCGCCTACGACGAGTCGGCTCGCGGCTCCGACGCGCCCTTCTTCGCGGTGTATCTCGACGAAGCGCGGACGGAGCGGTACGGCTGGCTGTGCGGCCGCGAGGAGAGTCTGAACGTCGCGATCGATACGATGGAACGGCTGGAGTGCAACGACTGCGGGAACCGCCGTAAGCCCGTCCGCTGGGACGCGGCGTACCTCTAAGGAACGGACCGGTCCTCGCCGGCTATTTTCCCGAACCGGCGTCCTTTCTTCGAGCTATTCCTCGGCTTTCGCCTGGATGTCCGAGACGACGTCCGGGTTCCGCAGCGTCGTCGTGTCGCCGAGTTCCTCGCCGTTTGCGATCTCTTCGAGCAGTCGCCGCATGATCTTCCCCGAGCGGGTCTTCGGCAGTTCGGGCGTGAAGATCACTTCCTCCGGACGGGCGATCGGGCCGATGTCCTCCTCGACGCCCGCGATGATCCGCTCGTGCATCTCCTCGCTCCCCTCGTAGCCGTCTTCCAGGATCACATACGCGTACACGGCCTCACCGGTCACTTCATGGTCGCCGCCGACGACCGCGGCCTCGGCGACGCCCTCGACGCCGACGATGGCCGACTCGATCTCCATCGTTCCCAGGCGGTGCCCTGAGACGTTGAGCACGTCGTCGACCCGGCCGAGGATCGTGATGTAGCCCTCGTCGTCGATCTTCGCGCCGTCTTCCGGGAAGTACACCCACTCGTCGGTCTCCGCATCCGAGTACTCCGCCCAGTACTCCTCGATGAACCGCTCGTCGTTCTTGTAGAGCGTCCGCAACATCCCGGGCCAGGGCTTGTTCACCGTGAGGTAGCCCGCACGACCGGCGTCGACCTCCTCACCGGCAGTGTCGACGACGCGCGCGTCGATTCCCGGCAGTGGCGGGCCGGCCGAACCGGGTTTCATCGTGCCGACACCCGGTAACGTCGTGACCATCATCCCGCCGGTCTCCGTCTGCCACCACGTGTCCACGACCGGGCACTCCTCGTTGCCGATGTGTTTGTAATACCACTTCCACGCGCGCGGGTTGATCGGCTCGCCGACCGTGCCGAGCAGTCGGAGACTGGAGAGGTCGTGCCGCTCGGGATACTCCGTGCCCCACTTCATAAACGCCCGAATTGCGGTCGGTGCCGTATAGAACACGTCGACAGCGTACTTCTCGACGAGTTCCCACAGGCGGTCGCGGTCGGGGTAGTCCGGCGTTCCCTCGTACATCACCGTCGTGGTGCCGAGCGCGAGCGGCCCGTAGACGATGTACGAGTGGCCCGTGATCCACCCGATGTCGGCCGAACACCAGTAGGTGTCCTCGGGCTCTAAATCGAGCACTGCGTGGGATGTCCACGCCGTGTACGCGAGGTAGCCGCCGGTCGTGTGTTTGACGCCCTTCGGCTCCCCGGTCGTCCCTGAAGTGTACATCAGGAAGAGCATGTCCTCGGCGTTCCGCTCGACCGGATCGACGCGGGCGCCCTGGTGGTCGGCCAGCAGGTCGTCCCAGTCGTGCTGGTTGCCCTTCAGGTCGTGGCCGAAGCCGTCGTCGCCGAGGCGGTCGACCACCACCGTCGCGTCGACGCCGTGATCGACGCCGGAAAGCCCCTCGTTGGCCTTGTCGAGGTGATCGAGCGGGTCGCCGCGTCGGTAGTAGCCGTCGCAGGTGACCAGGTATCGTGAGTCGGCGGAGTTCATCCGCGTCGCGAGCGCGTTCGCGGAGAAGCCGGCGAAGACGACCGAGTGCGGCGCGCCGATCCGGGCGCAGGCCAGCATCGCGATGGGGAGTTCCGGCACCATCGGCATGTACAGGGTGACGACGTCGTCCTCCTCGACGCCGAGGTCCCGGAGCGCCGCCGCGAACTCGTTGACCTCGCGGTAGAGGTCCTGATACGTGTAGGTCCGCGTCTCGCCGTGTTCTCCCTCCCACTTGATGGCGACTCGGTTCTTGTCGCCGCTCTCGACGTGACGGTCGACGCAGTTGTACGCAGCGTTCAGGGTGCCGTCGGCGAACCACTCGTAGAAGGGCTCCTCGGAGTCGTCGAGGACCTGGCTGTAGTCGGTCTCCCAGTCGAGGAGGTCCGCCGCGCGAGTCCACGAGCGGGGCCAGTTCTCCTCGAACTCCTCGTAGATCGACTCCTCGGAGATGTTTGCCTGCTCAACGAACTCCTCTGGGGGCTCGAAGGTCTCCTGTTCGACAAGCCGTGCTTCGAGTTCTCCGTCAGCCTCGTCGTCTGCCATATTCATCCACACAATTCGAAGGCCAGTTTATAAATCCCTGCGCCGGAACGAGCCCGACGGGATGCATCCAAATCGGACCGGTTACCACTTCATCGGTCGCCCTGCGGCGACTTTCAGTCTGTAGGAATCTTCGGGGGTGTTTTTCCCAACGATAGCGTAAGAGTGGATATGTCACGCGTGCGGATTCGGCAGCCGGACAGGGCGGCGCAGCCGGCGTCGCTCAGTCGCCGTCGATTTCTCCTTGCCAGTGCGGGTGTCGCCAGTGTTTCTACAGCCGGGTGTCTCGGCGGTGGCGACGATGCCGACGCTCCCGAACCGATCACGGTCCCGGAGGGGGCGACCTGTGAGGTCTGCGGGATGGTGATCCGCCAGCATCCCGGCCCGACGACCGAGATCTTCTACCGGGACCAACAGCCGAGCGGTCACGAGAACCCCGCCCGCTTCGACAGCGTCTGGGAGGCCTACCAGTACGAGTTCGAGAAAGACGACGCGGGCTGGGCGGACGTCGCCTTCTACGTCACGGACTACTCGACGGTCGACTACGAAACCTTCGAGGACGGCGGCGACACGCTGATCACCAGACATTACGAGGCATCGTCGTTTGCTCCTGCAAGCGAGGTGACGTACGTCGTCAACTCCGAGGTGAAAGGCACGATGGGCCGGGATCTGCTCGGATTCACCGAACGGAGCGACGCCGAGGCGTTCCAGTCGGAGTGGGGCGGGTCGCTCACGACACACGACGGCGTCACGCCGGAGATCGTCGCCGGACTCGGAACGTGATGGCGATCCTCTCGCCGAGCGCCACGGGCTGGCTCGCCGTGGCCGTCACGGGCGTTCTCGTCCTCGCCAGCGTCTCCTTCGCGTTGACGCCTGCCGGCGGGGACTCGCTGCGCCCGGTCGATTTCGATGACACCGTGACGATGGGCGGCACCGGCGTCGACACGCGCCGCGCCGAGGCCGAGGGCTTCGTCCTCCCGCGGGCGCAGGTGTTCTTCTCCGGCTACCGGTACGTCGTGGGCTACGTCGGCGTCGAGACGGCCGCGAGCGAACTGAGCGACGGCAACGCGCGACGACAGTTCGGCGATCCGCTGACGGTGTACGTTTCTGATTTCTCGGACATCTCCCCGACGCTCACCGAGGAGGGCTACGTGGTTCCCGAGCGCGGCCGATCCGTCGGCTGGACGCCCGCCGAGACGGCGTCCTTCGTCGTCGGGAGCGACGCCGCGATCCCGTCGGGGTCGGTCGCGCTCTCATTTTCCGAGCGGGATGACGCGGAAGCCTTCGCTGCGGCGCACGGCGGCGAGGTTGTCGACTGGGAGACGCTGCAGGCGACCGTCGGCGATCCGCTGCCGGAACGACTCGCCCGCTTCGAGGCGTCGATCGAGCGGCTGCAGGCCTGGGGGGATCGAACCGCCGCGGCCGCCCGAGAGCGTCAGGACCGACCCGTGAGCGTGGTCGTCGGTGACCGGTCGGCCGTGCCGGCGGACCGCGTGAGCGACCACAACGGGCGAGACGAGATCGCGACCGCCCCGACGATCGCCGATGCCATCGCCGCCGCACCGCCGAACACCACAGTCTACCTGCCGCCAGGGACGTACGAGGTGGACGGTGTCGTTGTCAACCGTTCGGTGACACTCGCCGGTGTCGGGAACGACACGACGGTCCGCGGCGACGGCAACGGCAGCGTCGTCCACATCCGCGCCGACGGCGCGGCGCTCACGGACCTCCGGATCACCGGCGTCGGCGAGGTGGGCAGTCGCGGCAGCGACCGCCGGAACGATACGACTGACTGGGATACCACCGTGCAGTTGGCGTACGGGTACGGCGACGCGGGCGTGATCCTCGACGGCGCGGCGAACGCCTCCGTCGCCGGCGTCGCGATCGACACGCCTGCAAGCGGCGTGATCGTCCGCGAGAGCCCCGGATCAGCGCTGACGAATCTGACCGTTCGGGGGGCCGAAACCGCCCGTGACGGATTTATGGGTGTCGTGCTCATCGGCGCGCCGAGCCTGGTGGAGGACTCGACGTTCATCGACGGCCGCGACGGCGTCTACACGCACCGCGCCGACGGGAGCGTCGTTCGCGACAACGACGCCGATCCCGGCCGGTACGGCGTCCACGAGATGTACACGTCCGCGTCGCTGGTCTCGAACAACACGGTCCGGGACTCACAGGCGGGTGTGATCGTGATGACGCGGCCGACGCGGAACC
This sequence comes from Halobellus ordinarius, assembly GCF_031823395.1. Lineage (NCBI taxonomy): Archaea > Methanobacteriati > Methanobacteriota > Halobacteria > Halobacteriales > Haloferacaceae > Halobellus > Halobellus ordinarius. Next base: position 7,607 of record NZ_JAVQKJ010000017.1, read on the forward strand.
TCGTCGTCGACAACGACGTCCGCGGGAGCACGTTCGGTGTCGTGCCCGCGGGCGGAGATTCCTATTACGCACACAACGTTGTCGTCGACAACAAATACGGCCTGCAGGTGGCCGGCGACCGGAACGTCTTCGCCGCGAACGTCGTCGTCGACAACGAGATCGGCGCTCGTGCGAACGAGATCCTGCCGTCGAACCGCGTCCTCCGGAACGACTTCGTCGGCAACGACCGCGCGGTCGAATCGAACATCGGGCCGCTCCGGACGTGGACGCACCGCGGCGTCGGCAACCACTGGGGGACGCTACCGATCACCGACGGCGACGACGACGGCGTCTACGACCGCCCCTACCGTCCTTCGGGAACGGTCGACTCGCGACTGAATACAGTTCCGGGGGCGACGTCGCTCGCAGAGTCGCCCGCCGTCGCGACGCTCCGCCGGGTGCAGCAGGCCGTATCCGGTCTCCGGCAGTCGGGCATCGTCGACACCGCCGCGCGAACGAGACCGTACCAACCTGAAGTCGTTGGGAACGTGACTGGAGAACAACGGAACACGACGACTGGAGGTGTCGCAACGTGAACGCAACCGGAGGTGTCGCATTATGAGCGAGGAGCCAGCCCCGTTGCGAGCGACCGGGATCGACCAGTCGTTCGGCGACGTCGAGGTGCTGTCCGACGTTTCGCTGTCGGTCGACCGCGGCGAGGTCGCCGCCATCGTCGGTCCGAACGGATCCGGAAAGTCGACGCTGCTCCGAATCCTGGCGGGCATCAGCCCACCCGACGATGGGACGGTGACTGTGCCAGCCGACGCGGGCGGCGCCCGAAGCCTCGGATTCCTCCCCCAGCGACCGGCGTTCCGGGAGGGATTCACCGCCCGGGACACCCTGCGCTTCTACGCGCAGTTGCTCGACGGCGTCGACGACGAGGACGTCGCGGAGACGCTGGATCGCGTCGGCCTCGCGGGCGTGGCCGATCGTGCCGTGGGCTCGCTCTCCGGCGGAATGACGCGGCTGCTCGGACTGGGGCAGGCCGTGCTCGGCGACCCAGCGGTGTTGATCCTGGACGAACCCGGCAGCGGGCTCGATCCGGCGATGGTCGAACGGCTGTTCGGCATCGTCGGCGACCTCGCGGCCGACGGCACGGCAATCGTCGTCGCATCGCACGAACTGCCCGCTGTCGAGGCACACGCCGATACCGTTTTCCTCCTCGACGAGGGCGATTTCCTAGCGAGCGGTTCCCCGGCCGCGCTCCTCGAAGAGACCGGGACGGAGACGCTGTCGGAGGCGTTCCTGCAGATCGTCGGGACCCGCGCCGGCGAATCTACGGTCAGAGCGGGGGTCGGTCAGCGGGCGAACGATACCGAGACTGGAGGTGAACGGGACGATGAGTGACGAAGCGGCGACGGAAGACGAAGCGGCGACGGAAGACGAAGCAGCGACGGAGGAGGACGCACCGACGGAAGAAGACGCGTCGATGGAAGACGAAGCAGCGACCGAAGAGGACGCGCCGACCGAAGACGATTCGGCGGACAGCGAGCCCAGCGACGGATCTGATACCGATTCGACACCGGAGCCTGACGCCGATCGGGAGGACGAATCCGCCGGCGAGTCGGGTGGCAGAACGGATTATGGCTCGCTCGACGACGTGCGGCAGGACCTCCTGACGGTCGCGACGCGTGAACTCCGGACGATCGCTCGGACGCCCGCGCTCCTGGCCATCTCGGCGGCCTTCGCGGCGAGCGTCTTCGGCGTCGCGTGGGCCGGAACCGGCGGTGGCGGCGGGTTCGTCCCGCTGACGCTCGATCTGCTGACGTTCGTCGAGGTTTTAGTCCCGCTTCTGGCGATCGCGTTCGGCTACCGGTCGATCCTCGGCGACAGAGGGACCGGCGAACTGGACGTGCTCCGGACGTTCGACGTGACCAGAGTCGCCTACGTGGGCGGTGTCTATCTCGGGCGGGCGCTGGCACTCGTCTCGCTCGTCGTCGTCACGCTCCTGGGCGTCGGCCTGCTCGTGCCCTTTCTCACGGCCGACATTCCGACGTTCCTTGCGATCAACGAGGCGGCGGATTCGGGCATCAGATACGTCCGGTTCGTCGTGCTCTCCGGGTTCTTCACGCTCGTCGTGCTCGCGGCGACAGTCGCGATCTCGGCCGCGACGAGGACTGTCCGGACGGCACTCGCCTTTGCGATCGCGCTCGCAGTGGCGCTCGTCCTCGGGATCGATACCGCGCTCGTCGCCGGTCTCGCCGGCGGCCTGGTTCCCGCAGACGGCCTCGCCGTTCTCCTGGCGCTCAGTCCCAACAGCGCCTTTCGCGGACTGGTGCTTACGACAGCGGTCGGGGTGGTCGGCGGCGCAGACATCGCTGCAGGACACTCGCTTTTGAATTTGGTGGGCCTGCTCCTCTGGTGGCTCGGCAGCCTCGCGATCGCCGTCTGGCGCGTCTGGCCGGCCGTCGAGGAGATCGAAGCGTGAGGGAGCGCTCTGTCTGAGACGCCGATCCAGTTCCGGACTCCTGCGTTTTTATCCGAAGTTTTCGACCTTGGCCGCCTCGGGATCGGCGGCCGTGGCCCCCAGGGCGGTCAGCGCGTCGTCGACGAAGTCCGCGAACCCGTAGACGAACACCTGTTCGTCCGTCGAGCCGGTGACGGCGTCGGCGACGGCGTCCGCCAAGTCCGTTTCGGCCACGAACACCGACGCGCCGGCCTCGCGGAGGGCATCGAGGCGGTCGCCGTGTGCCGGCGCATCCGTCCGGTAGACGATCGCGGCCTCATTGCCGTCGGCGACGGCGGCTTCAGCGATGCCGACAGCCGGGCCGATGCCGGGACCGCCCGCGAGTACCACGACGCGCGACTCGCCGTCGTAGAACGTCTGTCCGAACGGGCCGGAGATCTCGATCGCATCGCCCGGTTCCAGATCCAGGAGAAACCGGCTGAACGGCCCGGCTTCGTCGGGATCGACCCCCACGGTGATCTCGAACGTCTCCACGACGTCCGGCGAGGACAGCGTGTAGAACCGACCGTACTCCTCACCGTCGATGGTCGCCGAGAGCTTCAAAAACTGGCCGGGGACGGCATCGAAGCCATCGGGCGATTCCAACTGTAGCGCGACCGTCTCGGGTCCGACATCGTCGACCCCAGTGACGGCGACTGTCGCGTTCATACCGACGCGTTCGGCGCCCGAAGAGAAGGGTCTTTACCTTCGTCGGCGAACCACCGCCGCGAAGACCCACGGACGACTGGGATTCCGGGAGCCGACCTCCCCCTCACTCTGGGGGTTTCGACATCGATTGTCAACACTTCGCACTGCCTGAACTTATGGGTAAACGTTCATCTCAAAAAAGAGTATAAAATATAACTATATCAATTTATAGCCGCCTATATGCGGTTCAAACTAATTATTTGTAAAATTACGTCAGGGGTTTCGCGGCCGTTTTTTGAGGGGCTTTCAGAAGGCTTTTCTTCAATCCCGCGGAAGAGCTAGTTCACATGCCTGCGGACTTCAACTGGGCCATCGGCGGGGAAGCCGGCGATGGCATCGACTCGACGGGAAAAATCTTCGCCCAGGCACTCTCCCGGGCCGGGCGACACGTGTTCACGTCGAAGGACTTCGCGTCCCGGATCCGTGGCGGCTACACGGCGTACAAGGTTCGGACCGCGGTGGACCCGGTACAGAGCGTCGTCGACAGACTCGACGTGCTCATCGCCTTGACCCCGCGGACGATCGAGGAGAACCTCGACGAACTCCACGAGGGGTCCGTCATCATCTACGACGGTGAACGGACCACGATGGCGAACGTCGAGATCCCCGAGGGGATGATCGGCCTCGACGTCCCGCTCAAACGACTGGCCGAGGAGGCCGGTGGGGCAATTATGCGCAACGTCGTCGCGCTCGGGGCCGCCTGCGAGGTCGCGGACTTCCCAATCGAGAACCTCGACAGCGCCCTGGAGAAGCGCTTCGGGTCGAAGGGCCGCGCACTCGTCGAAAACAACCAGGAGGCCGCCCGCAGCGGCCAGGACTACGTCGCGGAGGAGTACGACCACGACCTCGACTACGAACTCGAGACGACCGACGCCGACTACGTCCTCCTGAACGGCGACGAGGCGATCGGGATGGGGGCGATCGCCGCGGGCTGTAAATTCTACGCGGGGTACCCGATCACGCCGGCGACGGACGTGATGGAGTACCTGATGGGGCGGATCGAACAGTTCGGCGGCCACGTCGTGCAGGCCGAGGACGAACTGTCCGCGATCAACATCGCGCTCGGCGCCGCACGCGCGGGCGCCAGATCGATGACAGCGACGTCCGGGCCCGGGATCGATCTGATGTCCGAGACGTTCGGCCTCGTGGCCACGAGCGAGACGCCGCTCGTCGTCGTCGACGTGATGCGCTCGGGGCCCTCGACGGGGATGCCGACGAAACAGGAGCAGGGCGACCTGAATATGATGCTGTACGGCGGCCACGGTGAGATTCCGCGGTTCGTCCTCGGCCCGACTACTATCTCCGAGTGTTTCTGGAAGACCGTCGAGGCGTTCAACCTCGCCGAGAAGTACCAGACGCCGGTCTACATCGCCGCGGACCTCTCGCTTGCGGTGACCGAACAGACGTTCTCGCCGGAGACGTTCGATATGGACGCAGTCGAGATCGACCGCGGGAAGGTCGTCGACGAGGAGACCGTCGCGGAGTGGCAAAACGAGAAGGAGCAGTTCAAGCCGCACGCGATCACCGACGACGGCGTCTCGCCGCGGGCGTTCCCCGGCACGGACGGCGGCGTGCACATGTCGACGGGCCTCGAACACGACGAACTCGGCCGACGGACCGAAGACACGGAGATGCGCGTCGAGCAGGTCGACAAGCGCAACCGGAAGGTCGAGACCGCACGGACCGAAGAGGACTTCTCGTCGCGGGAGTTCGGCGACCCCGACTCGGCGAATCTCGTGATCTCGTGGGGCTCGAACGAAGGGGCGATGACGGAGGCGATCGACCTCCTCGACGAGGAGGGCGTCGACGTCCGGTTCCTCTCGGTTCCGTATCTGTTCCCGCGGCCGGACCTGACCGATGAGGTCGAGGCGGCGGAGAACGTCGTCGTCGTCGAGTGTAACGCCACCGGCCAGTTCGCCGACGTGGTCGAACACGACACGCTCTCGCGGGTCGACCGGGTGAACAAGTACGACGGCGTGCGGTTCAAGGCCGACGAACTCGCAACGGACATCAAGGCGGCGCTGCAGGAGGCAACCCAATGAGCTCAGACGTCAGATTCACGGATTTCAAATCCGACAAGCAACCGACGTGGTGTCCCGGGTGCGGCGACTTCGGGACGATGAATGGAATGATGAAGGCACTGGCGAACACGGGCAACGACCCCGACAACACCTTCATCGTTGCCGGGATCGGCTGTTCCGGCAAGATCGGGACGTATATGCGCTCGTACGCGCTTCACGGCGTCCACGGCCGCGCGCTCCCGGTCGGGACGGGCGTCAAACTCGCCAACCCCAACCTCGAAGTGATGGTCGCGGGCGGCGACGGCGACGGCTACTCGATCGGCGCGGGCCACTTCGTCCACGCCGTCCGGCGGAACGTCGATATGTCCTACGTCGTGATGGACAACCGCATCTACGGCCTCACGAAGGGGCAGGCGTCCCCGACGTCCCGGAAGGACTTCGAGACGCCGACCACGCCCGAGGGACCGCAGCAGCCGCCGGTCAACCCGCTCGCGCTCGCGCTCGCCTCGGGCGCGACCTTCATCGCGCAGTCCTTCTCGACGGACGCCCAGCGGCACGCCGAGATCGTCCAGGAGGCGATCGAACACGACGGGTTCGGCTTCGTGAACGTGTTCAGCCCCTGCGTGACGTTCAACGACGTCGACACCTACGACTACTTCCGGGAGAACCTCGTCGACGTCGCCGAGGAGGGTCACGACCGCACCGACTACGACGCCGCGAAAGAGAAGATCTTGGACGCCAGCAAGGAGTACCAGGGCGTCATCTGGCAGAGCGAGAAGTCGATCCCGTACAGCGAGAAACGCGGCCTCGACACCGATATGTCACAGGTCGACGACGGCGCGCCCGAGGGCGCGATGGATCTGGTTCGCGAGTTCTACTGAACGGCGTCTCCCGGGTTCTACTGATCGGCGTCTCTCGGATCACTCGCTGACCGTATTTCACCCGCAGGCATCCGGAACCCGGGTTAGCTGCCAGGGTCTGGCCGCCCGCCTTTTCCCCGTCGGACCCGTAGTGTTTCTATGAAATTACGAGCCCTCCTCAGCGTTGCAGCCGCGTTCGCACTCCTGCACGCGGCGACCGGCTCCGCTGTCGCTCACGTCGATTACGTCACCGACGGGACAGCCCCCGGATCCGCGGGCGAACTCTTCGCAGCGGTGTTTTCGTCCCCGCTGGCGCTCGTGCTGCTGGCTTCCGGCGGCATCCTCGCTACGGCTGCCGCGGTCGGATACCTTCGGTTTTCCGGATCGCTTCGGGACATCGAGGTGGCGCGGCAGACGCTCGCATCCTACCGTCCGTACCTCCCCTGGATGCTCCGGCTCTCGATCGGTCTGCCGCTCGTGGGGGCGGGTTTCGCGGGGTACCTGTTCTCCCCGAGCGTCGCCGTGAACGCACGACTGCTGCAGGTCGGTATCGGCTTTCTGTTGCTCTTCGGGCTCGCGACGCGCGCGGTTGCCATCGTCGGGCTGCTGACCTACCTGTGGGCGCTGGCGGGGCAGTTCCCCGACCTGCTCTTGGCGAGTGAGTACCTCGCCGGATTCCTCGGCATCGTACTCGTCGGCCCCGGGCAGCCAAGCGCCGATATGATGCTCCGGCGGATGGTGGCCACCGAAGGCACCGTTCTCAGTCGGTTCCAGGGGCTCCCGAAACCCGAGGACGTGCTCTCGGCGCTCGGCCTCACGCCCGCTGTTGCGCCCCTCGCGATCAGGGTGTTTCTCGGAGCGAACTTCATCTACCTCGGGGTGGTCCAGAAGTGGCTCCAGCCGACACAGGCGGCCGCCGTCGTCGCGAAGTACGACCTCACGGCGGTCGTCCCCGTCTCCCCGGAACTGTGGGTGTTCGGTGCCGGCCTCGTCGAGGCCGCAGTCGGCGTTTTCCTCCTCACCGGCACGCTCACCCGTGGGGCCGCGGCGGCGGCGTTCGTCATCCTGACGACCACGCTCTTCGGCCTCCCGGACGACCCGGTTTTGGCGCACGTCACGCTCTTCGGGCTCTCGTCGGCGCTGATGGTGACCGGCGCGGGGCGGTTCTCGATCGATTCGACGGTCGTGCCCCGACTCCGCCGCCGACTCGGCGCCGGCCCAACGAGCGCCGAGCCCTCGTCGGCGTAGACGGAGCCAAGACTCCACGACCGGCCGCTTTGGGCCCTGTTGGACGATGAGGCCGCACCCTGCGGAAGCCGACGTATCGGTGTCGGACTGCGAGCGCGTCCGCGCCGGTGAGGGCGGCGTCTATGGATTCCACCCTCGGCGATCCACCCACCTTACACCATCTCGCGTTCGTCGACAGCGGGATTCCGCCCTCTCGCGGGCATCAGGAATGTTCCGGCGCGTTTTTTACCCGCGCGCCAATGCAAGGTAACAATAGTGATTTCGAACGCCGCGGCGGCCGGTCGAGGACGCGAAAAGGCCGGACAGCACTCGCGGCGCGGCGTTCGCGCGACCACTGCACCGGCACACCGGTGTCCGCAGCCAATACACACTACGGAACTACGCTATGTCTGAGAACTACGACGTCGTCATCGCCGGCGCAGGCCCGGCCGGAGCACAGTGCGCGCGGGACCTCGCGCAGCGCGAGTACGACGTACTCGTGTTAGAAGCCGAACCCGAAGACGGGTTCCCGCGGCAGTCGAACAAGTCCACGGCGGGGACGTTCGCGGCGATGACTGGCGCGTTCGGGGTTCCCGACGAGGTCGTGATGAACTACACCGACGAGGTCATCCTCGAGTCGCCCACCGAGCACTTCGTCCAGAACCAGCCCGGCGCAGTACTGGAGTTCGCGGACTTCAAGCGGTGGCTGGTCGCCGAGGGACGCGAGCACGGCGCGGAGTACCGCTTCGAGGCCCGCGTGAACAACCCAATCGTGGAGGATGGCGAGGTGGTCGGCGTTCAGTACGCCGGCGACGAGGAGGTTTACGCCGATATCGTCGTCGACGCCACGGGGCCGGCGGCGCCCCTCGCCAAGAAACTCGACGTCTGCAACCTCGAACGGGAGAACCAGGCAGTCGGCATCGAGTGGGAGATGGAGGGCGTCGACGTCGACCATCCCGAGTTCGCCGATCTGACCGACGCGATGATGCTGCGTCTGGACCACGAGTACGCGCCCGGCGGCTACTCGTGGATCTTCCACACGGGCGGCGACACCGCGAAGGTCGGCATCTGTTACATCCAGAACAAAAGCTACCAGCAGTACGGCGACACGTCGAAGAGCATCGACGACCACCTGACCCACTGGCTGGAGACTGACCCACGGTTTTCCGATGCCGAGCGGATCGCGGACAAACAACAGCACCGCGGGAGCGCACACATCCAGATGCCGGACGACCTCAGCACGGACAGTTTCATGGCCATCGGTGATACCGTCCCGACCATCGACCCGCTGTGGGGGGAGGGTATCCACAAGTGTATGGAGTCGGCGCGCGCCGCCGCCATCACGGCAGACCGGTGTCTGATGGGATCGGAGCGGGACACCTCCGCGAACGCGATGGCGACCTACGACGACCTCTGGCACGCCCGCGTCGCGCCGAATATGCGCACGCGGTTGACGATGACCCAGTTGCTGTACCTCGCGTCGAACGACCGCTACGACCGCCTGATGAACGACCTGAACGCGATGGACGTCGAGACGCTCAGCGACGCCAACACCGGCAGCATCCGCAGCCTCTCGAAACTCGTCCACCTCGATGACGTCCCCCTACTCGCGCGGTTCGCGAAGCAGCGGCTCGCTGAATGACGCGTCGGGCCGCCGCCCGAACGCCTAACTGGACCGCGATCCTGTGCGTTCGTATGAGTCACGACGAGGAGCGACGCGCTCCGCTCGCGAACGGGATGCCGATGCTGGGACTCGGAACCTGGCAGAACGACGACCCAGCGACGTGTGCCGACACTGTCGAGACGGCGCTGGAGGCGGGCTACCGGCACATCGACACCGCACAGGCGTACGGGAACGAGGAGCACGTGGGGCGCGGCATCGCCGCCGCCGACGTCCCCCGGGAAGAGGTCTTCCTCGCGACGAAAGTCTGGATCAGCGAGCTCTCGTACGACGATGTGCTCGCATCGACAGAAGAGAGCCTCGACAAGCTCGGCGTCGACTACGTGGACCTGCTGTACGTCCACTGGCCGTCGGGCGAATACGACCCCCAGGGGACGCTTCGAGCGTTCGACGAACTCTCCGACGCGGGCACGATAGAAAACGTCGGCCTCAGCAACTTCCTCCCCGAGCAGGTCGACGAGGCGATCGAGCTGACCGAGGCGCAGATCTTCGCGAACCAGGTCGAAATGCACCCCCTGTTCCAGCAGGAGCGGCTCCGTGAGCACTGTGCTGCCCGCGATGTCGAACTGGTCGCGTACTCGCCGCTCGCACGCGGCGAGGTGTTCGAGGTTCCGACAGTATCGGAGGTCGCTGAGAAACACGGCGTGAGCGAGGCGCAGGTGTCGCTCGCGTGGCTCCGCGAGAAGGGCGTCACCGCAATTCCCAAGGCCTCGACGGAGGCGCACATCCTCGACAACTGGCGCTCGCTGGATGTAGACCTCGATGACGAGGACATCGCTGCGATCGACGCGATCGATCGGACCGAACGGCAGCTCGATCCGAGCTTCGCTCCCTGGTGAGGGTCGGGGCCAGCGATCGCCTGATACTGATTACTCTCACTGTTTCCCGCCGAGCGCCGCCAACGGGGATGGCGCTCGGCGGGAAGAGACGAGAGTAATCAGTATGAGGATTGACTGGCTCTCCCAGGTGAGCTCTGCGAATGCGCGACGGGGATAACCGATTTGAGACCCCCGCCCTAAGGCCATCTGTATGGACTTTACCCTATCGACGACTGCCGCGATACTGCTCGCGTTGGTCGTCGCCGGTACCGCCGTCCTGATCGGTGCCGGTGTGATGGCCACGGGCACAGTGTTGATGATGGTCACTCCCGCGATGCTGGTTTTCGGCGTAATCTGTGTCGCTCTGGGCGTCAAGCACGGCGAACACCGGACGCGGGCATCCTGAGCCGTCGGCGCCTTCCGTCGCGCGGCGTGCTCACTGCACGACGTCGTCGAGCGACTCGCCGGTCACGCTCGCGGCCACCCTGACGCCGACGAGGCTGACGACGATCCCCGCGACGATGAATGCTGCAAGCCGCTGTTGGGGCGTAATCACGTAGCCCCACAGCCGTGGATCCGCGAGGACGGCCTCACGCTGGAGGAACCAGCCGGCGAATCCACGAACCACGAACCCCAGCGCGACGACCCCGAACGGGAGATTCAGATACGGCGTGCTCACCTCCTCGGCGCCGATGAGTTCATCGAGGAGTCGCCCCGCGCTCGCGGTCAACGCAGCGAGCGCGAGCCAGGGGACGGCGCTGTAAGTGAACTGCATCGCCCGGACGACGACGGACTCGGGACCTGCGCCCGGACTCACCGAGAGCGCACCCAGGAAGATGCCCACCAGGCCCAGTCCGAGGCTGACTGCGTACGTAACGACCGACACGCGTCCGGAGTACAGCGCCGCACGCACGCGTTCCGGCATCTCCGAGAGGTACTCGTCTATCGCCAGCCCCTTGTACAGCAGCGCGGCACCGAGCGGCGCCGCGAGCCCCGCAAGCGCCACCGCTGGCGGAAACTGCGTCAGCAATATTGGTAGCAAAAGCAGCGTTGCGCCGAGCGGTACCAGCACTGTCGTCCGGAGCTCCTCGTCGGCCAGGAACTGCTTCAGCAGGTAGTACGTCGATTCGATGTCGTGGGCCTGTCGGACGACCACCCGGTCGACGGAATCGACGCGGACCCGGCTTTCGATTACCGGCACGACACGCTCGTCGTTCGCGGAGTCGAGCACGACGATGGCAGACTCGGGTTCGTACTCCGCGACGAGGGAGTCCACCTGCGCTGACAGCGACCGGTCGGCCCCGACCAGCGTGTCGGCGCCGCCGGAGACGACAGCCAGGACCGTCTCCTCGTGCTCGTCACGGAGGTCGCGGGCGACCCGCAGCGACTCCAGGATGCAGTTGACGCTCGAATCCTCGGGATCGGCCAGTCCGACGTCTGTCACGAGCGACTGGATGGCCTCCCAGCCGACGATGGGCGTCTCCAGCCCCGCGGCTCGGCCGATGTCGCCCGACCGATCCACACAGAGGACGAGCGTCGTCACGGGTGTGCGAAGGATTCACTCAGTTAAAACCTTCGTGGTTGGGACCGCTGGTATCGACGGCGCCGAGGCTCGTCGATCGACAAAAAGCGAAAAACGGTCCGGACGGATCCGCGGATCTCCGGCGTCTACAGCAGCCCCGTCTTCTGGAGCTTCATCAGGTCCTCGGTGTCGAGGGTCTCGCCTTCCTTGAACTTCTGGTAGATCTCCTCGGCCTCCTCTTTGGCGGCCTCGCGCTCCTCTTCGCGCTCGTCTTCGCGCTCCTGCTCTTCCTGCTTGTCGAGTTCGCGAAGGCGCTTTTGGACGCGGACGAAGTCCTCGTGGTGCTGGTCGGCGGCCTCCTGGGCCTCGACGAACAGCTCGTGCATCTCGTCGGCCTCGTCGCGGATGTCGTCGGCCTCGCGGTAGGCCTCGATCATCTGGTTGTGATGTTCCTGGGCCTCGTCGGCGAGCTCCGTCACCTTCTGGTGGTGCTGTGAGGCTTCCGAGCGGACCTCCTCTGCCTCCTCGATGAGCGCTTCGAGTTCACCGCTGTCCTCGACTTTCTCCTTCTTCTCGCGGAGTTCGTCGCGTTTGTCCTCGATCTTCTCGATGAGTTCGCGCTCGTCCTCCGTGGAGAGCACCTCGGTCTGCTGGCGGAACTCGAGCTGCTCGATCTCCTCTTCGAGCTCCTCGATGTCTTTGCCGTCGTCGAGCTCGAGGTCCTCTTTCATCTCCTCGACCTTGTCGAACAGCTCGTTGGCCTTCGCGTTGAGCTCGTTCCGCTTTTCTTTGTGCTCTTGGACCTGCTCGTTGAGCTCGTCGCGTTTCTCGCGGTGCTCTTGGGCCTCGTCGACTTTCTCGCGGGTCTTCGCGTTGAGGTCGTCGCGCTTGGAGGCGCGCTCGGAGGCCATCTGATTCAGCTCGTTTCGTCGATCACGGAGCTGCCCCGCGACCTTGATGAGCTGGCCTTTCGAGCCGTTATCGAGCTTGTCGTCGGTAAGCTCGATGTTATCCGTGTCTTTGAGTTCCTGTACGTCGTACTCTTGAAGTACTTCTTCTTGTGTCACCATACGTAATCAATCCTCGATACCATCACCGCTCCGGACCGTGGCGGCCGCTCGTCGATCGCTGTCAACCGTGGATAAGAATTCCCGATCATTCTGCGTGCTGTGCCGCCGGAACGCCGGAGGCGTTCTGGTGACTACACATTGACCACTACCGTATATAAACTTGCCGGTGAATCGATCGCCTGAAAACCGCTCACACATCGCGTGACTGTGGCGTGTGAGGGATTCCCAGTGTTCGGGGGAGGGTATATAAAGAAGTGTGAGGGTGACACCCACGATCGATGGCTCTTCGGACCGAGCGAGACTTACCGCGCCGCCGTCCAACCGGGGATATGGAAGACAGTCCACCCGGGGAGATGCGAGAAGTCGTGCACGCACGCGGCCACGAGAACGTCTCCGCAGAACACGGGAGCACCTTCGAGATCACGACCGACGACTGGCTCACGCCCGCGGGCGACTGTATCCTCGCTGTCGAAGCCGATCGGGCTCCCACGGCCTTTGCGGACGCGTTCGTCGACGCCTGTCGCAACCGCGACGCGACGATCCGAGCTACCCTGACGGCGACGACCGACGAGGGTGACACGCACACGGCCACGATCGTCGGCCGTGGACATCCGGAGCTCTCCTTCGAGAACGAACGCAGCCACGTCGGTCGGACGAGCGACTACGTGGACGACCGGACGGTGCTCGTCGACGCCGACGCGGCGGCGGCCGATCTGGACCGCGACCTCGTCGACGCGCTCGCAGCGGGTGCGGATCTCCGCGTCGAACTGGCGGTCGAACCCGCAGACGGTGGAATGGCGTAGGCGCTCTGTCGACATCCCCGCGTCCGACTTACGGAAAATTCGAGGCGAAAGCCTCGCCCTTGAGGGCGAGGACGAAGCTGACGGCCTGACGTCCCGCGTTCGACTTACGGCCCGACGGCTTTTGTCGCTCCCCTACGAACGGCGTCTATGGCCGAGGAACCGCAGGAGAACATCAGCGGCGGCGACGACGCCGCGGCAGCGGCGTTCGGCGTCGGGGACGCTGGAACACGTGCGGAGGCTGTCGTCGACGAACTGGGCGAGTTGTACTGGCAGAAGACCTACGGCGGCAAGGACGCCTTCGAGTCGCTGGTGCGGACGATCCTCTCACAGAACACGAGCGACGTCGCGAGCCAGCCCGCTCACGACGCCCTGATGGAGCAGTACGGGGCGGACGACTACTCCCGGGAGGACGGCGCCAACGACCACGATCTCGCTGTCGCTCTCGCCGACGCCGAACAGTCGGTGTTGGCGGAGACCATCTCCTCGGCGGGCCTGTACAACCAGAAGTCGGAGATGATCATCGGTGCCGCCGAGCGGATCTGCGAGGAGTACGGCGGCGCGGTCGGGTTCGATCGGTTCGTCAGGGAACAAGCGCCGGGCGACGTGCGGGATGCGCTCTTGGACATCCACGGCGTCGGCCCGAAGACCGCCGACTGCGTGCTCCTCTTCGCCGGCGGGCGCGACGGCGTCTTCCCAGTCGACACGCACGTCCACCGCATCGCCCGCCGGATGGGCCTTGCGCCCGCTCACGCCGACCACGAGACGGTTCGGGAGCATCTCGAAGCTGACGTCCCGGGCGAGAAGTGCGGGTTCGGCCACACGGCGATGATCCAGTTTGGCCGCGAGTACTGCACGGCCCGCAAGCCGGCCTGTCTCGACGGGCCGGAAGCGTGTCCACTCTACGACCACTGCGATCGCGTCGGCGTCGACGAAGTCACGGAGACGGTCGTCGATCCGGTCGAGGCCGCCGGCGACTAGCGGTGAGGGGAAGCCTTCCCGGCTCAGCAACTCCTCGTCTCGACGCCCGAGACCGGGCCGCCGGTCGGCTCGTACGTCGAATCGTCGGTAGTGCCGGCGAACATCGGCAGCGACAGACGGTAATCGAAGAGTATCACGAACGAGTCCCAGACCGCAGCCGTCGATACCCCGTCGGGAGTCTCGTCCAATAGCACGCCCGTCCGGAGCGCGACGATGTCGGTGTCGAGCGCGACCCCGTGGGCCGACAGCCCGAGCGCGCTCGGCGGGGCCGGCGAGGTGAAAAGCGAGGTGTGGACGGTCACGTTGATGTGGGGATTGCCGTCACCGATCGATAGATCGTGGCCACCGGGCGGGAAACAGCGCCGCTCGTCGGTCGTGGACGTCGAATCACCGGACGAGTCCTCGGTCGTCTGCGCTCCGACCGGCACTGCCACGGCACCAACGACAGACGCCACGAGCACGAACGCGACGAACAGGCGAACGGCGAACGAGGGACGGCCGCACATACTCCCCGGTTCGAGATACCCCGGATTAAGTCCCGCGACGCAGTTCTCAGCCTTGATAGGGTTGTTCGAACCGATTCTTCGATCGATCGGATGCAACCTGCGGGTGGTGTTGTTCTGACCCGAAGAGAGTGAAACCGCCGATCCCACGTGTCTCTCGCATCGCTAAAGACGGTGAAAACGATCCGTTCGGGGGACAATCAGCGCTGAATTTCCGCGCAAAATGGTGGTTTTATTTTGTTGACGAAAAGTACCAATGAATGGTACAGGGGAAGGAGGGGTGCCACTGAACTGCCTTCTCCTTCCCCCTGTGCCGATTTCACAATCGGCATCGATACCTATGCTTCGGGAGGATTTGAGTGCTTTGCAGTTGGGCCCGTACTGAACCCAATCCCGCTTGTCTTGGGCGAGCTGCAGTAGTTGATTCGACAAAATTCACCGAATTAACTTTCGAATCGCGCTTCCGTGTAGACTAGTCGGATTTTGGCGAATCGGCCCAAGCAATGAGTTTCTCGAAGCCAGCGAAGACGACAAGAAACAGCGCTTTGAATACACTCCATCTGATTACGTCGAATTCGCCAGTGAAGGCTAACACGTTGAAGATGTAGGACATCGAGGCACCGATCACCCCCGCCAAGTAGAGCTGTCCGCGTACGTACATACTCTGCTATCGACCCCATTACCAATAGCTGTCGGGGAAGAGTTCGATGCGGTAGACGCTCTCTCTACTGAACGGTCACCGTACTGGATTCTTTCGTCTTCGCAGAGGTGCAAATACGGATGACTGCCTACCGGAACCGGAACGTTTCGAGGTTCTTCGGTGTGAAGGTTCGGAGATTGTGATCGTGATACAGCCCCGAAGAGAGGTCCTGGACGGCGCTTTCTTCGCCGTGGACACACAGGACCTTCTCCGGACGGGGGTTCATCGTCGTCACGAAGTTCTCCAGGCCCTGGCGGTCCGCGTGCCCCGAGAAGCCGTCGACCGTGTCGACTTCCAATCCCAGCGAGACCGTTTCCTGGCGTCCGCCGGTACTGCCCCGGTCGATCGTGACCTCCTCGGCGCCATTCTGAATCCGACGGCCGGGCGTGTCTTTCGGCTGGTAGCCGACGAATATCAGCCGGGAGTCCGGATCGGGGCCGACCTGCCGGAGCCACGACAACACTGGTCCCCCGGTGACCATCCCGGAGGGAGCGAGCACGATGCTCGGCTCCCCGTCTGCGGCCGCCGCCCGTTCGTCGTCGCCCTCGATATTGTTGAACGCCTCGGCGAGGAAAGGGTTGTCTTCGGTGTCGAGGAGGCGATCCCGTAGATCGTCGCGGAGATACTCCGGATAGGTGGTGTGGATCGCTGTCGCCTCCCAGATCATCCCGTCGAGGTGGATCGGCATCGTCGGGATTTCGTCCCTCCGCATCGCCTCCGCGAGCGCGAGCATCAGTTCCTGCGATCGGCCGACTGCGGGCGTTGGGATGACGACTGTGCCGTCCCGCTCGTAGGTTTCGGTCACGAGGTCAGCGAGTTTCCGTTCGGCGTCTTCCCCGTCCGTCTGGTAGTCGTTGCGGCCGCCGTAGGTAGACTCCATCACGAGCGTTTCTACCCGCGGGAAGTCGTTCACTGCGCCGTCGAGCAGCCGTGAGTCCGTATACCGGATGTCGCCGGAGAACGCGACGTTGTAGAGGCCGTCGCCGATGTGGAAGTGCGCGATCGCCGACCCGAGCACGTGGCCGGCGTTGTGCAGCGTGAGCTTGATGTCGGGCGCGATATCTGTGACGTTGCCGTAGTCCAGCGTGATCGTGTGCTTGATCGCCTCGCGGACCATCTCGGGACCGTATGGCGGCACCCTGTCTTCGCCCGCCTGCTCGAGGTAATCCAACTGGAGCAGTCCCATCAGATCCCGCGTCGGTTCTGTCGTGTACACCGGCCCGTCGTAGCCCTCGTCGAAGAGCAGCGGGACGAGCGCGGAGTGATCCAGATGTGCGTGCGTGAGCACGACGGCATCGATCGAGTTTGCCCCCGCACCGAGCGCTTCCGGGATCTGTAGGTACGGCCGCTCCTCTCTCCCCTTCTTGATGCCGCAGTCGACGAGGATTCGCGTCTCCGCCGTCGAGATGATGAACGCCGATCGGCCGACCTCGCGACACCCGCCGAGCATCGAGATCCGGACCCACTCCTCGTTTGCGAGCCCCTCGCGGTGGATCCCGCGGCCGACCCGCTCGAGGATCTCACGGCGCTCTTCGCGTTCCTGCCTGAGGAAGTTCCGGACGTTCTCGACGGTCGAGGATTCGATCGGCGGCGTCCGGACGACGTCCGGCGTCCACCCGACCTCGCGGGTGATCTCCCGGAGCGTCGCGCCGCTGTGCCCGATCACTACGCCGGGCTTTTCGGCTTCGATGACGACCTCGCCGGTGTCTTCGTAGAAATCGAGGTCGGTGACGCCGGCGTCGTCGGAGATGAGCTCACGGATCCGTGAGCGGGCCTGTTCTGGCGGCGTCAACGCCGTCGGGTCAGGACGGACGGAGATTCGTTTCCGGAACTTTCCCGCCAGCTCACGGACCAGATCGCCGTTTTCGGCGAACCGCCGCGGGTCGCGGGTGTAGATGACCAGTTCCGGACCCTCGTAGGTGACGTCCGTCACCGAGACGTCGGCCGGTAGTTCCGCCGTGACTTCCCGTTTCAATTCCTCGAGTTGAGTGTCGACTGAATTCATAACTGAGAGCGGCCCGTCGGAGTCCTCGGGGACGGCCGTTGGATCGGGTGTCCCTTCCTCGGTGTGACGTCGGACGGGGATGCGTCAGCGAAACGCCCCGCGTCCTGTGCGACTGTCGTTTGCGACATCTGCGCGGAGAGAGGGAGAACCCGCTTGTTTCGGGATATATCCGCCGGCATATAAAAGCCTTCGCAAAGTGAAAACCCCTTCGCCGCTTCCGGGTGCGTATGAACGTCACGCCCGAACGCGTCGAGTCGGAGGCAAAGTGGGTCCGCGAGCGCGCCGGGACGGTCGTCCCCCTGATCAACGAGACCCGGCGGCGACTCGGGGAGGTGTTCGAGACGGACGTCGACGCCGTGTCCGAGGCGCGGTACCACGAGGAGGTCGCCACCGTGTTCGCCGCGGGCGACGTCGCCGTCAACGCTGCCGCCTACGTCGGATTACTCCGCGAACTGGACGTCAGCGACGACTATCCCGGGTTCGTCGTCGACGAGGTGCTGGGACGGGAACTCGCGGCGACGATCGCGGGCGGCGCGCCGCTGTCGCTTCTGGCGCAGGCGACGTTCCACTACGCGGACGTCACGACCCACTCGGCTGGTGGGGCCGGCGCCGACGACCTCGACGCCGCGCTGGCAGCGGGGTTCCAGACGCGACTGCCCGGGTGGTCGTGGCAGGAGGGCGGAAGTCCCTTCGCGGTCGATCCGGCGACTCTGGAGTGACCGGAAGCGGAGACCGGATAGCTTTTCGACCGTGGCGGGCGGTTCAGGAGATTTAAGGCCGCCCTGGGGCTCGAAAGGGGTAATGAGCGACGACCAGGAACTCGGCATCACCGAGTCCAAAGAGTACAACACCGGGGAGTGGTACGCCGAGGTAGTCCAGAAGGCCGGGCTGGCGAACTACGCGCCCGAGGGGATGAGCGGCTTCATCGTTACGCGACCGCGGGCGTACGAACTGTGGGAACGGGTGCAGGCGCACTTGGACGGCCTGTTCAAGGACACGGGCGTACAGAACGCCTACTTCCCGCTTTTCATCCCGGAGAGCTACCTCGAACGCGAGAAGGACATCGTCGAGGGGTTCGACCCCGAGGTCGCGTGGGTCGAACGCGCGGGTAACCAGGAACTGGAGGAGCGACTCGCCGTCCGTCCCACCTCCGAGTCGATCATCACCCCCTATATCTCCCAGTGGGTTCGCAGTCACCGTGACCTCCCGCTGCGGGTGAATCAGTGGGCCTCTGTGGTCCGCTGGGAAGCGACCGAAACGAAGCCATTCTTCCGGACGAAGGAGTTCCTCTGGCAGGAGGGCCACACCGCACACGCGACCCGCGACGACGCGTGGGCGGAGACGACCCGCCGACTCGACCAGTACGAGGCGACCTACGAGGACCTGCTCGCGATGCCGGTGCTCCGCGGTGCCAAGCCCGAACACGACAAGTTCCCCGGTGCGGACACGACGACGACCGTCGAGGCGCTGATGCCCGACGGCAAGTCCGTCCAGGGGGCGACCTCCCACTACCTCGGCACGTCCTTCGCGGAGGCGTTCGACATCACCTACACCGACGAGGACGAGGAGACCCAGATGGCGCACACGACCTCGTGGGGGCTGTCCTGGCGGGCGCTCGGTGCGCTCATTATGACGCACTCGGACGATCAGGGGCTCGTGTTGCCGCCCGCGATCGCGCCCGAGCAGGTCGTCGTGGTTCCCATCTGGCAGGCCGACACCAAAGACGAGGTCCTCGAATACGCCGAGGGTGTCGCCGACGACCTCGACGCCGCGGGTATCCGCGTCGAATTCGACGACCGCGACGAGCGCAACCCCGGATTCAAGTTCAACGAGTGGGAGCTGAAGGGCGTCCCGCTGCGGATCGAGATCGGCCCCAACGAGGCCGAAGAAGGGGCAGTCACGCTCGTCCACCGCCCCGACGGCGAGTCGGCCGAAGCGGACCGCGACGACATCGCCGACACCGTCCAGTCGCACCTCGACGAGATCTACGCGAAACTGTACGCCGCCGCCGAGGAGAACCTCGAGGAGAACGTCCGCGAGGCAGACAGCCGCGCGGAGATCCTGGGGACGATCGGCCAGCACGGCGGCTACGTCAAGGCGCCGTGGTGCGGTGACGATGACTGCGAGGCCGAGATCAAAGACCAGATCGCCGCCGAGATTGTGATGGTGCCGTTGGACGATCCCGACGCCGAGATCCACGACGGCGAGGTGTGTGCGATCTGCGACGACGACGCCGCCGAGACGGCGTACTTCGCGAAGTCGTACTGATCTCTCTGCGGCGAATCGACCGTCTGACAGCCGTGTGACGACTCCCAAACGCTTTACAGCACCCGGCGAGTACCACTAGTAATGTCGGCGCTATCGGACCTCCTGGGAGATGTCGTGTCGGACGTAGACGGCGTGTTTCTGTTCTCGCCGAGCAGTTCCCACTACGAGCGGTTCGCAGACACCGATCTCGACGCCGACATCGTCGTCGTCGCCCCGGAGAACGCCGTCGACGCCGAGACGTACGTCGAACTCCCCCTGGAGTTCGACAACGTCAGAGACCGGATCAAGTTCGGCATCGAGGGCGCGTTCGAGCGCGAACTCGTCGAGGAGGGCGACGTCATCGTCTGTAGCGTTCGGATATTCGACGGCGACCCCGACAGCGTCGTCCGCCTCCGGGTCGACGAGTCGATGCAGTCGGGCATCTACGACCTCTTT
Organism: Halobellus ordinarius; assembly: GCF_031823395.1. NCBI lineage: Archaea > Methanobacteriati > Methanobacteriota > Halobacteria > Halobacteriales > Haloferacaceae > Halobellus > Halobellus ordinarius. The sequence goes on from NZ_JAVQKJ010000017.1 coordinate 27,691, forward strand.
TCGAACTCCCGGGCGGACCCCAGTGTCATCCGGGACGTCTTCGAGGTGGCGATCGAACTCGGCAAGAAGGGCCAGAAGGGCAAGCCCGTCGGCGCGCTGTTCGTCGTCGGTGACGCCGGAAAGGTGATGAACAAGTCCCGGCCGCTGTCGTACAACCCCTTCGAGAAGTCCCACGTCCACGTCGGAGACCCGATCGTGAACGTGATGCTCAAGGAGTTCTCGCGGCTGGACGGCGCCTTCGTGATCTCCGATTCCGGGAAGATCGTCAGCGCGTACCGCTACCTCGAACCCGGCGCAGAGGGCGTCGACATCCCCAAGGGCCTCGGCGCGCGGCACATGGCCGGCGCGGCGATCACCCGCGACACGAACGCGACGGCGATCGTGCTCTCCGAATCCGACGGCCTCGTCCGGGCGTTCAAGAGCGGCGAGATCATTCTGGAGATCGATCCGGAGGAGTACTGATGACCCGGAGTGAGTTCGCCCCGCCTGAGGCCAGCGGCGTGGACGTGGCCGTGGACGCCCCGCTGCAGTTGGATCCCTCGCCGTTCGTCGACGTCTTCTCGAGGCTCCCCCGGCGGATCTGGGCGACGCTGCTCGTCGTGGTCGTCGGCATTCTGCTGGCGATCGTACTTGGCGCCTTCACGAAACGGGTGCTGGTCCGCCTCGGGGTTCCCGAAGCGATCGAGGGGACGGCCTTCGAGCGGACGGCCCGCGAGTTCGACACGTCAACAGTCGAGGTACTCGGAACCTTGGTCCGGTTTTTCATCCTCGGTGTCACCTTCTTAGCGGTGCTTTCGGTCGCCAACGTCGCCGTCGCGGGCAGCTTCTGGGGGCGAGCAATCGAGTTCCTGCCGCAGTTGTTCTTCGCGATCGTGATCCTCATCGTCGGCATCGTCGTCGGCGACAAGGTTCAGCTCATTGTCGGCGAGTGGCTCACAGGGGTCAAGATCGCCCAGATCGGCGTCTTCCCGCGACTCGCAAAGTTCACCGTGTTCTACGTGGCGGTGCTCATTGCGCTGTCACAGCTCGGCGTCGCGACCCTCGCGCTCCTCCTCCTGCTTGCTGCGTACCTCTTTGCGGTGGTCTTCCTGACTGCGATTGCCCTCTCCGATCTGTTGAAATCGGGCGCCGCGGGATCGTATCTCCTGTTGAATCAGCCTTTTACGATCGGTGACGAGGTCCGCATCGGCGAGACGCGGGGAATCGTCCAGGAAGTGAACCTGTTCGTGACCCACGTCGAGAACGACGGCGAGGAGTTCATCGTCCCCAACAGCGTGGTCTTCGAGGACGGCGTCGTCCGGATTCGCGAGTAATCAGAGGTCGTCGTCCGGTTCCGCGAGTAATCAGAGGTCGTCGTCCGGTTCCGCGAGTAATCAGGCGTCGGACTCGTCTGTCTCATCGTCCCCGTCCGTATCGCTGCCCATCGGCCGCGCTGGGACGCCGGCGACTGTCGTGTTCGGGGGAACGTCGCGGGTCACGAGTGAGTTCGCCGCCACTTCTGCGCCCTCGCCGATCTTGACGCCCGGCAGCAACACCGCTTTCGCGCCGATCATCGCGCCGTCGCCGACGACGACCTCGCCCGTCCGGTACTCGTCCTGCAGAAACTCGTGGCAGAGAATCACCGAGTCGTAGCCGACCACGACCCCGTCGCCGAGTGTGATCAGTTCCGGCCAGAACACGTCCGGGGTCGCTTCGAGCCCCCACGAGACGCCTTCGCCGACAGTCACCCCCAGTCGTCGAAGCGCCCAACTGCGAACCCGGAGCGAAGGAGCGATCCGCGCGACCCACACCAGGAGGTAGTTGAGAACGACCCGCCACACCGGCTTCGCATCAGTCCAGTTGCGCAGAGAGTTTGCTACGTCGGGTGTCGGATAGTGCCTCAGGCGGTCGTGTCTGGGCCCCTCGTCATCGAACCGGTCGGTATCGGCCGGTCCGTGGGGAGTCTCGGTTCCGGGTTCGCCACCCGCCTCGTCGTCCTCGCCGTCGTCGATGCTCACGGCCGTCCCTAAGCCGCCGGGCACCAAAAGGTTCGCTCGTCCTCGGCTGCCGCGGACCTGGCCGGGGAGCCGTCAGTCGCCGCGGAGATCGTTCATATGATCGATCCGCCGCTGGACCAGGTCCGCCTTCCCGACGTCGTGGCGGACGCGGAGCCCGTCGCCGGCGGCCGCGAGCGCGTCTTCGGCTTGCTCTTCTGCGGCCGCGATCGAGTCGGCCACGCCCACGACGGCGAAGGAGCGCGAGGTCGTGGTGTAGAGGCCGTCCTCGCGCTCGTCGACGCTCGCGTAAAACAGCAGCGCGTCGCCGGCGCTCTCCTCGTCGACGGTGATCTTTGCACCGCTTTCGGGGTCCGTGGGGTAGCCGTCGGGAACGGCGTACTTGCAGACGGTCGCCTGCGCGGCGAAATCCAGGTCCGGCAGCGACTCGCCGTCGCGGGCGGCGGTCAGGACGTCGAGGAACGACGTCTCGAGTACCGGGAGGGTGTTCATCGCCTCGGGGTCGCCGAAGCGGGCGTTGAACTCGACGACTTTCGGACCCTCGGCCGTGAGCATAAACTGGCCGTAGAGGACGCCCTTGTAGTCCGGCAGGGCGTCGACGGTCGCCTCCAGGATGTCGACCGCGTCGGCGTAGTCGGCCGGGGTCATAAACGGCAGTTCGGCACTGGCGTCGCTGTAACTGCCCATCCCGCCGGTGTTCGGCCCCTCGTCGCCCTCGTAGGCGCGCTTGTGATCCTGGACCGCGGGCGTCGTGCGGACGTCGCCGTTCGCGACGAACGCCTGGACGGTGAACTCCTCGCCGACGAACCGCTCCTCTAAGACGACCTGGTCGTAGTCGTTCTCGCGGAGATACTCCTTTGCCTCCGCCGCGGTCACCTGATCGCCGATGACTTTCACCCCCTTCCCGCCCGTGAGGCCGGCGGGCTTGACCGCGAGGTCGCCGTCGTACTCGTCGATGTAGTCGCAGGCGGCCTCCATCTCGTCGAAGACGGCGAAGTCCGGACAGCCAGGGATCGACTCCGACTGCATGAACTCCCGCTGGAACGCCTTGTCCGTCTCGATGCGGGCGGCCTCGGCGCCGGGACCGAACGTGTAGACGCCCGCTTCGTCGAGGGCGTCGGCGACACCGACTTCCAGGGCTGCCTCGGGACCGACCACAGCGAGGTCGGCGTCGACGTCTTCGGCGTAGGCGACGACGTCATCGACGGCCGTCTCCTCGATCGTCTCGAAGCCCGCGGCGAGCGCCGCGATCCCGGGGTTGCGGTTGCTCGCACACGCGTACAGTTCACACGACGAATCGTCCGTCAGCGCGCGGGCGATCGCGTGCTCGCGTCCGCCGCCGCCGACGAGAAGCACCGTCTCCGTGGTGGACATATCCGAGGGACGTGGGCACGCCGGCCTAAAGGTTGCTCTTCTGCGGCCGAGAAGTACGCATCATCGTGTATCATCGTCGGTTCCTCGGAGGGTGAGCAGCGGTCGCCGAGGTCAACTCTTTCAGCGGGCAGGCATCGATCGCCGGGGTCAACCGCTTTTTCCGCGCGGGCGACGTACGAGCCGTATGGACGATCCCCTTTCGCGGAACCGACTCGACGGGGAGGAGAGCCCGTACCTCCGGCAGCACGCCGACAACCCGGTGAACTGGCAGCCGTGGGACGAGGCGGCGCTGACTGCCGCGCAGGCGACAGACCGACCGATCTTCCTCTCGATCGGCTACTCGGCCTGCCACTGGTGTCACGTGATGGCCGAGGAGAGCTTCGAGGACGAGGACGTCGCGGCAGTCCTCAACGACTCGTTCGTGCCGATCAAGGTCGACCGCGAGGAGCGGCCCGACCTCGATCGCGTGTACCAGACGATCTGCCAACTCGTCACTGGCGGCGGCGGGTGGCCGCTGTCGGTGTGGCTCACGCCCGAGGGCAAGCCCTTCTACGTCGGCACGTACTTCCCGAAGACCGAGGATCCGCGGCGGGGGAACGTCCCCGGCTTTCTCGACATCTGCCGGTCGTTCGCCTCGTCGTGGGAGACGGACCGCGAGGAGATCGAAAACCGCGCCGAGCAGTGGACCGACGCGCTCCGCGACGAACTGGAGACGACGCCGTCGAGCGGATCCGATTCCAAAGAGAGCCCCGGGGCGGGCGCAGGGGGGCCCGGAACAGGTGGCGGCAGCGAGGCAGTGGACGCCGACACACTCGGCGCGGTCGCGACGTCCGCACTCCGGGCGACCGACAAGGAGTACGGCGGGTTCGGCTCCGGCGGCCCGAAGTTTCCCCAGCCGGGGCGCGTCGAGGCGCTGCTCCGCTCGCACGCGGAGACCGGAAACGAAGACGCGCTGTCGGCGGCGACGACGACGCTCGATGCGATGGCCGGCGGCGGGATGTACGACCACGTCGGCGGCGGCTTTCACCGCTACGCCACCGACCGGGAGTGGACGGTGCCGCACTTCGAGAAGATGCTGTACGACAACGCCGAACTCCCGCGGGTGTACCTCTCGGCGTATCAGCTCACCGGCGAGGAGACCTACGCGACGGTCGCCCGCGAGACGTTCGACTTCCTCCAGCGGGAATTCCGGCACGCTGAGGGCGGCTTCTTCAGCACCTTCGACGCCCAGAGCGACGGCGAGGAGGGGAAATTCTACGTCTGGACGCCGGAAGCGGTCGACGCCGCGATCGACGACGAACGCACGGCCGAACTCGCACGCGAGCGGTTCGGCGTGACCGAGGCGGGGAACTTCGAGGGGAAAACAGTCCTCACGATCGCCGCGTCGATCCCAGATCTGGCGGAACGGCACGATCTTTCCGAATCGGAAGTCGTCGACTCCCTCGCCGAAGCGCGGAACGCGCTGTTCGAGGCCCGCGAGTCGCGCATCAGACCCGGGCGCGACGAGAAAATCCTCACGTCGTGGAACGGCCTCGCGATCGGCAGCCTCGCCCGCGGCGGGCTGGTGCTCGGCGACGACACCTACACCGAGCTTGCGGAAGATGCGCTCGCTTTCGTCCGCGAACACCTCTGGGACGGCGAGCGACTCGCCAGGCGCTACAAAGACGGCGACGTGAAGGGAGAGGGCTACCTCGACGACTACGCCTTTCTGGCCCGCGGGGCCTTCGAGTTGTATCAGACGACCGGCGACGTCTCACACCTGCGGTTCGCGCTCGATCTGGTGCGTGTCGTCGTCGAGGCGTTCTACGACGACGACGCGGAAACGCTGTATCTCACCGCAGCGGACGGCGAGACGCTCGTGACGCGGCCGCAGGAACTCACTGACCAGTCGACGCCATCGAGTGCAGGGGTTGCGGCGTCGTTGCTTCTCGATCTCGATGCGTTCGCACCCGAGGCGGCGTTTGCTGAAGTCGCGGGTTCCGTCCTCGATACCCACGCCGACCGGATCCGCGGGCGTCCGCTCGAACACGTCTCGTTGGCGCTCGCGGCGGACAAACGCGCCGGCGGCGGGTCGGAAATCGTCATCGCGGACGACGGAGAGGCCGATGGCTCCGGCGAAGGAGCGGCCGGCGGATCCGACGTGGAAGCCGCCGAGGCGGCCGTCGGGGTTCCGGACTCGTTCCGCGAGTCGCTCGCGTCGACGTACCTCCCTGGCGTCGTGATCTCTCCGCGCCCAGGGACGGACGACGCACTCGACGGATGGCTCGACGCGCTCGATCTGGACGAGGCGCCACCGATCTGGAAGGGACGGGAGGCGCGTGACGGTGAATCCACCGTGTACGCCTGTGAGGGTCGTGCCTGCTCGCCGCCGGCACATTCGCTGTCGGAGGCGCTTGCGTGGTTCGGTCGTTCCGCCGACGAACCTGGCGCAGCGGACTGATCGCGAAAGGGAAGGTGCCGGCAGGTGCGACAAAGGCCGCTGTCAGGGCCTGTTCCCGATTCGGAGGAGTTTCGCCGTGTAGAGCGCGTGGAAGCGCGCCAGGGCGTTCAGGAGGTTCAGCGCGACGAACAGGAACACGACGCCGGCGGCGGCGACGGCGAGCGCCTGGGGGAGAGTCGTCACCACCCAGGAACCGACGGTGTACGCACCGCTCGGTGCACTGCCGAGGAAACTGATCGTTTCCGCCGGGGCGTCGTAGACGAACGGCGCCGCAAGCAGCGCGGCGGTGACGGACGCACTCGTGACGACGGCGACGAACGAGACGAGGCCGAACACGAACTTCGCGAGGAGGAGAACCACGGCCGTCCACGTCGAGGGGGCGGTCACGAGCCGTTTGACGGCTGCGAGGAAGCCGTCTCCGGGCAACGCGATTCCCTCCCGAACGTCGAGATCGCGAAGGAACGCGGGGACCGCGGCCTCGACACCGACGAGCCGTCTCGCCAGGTGAGCCTCGAAGCCGGCGACGGCGGCCGCGGCCGCCAGCGTCCCCAGCAAGATCGGCAGGCCGACCCAGGTGAGCAGGAGTCCGACGCCGATGGTCCCGCCCGTCAGAAGGCCGACGAAGTACGCGATACCGAGTGGGAACGCGAGGAGGAGATAGAGGAGGTTCTTGTACGTCTGTGCACGGACCGGTGCGCCGAGAAATCGACGGCCCAGTCCGCGGAGGGTCTCCGGGGAACCGGTCGTTTCAGCGGTGGACATTTCCATCCGGGGGTTCGCTGCCGCGGACTGTTAATCGACTGAAAAGTAAAACGGGAATTTAACCGATATCCGGTGACGGGCGCCGTCTATACCGGACTCACGGCGGCGGGATCGCCGCCGATAGATCAGGTTCGCACTTAGAGCCGCTCTGCGAGGTAGACCGCGATCGGTACCCGCTCGTCCTCGACGTACCGGGCAACCTCTTCACCGTCGCGTTCGACGACGACGGTCGGAATCAGTTCGATGTCGTACTCCTCGACGAGCGGACCGGTCTTGCTGCCGTCGTCTTCCTTCTCGACAGGATAGTGGTGGACGCGTTCGTCAGGAACGTCTGCTGCGTCGAGCGCGGCGCCGAAATCAGGCAGCTGGCCGCGGCAGTCGCCGCACCAGTCGCCACCCCACACGCGGAAAACGAGTCCGTCCTCGCTCAGTGCCTCCACGACGTCTTCGTAGGAATCTGCGTCCCAAGCGGGGTTCGGTCGCATCGTTTCGAGTTGCCCGCTCGTCGCGTCGCCTTCGCTGTCTGCTTCTGACATATCCAACAGTACGACGCCCGCGGGCGTAAATCTCGCGGTGCGGGCGGTCGGGGAGCCGCAGTGTCGGGGACAGGGTAGCGTCGCCGCCGTCGTCACCGTCTTGTGTCCCTCCGTCGAAGAGTCGGACGATGCACGCGAACGTGTTGGAAGCCATCGGGTCGCCGCTGGTCCGCGTCGACTCCCCGGCAGGGGCGACGGTGGCGGCGAAGATCGAATCGAAGAACCCCGGCGGTTCCGCGAAGGATCGGCCGGCGCTCGCGATGGTCGAGCGCGCCGAGCGGGAAGGGGAAATTTCACCCGGCGACGCCCTCGTCGAACCGACGAGCGGGAACACCGGGATCGGCCTCGCGGTCGTCGCCGCAGCCAAGGGCTACGACCTCACGGTCGTGATGCCGGGCTCGAAGTCGCCCGAACGGCGCGAGATAATGAACGCCTACGGCGCCGACATCGAACTCGTCGACGGCGACATCTCGGCGGCGAAAGACCGGGCGGACGAACTTGAGGAAACGGAAGGAATGGTGCAGCTCCGGCAGTTCGAGAACCCCGCAAACCCCCAGGCGCACTACCTGACGACCGGGCCGGAGATCCTCGAAGCGATCGGCGATCGGACCGTCGACGCGCTCGTGGCGGGCGTCGGCACCGGGGGGACGATCACCGGGATCGGCCGCCGCCTCCGCGAGGAGTTCCCGGAGATGGAGATCGTCGCCGTCGAGCCCGCGGACAACGCGGTCCTCTCGGGCGGCGAGCCCGGGATCGACGATTTCCAGGGGATGGGCCCGGGCTTCGTGAGCCCGAACCTCGACACGGATCTGATCGACGACGTCGAGACGGTCACCATCGACGCGGCCGAGGCGGAGTGTCGCCGACTCGCCCGCGAGGAGGGGATCCTCGTCGGGCAGTCCTCCGGCGCCTCGAACCTCGCCGCAAAGCGCGTCGCCGAGCGGATCGCGGATCCCGACGCAGCCGCCGAGCCCGAGCCTGGCTACGTCATCGATGGGCTCGGCGAGAGCGACGCACGGGGAGAAAGCGAAGCAGCGGGCGACGACGCGGCCGGCACGATCGATGACCCGCCGCTGGTCATCACAGTGTTCTGGGACAGCGGCGAGCGGTATATGTCGACGGGAATGTTCGATTGAAAGTACGGTAGCCCAGCCCTCCGGCGCGGTCAGCCGTCGGGGGCGATCAACCGTCGGGCGCGATCAGTTCGATCGGATGCGTCGACGGCCGGTCTAAGAGCGAATCGAGCTGTTCCAGACAGGAGGTCCCGGAGGCGACGACGGTCCGATCGCGGGCCACGTCGGAGCGGAACCCCTCGGCCAGATCCTCGCCGACGGCCACGCTCAGGTCGTAGTACTCGGATTTGTAGCCGAAGGAGCCGGCCATCCCGCAGCACTCGGCATCTGAGGTCACCACGTCGTAGCCCAGGCGGCCGAGTACTGCCTCAGTGTGGCGTTCCAGCCCGAGCGTGCGCTGCTGACAGTGGCTGTGATACGCGACTCTCTCAGCGCCACCGGCGCCGCCGCTCGACTTGGGCCCGGATAGCGCCGATAGCTCGCCATCGGCCTCGAGCAGGCCGTAGACGTACTCGATCACCTCGTAAGAGTTGTCGGCGAGGTGCTCGTAAGCCTCAGTCGGGAGGAGCCGCTCGTACTCACGCTGGAACATCGCCAGATCGGAGGGTTCGATCACGACCACGTCGCGGTCGGCGTCGAGGTACGGTTCCAGGTCCGCGAAGGCCTCCCTGGCCTTCGACTCGGCGGTGGCGACCATCCCCTGTGAGAGCGGCGCCCGCCCCGAGGCGCCGACGTCGGGGACCACGACGTCGACGTCCAGTGCCTCAAGCGCCCGGACGGCCGCTTTGCCGCGTTCCGTCTGGACGTGGTTCGTGTAGACGTCCGGATAGAGCACGACCCGCCGCACCGGATCGGCAACGGTCGAGTCGCGGGACCGAAACCACGCGCGGAAGGTCTCCCGCTCGAAGGTCGGGAGGTCCCGGCGGCGGTCGACGCCGACGAACCGTTCCATCGCCGCTCGGACGGGGCCCGCGTCGGCGAGCCAGTTCGAGACCGGTGCGGTCGCGCTGCCGAGTCGCGCGAGGGTCTCGAAGTTGCCGAACAGCCGCTTCTGGAGGTCGACGCCGCCGGGTTCGGCGTCAGGTGTGAGTCCCTCGACGAGCGGGTCGAAGGCGCTCGGATCCGCCCCGCGGTTGATCCGGTCGCGGACGACTGTGTTGATCCACGGGATATCGATCTTCACCGGACAGGCGTCGACACAGCGCGAGCAGCCCGTACAGAAGTCGTTGAACTCCCCAGCCGTGTCGAGACCCTCGATGCCGGCCTCCCAGCCGGTCGCGATGCCGCCGGAGTAGGTCTCCCCGCCGAAGGCGTGGCCGCCCACCTGCTGGAAGTTTGCGCAGACGTTCGAGCAGGCCGAACACCGGATGCAGTACAGCGTCTCGCGGAGGTCCTCGTCCTCGCGCATCGCCATCCGTCCGTTGTCGATCAACACGAGGTGGAACTCCCGGTCGTCGCTCCCGCCTTCGATCGGTGCCTCCCCGTCGTCGAAGTCGATCGTCGGCGAGTCGACCGGCGGCGTCAGGACCGAGATGTAGGAGGTGATGTCCTGCCCCGTACCTGACCGGCCGATGAGTTCGACGAACGGCTGGAGGTCCTCGACCGTCGGAATCACCTTCTCGACGCCGGCGACCGCGATATGCGTGTCCGTCGCAGCGATTGTCTTCCGCGCGTTGCCCTCGCTCGTGACGAGCGCCATCGTGCCGGTGTCGGCGGTGATGAAGTTCGCGCCCGTCATTCCCACGTCGGCGTCCTCGATCAGTTCGCCAAGTTGCTCCCGGGCGAAGGCTGTGAGTTCCTCCGCCGTCTGCGGGGGGTCCGCCGGATCGAACTCCGCCGCGAACAGGTCGGCGATCCCCTCCCGCGATTTGTGGATGGCGGGCGCGACGATGTGCGACGGCGCCTCGTCGGCCAGTTGCAGTACCCACTCGCCGAGATCCGTCTCGACGACGTCGAGGCCGTCTGCCGCCAGCGCCTCGTTGACCTCGATCTCCTCGGAGGTCATCGACTTCGACTTCACGACCCGCTCTGCGTCCTGTTCCGCGCAGACGTCGCGGATGTACCGGTTCGCGTCGGCCTCGTCGTCGGCAAGGTAGAGCGTGCCGCCGTTCGACTCGACGCTCTCGCGGAGTCGCTCGATCAGCGACGGCAGGCGGTCGATCGCGTCCTCCTTGATCTCCCGGGCGCGGTCTTTGAGGCCGCCGTAGTCGTCGAGCGATCCCACCGAGTCGTAGCGTCCCTGATTGAATCCCTGGGTGTTGCCCGCGATAGCCTCACCTTCGGTGGTCAGAAGCCGGCGAATCTCCGCCGCCTTCGCTTCCCGTGCCTTACTCATCGAGCATCACCACGTGGACGGTTTTCGGCCCGTGCGCCCCGCGGACGAGCGCCCCCATATCGGCGGTCGCGCTCGGACCCGTCGCGACGATCGCCGACCCCGTGGCGTCGTCGTCGCGGATCGTCTCCCCGAGCCACGTGAAGGCTTCCGGCATCCCCCTGACGACGTCCGAGCGGTCGAGAACGGCCACGTGCCGGTCGACGAAGAGACTGGCCGGTTCGGACCCCCTGTCAGTCATTGGCAACACGACGCTGCCGTAGTCGGCGATCCCGACCCCCGCGGCGGTGACTCCCGTCCGGGCCGCGCGCAGGTCCTCTGTCGTCGGATCCGTCTCGATCCACTCCGGGAGCGCGACGTCCCGATCCGACGGGGACGTGCCGATAGTCGGATCCGTGCATACGTCCCGAAGCGTCGCGTCGAGTCCGTCGCTGTCGGTGTACGTCCACTCGACGTCAAGCCGTTCGAGCGACTCCTCGAACGTTTCGATCGTTCCCCTACTCATACGGGGTAGTTCGGCCCTGTGGATATTGGTCTTTGGATACGCCCGTTCGGACCGCTCGACTCAGTCCGCGAACGGTCCGGTCGCCTCGTCGGCGCCGGACACCGTCCCGCGAGCCCGCCGTTTCGCGCGGATGGAGACGACGACCGCGTAGGTTTCGACAGCGAGGAACAGTCCCCACAGCAGGTAGCCGCCGGGGGCGCTCCCGACGACGACGCCCGTTGTCGCGAACCAGTCGATCCCCGCCTCCCCGAGCGTCCGCCCCACGAGCAGGATGCTGAAGTAGCCGTAGAAGCCGCTGGCCCACCACATCGCGACGACGCGGGGCCAGCCCGGCTGGAGGTGCTCCGGGAGCCGGTTCGTGTTCATCAAAAGCGTCAGCGTGATGTACGGCCACATAATGATTCCCGAGAGCGCGGCGCCGACGACGAGGAAGAAGAAGGGCTCCCGCCCCTCGAAGGGCGCCGAGAACACGAGGATGATGACGATCCCCCACAGGCAAAAGCCCGTCAGCAGCCGCCAGAAGATCGTCGAGAGGTCCCAGTCGGCCGCGCGGCCGTAGCCCTCGTAGATGGCGTCGGCGCTGTTGCGGACGAACGACTCGACGATGGCGTACTCGGTGGTGAAAAGCGCAACGAAGAGTACGACGATAACGAGCCCCCCGCCGATCGAACCGAGCTGGGGAGCGACGTCGACGAGCCACATCCGGATCGCGTCGGTCGATGCACCGGACGCATAGCGGGCGGCGACGGCCATGAGAAGCGTCGCGCCGACGAGGAGACCGACCACGAACGTCAGGAAGTGTTCCAACTGGACGACGCGCCACCAGCCGCGCCACCGCTTGAGATTCGTCTCAGAGGGCGGGAACGCAAAGCCGTTCTCGCGGATGGGTTCGGGGTCGTCGCCCCGCAGCGGATTCCGGACTCGCCCCTGGTAGTTCCCCATTCCGTACCCTTTCTCGCGCATCCACAGCGACTGCGAGAGGTTCAGATAGCCGCCCGCGCCCGCGAAGGCCAGCCCGCCGAGGAAGAGCGCGAGATCCAGTTCCGGCGGGAGTCGGCCGAACCCCGAGACGACGTCGCCGACGTTCGCCAGTTCCTGCCCGGCGCCCGCAACATACGCCAGTGCGATCGATCCGATGACGGCCACGAACAGGAGGCCGATCTGGAAGGCCTCGACGACGTTGTACATCACCGAAGAGAGCTGATAGGAGAGCCACACGAGCACCATCAGCCCGACGGCGACGAGTTTCCACGCCGGAAGTTCGATTCCCAGGGCCGACACCGGTCCCTGGAGGCCGAAGACCGTCGTCGCGATCTGGGCTGCGCCCGCGGCCCATCCCGGCCAGCCCAGGCTCAGGAGGCCGCCGAGCAAGAACACCCACGGCCAGCCGTTGTGGAGCCGCGCGAACGCCCGAAAGACGCTCTCGCCCGTCGCGAGCGTCCACCGCTGGAGTTCGGTGTTGACCACGAACTGTGTGGCCACACCGACCACGAACGCCCAGTAGACTGCCCAGCCGTACTGTGCGGTCAGCGACGGCCAGAAGAGCGTTTCACCGCTCCCCAGCGAAGCGCCGAGCATAATCGCCGAGGGGCCGACGACGTGGCTCACCTTCGGGACTCGCGGCAGGTCCGCAAGCCGGAACCGGCCACCCGTCCCCTCCTCCGGATACGACTCGTCGGACGGCGCACGATCCAGCGCGTCGTAATCGAGCGGCAGATACCAGGTCCCCCGGTACTGTTTGCCCTCGACGTCGGAGGCGTACACCTCGTCGCCACCGGTCGTCGACGGCCCGCGTGCGGCTGCCCCTTTGGGATCGTCCGGGGACGTACTGTCGACGACCTCGTCGGAATCACTGGGGGCGTCGTCTCCAGGATTCTCCGTGCCGGGTTTCCCAGCCTCCGCGGATCCTCCGGGCGATTCCTCCCCGGAACCGACGGAACTCCCCCACGTATCCACGCGGGAGTCGCTTCCGCTCTCTGCGTCCTGCGGGCGACGTTCCCCCTCGTCACCGTCGGATGGGTTCATCTCGATTGGATGGGCCGGATTCGGGTTTCACACCGACACGTCGGCACCGGGACGGCCCACGAGCGATACATACCGAGCGATGACGAGCGACCACAGATAAATCTACAGTATCGTCACGGACGGTTTGCGGCTCCCGGCAGCCAGCTACCCGCCGAGGAAATGCCAGATGTGCTCGCGTTCGTCCGGCGGATCGACGTCGGGGAGGTCCTTCAGCGCGGGCTGGATCGCGTTCCACCACGCTTCAGCCGAGCGGAATCCGGCCGGTTGTTCGCTGTATACGTCGCGCAGGAAGTCGGACTTCGTCGCCTCCGGATAGTCGGTGAGGTAGGCGTAGGCCGCCGACAGGGCTTCCCGGCGTGCGTCGAGTTGCGGGCCGCTCCCCGGCAGGTCCGCGTCCTCGATTGCGTCTCTGACCGCCGGACGGCGACCCGACTGCCCCGGCGACGTCGACTCGGGGGCCTCGTCCATCCCCTCTTCGGATTCCGGTGTGACGAGGGCCGATGGATCGAGGTCCTCGGGATCGATCGGAACCCACCAGACACGGCTCCGGGCGCCGACTTTTCTGGTTTCGAGGTCACCGCGCTCGACGAGCGCGCCGAGTTTGTTGTGGGCGGTCCGGCGCGAGCAGTCCATAGCCTCCATCACGTCGTTGGCGGTCAGCGGCCGCGCCATATCTTCCCGGTCGTGGAACGCTTCGAGCACCCGCTCCGGCGGAATCCGGTCGTCGTACTGCCCGCGGTCGTCCCGGGTCCGGTCGTGGGTCTCGCTCACGTGCGAGAGAGGAGTCGGATTCCTCATAAGCCTTTGCACACGAATACATCTCCTCTACATTCGAGTAAACTACCTTTACACACGAATAATAAGGTGGGGTCAGTCGGTTTCTCATCGGTCGTGAGTCAGATGAGACACCAGCACGGCTATATCGTTCAGAAACGGTGCGAAACCCTCGTTTCCCCCTCTATACTCGTGTGAAGAAGCCCCTCGTCGGTGACTCGATCCCGAGCAACAGGTCCACACAGTTCCCGGCGAACTATAAATGAACGATAAGTATATATAATGGTAGTCGATGGCGTGGGGGTATGGTGCGTCGAATCAGGCACGTATCTGGAATTGACCGTTCGAGACGTCGACAGCGGCCCCCGGAGGGTGACGGATAATGGCAGGGTTGGTCGACGTCGGGATCGCGTTGCTGCCGCTCGTCGTGATCGCGTATCTGATGGTGGGCCGCTTCTGGCCGGCGACACGCGCGATGCCCGTCGCGTGGGTCGTCGCCGTCGGCGCAGGCGTCATCGGGTGGGGAATGAACGCCCAGTGGATCGCGGCGGCGTCGATTGTCGGGTTCATCACCGCCTCGAACATCCTGTACATCGTCTTCGGGGCGATACTGCTCCTGTACACGCTCAAGCGGACGGGCGCGTTCGACGCGATCAACGACGGCTTCGCGTCGGTCAGTGAGGATCGTCGCGTCCAGGTCGTCCTGCTCGTGTTCCTGATGGGCTCGTTTATCGAGGGTGCCGCCGGATTCGGAACGCCGGCGGCCATCGTCGGGCCGCTGCTCGTCGGGCTCGGCTTCCCGCCGATGGCGGCCGTCGTCGTCGCGCTCACCGGGAACCTGATGGCGATCACGTTCGGCGCCGTCGGAACGCCGCTCATCATCGGGATGATCGACATCTTCGGCAGCGTCGATCGGATCGCGACCGAGGTCGTTGCACAGTCCGCCTACGCGGGCGCCGGCGATTCCCAGGCTGCCGTCGCTCAGTGGGTCGGTGACATCGCCGTGTGGGCGGCGTCGTATCACGTCATCGTCGGCATCATCCTCCCGCTGATCGGCGTGGCGATGATGACCCGCTTCTTCGGCGAGGAACGCTCGATCAGGCCCGCACTGGAAGTGCTGCCGCTGACGCTTTTCGCGTGGGCGGCCTTCTCGATCCCGTACTTCCTGACGGCGTATTTCCTAGGGCCGGAGTTCCCGGCGCTCATCGGGTCGATGGTCGGCCTGTTCGTGACGGTCGGCGCGCTGAACGCCGGCTTTTTCCACCCGGACGAAGACTGGGACTTCGAACCGCAGGAGGCGTGGCCCGATCACTGGGTCGGCGAGATTCAGCCCGGCGAGTCGACCTCGGGTGAGACTACGGTCGCGACAGACGGCGGGCAGACGCAGATGTCGCTGGTGCAGGCGTGGACGCCCTACGCGCTCGTTGCCGTGCTGCTCGTGGTCACGCGAGTCGTCGATCCGGTGAACAGTTTCGTCACGATGGACCTGTTCACGCTCCAGTGGGGCGACATCCTCGGGACGGGGCTGAGCGGGTCCTTCGAGATCCTGTATCTCCCCGGCGCCGTGTTCATCGCTGTTCACCTCGTCACGATTCCGCTGCACGGGATGGACCGCGAGGAGATCCTCGGCTCCTGGAGCGAGACGATCGAGAAGGTCACGCCGGCCGTGATCGCGCTGCTCTTCGCGGTCGCGACGGTGCAGATTATGCTCCAGTCGGGTGAGGCGACCGGCCAGGACAGTATGCTGATCCTCCTGTCGAACGAGATGGCCAACGCCGTCGGCGGCGCGTACCCGTTCTTCGCGGCGTACGTGGGCGCTTTCGGGGCCTTCCTCGCTGGCTCGAACACGGTTTCGGACATCCTGTTCGGAACGTTCCAGTACGGCGTCGGCGACAGCATCGGCACGCCGAAGACACTCCTGCTCGGTGCGCAGGCGGTCGGCGGCGCAATCGGGAACCTGATCGCGATCCACAACGTCGTCGCGGCGCTGGCGGTCGTCGGCCTCGTCGGCGAGGAGGGGCGGGTCATCCGGTTGGAACTGATCCCGCTCGTGTACTACGCGACGTTCACCGGCATCCTGACGATGCTCTTCAGCTACGTCCTCTTCCCGGGGGTGTTCTAAACTCCGCACCGGGTCTGCGACGACTTCCGCCGACAGCAACATAGTGACTGACTCCCACGGATGCGACTGTGGACCGACACCGACGGTAGCGATTGCGGGCAGACACCGACGGTAGCGATTGCGGACTCACACTCACGACAACGACTGCGGACTCACTCCGACGATGGCAACTGAACCTGACAAACCACGGCGGGCCGCGCGGGACGAACGGGCGAACTACGACTACGTGAACGAGGACGTCGAACGGCCCGGGCTCCTCGAAGACCTCGCGGCGCTCGTCGACGGTGACGTCCGCTTCGACACGTATACCCGACAGTTGTACGCCACCGACGCCTCGGCGTACGAGCAGACACCCATCGGCGTCGTGCTTCCGAAACACACAGACGACGTCGCCGCCGTGATGGAGTACTGCGCCGAGGAGGGGATTCCGGTGCTCCCGCGCGGCGGCGGCACGAGCCTCGCCGGCCAGACGGTCAACGAGGCTGTCGTGCTCGATCTCGCAAAGGAGATGACGGACGTCGTCGAGATCGACGTCGAGGGGGAGACGGCCCGCGCGCAGGCCGGTGTCAAACTCGGGGACCTCAACGCCGAACTCGAAGCGGACGGACTCAAATTCGCCCCGGACCCTGCGTGGGGGGATAAGTCGGTCCTCGGGGGCGCAATCGGAAATAACTCCACGGGCGCCCACTCCCTGCAGTACGGCAAGACCGACTACTACATCGAGGAGGCGGAGGTCGTCCTCGCGGACGGGACGGTGACGACCTTCGGCGAGGTCGACATCGAAAGGCTCCGTGAACGTGGCGAGGACGGCGACGACCTCGAAGCGGAGATCTACGCGACCGTCGCCCGGATCCTCGAGGAGGAGGCCGACGAGATCGCCGAGCGGTATCCGGACCTCAAGCGCAACGTCTCGGGGTACAACCTCGATATGCTCGTCGACGAACTGCGCGGGCAGCGCCGACTCCCGGACGATTCGGGGATCGATCCCGACAGCGAGCCCGGGTCGATCAACCTCGCGCGGCTGCTTGCGGGCTCCGAGGGCACGCTCGCGACCGTCACGGAGGCGACGGTCTCCCTCGAACCGATCCCGAACACGGCGGCAGTGGCGCTGCTCACGTACGACGACGTCATCGGGGCGATGGAGGACGTCGCGCCGATCCTCGAACACGACCCGGCCGCCGTCGAGGTGATGGACGACGTGCTCTTAGATCTCGCGCGGGACACCACCGAGTTCGCGGACGTGGTCGGACTGCTCCCCGACGGCACGGACGCGGTGCTCCTCGTGGAATTCTACGCTGACGACGACGCGGAGGGGCAACAGAAGGTGGCAGATCTCGTGGCCGACCGGGTACCGGACGGGGAGACTGAAGCCGATCCGAGCGAGGGCGCGGCGTCCCTGACCGAGAAGCCCCGTACCGCCGTCGGCGCGATGGAGGCCCACGACGCCGCCACGCGAGAGAAGTTCTGGAAGATGCGCAAGTCGGGGCTGCCGATCCTGTTGTCGCGGACGAGCGACGAGAAACACATCGCGTACATCGAGGACACTGCCATCCCGGCGGAGAACCTCCCGGCGTACGTGGCTGACTTCCAGGAGATACTCGCAGAACACGACACGTTCGCCTCCTACTACGCCCACGCCGGGCCGGGAGTGCTCCACATCCGGCCGCTGATCAACACGAAGACCGTCGACGGACTCGACACGTTCGAGTCCATTGCCGACGCGGTGACGGACCTCGTCGTCGAGTACGGCGGCTCGGTCTCCGGCGAGCACGGCGACGGCCGCGCGCGGACACAGTGGAACCGGAAGCTGTACGGCGACGATCTCTGGGAGACGTTCCGCGAACTCAAATCCGCCTTCGACCCGGACTGGCTCCTTAACCCCGGGAACATCTGCGGCGAGCACGATATGACGGAGCAGCTCCGGTTCGACCCCGACTACGAGTTCGACGCCGGATTCGAACCGGAACTGAACTGGGATATCGACAACGGTTTCGAGGGGATGGTGGAACTGTGTCACGGCTGTGGCGGCTGTCGCGGCCCGCAGGAGACGACCGGCGGCGTGATGTGTCCGACCTACCGCGCAGCCGAAGAGGAGATCCAGAGCACGCGCGGCCGTGCAAATATGCTCAGACAGGCGATGAGCGGCGACCTCGACGATGAGCCGTTCGACGACGAGTTCATCGAGGAGGTGCTGGATCTCTGTGTCGGCTGCAAGGGCTGTGCGAAGGACTGCCCGAGCGGCGTCGATATGGCGAAGCTGAAGGCCGAACTGACACACGAATACCACCAGCGGCACGGCTCCAGCGTCCGCGACAAGCTCTTCGCGAACTTCACGACGCTGGCGGCGATCGGTTCGCGGCTCGCACCCGTCTCGAACCTCGCCCAGCGAGTTCCCGGGAGCGGTCTGCTCCAGGAGAAGCTCCTGGGCATCGCACGCCAGCGATCGCTTCCGACGTTCCACCGCGAGACGTTCGTCGACTGGTTCACGCGACGCGGCGGCGCGGGCGTCGCTCGGGCGGATGCCGACCGCGAGGTCCTCCTGTTTCCCGACACGTACACGAACCACAACCATCCCGAGGCCGGCAAAGCCGCCGTCCGCGCGCTCGAAGCACTGAACGTCCACGTTCGGATCCCCGACGGCGTGGCCGGATCCGGGCGGCCGCCGCACTCGAAGGGATTCGTCGACAAGGCGCGCGAGGCGGCCCGGACGAACGTCGACGTCCTCGCACCGCTCGTTGCTGAGGGCTGGGACGTCGTCGTGGTCGAGCCCTCGGACGCGGTGATGTTTCAGCACGATTACCTTGATCTGCTGTCCGGCGACGACGTCGAGCGGGTAGCGGCGAACAGCTACGGGGTGCTGGAGTACGTCGATACCTTCCGGTTGTTGTCGGAAGCCGACGTGGAACCGACGCCCGACGCCACGCGACAGTCGCTGACGTACCACGGCCACTGTCACCAGAAATCGACGAAGAAAGACCACCACGCCGTCGGCGTGTTGCGGCGCGCGGGCTACGACGTCGACCCGCTCGACTCGACATGCTGTGGGATGGCCGGCAGTTTCGGCTACGAGGCCGAACACTACTCGATGTCGAAGGCCATCGCCGGCATCCTCTTCGATCAGATCGACGACAGCGACGGCGACGTACTGATCGCCCCCGGTGCCTCCTGTCGGTCACAGTTGGGTGACCGGGACGACGGCGACGAGCCACCCCATCCGGTCGAGTTGCTGGCTGCAGCCCTGACCTGAGCCGGACTATCGCTGCGTCCGCGAGGGATATCGACATTCGAGCCGGCGAACGGCCGGATCTGATCACGACCGACGGTGTGAGGATCTCGACCAACTCGGCTTTTTGATCGCCTCAAATCGTGAAAATAGAGTTACTCGTTGATGAATTATAAATAGTATGCTGTTGTACGAATAGATGCCGGGGTGCCTCTGACATCCGGCGCGTACCGCGTCGGCCTTGCCCGGACCGACGCGGTTCGTTGCAGTTCTACCGCTCGATCCGACGGAACGCATCGAGTACCCGCGAGCGGAGCGTCTCGATCTCGCCGCCGCCGACGAGATGGGTCGGACAGGCACAGTCCGAGGCCCCGAAGCCGTCCAGCGGTCGGTCTTCAGGGGGGTGTGGTCGGTCCGAAGCGTCGCTTTCGATCGGTATCGACCCCACCAGTTCCCGCAGTTCGGCCGCCAGCCGACATTCGGCGTCCGCGTGCGGCGCGGCCACGACAGCCTCCAGCGTCGTGCCCTGGTGGCCGCCGAAATAGTCGATGTGCCAGTGCGTGACGTCGTGGCTGCCCCCGGCGACACGCCGGTGGCGGTCGACGCGGCCCAGCCCGTTCGAGCCGAACGCGCTTCCGACGTAGGCGTACGCGCCGGGAGGGAACGTGGCTGTCCCCAGCGCCCCCACCGTGATCTCCGTAGCTGACGGGAGCGAGTAGACGAGAACGTAGGTGCCGGGCGGTGCCTCACCCGCGCCGATGTCGAGCGCATCGTTTCCGGCCTCGATCGCGGCCGGCGCGACGGTGACCGCCGATTCGCCCGCCTCCGCCGCCGAACCGCCCCGGCCACCGGTCACGCGAGCGCCTCCGGACGTTCCGCTGCGGCGTCGACGAGGCCGTCGAACAGTCCCGCAGCGTCGTCAGCGAGTGGGTAGATCTCGTGGTAGTCGTCGGGGTCGCGGCCGCGACCGCTCGCGAGGCCGACGACCTGGGCGATCCGATCGTAGTTCTCGCGGACGAGCGACCCGACGATTCCGGGTGTGCCCGCGCGATCGGCCAGTTCCTCCGCGGCGGAGCGGCCGGCGTAGACGCGGTTTCGACGGCGGTCGACGAGGAACATCGCGAAGGGCGTCTCGTCGAACTGGGCCCGCAGAAATTCTTGGGCGGCCTCGTCGTACCACGAGATGGCGCCGACGTCGTCGAGTTTTCCGAGCGCCCGCGCGGCGACCGAACAGTAGGGGCACTCGCCGTCGTAAATGAGGATTGCGTCGTAATCGTTCATACCGAAACCTTGGTCCTGCACGGGCAAAACCGTGCTGGGCGACCGGGCGAAATCGGACGATACCGCCGCCACCGAACGGCCGATCAACCGTAACGGTCAGGTCGCCATCACCCGAAGCAGAGGCAACGTGGACGAACTCGTCGCCTGGCTGCGAGAGCGGCCATACTACGCGGGACAGATCCGCGACCATCGGCGCGTCGACGGTTGCGACCCCGACTTCGCCGACGTCGACCTCGAATCGCGACTCGACGGGGCGCTGGCCGAAGAGGGGATCGAGCGGCTCTACCGACACCAGGCCGAATCGATCGCTGCAATCAGGGAGGGCGAAAACGTCGTCCTCGCGACCCCGACTGCGAGCGGGAAGAGCCTCGCGTACACCGTCCCGGCCTTCGAGCGCGCGATGGATCACGGCGGTCGGACGCTCTATCTCGGACCGCAGAACGCCCTGATCGCCGATCAGGAGGCGACGCTCTCCTCGCTCGCGCGGGGACTCGGATTCGGCAGCCGGGTGTCGGTAGCGGAGTACACCGGCCGGCTCTCGAAGTCCGAAAAGCGCGACGTGCGGGACCGCCGACCGACGGTCCTGCTCTCGAACCCCGATATGCTCCACTACGGCCTGCTCCCGCACGCACACCGCCTCTGGGAGTGGTTCTTCGGCTCGCTGGAGACCGTCGTGATCGACGAGATCCACGGCTACCGCGGCGTCTTCGGCAGTCACGTCGCCCTGACGCTCCGCCGGCTGAATCGGCTCTGCGAGCGGTTCGGCAGCGATCCGCAGTACGTCTGCTGTTCGGCGACGATCGGCAACCCGATCGACCACGCCGCCCGCGCGACCGGCCGCGACGCGGACACGTTCCGCCTCGTCGACGAGGACACGAGCGCGACGGGACCGAAGCACTGGGTGCTGTGGAATCCACCGGAGTACGATGCCGAGGACGGGGGATCAGTCTCGGGAGAGACGGGCAGTGCTGGGGCCGTCGGAGGATCAGATAGCACTCCGGGAAGTGGCCGCCGCCGGTCCAGTCACGTCGAGACGAAGCAACTCTTCGTCGACCTCGTCGCCCGCGGGTATCAGACGCTGGCGTTCACCCGCGCCAGGCAGACGGCCGAGCGGTACGCCACCGAGAGCGCATCCGACCTCCGCGAGCGAGGCGAACACGACGCAGCGGCGTCAGTCACCGCCTATCAGGGGACGCTGCGGAACGACCGACGGCGCGAGATCGAGGCGGGCCTACACGACGGCTCCGTCCGCGGCGTCTGGTCGACGAACGCCCTGGAACTCGGCGTCGACGTCGGCGAACTCGACGCCGTCCTCATCGACGGCTACCCCGGCACGCGGATGTCGGCGTTCCAGCAGGCCGGCCGGGCCGGGCGCGGCGACGACGCGGCGCTGGTCGTCCTCGTCGGCGGCGAGGACCAACTCGATCAGTACCTGCTCCGACACCCAGAGGAGTTCTGGGACGGCAATCCCGAAAAGGCCGTCTGCGACCCCGAAAACGGGGAGCTGCTTCCTGACCACGTCGCCTCCGCCGCCACCGAGAACTGGCTCCGGACGGAAGACGAGGCACACTTCGGCGAGACGTTTCCCGACGTCGTGACTTCGCTCACGGCCGCGGGTCGGCTGGACCGGCGCGAAACGGACGAGGGGATCCGCTGGCTCCACGACGGCGATGGGAGCCCCCAACACGAGATGAGCCTGCGGACGATCGAACGCCGCGAGGTCGATCTAGTCGACGACCGCTCTAAGGAGGTGCTCGCGTCGCTGTCATTCTCCGATGCGCTCCGGGACGCCCACGAGGGAGCGATCTACCACCACCAGGGGACCACCTACGAGGTGCGGGAACTGGATCTCGATCGCGACACCGCCGTGCTCCAGCCTTCGTGGGCGGACTACTACACACAGGTTCTTCACGACAAATCGATGACAGTAGAGGCCGACCGGCGGGCCAAGGCGCTTTCGGCCCGCGCCGACGTCGAGGTCCGGTTCGCCGAGGTGACGATGCGGAAGCAGATCACCGGCTTCGAACGGCGCGATCCGCGCCGCGGCGAGGCCATCGGCCGGGAGACGCTCGATCTCCCGGAGACGACGCTGCGGACGTCGGCACTGTACTTTACTGTGCCCGAGGACGTCGAGCGCGAGATGCGCGAACAGGGCGGAGAGTACGGCTTCAACGGGGGCATCCACGCCGCCGAACACGGGATGATCTCGCTGTTTCCGCTCTCGTTTCTCTGCGACCGCGGCGACATCGGCGGGCTGTCGACTCCCTATCACCCGCACACGGATCGCTCGACGATCTTCGTCTACGACGGCTATCCCGGCAGCGTCGGCCTCACCGAGAGCGGCTACGAGGAGATCGAGACCCTGCTCCGTCGCACCCGGGAGATGATCGACGACTGCGACTGCGCTGACGGCTGCCCCGCCTGCGTCCAGTCCCCGCACTGCGGGAACGCGAACGACCCGCTCTCCAAGGACGAGGCGGTACTGCTGCTCGATGCGCTAACGCCGTGAGACGGCTCCGAGTCTCGCGCTCTGAGCGGCCGTGTCGACCGAACCGACGGTGGACGACCGGAGAGCGATAGAACTTTTAGGCCTGCCTAAAGAGACACAGGCGATGACCCAGGACGTCTGCGTCGTGGTCCCGACGATCCGCGACTACGACTGTATGCGCGCGTACTTCGAGAACGCACGCGAGCACGGCTTCGACCTCGATCGGTTGTTCGTCCTCCTCGTGACTGAGGACTTCTGTGACGTCGAGGCGATGGAACAGATGCTCGAGGAGGAGGGCGTCGACGGCGCCGTCTACGACGGCTCCCGCCGCGAGGCGTGGTTCGAAGAGCGCGGGGTGTCGGCGTACTCGCACCTGATTCCGGCCGCATCGCACGCCCAGACCAGTTTCGGCCTCTTGTATATGTGGGCCCACCCCCGGTTCGAGCGCGGCGTGTTCATCGACGACGACACGCTTCCACACCACGAGTGGGACTTCTTCGGACAGCACATGGACAATCTCGACCGGACGGACACAGTCGAGTCCGTCCGCTCAGACGAGCGCTGGGTGAACGTGCTCTACGAGCACGCCGACGAACACGGCCTCTACCCGCGCGGCTACCCCTACTCTGCGATGGAGGAGACCGTCGAAACGGGCCGCCGGGAAC
The DNA here is from genome assembly GCF_031823395.1 of Halobellus ordinarius. Taxonomy (NCBI): domain Archaea; kingdom Methanobacteriati; phylum Methanobacteriota; class Halobacteria; order Halobacteriales; family Haloferacaceae; genus Halobellus; species Halobellus ordinarius. Next base: position 51,285 of record NZ_JAVQKJ010000017.1, read on the forward strand.
TGACCGACGTCGTCGCCTCCCAGGGCCTGTGGACGAACGTGCCGGACCTGGATGCGGTCCGGATCCTGATGGACGGCGACCTGCAGGGACAGGCACAGACCCGGACCGAAAAGGCGGACTTCGACGGCGACTTCGTCGCCGACCCGGGCCAGTACCTCACCGTCTGCTCGATGAACCTGGCGTTCGAGCGGGAGATCATCCCGGCGTTCTACCAGTTCCCGATGGACGAAAACGAGTGGGACGTCGGCCGCTTCGACGACATCTGGTCGGGCGTCTTCCTCAAACGGGCCGCCGACGTGCTGGGCAAGGAGATCGTCAACGGCTACCCGCTGTGTGAGCACAACAAGGCGCCGCGACCGACCTTCGACGACCTGAACAACGAGGTTCCCGGGCTGGAACTCAACGAACACGTCTGGGAAGTCGTCGACGACGTCGCTGCCGACGCGGACTCCTGGCGGGCGGCGGCCACCGCGATGGCGCGAGCGCTCGCCGAGGGCGACTTCTCGACGTGGAACAACGGCGCGTTCCTCAACCACTGCGGGGAGTACTGGCTCGACTGGCTGGACTGCCTGGCCGAACTTTCGGGTGTGACCGAGGAGCGCCGCCCGGAGGCCGCCCTCGCCGACGACTGACCGCGTATCGCAAGGCATAAACGCTTTAGGCTGACCTAAAACCAATATGAACCACACGAACGACACATCGCGATCCTCCACTCGGCGCCGCTTCCTGCGTGCGGCCACTGCGGCGGGGATCGTCGGGATGGCCGGCTGTAACACGCCGGGTGAAGGCGGTACAGCTACGGAAACAGAGGCGGGAACCGAGACAGCGGGCGACGGAGAGTCGCCGGAACAGATCGGCTCCGGACGCTCGCCGTTCGGGGACCGCGAGGTCGGCGGGACGTCGATGGCCGAGATGCCGGACCTCGAAGGCGAACTCACCCTCTACTCCGGTCGCGGCGAGGCGCTCGTCGGCGAACTGGTCGGGTTCATCGAGGACCAGTACCCTGATCTGACGGTCCGCCCGCTGTATAACTCCGCGGCGGAACTTGTCAGCCAACTCGAAACCGAGGGGGACAACAGCCCCGCCGACGTCTTCTACTCCGTAAACGCGGGTGCTCTCGGAGCGCTGGCCGACCGGGGCCGCACCCAGCCGCTCCCCCAGGAAGTCTTAGAGTTCGTCCCCGCGAACTTCCGGGACCCCGACGGCGCGTGGATCGGGACCTCGGGCCGCGCACGCTCGGTTCCCTACAACACGAACACGTTCTCCAATTCGGACATTCCGGACGGCATAATGGCGTTCCCGGAGACAGAAGCCTTCGAGAACGACATCGGCTGGGCGCCGACCTACTCCTCGTTCCAGGCGTTCATCACGGCGATGCGGATCCTCGAAGGCGAGGAGGCCACCCGCGAGTGGCTGAACGGGATGCAGGAACTCGGCGTGAGCCAGTACGGCGACGAGTTCCAGATCGCCCGCGCGGTGGCCGACGGCGAGATCGCCGCCGGCCTGACGAACCACTACTACATCCAGCGGGTCCTGGCCCGGCGCGGGACTGGGGCGCCGCTCGAAACCGCGTTCACGCAGAACGACGCGGGCGCGGTCTTCAACGTCGCGGGCGCCTGCGTCCTCGACACCGCCTCGGACGACACCCTGGCCGCCAACTTCGTCCGCCATCTCCTCTCGGCGGAGGCACAGGACTACTTCGCGCGGACGACCTTCGAGTACCCGCTCGTTCCCGAGGTCGAGCCGATCGGCCGCCTGCCGACGATCGACGAGTTGAACCCGCCGGACGATTTAGACCTCTCACAGCTGTCGGACCTCGAGACCACGATCGAGCTCCTCCGGGACACAGGCGTGCTCTGAGGGGTCCGGCGACCTCACGATGGCTACGGAGCACCGACAAACCGAGGACGACGCGCCCGACGAGGAGTCGCCGCTCCCGCTCGGGCTCTCCGTGGCGGCCGCTGCCGTCGCCGCCGCGGTGGTCCTCCCGCTTCTGTGGCTCGTCCGGACCGGGCTGGCCGTCGGCTTCGAGGAGGCGATCGCGCTGCTCACCCGTCCGACGACGCTCGAGGTGTTCGTCAACAGCGGGCTGCTCGTCGTGCTGTCGACGGCGGCCTGCGTGCTGATCGGCGTCCCGCTTGCCTACCTCACGGTCAGGACCGACCTCCCGTTCCGACGGTTCTGGACGGTCGCGGTCTCGCTGCCGCTTGTCATCCCGAGCTACGTCGGCGCCTTCGCGTTCGTCTCCGCCTTCGGCCCCCAGGGGGGTTTTCAGCGGTTGCTCGCGCCGATCGGCATCGAGCGCATTCCCGAAATCTACGGCCTCGAAGGGACGGTGCTGATCCTGACGCTCTATACGTACCCGTACGTCTACATCACCACGCGAGCGTCGCTGAAATCGATGGACACGACATTGGTCGACGCCGCGCGGACGCTGGAACACGACCGCTGGGAGACGTTCCGGCGGGTGACGCTCCCGCAGATCCGGCCGGCGGTCGCCGCGGGCGCGCTGCTCTCGGGCCTGTACGTGCTGGCGGACTTCGGGACGCCGTCGATTATGCGCTACGACGTCTTCACGCGCGTCATCTACGTCGAGTTCGGGGCGTTCGGCCGCGACACGGCGACGCTCCTGTCGTTGCAGTTGGTGGCGGTGACCCTCGTCATTCTCTGGCTGGAGTCGCGGATCCGCGGCGAGGAGCGGACGTCAGCGGGAGGTCGCTCGCGGGCGCTCGTGTCGCTCGGCCGGTGGCGCTATCCGGCGCTGGCGTTCGTCGTCACCATCGCCACGCTCGCGCTCGCCGTCCCCATCCTCATTCTGCTGTCGTGGCTCGGGACCGCCTCCACGTCGGTGAATCAATCGCTCGCGTTCCAGTGGTCATATGCGTTCAACTCGGTTACGGTCGCGGCCGCCGCTGCTGCGGTCGCCGTCGTCGCCGGGATCCCGGTGGCGTACCTCTCGGCGCGGCACGACGGGCTGCTCCCGACGGTCTTCGAGCGCATCTCCTACGTCGGATACGCTGTCCCGGGCGTCGTCCTCGGCCTCGCGCTCGTCTTCTTCGGGAGCCAGTACGCGACGCCGATCTACCAGACGCTGTATCTGCTCGTGTTTGCGTACGTGATCCGCTTTCTGCCGCAGTCTGTCGGCTCGCTCCGGGCCTCGTTCCTGTCGGTCGATCCGTCGCTGCCGGAGGCCGCCCGGACGCTCGGGCAGACCTCTGTCGGTGCGTTTCGGTACGTGACACTGCCGCTCGTCGCGCCAGGACTATTCGGCGGCGCCGCGCTCGTGTTCCTGACGACGATGAAGGAACTGCCGGCGACGCTGCTGCTTCGACCGTCGGGTTTTACCACCTTGGTCACGCATATCTGGACAGCGTATGAATCGGGGTACTTCGGACAGGCAGCGGTGCCGGCTTTGGTCTTACTTCTGGTCTCTGGGCTCTCGATGCTGGTAATTCTCACACAGGAGGGATACGATGTCAAATAGTACGCAGACGTCGGTTGATTCGGACGCAGAGCGCCGCTCGGAGACGGTCGTCGACGGCCCTGTCGAGGCGACGCCGGAATCGACAACGTCGGAGGACACTGACGACGTCGTCCTCGAACTCGACGGGCTGACGAAGTCCTACGGGACGGAGAACGTCGTCGAGGGGCTGTCGCTGACAGTCCGCGAGGGCGAGATCCTGACGCTCCTGGGACCGTCGGGTTGCGGGAAGACGACGACGCTCAGACTCGTTGCCGGCCTCGAACGGCCGGCCGGTGGTGCGGTCCGGTTGAACGGCCGTTCGGTCTCCGGCTCGTCGTTCGTGCCGCCGGAGGAACGCGGCGTCGGCGTCGTCTTCCAGGAGTTCGCGCTCTTTCCGCATCTCACGGCGCGGGAGAACGTGGCGTTCGGCCTGAAGGACCGTCCCGACGCGGAGGTCGACCGCCGCGTCGACGAACTGCTGGAACTCGTCGACCTAGAGGGACAGGGCGACAGTTACCCGGACCAGCTCTCCGGCGGGCAGCAACAGCGCGTCGCGCTCGCTCGCTCGCTGGCGCCCGAACCGGAGATACTGCTGCTCGATGAACCGTTCTCGAATCTCGACGTCGACCTCCGCGTGGAGATGCGCGAGGAGGTCCGCAAGATCATCAAAGAGACCGGCGTGACCGCCATTTCGGTCACCCACGACCAGGAGGAGGCGCTGTCGATCTCCGACCGCGTGGCCGTGATGAACGACGGCCGGATCGAGCAGGTCGGCGATCCGGAGGGCGTCTTCCAGCACCCAGAATCACGATTCGTCGCCGCCTTCCTCGGGTACGCGAGTTTCATCCCGGGCTACGTCTCCGGCGACGTCGTCGAGACGGAACTCGGGACCGTACCGCGCGAGCAGATCCACGGCCTCGCCCGCGAGTACGACCACACCAAGATCGACCTGCTCGTCCGCCCCGACGACGTGAGCGTCAAGCGTGTCGACGGACACATCACCGACTCGGCGTGCGGGCACGTCGTGGGCCGGCGGTATCTGGGTCCGACGTTCCTCTACGAGGTCGAACTCGACACCGGCGAGTCCGTCCAGTGTATGCACAACCACGACGAGAACATCCCCGAGAACGGGCCCGTCGAACTCGAACTCGACGCCGACCACGAACTCGCGTGGTTCCCGCGGGAACAGCGCCCCGAAGACGACTCGCGATACGGCGACTGAGCCGTGTCGTGGCGCCCCCTGGCGGTCGTTCGCGATCCGCGCGGTTCGCTGCGTCGATTGGCCGGTTCGCTGCGTCGATTGGCCGGTTCGCTGCGTCGATTGGCCGGTTCGCTGCGTCGGTGGGCTGCTTCCCTCCCCGGCCGCGCTCGCGAACACCCGGAACGCGTCGTCGCTGCCGCTTTGGTCCTCGCGGTCGGCGGGTTGATCTACTTCCTCGCGGTCGATCTCTTCCCCTACCACTCCGTCAACGACGACGAGGGCGTCTATCTGTATCAGGCGGCGATGCTGCTCAACGGGACCGTCTTTCTCAGACCCGGCGAGATCCCGTGGGAGGCGGTCCGGCCGTGGTTCTTCGTCGTCGACGAGGCCGGCGGCGAGATCCGAATGTACGGCAAGTACTCGCCGGTCGCGCCCGCGATCTTCGCCGTCGGGAGACTTCTGGGTGATTGGAACCTCGCACTCGCCCTCGTGGCGTCTGGGACCGCCGCGGGCGTCTACGCGCTCGGTGCCGCCGCGTTCGACCGGCGCGTCGGCCTGCTTTCGATCCCCGCACTCGCGGGCGCGCCGCTCTTCTTCCTCACGTCCGCGACGTTCCTCTCGTATGCGCCAGCGACGCTCCTCAACGTCGCGTTCGCCGTCACGTACGTCCGCGCGGCCCGGCGGGGAAGTATCCGCTGGGGTGCGGCGGCGGGGATCGCGGTCGGCCTGGCGTTCTTCTGCCGGCCGTACACGGCTGTTCTCTTCGCGCTCCCCTTCATCGGTCACACGGTGGTCTCGCTGGCGATCGGTGGGCGACGGTGGGGCTGGACGGCGCCCTTCCGCAGGGTGCTGACTCGTGCGCTCGCGATCGCGCTTCCCGGCGTGGCATTCGTCGGCGTCACGCTCGGCTACAACGCGCTCGTGACGGGCGATCCGCTCGTGTTCCCGTACGCCGCGTTCGCCCCGCACGACGGCATCGGGTTCGGCACGCGGGAGATCCTGAATTACGAGCGGGACTACACGCCTGCGCTGGCCGCTGACGTCACCCGTCGAGTGACGGAGTACTTCTTCACCGAGTGGGTCGCCGCCGGTCCGCTCGGGACCGCGCTCGCGGCCGTCGGCGTCGTCGCCGGGGCCTGGCGCAGGCGTGGGCTGATTACGGACGACCGGGCGAGCGGACTGCGGCGGCGGTTCGATCCCTCCGCGGGGATGGCCGACGGCGAGGTCGCCGCCGTCCTGTTTGCGGTCCTTCCGTCGGTGTTCATCGGGGAGGCGTACTTCTGGGGGACGCATAACGGCCTGCGGAACGGACTGATCGATCTGCTGGGCCCGTTCTATCACTTCGACGCGTTGGTTCCGGTCGCGATTTTCACCGCCGCGGGGACCCTCTTCCTCGTTCGTGGCGCCGGGTCCGTGCTCCGCGAGCGGACCACCCGCCGCCGGGCGCGGCTCATCGTCCTCGTCGGCCTCGTCGTCTCCGCGCCGGTCGTGGCATCTGCAGAGATAGCCGCAGTGGAGCGACCGCTCGACGCCAACGAACTGCGGACCGAGAATCTGGCGACCACGTACGAACCGTTCGAGGGCCGCTCGTTCGACGACGCCGTCGTGTTCACGCCCGATCCGTACGGCGACTGGCAGGCGCATCCGTTCCAGTATCTCCGGTCGGATCCGGGCTTCGACGGCGACGTCGTGTACGCCACCGACGGCGGCCCCGAGCGGGACCTCGCCGTATTGGCGGCGACGAACCGGACGCCGTATCGGTTCACCTATCGCAGGACGTGGACGGGCGCGGTCGCCCCGGTGAACCCCGACGTACAGCGCCTCCGCGTCCTCGACGGGGCGTCCGTAAAAGCCGAGACGCAGGTGGGCGTGCCCGCGCAGGCGACGAGCGCGAGCGTCCGTATCGAGACGCCGGAAGGGTACGCCCGGTATTCGGTTCCGGACGCCGCCCGGTCGAACGGGACGGTCTCGATCGACTGGGTGATCGGTCCGGAGACGGCGCGGGCGAGCAATCTCCGGTTCGAGGGAGGGTCGTCCGAGACGGACGGAGACGCTGAGGAGGGCGGCTCAGCCGTGTCGGGTGTCCCGCTGGCTGCCGACCGCGCGGAGGTCGATCTGGTGGTTACCTTCGTCGGCGTCGGCGGGTCCAGCGTCACCTATCGGCAGGAGGCGACGGTCGCGGCCGGCGGCGATGGCGTCCGGGTGGTCTGGCCGCCGGAAACGCGCGTCTGTCGGCTGACTGCCGAATGCGGATACGAGGGGACCTGGGTCGGCCCCGACGGCGACTACGTCGCTGGTGTCTCCGTCGAGACCGACGCACGCGTGGCGGCGCAGGAGTCCGCTGCGAGCTAGCCCCCGCTCTCAGAGCGGGCCAGTGAAGCTGATTTCGAGGAGCCCCTCCTCGATCGCAAGCCGAAGCCGATCGTCGAGCGGCAGCTCGCTCCAGTCGTCGGGGCGGTCGGCTTCCGGAATCTCGTCGAGCCGCGCCACCAGCGACTCGTGGATGAACCGCCCGTTCAGTCCGCAGTCCGGGCAGGTCAGGATGATGAGTCGGACGCGGTAGGGCCGATCCTCGAGACGTCCGCAGTGCGGACACACGTACGATTCGGTCACTACGTTTCGCTACGGACCGAGGTAACTCGTATCTGTGGGTCGAAACGCCGTCCGGGCGCGGCCTCACGAAGCTGACGTCCCCCGTCCGTCTCGAAACCGGAGTCGCCGCCCCGTTTCATCCCGCGTGGAAGACGGCGACATCGTCGATTTCGAGTCCGTCGGCGGTCAGAAGCGATTCACCCGTGACGAGGTCAGTGTCGTCCACCGATTCATCGAGTATCACTGTCGCGGGCGACTCGCCGAAATTCAGGACACACACGTAGGCGCTGTCGTCGAGTTCCCGTCGGAAAGCGACCGCACGATCGGTGTCGGTCTCGTATGAGACCCGTGAGAAGTCGCCCGCCGTGCCCAGTGCGGGAATCTCGTCGCGGAGGTCCAGCAATCGCTCGTAGTGCTCGCGGAACTCCTCGCGGGCGTCCTCCCAGGCGAGCGCGTCGCGGCGGCCGCGCTGCCCGAGTTCCTGGCCGCCGTAGAGCATCGGCACGCCGGGGAGCGTGACGAGCGCGCCCGCGGCAGTCATCGCCGCCTCGTCGCCGCATTCGACGACGTAGCGCGTCTCGTCGTGGTTTTCGATGTAGAGCATAAACGCCGCGTGCGGCGGGAACCCGATCTCGTCGCGGCCCTCGATCGCATCGAGGATGGCGTCGGCGTCGGCGTGACCGCCGCCGACCTGCCGCAGCGTGAAGTACAGCGTGGTGTCGAAGTGCATATCGAACATCCCGTTGTGGAAGTCGGCGACGTAGGGGATGGTCTCGTCGAGGAGCAGAAATTCCGGATCCCGCGATTTCACCCGGTCGCGGAGCTCCTGCCAGAAGGTGTTGGGGACGGCCCACGCCATATCACAGCGGAAGCCGTCGGCCACCTCGAACCACGTGTCGACCGCATCCAGCAGGTGGCGCCGCACGGCGAGGTTCTCGAAGTTCCAGTTGGCGATGTACTCCCACTCGAAGTACGTCTCCGGTTCGCCGCTGTCCTGCCAGTCGTACCAGTCGTAGTACTCCGAATCTGGATTGCCGTACGCATCCTGGAAGAACGGGTGATCGCGCGCGGAGTGGTTCAACACGAGATCGAAGAGCACCTTCATCCCGCGGTCGTGTGCGGCCGAAACGAAGCGCTCGTAATCCTCGCGGTCGCCGAGGTCCTCGGCGATGCTGAAGAAGTCGGTGATGTTGTAGCCGTGGGGCGCGTGGTCGTTCTGCAGCACCGGCGTCAGCCACAGGCAGTCGACCCCGAGTTCTTCGAGGTAATCCAGGCGGTCTGCGATCCGATCGAAGACGCTCCGCCCGTCGGTGGAGGTTGCTGTCGCGCTTCCGTCACTCTCGGTGCCCGTCTCGCCTCCGGGGCCGTCCGTCTCGCCTCCGGGGTCGCCCGTCTCGCCTCCGGGGTCGCCCGTCTCGCCTCCGGGGTCGCCCGTCTCGCCTCCGGGGTCGCCCGTCTCGCCTCCGGGGTCGCCCGTCTCGCCTCCGGGGCTGTCCGCCTCGGTCATCTCTTCGTCGCCGAGGAAGCCGCGGACGTAGATCTCGTACAGTGTCACGTCGGTCGCCCACTCCGGCGGATCGTTCGGCCGCCGGGCAACGAAGGCATCAGTTCGGATTTCGCCGTCGTCGGCCGTCGTGTCTGTGGGCTTTGTGACCGTCCGGCTCTCCCCGCCATCGACGACGACCTCGCGGGAGAAATCGATCGTGTCGGGGACGCTGTAGGTATCGCCGACCGCGACGCCGTGAACGCGGACGCGGTCGCCGACGGCCGAGATCGGGATCCGAAGCTCCCGTCCGTCGCGGCGGATCGCGCCCTCCTTGACCTCGTCGCGGTCGTCGACGAGGAATTCCACGTCCAGGTCCTCGCCGGCGTGCTCGCTCCCCGGGTGTGGCAATAGATTCGCCCAAACGACCAGTTCGTCGCCGTCGACGGTGCCGTGGAGCTGCACCCGCGGTCGTCCGCCGGTTTCTGTCCCGGAACGTGCGCCCGATCCCGACCCGGAAACGGCACCGTGCTCGGGAACCGAGCGGGCTGATCCGCTCTGCGGACCGCTCACTCCGCTTATGCCGCTCGCGGAGCCTCCGACATCGCCGGGTGCGAACTCGCTCGCGAACGCTCGGATCGTGAGGGAGTACGTCTTCTCTCGGGCGTCGAGTTCGAGCGTGTACCTCCCCGGTGCGTCGGGCGAGAAATCGATAACTGCCGTTCCGTCGGGCGGTTCGACGGTACTCGATACGGGCGCGCTCCGGATCCGCCACTCGTAGGTCGCATCCGGATCCGGATCGCGCGGTGCCAGTTGAACCGACTCGCCGACTGCCATAAAGCGTGGGGGCCCGGGGTGTTCCATACACGTCTCCACGGGACGTCAGGCCTTTGTCTTTGCCCCACTCCACAGAAAGCGCCCGATTGTTGACCTCATCTTGTCGAAACCCAGGCACGGGAACCTTTCCTAAACGGCGCTCCGCTCTCGGACCGCACATCCGCCAATACTTATGTCCTGGGACCTCTCGTCCGAGTATATGAGACTACGGACCGTGCTGAACGAGTACAAACGCGACCGCAGTGGGCGGTTCCCCGGGGAAGTGCCCACTATCGACGGCGCGTTTTCGGGGCACGGGGATCGGCTCGTCTACGTCGATCCTGAGGGGGCGATCCGCGACTATTCGGCAGCGCTCTCGGGGTTGTACGGGATCGACCGCTCCAGATTCGCCATCGAGGCCGACGGCGAGATCCGGTGGTTCGACGATCTGGAACCGGTTCGGCAGCATTACTATCGCGAAACGAGTCTGGTGGAGACGGAGTATAACGCGGGCTCGTATACGGTCCATCAGTACGACCTGACGCTCGGGCGGGCGCACGTCACGCACGTCGAACTCCGCGGCGCGATCCCGACTGACGCCCATCTGACGGCGTTTCTGACGCTCGCTCCCGGAGGGAAGGAGACGCAAGTCGGCCGGCTCATCCACGAGACCGGCGGGCCGAACGGGACGCAGGCAGTCGAGGTGTTCCACCGGAACGAACACGACTACGTGACGGCCTCGACCGGCCTCGACGACGTCCGCGGACAGATCCCCGAGCGGTTCGAGGAGATCCTTTCGGCGGAGGCGTTCGACTTCCCGCGCGAAGCCGTCCTCGAACGCTACGAAGACACCCACCTCAGCGGCGACATCGTCGTTTCCGCACCGCTGGAACGGGAAGGCCGCGGCGTACAGACGACGCTTGTCACCCAGCTTTCGGACCACCGCGAGGTGGATCGGGAGGCGGCGATGGCTGATCTCCGACACTGTGCGCTCTCCCACGAGAGCGCCGACGACATCCGCGCGGCCGCTCGCGAGCGCGCTGATATCTCTGTCCCCGAGCACGTCCCCCGGCAACAGACAGTCCGGGCGGACCTGCGCGCACTGTCGCTTTTGACTGCACCGTCCGGTGCACACATCGCCGGGCCGGAATTCGATCCGTTCTACACGCACACCGGCGGCTACGGCTACACCTGGTTCCGCGACGAGGCCGAGTGTGCACGACATCTCCTTGCGAGCGACGATCTGCTCGATCTGGACGTGGGTGACCGGGCGTCGACGGTCGCGGCGTTCTTCTGTGAGACGCAACTCGACGACGGCTCGTGGCCGCATCGGGTCTGGGCCATCGACGGCTCGCTCGCACCGGGGTGGGCGAACGCGCCGATCGAGAACTCCGAGGAGCCCGAGTACCAGGCCGACCAGACGGCCAGCGTCGTGACCTATCTGGCGACCGTGCTTGCCGACCGCGAAGCGGAACTCTCGCCGGCACTCAAATCTCGGATCCGGACGGCGATCGAGGACGGCATCGAGGCACTCGACGACGCGCTGGGGGACGATGGGCTCCCGGCGCCGTGTCAGAACGCCTGGGAGAATATGATCGGTCGGTTCGTTCACACGGCGGCGACCTTCCTCCAGGCATACGCGACGGTCGCGACCGTCACCGTCGATTCAGACCTCGCGGCCCACGCCGAAGCGAAGGCCGACGCGGTCTTCGAGGGACTCGACCGTCTCTGGGACGACGACGCGGAGATATACGCGCTCCGACTGCAGAACAGCAACCGCGACGTGCGGCTCGATTCGGGCTCGTTCGCGCTCGTCGAAGCCTTTTCGAGCTACGAGACGCTGAGTGGTCTGCCCGCGAAGACGCTCTCGCGGCTCGAAGCCCATATGCGGACCGCGCTCGACGAGCTGTACCGGGAATCCCCCGACGGCGACGTCGCCGGACTCGTCCGGTTCGAGGGCGACACCTGGCGGAGCGCCGACCAGGACGGCGAGAAGATCTGGTCGGTCGCCACCGCCTGGGGGGCGGTAGCTGCGACCGAGTTGGCAAGCCTGCTCGAATCGACCGGCGAGACGGCCGTCGCAGCGGAGTTCCTCGAACGTGGGACGGCGCTGTACGAGCTACTGCGGTCTGACGGCCCGCTCTGTACGGACGCGGGCTATCTGGCCGAACAGGTGTTCGACGACGGGACGCCGGACAGCGCGACGCCGCTGGGGTGGTCGCACGCGTTGCGATTGCGGGCCACGGGACTTCTGGCCGCCAAGGACGCGCTGCCGGCCCCGAAGCCGGCGCCCTCGGGGCCTACGGGGCGGCCGCGCTGGACGACCGGTGAGAAGTACGGCGTCGGGACGGTCGCCGACCACCACGCGACCGATCCCTCCCGGCTGTGGTTCACACTGACCGAGGGATCGCTCACGGAGGTCCGCTTCCCGCGGGTCGATCTGATGAACCTGCGGACGCTCGACCTGCTCGTCGTCGACGCCAGCGAGGACGAAACGTACACCGCGCGGACGCACAACGAGACGCGGCGGGACGACGACGCCGACACCATCGAGCGGCGAGCGGAGATCGTAGACGACGACGCGCTGCTCTACAGACACACCGTTGCAGAGACCGGCGACGGGCGGGGTCACGAGTGGACGCTCACCGCCGAGTACGTCACCGATCCGGAACACGACGCACTGCTCGTGGACGTCAGCTTCGAGTCTCACGACGACACCGACTACGAGGTGTACGCCGTCGCGGACCTGGCACTTACGAACACCGGCTCGACGGACCGCGGCATCCGGCTCGGCGGATCCGGGAGCTACCACCTGGTCGCCCGAGACGCGAGCGCGTACGATCAGGCCGGCGTCGCCGACCCGCTCTTGATCGACGAGGACGGGACCGAGTACAGCGTCGCCGCCGCAATGACGGCAAGCGAGCGCTTCGAGTGGGCGACCGTCGGCGTCGCGGGCGCCGACTACCTGGAGGAACTGTTCGCCGAGGGGACCGCTCCGGATCCCGAACGCAGCGTCGACGACGAGCACGTCGTCCTCGTGGGGCGCATCGGTACGGGCGAGACGGTCGGCGAGACGCTGGCGCTGGGATTCGCTCGCCAGGCCGACACGGCGGCGGCACTCGGCGAGGCCGCCGGCGCCCTCAGCCGCGGGTACGAAACGGTCCGGCGCGGGTATCTCGACTCCTGGGCCGACTTCCTCGCCGACAAGGAGTTGCCGGCCGCGGTTCGTGACGACGAGCTGCTCAGCAAGCAGTACAAGACGTGTCTGATGTGTCTGCGGGCGGTCGAGGACAAGACGTTCCTCGGCGCCGGCATCGCCTCCCCGTCGGTACCGTGGGGCGTCGCGGTCGCAGCGGAAGAGTCCCGCGGATACGGGTACAACTTCGTGTGGTCCAGAGACCTCTATCAGGTGTTCACCGCCTTCGAGGCCGCCGGCGACATCCAGACCGGCGTGGAGGCACTGGAATACATCTACCACTACCAGCAGGACGACCACGGGTTCATCCCGCAGAACACGTACCTGAACGGCCGGACGCGGTGGGGCGGCGAGCAGATGGACAACATCTCGTTCCCGCAGGTGATGGCGTGGATGCTGCGCGAACACGGCATCGACTTCGCGGACGTCGAGTACGACTACACCAACGTCAAGCGCTCCGCGGACTACGTCGCCCGCAACGGCCCCGAGACCGCCCAGGAGCGCTGGGAGGAGGAGGCCGGCTACTCGCCGTCGTCGATCGCCGCCGAGATCGCCGGACTGGGCTGTGCCGCCGACATCGCGGCCGCCGAGGGCCACGACGCCGACGCGCTCATCTGGCAGGCGCTGGCCGACGAGTGGACCGACCGCGTCGAGGAGTGGACGGCGACCGGGACGGGCACAAAACGGCACACCAACACGCCGTACTACGTCCGGATCACGCGCGACGGCGACCCTGACGCCGGCCACCTGCGGACGCTCGCGAACAACGGCCCGACGCTCGACGAGCGGGAGATCATCGACGCTGGATTCCTGGAACTCACCCGTCTGGGGATCAAGCCCCCGGACGACGAAATCATTCGTAATTCGATCGCGGAGGTCGACGGCACCCTCCGCGTCGACACGCCGCACGGCCCGGCGTTCTACCGCTACAACGGGGACGGGTACGGCGAGCGCGCGGTCGACGAGGAGGGCGCTCCGTGGTCGATCGAGGCCAAAGGCAAAGGCCGGCTGTGGCCCATCTTTACCGGCGAGCGCGGCGAGTACGAACTCCGCTACGGAACGGAATCGGGCAAGTTGGCGCCGGAGAACCTTCTGGAGACGATGGCCGGATTCGCCAACTCCGGACGGATGCTCGCAGAACAGGTCTGGGACCGCGAGCACAGCACCGAGTACAACTGGGCGTTCGGCGAGGGAACCGGCGCGGCGACACCCCTGGCGTGGTCGATGGCACAGTTCGTCCGACTGGCCCACGGAATCGACGCCGGGCGGCCGGTCGAGACGCCGGACGTGCTCCGGGAGAGATATCTCGAAAGCGACCTCCCGACGGGACCTGATCTCCAGGTCAGTACGCGGTTCGCGGGCGGCGGGCTCGTCGTCTCCGGGAAGACGGACGCTGCTGTCGTCGCAGTCAAGACCCCGTCGGAGACGACGCTCGCGACGCCCGAGAACGGAGCCTTCGAGGCGCGGCTCGACATCGCCCACGGCGAGAACCAGATCGTCGTCGCCGCTGCGACCGACGAAGACCTGACAAGGGCCGGGACGAGCGTCACGCGCTTTACGCTGTAGTTGCCTCCCGTCTTTCGGTCCTCCACTGCCACGCCGCTTTTGTTCCGGCGGGTCCACTCTCGGGTATGGCAACATACTCGCGGCTGACGCGCGTCGCTGCGCCGCTGTCTGACGTGTGGGAGTTTCACTCCAAAATCTCCGGATTGGAGGCGCTGACCCCCGACTGGATGAATCTCCGGGTCGAATCCGTCACGGGACCCGATGGTGAGGCTGATCCTGAGATCCTGGAGAGCGGATCTGAGATCCGAATGTCGATGCGGCCGTTCGGCGTCGGGCCGCGACAGCACTGGACGTCGGTGATTCTCGATCGGGAGGCGGACGACGAGCGGGCAGTCTTCCGCGACGAGATGCGTGGCGGCCCCTTCGAGCAGTGGGTCCACATCCACCGATTCATCGCCGACGGCGACGAGACAATCATCGACGACAACGTCGAGTACGAACTCCCCGGCGGCGGCGTCGGCCGCAGGGTCTCGCCGCTGGCCGTCGTCGGATTCGAGCCGATGTTTCGTGCCCGCCACCGGAAGACGAAGGAACTGCTCGAATAGGGCTATTGTGGCGAGACAACCGCCGCGGAAGGCGGTTGTCCTCCGTAGCTACGGACCTGGCTGTTGGCATCAGCCCTCCAGGACTCGATTTTGGCTCGAAATTCACCGAAAGCACTTACCTGACTGTGGGAGAGTCCCGTGTATGCCGAGCCCTCCAGTCTCGAATCGGACCGACGATTCGGCGTCCGCGACGCGGCGGCGGTTCCTCACCGGCCTCACCGGCCTCGCGGTGAGTTTTCCGCTCGCGGGATGCGGTGGACAGCTGACGAAAACCGAGCGCACTACCGACGGAACGGGAACGGCTCCTGCCGACCGCGGACCCTTCCCGGAACCGATCGGCCCCTGGCCACAGGCCCGCGCCGACGCGGGAAACAGCGGGTTCCTCGCCGCGCCCGCACCGACAGCCGAACCGAGCGTTCGATGGACAACGCGGAGCGCTGGAACGGTCGGAGCGATGGTCGCCACGAGCGGAAACGCCACAGAAAGCGGCGACGGGAGTACCGACACCACACAGGGAGTGTACGTCGCCGCCGAGGACGGCCGCCTGATCGCCGTCGATCACGACGGCGAGGAGCGCTGGCGTGGTGTCGTCGCGGCCGCGCTCTTTCCCCCCGCTGTCGGCGCCGGCCGCGTGGTCGTCCCGAGCCGGGAGCAACTGACCGTCATCGACGCTGAGACCGGCGACGTGCTCCGCAGTGTCGAAATCCCGGACGGCGTTCTCCACTCACCGACGCTCGTCGGGGACCGCGCGTTTGTCGGAACGTTCTCCGGGGGGGTCGTCGCCGTCGACGTCGCAACTGGAGAGCGTCTCTGGCAGGCGGGGGAACCGAGTCGCGCATATCCACCGGTCGTCGTCGACGGGGTGGCGTACGTCACTGCGCGGCGATGGGAGAGCGCAGACGGAGATGACGGCGGGGGCGATACCGACGGCGGCGGCGAACCGGGCGGTGTCCTCGCGGCGCTCGACACTGACACGGGCGACCGACTGTGGGAGTTCGCTCTCGACGGCCATCCCACCGCACCACCGGGATACCACGACGGCGTCGCGTTTGCCGGGACGAATCGCGGGCAGGTGGTGGCTGTTGATGTTGTGTCCGAAGACCCGCAGTTTCGCGAGACCGTCGGCGACTGGGTGACCCGAGGGCCAACGGCTGCTGCGGACGGAATCTACGTCGTCGTTCTCAACGATGGAGTGGTCAAATTGGACAACGAAGGGGTCGTTCAGTGGCAATCGGAGGCCGGCGGCGGAACGAATCCGGTTCTGGGTGAGGACGTCGCGATTGTCGGGACGAACGACGGAGTGGTCGCGGTCGACCGAGACGACGGACAGGTTCGCTGGCGCGGGGAGACCGACGCCGGCGTGGAGTTCGACGTGGCTATCGGCGGCGACACCGGAACTGAGGGCGGTGACGACACCGATGGGTCGGAGAGCAGCGGAAGCGAAGTGCCCGGCGTCGTGTATGCCGGTGACCGGATCGGAACCATCACCGCTTTCGATCTCGACACCGGCGACCGGCGCTTGCGGTTTCCCTTCCGGCCGCGGACGATGCCCGGCCCGATCGTTGGGCCGCGAACGGTGGCCGGCGGCAGTCGCGACGGTGGCGCGTACGACCTGCTGGCGACCGACGGCACCGAGTTCCCCCTCGCCGGAAACCCAGTCGAGTCGGGCGTGTCTCCTGTCGTTTTGGACAGCAGCGATCTGGATGCTGTTGACTCCGGAACGACATCATCGGGCGCGGCATCGTCCGAGGAATCGACTCAGGACCCGTCCGAGCCATCAGGTGAATCGTCGACTGGCGAACGGGATAGCATCTCTGAAGGCTCCGAGACCCTCCTCGGCGGCGGGGCGGGCGGATCGCTCTTTCGGGTACGGACGGTTGACTACGGGGAGCCGCCGCGGACTGCGCTCCCGCCGACGTCGACACCGACGGCCACGCCCGGGCCGGACGAACCGACACGGACCGGGACGCCGCATATCGACTTTCCCGAACCGGAGTCGGTCTGGGAGCGACAGTTGGACCTCACGATCCATTCGCCGATCACCTACGCCGAGGGACTGGCATACTTCGGCACCGGAGACGGTATCGCAGCAGTGGATCCCCGCGACGGGCGGCTTCGCTGGCGGTTTGAACTCGGAGAGAGCGTCGTTGGCGCACCGGCTGTCCAGCAGGCCCGAATAGTCGCGATCACTCGCGACGGTCGAGTTGTCTCTATGTCGACAGATTCCGACACGACCGATCTGAGCGGTGGGGAAATCGACTGGGAAGAATCACTTGCAGCGTCGGTTCTCTCCGGGCCAGCGGTCGATGACGGGGGGGTGTTCGTCGCCGACGAAGCCGGCCAGGTGACCGCCTTCGGGACCGACGGCGCAGAACGGTTCCAGAAAGACGTTGGGGGTGCTGTCCCCGGCGGGCCGTCGGTTACAGCGACACGCGTCTTTGTTGGCACCGAAGGGGGCGAACTGCTCGCGCTCGACCGGGCCGACGGCTCCATCGCCTGGCGGTCCTCGGCGACGGGGCCGATTCGCGGGACGCCCGCAGTCGCCGGCGAGAGCGAGGGTGACCGGACGGTCTTCGTCGGCGATCACGAGGGGACGCTCTCGGCGTTCGACACGACTGACGGCGACCGTCGCTGGCAGGTCGATCTCGGTCAGTGGGTCGACGCTCCGCCGGCCGTCGGCCACGGCGCCGTGTTCGTCGCGGACCAGACCGGACAGGTTTACGCCGTCGTCGGTGACAGTTAAGAGAGGTTTCCTGGCCGCTCTCGACCCCTGAGTTTCTGTCGGCCTACTGGACTTCCTCGTCGATCCAGTCGCCGTAGGAGTTGAGCACGTCGATCTCGTCGAACAGTTCGATGCAGGGAACATCGAACGGGTGTTCGTCCTCGACAGCGGCTTTCAGTTCCGGATACCGCGCTTTCGTCGTCTTCGCGAACAGGATCGACTCCTCGCTACCGGCGTGAACGTCGCCCTCCCACCGGTAGTACGAATCGCAGTCGACGACGTTGACACACGCCGCCAACTTCTCTTCGACGAGGAACTCCGCGAGGTCGCTGGCGGCCTTTCGAGGCGCTGTGATGTAGGCTGTGGGCATTATTCGACGATTTCGATGAGCTCAGCTGGTTCCTCGGTTGAGGACCCGCCATCCAGATATCGATGGACGTCCTCGTACGCTTCTACTTTCTTGGTCGCCTCCATCGCCGCCGCTATGTGGTCCACATCCAGCGCTTCGAGGCGTTCCTCTTCCGCTTCGGCTTTGCGCCCGTCGAGGAACGTCCGAAGACGATCGACGCGTACGCGGTCAATGTGAGTGTCTAACATACGTCTCTCAACGAACAGGTGGCTGTTGAATCTAACGTACGTCTAGGTACCTCTTGAAACCTCCTGTGCCGAGAGAGCGTTTTCGGATTCCGATCCAACCTTTTTGATGCCACCGAACAACCCATCGGTATGACTCGGACTGCAGTCATCGCCGGTGTCGGCCCCGGACTCGGTGAATCACTCGCGCGAAAGTTCGCCGCCGAAGGGTGTCGAGTGGCGCTGTTCGCGCGGACGGAGTCGGTCATCGAGGAACTGGCGGCTGACCTCCCAGATCCGGGCCAGGGGCTCGCAGTCCCCACCGACCTCAGCGACGTCGACGAAATCCGTGCCGGCTTCGCAACCGTCCGAGAGAAGTTCGGCCCGGTCGACGTGCTCGTCAACCACGCCAGCGCGGCATCCTGGCAGGGACTACTGGACTTGGACGTCGAGGAGTTCGAGCGGGCCTGGGCGGTCGGCGGCCGGGGGGCCTTCGTCTGCTCGAAGGAGGCGGTCGGCGATATGGTCGAATCGGGCGGCGGGACGGTCATCTTCACCGGCGCGACCTCCGCGGTCCGAAGTCTCGGCGGGACGATCGGCTTCACTGCCGCGAAGTTCGCCGCGCGAGGGATGGCGATGGATATCGCCCAGGAGTACGGCCCCGAGGGAGTCCACGTCGCTCACGTCGTCATCGACGGGCAGATCGACGGGCCCGGCACCCGCGAGCAGCATCCAGACCGCTCCCCAGACACGTTCCTCAACCCCGACGAGATGGCGGAAACGTACTGGCACCTGGTCGAACAGGACAACATCGACACGATGCCCTTCGAGGTCCACATCACGAACGGGCCGCAGAACACGGAATTCCTCTGATGAGGGCGTGAAATCGGTTCTCCGACAGTAGTAGCACACGCCCGCACAGCGGAGTGGGACTCGCTTCGCAATCGTGTGTTCGACGACGAATACCGCTCCGTGTTTGTGTTCGACGGAATACCGCTCTGTGGTTGGGATACCGTCGGGATTCCGGGGCGGAGACGACAGAAAGTCCGCAGCCGACTCCTCTCGCGGAGTTTCAGCGGCTGTCGATCGTCCCGTTGAGGACCTTCGCTGCGGTCAGCACCGGATCCCAGGTCGGACTGAACGGGGGCGCGTACGCGAAGTCGAACCGTTCTAATTCGTCGACAGTCACTTCGGTATGGAGTGCTGTCGCGACCGAGTTGATACGCTGAGCGACCCCCTCCCGACCGACCATACTGGCACCGAGCACGCGTCCGGTCGTCTCGTCGGCGACGAGAGTAACGGTGATCTCCTCGCTTCCGGGATAGTAATGTGCCCGCGACGGGAGTTCGAGGGTCTTCGAGACGGGGTCGAATCCAACATTTTCGGCTCGCTCGGGATCGACGATGCCGGTCCGGGCGGCTTCGAGATCGAAGGCCTTCAACGCCGCTGTCCCGGCGATCGGCCCTGTTGGAGTGGGATCGCCGGCGATCGTTGCCCCGACCGCTCGACCGTGACGGTTCGCCGTCAGCGCCAGCGGGACGTAATCCGGGGCCCCCGTCACGGTATGCGTCGCTTCCGCACAGTCGCCGGCCGCGTACACGTCCTGGACGTTCGTCTCGCCGTACCGGTCAGTCGCGATCGCACCAGTCGGCCCCGTTTCGATGCCCGCTTGCTCTGCCAACTCGACGCGGGGTTCGACGCCCACTCCGAGGATCGCGAGATCGACGGGGACCGTCTCCTCCGGCGTTTCGATGCTGCGGACACGTCCGTGTTCGCCGTTGAACGCTTCGACCCGTGTATCGAGGGAGAGGTCGACGTCGTGTTCGCGCAGATGCTCCTCGACGATCCGAGCGGTCAACTCCCCGAACGGGTTCAGCACGTGGGGAAGCATCTCGAAGAGGTGGACCTCCAGTCCCCGTTCGTGAACGCTTCGGCCAGTTCGACGCCGACGTACCCGCCGCCGACGATACCGACCCGTTCCGGTTCGACGACCTCATCCGCTCCTTCGATGCCGTGCTCGACTGCCTCACGGATGTCTCCGCCCGCGTCCATCGTCTGCAACGTAAACACCCCATCGAGATCAGCCCCGTCGATCGGCGGTACTAACGCCCGCGCCCCGGTCGCAATCACGAGGTTGTCGTAGGACTGCTCGAACTCGCCGTCGTCGGCTTCCACGATGACCGTCCGTTCGTCAACGTCGATCTCGACCACTTCGTGGGCCGTTCTGAGGTCGATGTCGCGCTCCTCTCGAAACGTCTCAGCGTCGTTGACGACCAGGTCTTCCAGCCGGTCGATGTCCCCCTTCACGTAGTACGGGAGCCCACACGCACCGTAGGATACCCACTCGCCGCGCTCGCAGACGATCACCTCCTGCTCCGGGGCGTCCCGTTTGAGTTTGCTTGCCGCGCTCAATCCAGCCGCATCGCCACCAACCACGACCGTTGTCTCGTCGTTGTTTGTCGCCATACTTTATATTTGAATATGCGAATATTTGATTCCTTCGAGGGCCGTCTCAAACTGCGGTACCGTGGCCCCGTACCCTTCGACCGCCGGGTGGAATGGGATGATGTCGGCCATCGCGGCGGTTGATCGCTCAGATCCGTGGCCGAGAGAGACCGATCTGACGTAGACCACTCTCGGGTCCGTTCGCCACCGCCCGCGGAGACGATGACGGTCGTGCCGCCATCGGGGTGAGACTTCAAGCAGGTTTCCAGTTCCGCCTCGCTCAGTTCTCCCTCGACGTACTGTCGGCGGAGCGTCTCCGTCCGTGCTCTCGGCGTCCGTGGCTGTTTCCCGGTTGTCGACGCCGGGCGAGCCACCAGTGGAATTTTGACGCCGAGCGAACCACCAGGAGAATGGCGACGCAGAGCGAACCTCCAAGAGAATGGCAACGAGTGCGAGGGCGACGAGTGATGGCAACGAGTGCGAGGGCGACGAGGATAGCGACGTTACGTGGCGTCGATTTCCAACGCCTCTTTGGGCATCGTCAGGCTTCGAGCCCGAGCGTTTGCTCCTCCTCAAGCGTGTCGAAGAGGACTTCCCGGATCTTCATCGACGCTTCGACGAGACGGTCGTCGCGGATCGTGTAGTAGCTGCGATTCCCCTCCGTTCGCTTCGTCACGACTCCCTTGTCCCGCATTTTGCGGAGGTGTTGTGACACCGTCGGCTGTGGAATGTCGGTGGTCTCTGCGAGACCAGTCACCGTCCGCTCCCCGTCTTTGAGGACGTAGAGCATTTTCTGCCGCTTTGCGTTACACAGAACCTGGCAGAGATCGGCGTGTCGCTCGAAGATTTCGTCGGCGGGAAGTTCGGTCATCTGTATATTCTAACACGCTAATATACAAAAAGTTATGCGACCGCCTCGGGCAATGTGCGATCAGTTGGAACCGCTGTCCTCGCTTTCCGACGAGCCAACAGCCTCCGTCAGCGCGGCGAATCCGAACGGCAGTTTGGTGAAGACCCGAGCGTTATTCTGCAATGCTTGGACCGTGATGTACTCGTCCGCGGCGTGGGCCGTGTCCGTCCCGAACGCGAATTCGATCGTGGGAACGCTCTCGTTCCGCAGCGTTTTCGCGTCTCCGCCACCGGTTGCACTCCGCCGGAGGACCGGTTCGTTGGCGACAGACTCTGCGAGCGTGGCCGTCGCCTCGACCAGCGGGCTTTCGAACGGTTCGTAGGTGCCGATGCTCCACGAAACGTCTGCTATCTCGACTGCAGGGTGGTCCTGTATGAGCGTTTCTATCTGATCGAGAATCGACGGCGTGTGGACTCCTGCGGTCAGTCGGATATCGAGTTCCGCGGTGGCGGCTTCGGGGACGCTGTTGACGGTCCCTCCCCCCTCGAACGTGCCGACGTTCACTGTTGGCGTTGTGAAGAGTCGCCACGCTGTCTCGCGGTCCATTCGTGGCGTATAGAACGAGACCGACTCCTCGACGATCGGGATCATCTCGTCGTCGAGAGCGAAATCGACCTGCCGCAAGCGTTCGCGCAGTTCCGTGATAGCCTCGAACAGTCTGTCGATGGCGTTCTCGCCGAGCGGCGGTCGTGACCCGTGTGCGGCCTTCCCAGTCGCTTCGAGCGTGAGCCAGATACTTCCCTTGTCGGCGATCGTGACAGAGTGTGAGCCGGCCTCGCAGGTCGTCTCCCCGATGACACAGGCGTCTGCTGTGAGTCGGTCCTGATCGAGAAGAGCGCGAAGACCTGCATCTCCCGCAGTTTCTTCGTCGCTGACGACGGCGAGCTGAAGCGTGACCGGTGGCACGACACCCGTTTCGACGTACGCCCGGACGGCGTGCAACATCGCAGCGATAGCGCTCTTCATATCGGTTGCCCCGCGACCGTAGATCTGATCGCCCTCACGCTCGCCGAGCGGGTCGTGCGTCCACCCGTCTGGCTCGTACGGGACAGTATCGACGTGCCCGTTGTACAGAAGCGTGGTCTCCGTCTTTCCCGGGAGCGTAATCAGCAGGTTCGGTTTGGCCTCATCCTCGATGACCAGTTCACTCCGAAGCCCGAGAGTGGTCGCGTACTGCTCGATATACTCGATGATCTCACGGGTGTCTCCCGGCGGATTCTGGCTCTCGAACCCGATCAGATCCTGTGTCAGTTCAATCAGATCTGCCTCGTGTTCATCGAGAAACGCCAGTAATACCTCGGAGTCCTCGTCGACCTTCTCTGGAAGCGTCTCGGTCGTCTGGTCTCCGAAGCAGAAGGGACAGCATCCTTCGGCGTCTTCCTCCGATCTTTCGAACCCGGGCATAGTGTGGGAGTTGTGTCGGTTTGGCTGGCTTGGCTTACGAGAGGTATTCAGCGGACGATGTTGTTATAATTG
Source organism: Halobellus ordinarius (assembly GCF_031823395.1). NCBI lineage: Archaea > Methanobacteriati > Methanobacteriota > Halobacteria > Halobacteriales > Haloferacaceae > Halobellus > Halobellus ordinarius. The sequence goes on from NZ_JAVQKJ010000017.1 coordinate 74,273, forward strand.
GGAATCGACGCTCTGCGGATAAAAATATTCGTATAATCAAATATAAGTTAACAACATTTTGGGGTTTCTTCTGTACCGCTACCTCACGGCGTTCCCAGTATCGTTACTGCGGACAGATTTAGAGAGTTCCGTGGGTCTGGCATCGCATCTCGAACGTATCGTAAACAGCCCCCCGCGCGGACGTCGTCCGGGCACGGCTGTTCGTCACCGACATCGACGACTGGGAGGTAATCACCGAAACCCACGGCTGGGAGGTTCGGATAGCCGACGGGTCCGAGGGCGGTGCCCGGTCTGAAATCTCCGGTGTCGAGTTCACTTCGGAGTGGATTTCCCGGATTCGGCAGGGATTTCCCGGATTCGACAGCCGACCTTCGACCGAGGTACATCGACGGAGATGGAAGGTCCCATTTTTGATTGCAGATCGGATGTGGCTGCCGCTACGGGGCGTGACCGGCAACCCAATTCCACTGTGTCGAGAGCTCACGGCCGCGGAGGATTGTCCAGACGGACGCGACTAAATGCGTTCAGCCCCTAAATCGGATAATGGTGAAGAGCGCGGCGACGGATCGTGAGCCAGTCGGAGTCGATGCGACGACGGACCGTAACACGGCTGGTCGCGACAGTTCGGGCGAGTCGGCGCTCGCGATCGACGGCGTCTCGAAGCGATTCGGGATCGGCGAGGATGCAGTTCTGGCGGTCGACGACGTGAGTCTGGACGTTACCCGGGGTTCCGTTGTGGGATTGCTTGGGCCGAACGGCGCCGGCAAGACGACATTGATCAAGTGCGTGCTCGGGATCGTCATCCCGGACGCCGGCTCGGTTCGCATCTTCGGCACCGACGTGGCCGACGGCCGCCGGGCGGCGTACGCAGATGTCGACGCAATGTTGGAGGGTGCGCGCAACGATTATTGGCGCCTCACGGTCCGCGAAAACCTGCGGTACTTCTCGACGATTCACGGCGTCGATCCGGATTCGGTGGCGGAGCGACACGACCGGCTGCTAGACCGGTTCGATCTCGCAGCGAAGGCCGACACGCCCGTTCGGGAGCTCTCCCGGGGAATGAAACAGAAAGTGTCGCTCGCGAGCGTCCTCGCGGGCGGGGCAAAGCTCGTGTTCCTCGACGAGCCGACGCTCGGGCTCGACGTCGAAAGTTCCCGCACGTTGCGGCGGGAGCTGCGCCGTCTCGTTCGCGAGGAGGACCTCACCGTCGTCCTCAGCAGCCACGATATGGGCGTCATCGAAGATGTCTGCGATCGCGTCGTGATGATGGCAGACGGGCGGGTCGTCGCCGACGACTCCGTCACGGCACTGCTGTCCGGGACGAGTCGGGACTCGGTGCGTGTGACGAGCGTCGACATCGACGACGCGGTCCTCACGACGCTTCGAAGGCGATTCGAGGTTCAGGCCGTCGAGTCAGTCGACGGTCGCACACAGATCGAGGTTACCGCGGCGGGCGACGCGCTCTACGAGTTGCTGGACGAACTCCGCGAGGCCGGGGTCACCGTCGAAGACATCAGAACCGTGCAACCGGACTTAGAGGAGGTATTCGTCGATCTGACCGGGATCGGATCGGAGAGACTCGGCGGCCAGGAGCGTCCATCGTGAGTCGAGACATCGACACAGCGGTATGTGACGGCGGTAGCGATCCGTCGACCACCAGTGGTGTCGCCGAGGAGGATTCTCGGTCAACCGCCGGTGTCGCCGACGAGGATTCCCGGTCAACCGCCAGTATCGCTGACACTCCCCGGTCATCCACAGGTGTCGCCGCCGACGAACCCCGCCCAGCCACCTACTACCACCTCGCACGGGCGGTCCTCTACCGCGAGTATCTGATCTTCGTCCGCTACCCTGCAAACGCGATCGGAGGGATCGTCATCGCGCTGTTCTTCTTCGGGGTGCTGTTCTACGGCGGGCGACTCCTCGCCGGGCAGGCGTTGACTGACTCCCTGGAGGGGATCATCGTGGGATACTTCCTGTGGACGCTGTCCGTCGGCGCGTACTCGTCTGTGTCGAACGATATCGGCAGCGAAGTGCAGTGGGGAACCCTCGAACGCCACATTACCACCCCGTTCGGATTCGCGCCGGTGGCGCTGCTGAAGGGGGTTGCGAAGGTCGTTCGGACGTTTCTCACCAGTGCCGCCGTTCTCGCGGTAATGTTGCTACTCACTAGGACCCGACTCAGCATCGACCCGATCACGGTGATCACGGTGGCAGGCCTCGCGATCACCTCGGTGATCGGGCTCGGATTCGCGGCCGGCGGCATCACGGTCCTCTACAAGCGGATCGGCAACTGGCTGAATCTCCTGCAGTTCGGGTTCGTCGTACTGATCTCGGCGCCGGTGCTCGACGCCCCGTGGACCCGTTTTCTCCCCCTCGCTCACGGGAGCGCACTGCTCCAGCGGGCGATGGTCGACGGCGTCCGACTGTGGGAGTTCGGCATCTTCGATATCGGGCTGCTCGTCGGCGTCGCTGTCGGCTACCTCGTCGGGGGGTACATCGTCTTTCACTACGCGACGCGTCGAGCGCGACGGCTTGGCGTGCTCGGAGATTACTGAGACCCGCTTTTGAGGCGCGATTGGAATCAACGCGACACAGGAGTCTCGAGTCAGGAAACGCACAGGCCTACGTCGCCGATGCCAGACCCGCCGATGCCAGACCACATCCCTGCGCCGAACAACGGCCTCAATCGGTCGGTTTCGCCCGGATCTCCGGAAAGTACCGGCCGTGGAAGTCGAAGGGTGTGGCGTGGGGAAGGTCGATCCGCGCTCGTTCCTCGAAGCGCTCGCCGTCGAGGACGAGCAGGCGCGAGTGGCCGGCGTCGATATCTAAGGCGACCGTGAGCACGACGCCCGCGTCTTCGGCAGCGTTCGTGTCCGCTGTCTCGTCTGCTCCGGGCACGAAGAGCGGCTCGCCGAAGTAGTCGCCGCCGCTCTCGAACTCTGTCACGGCGCCGGTCTTCACATCGTATTTCATCACGCCGGTTGCCCAATCGGTCGCGGGCTGGTCCATACTCATCGCGTAGACGTAGCGGTGCGGCTGACACCACCGTGCGGGTGAGACGGTAGGCAGTGCCGTCCCCTCGTCGTACAGGGTTTCCCGAGTTATCGTCACATTGCCGGTCCCGTATCGGGCCTTTCCCGTCACTCCACCAAGGTCGACTGTGAATCGTTCGAGACGTCCGGCGATAGCGTCGAGGTCCCCCTCCCGAAGAGTTTCGAGGGAGAGTTCCTCGATTGCCGTCGCGTCCGGGATCGTCTCCACGTCCAAAACCAGGCCCGTCCCGGCGTCCCGCTCGAAGGCGTTGACGTGGTGAAAACCGAACAGCGCATCCGTAATCGGGTCGGCGACGACCTCGCCGCTGCCTCGATCGATGACGATCACTCGCGTCCCGCGGTCGGGTTGCCACTCGAACTGCTCGATGAAGGGTGCCTGGCGCCCGGGTTTGAAAAACGAGAGCGGGTTCACCCGGAGCGGGAATTCCGTGAGCACGACGTAGTGTGGCGTCAACGCGAAACTGTGCATATACGCCGGGGCGTCGGTATCGACGCTGCCGACGTGGCGTCGCTCGCCGTCCTCGGTCAGCGCGTGGACGTGATAGGTGCTGGTGCGGCCGAACGCCGTCTCGACGTTGAACAGCGTTCCCGTCGCTGGGTCGCGTTTCAGGTGCGCACACGCCAGTTGGCCGGCAGGCTCTGGTCCGTCATACTGGAAGTGTCCCTCGACGGCGAACGTCTCTGGATCCAACACGACCGCCCGCGGGGACTCTGTCAGCGCGAGATATCGATCCCCGACGCGCTCGACGATGATGTTGGTGTTGTCATACGGCTCGGTGAACAGCGCTTTGACACGGTCTCGGAGTGTCGTCTCGCCAGTCGCGAAACCGCCGGTGAAATCACCCCTCTGTGCCTCCCCGTAGGCGTCGGTCTCGAGGAACCGATTTCGGTAGTGAACGGCGTCTTCGGCCCCGTCGACGGCGGCTCCCGCCCGGTTTTCAGGGTCGAACGTGAACCGATAGCACATCGCCAACCCGTCGAACCAGTGGTCGACGCTCTTCCCGCCGGGGAGCGAGAAGGTTCCGGGCCCGGTGCGGATGAGGCTTCCAGTCAACCACTCGGGCAGGGATCCCTCGACTGCGAGTGACGCCGTCCGCTCGTCGTCGAGCGAGTGGAAGCCAGGATGCGATTCCATATTCCCATAGCCGGTCGGCAGCGAGTAAACGATACTGGCCCCGCCTGTCGGTCGCATACGGTCACATTGATGTTTTCGCAGATACCGATGCGGTGTTGACGAGTGCTTCAATGTCCGGTGAGCCTCTGTAGTGTTGGGGGGACGAAGCGAGATATCGTGGATAGCCGTTCACTGACGGGACACGGAGATTTGGGTCCGGTCACCCAGTCGAAGCGGCGAGTCAGTACCCGATATAGAACGTGGCGGGAACGGGAGAGCGGTGTCACTTCCCTCCGCACTGGGATCAAGGCAAGTCGGTTTCGCGGTTTCGGCCCCACCGATGTCCGGCGACTGGCCGTTCTCGATATCGACCGAGGAGATCTGACGAGGATGCCACCAGTTGCTTCTGTAGTCTGTGGTCGTAGATGTAATTTCTGATTTTTGACACGAATAGAATGTCACCTGCTGTAACTCACATAATCAAATCTCGGCACCTGATAAAAACTATCAGGGTTGATTTGTGTTCGCCACCTGCGGATAATACGGTGATCGAAATATCGGTTCCCAAACAGTAGAGATGGAATATTCAGAAACAGAACAAGTCGTCGAAGAGTCGCTCGAGTTCCCAGTGATGCATTCGACTGTAATTGAACAGATCGGGGCAGTTGAAATAACGTCTCCCTACGGTGATTCGGTGACTATTCAGGAAACGTTAGACCCACTCGAAGAGGGGAAGTACTTAACCTCGAATGCACTCTATACCGCAATTATCGGGAATCTCGGTGAGACATTCATTGGACGCAAATATTATGATGACCGGAGCGGGACGGCGTTCGGAACCGACGTGGACGATGAATCTATCGTCTCGTTCTGACCGTTGCTCCCGCTCTCCCTGACCTGGTGCTGCTTCAGCGAGGGTATCCTCCCGTGGCTTCCATTGAGATAGTTTGCCAGTCTAATTGATAACTTCTTCCACTCTTGCGATCCCCGAAATAGGTTTCACACTCCCACATAGCCAGTAGATATGGAACGCCGCCGAATCACCTCCGGCACTGAGTGGGAATCGCGCGTCGGTTACTCCCGCGCAGTCAGAGTCGGCTCGCAGATCCACGTCTCCGGCACGACCGCGACCGACGAAGACGGCAACGTCTTCGGCGAGAACGATCCCTACGAGCAGACCAAACAGGCGCTCTCAAACATTGAGGACGCGCTCGCGGAGGCCGACGCGTCGCTGGACGACGTTGTCCGAACCCGGATGTTCGTCACCGATATCGACGACTGGGAGGCAATCGGCGAGGCGCACGGAGAGTACTTCGGTGACATCCGGCCGGCCACGAGTATGCTCGAAGTGAGCCGGCTGATCGATCCGGCACTCCTCGTCGAGATCGAGGCCGTCGCGGTCGTCGACGAGGCCGTCGCGGTCGTCGACGAAGACGAATCTTGAAATACCGGGGCTTTTGCAGGGGGTGCAACGACGATGATATTCGAGTAACGATGTGACGAAATATAGATTTTCTCCAACAAAACAAATTTACGTCCAAGTGGTGTAATACGGTGCAATGGCAGACGGCAAATACGCGGATGACCGCTGGGAGGGCGACGTCAACGAGGCCGCCGTCGAGGACTGGAAGGCCGACACGACGACCTTCGAGCGCGTCCGGCAGATCATCGACGTCACGACCGAGCCACAGAGCGCGGGCGAGATCGCCGATCGCGCTCGCGTGAGCGATCCGACCGCGCGGAAGCACCTCGCCGCACTCGCGGAGACCGGCCGCGTGAAGACGATCACGACGGACGCCGGCACGCGGTATATGCGTGCCCCGCAGATGCTGGCGATGCGCCGGATCGCCGACATCCACCGCGAACACACGAAAGACGAGATCCGCCAGGCGATCCAGGATCTCAAAGAGGAGCGCCGAGAGTTCCAAGAGCAGTACGACGTCGTCGACGTCGACGAACTCACGCTCGAATTAGAACCCGGCGACGACGGCTGGCAGGATCTCACGCGCTGGCAGCAGATCGAGCAGAACCTGGAGATCGCTCAGGCGGCGCTCACGCTCTACGATTTCGACCCCGACGACAGCCGCTCGGCCGCGGCTCGCGCGTCCGATGGCACCGTCGCACGGGAGCGAGGGACACTCGGCGACGACACGGGCGGAACGGCATAGATGGCGCCGCAAACGGATATCGAGGGGAACGTCGGCCCGATCGACGACGTCGCACTCGACCGGATCCGAACGGTGTTCACGCGTCTCGACGGCCTCGTGGAGACGGCGGGGTTCGACAGTCGTCTGGATCCGACGAAGCTCGAAGTACAGTTCTCCGACGGCATCGCCGATGCGTCCTGGTGTCGGTTCGACGTCCGATGGTTCCAGAAGGGATACTACAGCTTCCATCACGTCGACGAGCAGGACGTCAATTTCCGGTACGACTACCATCCGAAGCCGGACGCACCGGTGAAACACTTCCACCGACCGCCGGAAGCGCGCTCCGACGACGTTGAGGAGTCCTGCGTCACCGCTACTGGTCCGATGATCGTTGCGCGAGCAGTCCACAGTCTCTGGCGGCGGGCGTACGAAACGGATTCAATAGCGCATCTTAACGAAGCCGCGAATCCACCATAGTGAGGACCCGTCCACCTCTCAGCGGCGTTCGGAGAGATCTTCGTCATCAGGTGTTCCCGCGTTCTGTTTTCGACACGCCGCTACAGTTGGACGGACACGTATGACGAATCGCGCGTCGATCCGTGCTGCTCGATGAGTCCGTAGCGTTCCAGCAAGTTCAGGTACCGCCGTCGCTATCGTCGGCGAGAGACTACTAATACTGGTCTCGCGGTGCTTGATCACACGCGAGCCAGTGCGCTCCGAGCAACTCCGATTCGATCTGACTAAGTTAGAACTTCCTGCACTCGGGGAGTGAGACATACGAGAGCCGCAGGCTTCCGTCACGCTCCCGGCGGTGCGAACCGACGCGGTTCCTCAGATTAACCGACTCTCCAACGTATTCGAGCGGCGGCTCCGGATCCGGCATCGGTGATATTCGCCGCGCCGCCGACGATCGCTAAGAGGAGCGCTCCGAGGCCATCGATGAACGAGGTCGCCGGGATGATGAACACGTCGAAGAGCGTCCCAATGAGCTCGCTCGTCTTAGCGAAAAACTGCAGGACCGGGTAGATGAACGCCGCGAAGAGCACGCGGCTCACGTTCGACGATGCGATCTCCTGCAGATCTGATATCGGCGGGCCTGGGACTTCTACCATACTATACCACCTCAGAACAATCCTCGGATGCGAGCCCAAACGGCTCCGAGCGCGGCGACGATGACGCCGATCACCGGGATGTTACTCAGTGGGCCACCGCCACTGTCGTCGATCGGACCACCCACGACGCCGGAGGATTCGATAGCGTCTCGCTCGTCTCCGGTGACGAGATAGTTCGCGTTGAAGGCGATTGTTTGACCGGGCTGGATCGTCGAGTCGATAGTGACCTCTTCGCCCTCGTTGTCGAACTGCGAGGTGACCTCCGACCAGGAGGTGATATCATCAAAGTCAGTGTCTCCCGTCCCTTCGGCATTCTGGACGGTGAGGTACCGGTTACTCGGTACCGCGACCTCGGCGCGGAGCTCCGCGTTGGCGTAGCTCCGGTCATACGCACTCCGGAGCTTGAGCCGGTAGTAGAGGTCGGCTCGGTCGCTAAATCTCGGGTAGCCGTCGGCCGACGAGAAGCTGGCCTCGGCGTCCTCGCTCTTCCGATACTTGTAGCACTCGACGCCCTCGGCGGTGGTCTCTCCACCGCACTCCGGACACTCTGGATAGTCGTCGACATCGTCGACAAGCTCCTCGGCGCGATCCACAAGCGAACACTGCTTACACTTCCGCCGAGGAGTCGGAGCGCTGCAGGAGACACACCCGGTCATCGATCTCCCTCCTGTTCAATGCGCTCGATGAGCCACGTCGTCGAGTTTCCGTTGTGAGCCCACTTTGAAGCCTGGAGACCGACGCTTTCAGCAGCAATTTCGAGGGTTCGACCGACTCGCTTCGCGTTCGTATCGAGGTGTTCACTCAGATCGCTACTGTGTAGATAGAGGTGCGAATCGTCCCCGAGTCTATCGAGTAGCAACGAGGCGATATCTTCCTGCAGTTCGTCGGGAATATAGACTGCGTCTTTCGTCGAATTCACGCAGACCACCCCCGTTCAACTATACTAACCGGCAGACAGCGAACGGAGGCGGCTTGCCTCCAATTCAACTCCCCATTTTCGTGCCGATTTCGAAACCCCAATTCTGACGTTTTGGGTGTCCCAGAAGCCGTATATCGGTATCTAGGAGTATGCCACAGTTCGGCCAAAAATCGAGTCCGCCCTCCCCGAATTGAACGGGGGACAAGCCGATCTACAGTCGGCTGCTCTACCAGGCTGAGCTAAGGGCGGGCACCTCAACGTAGCACGGCTGTCAGACTTAAGGGTTACTCATCGGGTCTGTCGATTATCGGCGACGACTCTGCTTTGGAAGGAGTTTACTCCGATTCCGTCTCGCGTTCTGTGCCCTGTCCGAGGCTTCGTTCCGATTCAGTCACCCGCACTCCTTTCTCGGCCAGATGACGCATCTGTCGCTGGGCGAAGTCCTCCTCGGACGTGCCGCGGGTGGCGAGCACGTACACCATCGATCCACCCGCGGGCCGCATCGTCCGCCCGGCGCGCTGTGCTCCTTGGCGGCGCGAGCCGCCGAGCCCGGAGGCGACGATCGCCAACTCCGCGTTCGGGAGGTCGATTCCCTCGTCGCCGACGCGTGAGATAACCAGGGTCCGAAGGTCGCCCTCGCGGAACGACTCGAACACTCTTTCCCGTCGGTAGTGAGGCATCTCGCCGCTGACGAAGGGAACGTCGAGCGCGTCCGCCAGCGTCTCGCCCTGATCGAGCCAGTCGACGAAGACGAGCGCTTTCGCATCGGGGTGTGCCTCCAGCAATCGACGGGTTTCGGCGACTTTCTGGGGATTTTCGGCGGCGATCCGGTGTCTGCCGCGTCCGTCGGCGCTCGCATATTCGTTGCGCGCAGTGTCGTCGGCCCACGGGACGTACTGGATCCGGACCTCCGGCTCTTGCACGTAGCCCGCCTCGAAGAGCTTCGACCAGTCGGTCCCGATCGGTGGCCCGATGAGCGTGAAGATCTCCTTTTCCTTGTCGTCCTCTCGGACGGGAGTCGCGGAGAGCCCGAGTCGGTGTTTCGTCTGCAGATCCGCGCTTCGGCGGTAGATCTTCGCGGGGATGTGGTGGACTTCGTCGTAGACGACGAGCCCCCACGCTCGGGAGTCGAACAAGGAGCGATGCCGGTCCATTCCGGCGGTCTGGTAGGTCGCGATCGTGACTGGGCGGATTTCCTTTTGTCCGCCGTGATACTCGCCGATCTGCTCGTCGGAGAGTGTCGTGTGCCGGCGGAGTTCCGCACGCCACTGCGACGCGAGTTCACGGGATGGCACGAGGATCAGCGTCTCGCCACCGACTTCGGCGAGGGTGGCGATCGCCGTCACGGTCTTGCCGGCGCCGGAGGGGCCGACGAGCACACCGGACTTCTGTTCTAGGAAGCGGTCGACCCAGTCGCGCTGATAGTCCCGGAGGTCGACAGTCAGGTCCGTCTCGAGTGGGTCACCAGGATCGAGTTCACGGTCGTCCTCGACTGGATAGCCCGCCTCGTAGAGCACGCGCTTGATCTCCGCTTCGGTACCCTCACGCACCCAACTCTCCGTATCGGAGATTGGTGCGACCAACTGTTCGTCGTCGAGTTTCTGTCTGGCGACGTTCCCCATCAGGCTCTCGGAGGCGGCTTCGAGGATCACGTAGCCGTCCTCGTGGGTGAAGAGCCTGAATCGGTTCGCCCGCTTCCACTGCGTTTCGATCCACTCTTCGAACTGCGGCGAGCGGCGAGGGAGTACCGACCGGATCACGCCGAGAAGGTCGTCGACATCGTCGAATGGTGCCTGCCAGATGTCTTCCTGTCTCACCGTGTAGAGGTAGCCGCGAGAGTCGGTGTTTCCCTCGGCGGCGGTCCGCTCGCGCTCGCCCGTCGAATCGAGGAGGTGGGCGAATTGCGAGAGTTGAGCGCGCGTGTACTGCGTCGGCTGGTCGACGACGATCTCTCTGCGCTCGGGGAACAGGACGACACGCTCCCTGTCGGCGAGTTGCTGCCACTCGGTCGGAAAGTACACGACTGGGTCAGGTTCGACGTCGACCCGCTGGACACTCCCCGCATCCGTCAATGCATCGAGATCGGCGGCGGCCGCGGCCTGCGTCGTGTCGAGTCGTCGGGCGACTTCCGAGGCTGTCACCACGGGGCGGCCCTCTGCCTGCAGCGCGTCACGGAACCGGTCTAGATCGATTGTGGTCGTGTTGCGTTCGTGGGCTGGTCCCTTGCCGCGCTCTGGACCGGTGTCCTGATCTGCAGTAGCAGCCGGGTAATCATCCGGGCTGGCGTCGGTAACTTTGGTGTTCGAGTCAGGATCAGCGCCGTCATCCGAGTCAGGATCAGCGCCGTCATCCGAGTCAGGATCAGCGCCGTCATCTGAGTCCGCACCAGCGTCGTCATCCGTAGCGGAGACCGGGAGGTCGGCACCGTCGTCTGTAGTTCCGTCGGGGCGATCCCCCGTCTCCTCTGTCATTACACGGAGGAAGGGCCCCGATCGGGAAACGGTTTGCGACTACATTTTTTCAGATTCGGACGCACACCAGGTTTCCGGTGAAGCGGTTGCAAACGGGGTCCCTCTGTAGTGAAGCGAGGCACACCGTGTTTCCGGTGAAACAATCCGATTATCGATCTGACCGACTAAGTGATTCCCGTAAGACGCCATCTGATGATATCTCCCCGACGAATAGGTCGGGCCTCAGCGTTTACACACCGCGTTTCCGGTGAAATACCTCATCTTAGTCCCAATTTGGAGTTGCCTTCGCGGCCGATCTATAGTAGCGTTTGCAAGTCGTCGCTCACACGATCGCTCGACAGCGTACGGTTGGATCAGTAATCAGTTGCAAACGCTACAATAAAGTTCCCTTCACGGCGGTATTCTGACCTTCAAATAGCAACATATTTATTCTATAGTTTTGTATAGGCCATTAAGAGAGTTCTCAAAGACTGTGTAATTGGTTCTTCGCGGCGCAGTCGAAACATTCCAAATCCCTTGGACTCGGTATGACACCGTTTTCGGCGCCGGTATGACGCCGTTTTCGGCGCTCAGATCTCCGCCCCCAGGCCTTCATTGAAGCACGCGTTCGTTCACACACCGGGTTTCCGGTGAATAGAAACCTCCGCTTCATCTCCGCTTACTCCTCCTCTCTCCCTGTTCACCGGAAACACGGTGTGTGTGTGTCGACGGTGTGATTTCCGTCCGCCAACCGGACCACATTCGCCCGATCCCCTCTCGGAATGACAACGTATTTCACCGGAAACCCGGTGTCCTGCAGTATGTCGAACACGAGCGACGATCTCTTCACGCGGGAGGATCCCATCTTCGCCAACAAGGAACTCCTCGAAATCAACCATCTCCCCGGGGAGAGACGCATCGTCGGCCGCGACGACGAAATCGCCGACCTCGCCGCGGCAGTAAACCCCGCGATATTCGGACAGAGCCCGAGTAACGTCCTCATCTACGGGAAGACGGGAACGGGCAAGTCCCTCTGTGCGAAGTACGTCTCTCAGCGGCTGGTCGAGACGGCCCGCGAAGAGGACGTCAAGGCCACCTTCGCCTACGTCGACTGCGCGCAGGACACCACCGAGACGCAGGCGGTCCAGACCATCGCCGACAGCGTTAACGAGCCCGATGTCACCGAGATCAAGGTCCCCGACAAGGGACTCAGCACCTCGACGTACTACAAGCGGCTCTGGCGGATCCTCGATGCGCAGTACGACGTCGTCCTCATCCTCCTCGACGAGATCGACAAACTCTCCGACGACGACATCCTGATGCAACTGTCACGGGCGGGCGAGGCCGGGAAGATCGACGACTGCAAACTCGGGGTGCTCGGGATCAGCAACAAGATCCAGTACAAAGATCGGATGGACGAACGGGTCAAATCCAGCCTCTGTGAACGGGAGTTCGTCTTCCCGCCGTACGACGCGAACCAACTCAGGAACATTATGGAGGCCCGGTCGGACGCCTTCCGCGACGGCATCCTCGAACCCTCGACAATTCCACGGGCGGCGGCACTCGCCGCGCGGGAGCACGGGGACGCCCGGAAAGCGATCGACATCCTCCGGTACGCCGGCGAGATCGCCCAATCCGAGGGCGCCCGAACCGTCCGCGAGGAGTTCGTCACTCAGGCTCGCGAGCGCGCGGAGACCGACCGCTTCCGGGAACTGATTCGCGGGTCGACGCCGCACTCCCGATATGTGCTCCAAGCGCTCGCGATTCTCTCCCTCTCGAGTGACCGACAGGAGGGATTCCGGACGAGTCGGGTCTACGAGGTCTACGAGAACATCTGCGAGGGCCAGGGCTCGGATACGCTCTCGTTGCGTCGGGTCCGAGACCTCCTGAAAGAACACGCCTTCCTGGATATCATCGAACAGTCGAAACACAGCGGCGGGAGCGCCGAAGGGAGTTACACCAAACACCAGCTGCTCGAAGATCCGGGCGTCGTCAAGGAAGTCCTGACCGAAGACGTGGGGTAGGTAGCGTCGGAAGGACTCCCAGGAGTTGCACAAAAGCCGGCTGAACCGCGGTCCGGGACCGCGAGTCCGACCGGCAGCGAGTGCGTTTGGGTGGAAGGCTTCGCATTCAGCGGGAACTGTGAGTGAACGACGATCTACCGCTCCTGCAGTACTTCGTCGATATCCGCCAACGATTCCAGGACGTAATCCGGCGAGATCTCCGATTCCTGGAGGATTTCTCGGTCTGTCACGCCCGACAACACGAGCACCGTCGTCATCCCGGCGCGTTTTCCCATCTTGATGTCGGTCTCGATCCGGTCGCCGATCATCAGACACGACTCCGGTTCCACACCGACCTTATCGAGCGCGGTTTCGACCATCGTCGGCGACGGTTTCCCGAGGATCTCGTCGACGGTCTGGCCAGTCACGCCCTCGATGGCGCCGATCATCCCCGCGGCGTCCGGAATCGCCCCACCCTCGATCGGGCAGGTCCGATCCGGGTTGGTCGCGACGAACGGCGCCCCACCATCCAGCGTCTCCAATGCGAGTTCCAGGGCCTCGTAGTCGAACTGTCGATCCATCGACGCCACGACGAGATCGCCGGGGCGCTCGGTCGTCGTAGACAGTCCGGCGTCGTGGAACTCCTCGAGCAACGGCGTCTCGCCGACGACGAACGCCTCTGCGGTCGGATGGTTCTTCTTGAGGTACTGGGCTGTCACCCACCCCGAGTTGATGACGTCGCTTTCGGCTGTCTCGATGCCGAGTCCCGTCAGTTTCTCGCTGTAGTCCCGACGGCGGGCGATCGCCTTGTTGGTGAGGAACAGCACCTCTGCTCCGCGGTCCCGGAGCCGCTGAACGCTCTCGTCGGCACCGGGGACGAGTCCATCGCCGAGATAGACCGTCCCGTCGAGATCCAAGATCGCCGCTTCGTAGGCCCCGTTCATCCCTCACACCGGATCGGACGTGTTTCCGATCCCGATTGTACGCGGTGACTCATTCCGGGTCCATTCCGCTCGTTTCCCCGCCCGCGAGGCTCAGATGCCGCTCCAGTTACCGATACTGTGCAACCGTTCAGTAAACGAGCAGTGCGTTCTATCATTTATCTCTCAGGCCCTATCTCTCGGCGTCGACGTACGGGTTGGGTGCGACGGTGGCTGTGATCTCTGTCTGTGCGTGCGATTCGACCTTCGGGTTGGGGGAGTCGCCGCCCTTTTCGCCCCAGACGAGCGTCACCTCCGTGCCGGGTTCGCTGTACTCCTGATCGACGAGCGCCAGGGACAGCACCGACCGCTCGTTGTAGGTGTAGCCGAAGTACTTCGCCAGCCCGACGGTCTCGTCGCCGTCGAGCACCTCGTCGTAGTGGAAGACCGCCCAGTACGGCATCGAGAGATCGAAGTACTTGTACGTCTCTCCCTCGCTCAGGAGCGATCTGAACAGGTCGAGCACGTCCTCGTCGTCCCACACGAGCGTCACTTTCTCCCGCTGTGGCTCCTCGACCATCGTCTCCACCGCCTCCTTGCCGACGAAGTCGTGATCGAAGTCGATGAAGCGCTCGTAGCCGAGTTCGATCGGATTCAGGTAGTAATCGGAGATGTCCTCGGAGTAGAAACTCCCGCCGAGCGTGCTGATCGCCTCGTAGGTGTCGGCGTCAAGCCACTCGCGGTAGTCTGCCATCTCGTCACCGTAGACTGCGGGCAGTGGCCGGGCGATCCACCCTTTTTCCTGTCCCTGCGCCTTGTAACTCTTCTCGCCGAGCTGTCTGAGGCCGTGGGGTTCGCCCGCTTCCACGAGTGCATTGCGGACTGCCTCGCCCTCCTCCCAGGGGCCCCAGATCTCGAAGCCGGCGTTCGAGGCCATCGAATGTTTCAGCGCCCGTACTTCCACGCCGGCGATGGTTACCTCGTCGAAGTTGAAGAACGGAATTTCCGGCAGCGGCCCCTCGACGGCGGCTTTCATCACGTCGAGCGCGTTCGGTCCCTGCAGCTGGTACCGGAACGTCCGGTGGGGTTCGTCCTTGTCGTGATACCGCTCGTCGGCCGTCGATGTCGCGTCGTAGTCGGCGGTTTCGAGGTTGTACTCGACCCAGTTCGGCGTCACCGGCGTCCCGGTCAGTTTCAGTTGGTTTTCGTCCAGGAAAAACAGGATCCCGTCGCCGATCAGGTAGCCGTTCGGATTGCAGGCGACGAACTGCTTGGCCTGTCCCGGTTCGAAATTCGTGAAGTCGTTGACGCCCAGATCCGCGAAGACGTCGAGCGCCTCGGGGCCCTCCACGTAGAGATCCTTCTGGTGATGAGAGAGATCCGAGAGGCTGCAGCTCTCCCGCCAACTGCGGACCTCTTCGATCCAGTTCGTGTGCTCTTCGGGGACCGGGTAGGGGTGGCGGCCACGATTCTTCCGCAGAAACTCCGTGGGGCTCTCCGCTGACCCGAGCGCGTCGTCGAAGGTTCGATCAGTCATGGTTCCCGTAGACCTTCTCGGGTATCTGCCTTAAAAATTACTTCCAATCCCGGGAGTGCAAGTAAACAATCGGGACAGGTGCCCCGACCGCGGCCGAAACGATCCGCAGTGGGACACCGACCGCGGCCGAAACGATCCGCAGTGGGACACCGACCGCGGCCGAAACGATCCGCAGTGGGACACCGACCGCGTTCGGACCCAGTCCGCGAAGCGACGTCGGTGTCCGCCGCCCACCGACGTGATCTGTCCAGATGCTCCGGGCCCGAATTACCTGGTCGACTCGATCACGTGCACCGTATCCGGATCGATGTCCACAGACAGTGTGTCTCCGGTCGAGACGTCCGTGAGCGATCGGTCCAGGCTGAGAATCACCTCCTGTCCGTCCGGGAGAATCCCCCTCGCCTGGATGTGTTCTCCTTGATAGAAGAGGTTCGTCACCTCGACGTCGATCGGCCCCTCGCCGACCACGATGTCGTCAGGGCGGACGAGCATCGTCACCTCCCCGTCGGCACCGGTGCCCGGGTGGGCGTCGATCTCAGCGAACCCGAGGGAGACACGGTCGCCGTGGATCGTCGCCTTCAGGAGGTTCGCGGTTCCGATGAACCCGGCGACGAACTCGTTTGCCGGCTCCTCGTAGATCTCCGCGGGCGTCCCGATCTGTTCCAGGTGGCCGTCGTTCATTACGGCGATGCGGTCGCACATCGACATCGCCTGTTCTTGGTCGTGCGTGACGTACAGCGTGGTCACGCCGAGGTCGTCCAGCAGTTCCCCGAGTTCCTGTCGCAGCGTCTGTTTCAGTTTGGCGTCCAACCCCGTCATCGGCTCGTCGAGCAGCAGGATATGGGGTTCGATCGCGAGCGCCCGGGCGAGGCCGACGCGCTGCTGTTGCCCGCCGGAGAGCGTCTGTGGGCTGCGTTCTGCCAGTTCCTCGATGTCGAGGAGTTCAAGCAGTTCGTACGCCCGTTCCTTCCGCTCTTCTTTGCCGACCCCGTGCATCTTCGGCCCGAAGGTGATGTTCTTCAGCACGCTCATATTGTTGAAGAGCGCGTACGACTGGAACACTAGGCCGACATTTCTGTTCTCCGGGGGGACGTGCGTGACATCCTCGCCCGCGTACCGGATCGTCCCGCCGGTAGCCGTCTCGAACCCGGCGACCAGCCGCAACGCCGTCGTCTTGCCGCATCCGGACGGGCCAACGATACCCATCACTTCCCCGTCGGCGATGTTGATCGAGACATCGTCGACGGCAACTGTCGAATCGAATCGTTTCGTGACGTTTTCTAGTGCAACCTCTGACATAGTTCAGATCCTCCGGAACGAACCCCTGTTACCGATGATTTGCAGTGAGATCGTGACCAGCGCGATCAGCAGGAAGAATATCGAGACTGCCGCGGCCGCATTCAGGAACGACGCGTTCGTGATGTTGTTGTACAGGAAGATCGCCAGCGGGGGCGTCCCGCGCGAGTAGACGATATACGAGAAGTTGAATTCGGCGGCTGCGAGTGTCCACGAGATAATGGAACCGGCGATGATTCCCGTCTTTGCGTTCGGGACAATCACTGTGAGGAACGTTCGCGGCCAGGACGCCCCGAGCGACCGAGCGCTCTCCTCGAGTTGCCGGAGATCCATCGACTGGAAACTCGACTGGACTGCCATCACCATATACGGTGCTTTCAGCAGCGAATACCCGATTATCAGGGCAATTCCGGACGTGGACAGGTCGGGATAGGTCCGGAGGAACGCGATGCCCAGGATGATCCCGGGTGCGAGCGGGAGGATGGCGAACACGTTGACCCAGTCTCGCCCCCAGAACTCGTAGCGGGCGATGGCGTATGCAATCGGGACGCCGACGATGAGGTTGATGATCACCCCACCGAGGGCCAGTCCGGTACTGTACGCCAGCGACGAGCCAACCGCGACGTCGGCACCGATGTCCGTTCCGTAAATGACGTCACTCCAGTGGTCGAAGGTGACGAACCCGGTGGGGAAGACCGCCGACCAGTCAGACGCGAACGAACTGAGGAACGTCATCACGACGGGGAAGGCGAGGAACACCAACGTCAGAACCAACACGAGCTTGACAAACGAACGGCCGTACCTCGCCGAAACGCTGCCCTCAGAGAAGCGACCCACCATCAGATACTCACCTCGGCTGTGGTGTATTTGAGTATCAGTACTGTGAAGCCGAACACGAACGCGAACCAGAGCGTCGCCATCGCGGACGCCTGCGCGATGTTGAACCCTTGGGTCAGTTCACGGTCGATCTGGAGGGTCCACACGAGCAGTCCCTTCAGGATCAGCACCGTGCCGAAGATGGCCAGGCCAGTCCGAAACACCAGGACGGCCGCGCCGATCAGGCCCGGTTTTATCTGCGGCAGTGTGACGTACCGGAACGTCTCTAATGGTGTCGCACCCAGAACCCGGGCTGCCTCCTCGGCGTCCGTGTTGACCTCGGCGTAGGTTCCACGGAGCAACAGCAATGCTCGTGGAATCATCGAGTAAATGTACGCGAAGAACAGTCCCAACACACCGGTCGAAAACGCGACATCGATACGCGATTGCCCGGACAGGAACGCGATGACGTTGGTGAACACTCCCGTGTTACCGAACAGGATGATGATCATAAACGCCGCCACGATCCCGGGTAGACTGTTCGGGAAGGACAGCACAGTCAGTATCGCCGGTTTCGCGGGCAACCGGTACTTTTCGAGCGCGTGGGCGACTGGGACAGCCACACAGATCGAAGCGACCGTCGTCGCCGCCGCGAACCAGAGCGTGTTGAACGCGATATTCCGGTAGTACGGATCTGCCACCAGTGTCTGATAAAATTCGGTGGTGAATCCCTTCGTCACTAACCGGCTTTCCGAAAAGCTGATACGGAACATTTCAGCCAACGGAAACACCCCCGAAATCAGGAGGAGGATACTGAACGGTAAACACAGAGTGATGACTCGACGTATCTCACGCTGTCGTTCCGTCGTCGGCGACACTACCGACTCGACAGCATTGCGAACGGCGTTCGAGACGCGCGTGCTCGTCGATAGTTGATCGGTTGCCATTCCTCAGAGTTCCGCTCCTCGCGTGATGTCCTGAATAATATCCGATTGTTTGTCTATCAGCTCCGCTTGATCGACGATGAACTGGGTGTCCTCGTAGCGGCTCTGCGCTGGGAACTCGTCGGGCATCTCCATCTCGGGTGCGCGGATCGGTCGGGCATACGCGTCCAGGAAGTGCTGCTGTCCTTCGAGGGAGAGCACGTAATCCATAAACAGTTTGACCGCCTCGGGGTTCGGTGCGTCCGCCAGCATCGCGTACCCGTACAGCGCGTTGTACGCACCTGCATCGCCGTCCGGCCCCTCGAGTAGCGCCACGCCGACGTTCTCTTCGGGGACGTCCTCGTTGTTGTACTTCAGGTCCAGTCCGGAGTAATCGTACCTGATGAACGAGCTGTACTCCCCGCTCGTGAACTGCGCGAGGAAGTTGTCGGTGAACTCAGCTCCACCCTCTTGGATCTCGTTGTAGTAGTCGATCACGGGCTGGACGTCGTCGAGACTCCCGCCGTAGGCGTTGTTGATCGACAGCGCGGCTGCGAGACCGACAGCAGCCTGTGGCGTCTGGAGGGCGAGGTCCTGCATCACGTCGGGATGCTTCAGGTCGTCCCACGTTTCAGGTTCGTCCAGTCCCCGCTCCTCGAAGATATCTTTGCGGTACGTGACCGCGGTCGTCACCTTCCGCGTTCCGGTACAGTGACCGTTTTCGGTCTTCGCGTCTTCGGGGACCTTGTCCCAGTTCGCTGGTTTGTACGCTGTGGTGAGCCCGTCCCGCATTGCCTGGATCGCGAACGTGTATCCGCCGTTAAACGCCGAGTGAGTCGGGTTCTGCGAGTGAGTCCGCGCGTCCTTGAGCGCCTCTCCCGACGACCGGTCGTCGTCGTTGAGTTGGACGCCGTACTGCTCGTTGAACGCCTTCATCACCGACGGCCAGTTCATCCATCCCGACTGGACGGCGTACACGTAGAGCTTCTCGTCGGTCGGGAAGTTGTCCGAACAGACCGTCGTCTGGGAGTCGTCGTAACCGACTTCGTAGGTCTCGCCTGAACAGCCGTCGCCGCCACCGTCTCCATCGCTGTCGCTGTCTCCACCGCTGTCGCCGCCACTGTCTCCATCGCTGTCGCCACCGCCGCCGTCGCCGCCGAGACAGCCCGCAACGCCGCCGCCGAGGATTACACCGCTCGATGCAAGGATTTTGCGCCGTGTGGTCGGATCTTTAATCGGCACTCTTGACACCAACAGTAAACGGATTACTGACAATATATCATAAATCTTTGGCCGTAACGTCGCCTCGTTCTCCGCAGATTCGACCGACGGAGGCGGGATAACCCGAGAATCACTCGCTCCCGGCTAATTCAGACAGCGGTTCATCACCTGAGTGACCCGCGTACGCCTCTGGTCTCGGCTATACCGACCGATTCCCCCGGATTCCGAACAGTTTCGGGCGATGTACGCAATCAAAGTCGGTATATAGTCTATTTATATGTACCCAACCGTCAATAAACAATCGCCGGAACGAGGGGTAATCAGATTTCCGCCTGTGACCGACTATCGGATTTTCACCCCCGACTGACCATCGAGTTTCTGCCTCCGACTGACCATCGAGTTTCTACCTCCGACTGACCATCGAGTTTCTGCCTCCGACCGACCATCGAGTTTCTGCCTACGACCGACCATCGGGTTCGCTCTGGTGCCGGGCGAGCGTTTCGACAGTGTCTCGCCACCCGTGATATGCCTCGTCGACGGCATCGGCATCTCCTGTCGGCGAAAACGTCCTGCTCGCCGACCGCGGCGGGGCGATTTCGTCGATCGAGTCCCACACGCCCGTCGCCAGGCCAGCCGCCAGGCCGACACCCAGGGCGGCGGTTCCAGTCACGTTCGATCTGACTAGGGGCCGGTCGATGAGGTCCGCCTGCAGCTGCGCGAAGTTGTCGTCTTGGATCGCGCCGCCGTCGACGAGCAGGCGGCTGTGCTCGCTGTCGCTCGCCCGTTCAGCCGCTTCGATCACCGCCCGCGTCCCGAACGCGATCGCCTCGACGGCCGCTCTGAGGATGTCCGCCGCCTCGGTGTTCCGCTGTATCCCGAGGATCCCCGCGTCGAGTTCGGGCACCCAGTCGGGAGCCCCGAGGCCGCCGAACCCGGGGACCAGGGTGACTGCCCCCGGGGACGCTGTCCTGCGAAGCTGATCGAGCCCCGCGGCGTCGTCGAGGAGGCCGACCTCCCGGAGCCACTCCAGGATCGCACCGGTCGCAAAGACTGGGCCCTCCAGCCCGTACTGGGGCTTTTCGCCGGCCTGTTGGAACCAGATCGTTGTCAGTAGCTCCCCGTCGGCGTCGACCGGCTCGGTACCTGTATTCTGGAGGAAGAAATTCCCCGTCCCGTAGGTGACTTTCGCGTCCGCATCGTCGCAAGCGACGCGGCCGAGTAGCGCTGCCTGCTGGTCGCCCATCACGCCCGTCACGGGGACTTCCGCGTTCAGGATCCCCTCCGGATCGGTCCTGCCGAACCCGTCCGGATCGCTGGAGGGGTGGACCGTCGGGAGCGCGGCCGGCGGAACGTCGAACAGTGCGAGCAACTCGTCGTCCCACTCGCAGTCGTAGATGTCGAAGAGCATCGTCTGGGCGGCGTTGGTGACGTCCGTCGCGTGCGTGCCCGTGAGATTGTACAGGAGCCAGGAGTCGAGGGTTCCGAGCAGCACCTCTCCAGCCGCCGCCCGCTCGCGCAGACTGGCAGCGGCCCCAGTACTCTCAGGACCGTGGGTCAGCAACCACTCGACGTTCGGTGCGGCGAAGTACGCGTCCGGGACGAGTCCCGTGCGCTCTCTGATCAGTCGTCGGTCGTCCGTATCCAACTCTGCGACCCGGTCGGTCGTCCGTCGATCCCGCCAGCTGACGGCGTTCGTGACGGGCTCCCCGGACTCGGCCTCCCACAGCAGCACGGTCTGCCGCTGGCTCGAAATGCCGAGCGTGGAGAGCCGCTCGGAGTCGATGTCCGCCTGCACGAGCCCCCGTCGGATCGCGTCGGTCGCACAGCTCCACAGCGTCAGCGGATCGTACTCGACGCGATCGGGCGCCGGCGTCAGCCGCTCGTGCGCCGTGAACGCCTCCGAGATCCGCTCGCCGTCGCTGTCGAACACGACGAACCGGGTTCCGCCCGTGCCACCGTCGAGCGCGCCGATGTAGGGCCCGGGACTCATCGATCTCTCAGCGCCGCGAACAGCCGCGCCGAGAAGTTCGGCGCCACGCCGCTGGGGCGACGACCGTTCGTCGCGCCGCCGACAGCCACCGCCCGCCGTTCGAGCACACCGAACTGGGCGAGTTCGTAGAGCAGGCGCTTCACCGTGCCCTCGGTCAGGTCGGTCCGATCGGCGATCCGCGCGGCCACGGCGTCGATCCGCTCGTCGCCGTCGGGGGAGAGCTCAAGCACCTGTTCGAGGACCTGTTTTTCGTTGTCGGACAGCGCCAGTACCTGGCCCATCGGCACGCCGTCGGTCGGGACTGCCTCGATTCCGGCGTCGATGTGAGCGTCCCGTAGCCGGGTTTCGCCGTCGGCTTCCGCCTCCGTCGCGGCGACGAACAGTGCGGCGAGGGCGTCGTGGGCGTCGCCGTCGGCCCACTCTGCGATCCGCTGTGTGTGGGCGTGATCGAGGGTCTGCGAGAGCCCGCGGGACCCTCTGACGGTGAGGATGTCGACGAGTTCGTACGTGTACGCGGGCACGTGGACCTGCTGTTCCGGGAGCGGCATCGACAGTTCCTCGGGCGGGTCGCGACCGACGCCCAGCCAGGCGAGGTTGTCGAACGGTTCGAAGAACGACCCCAGTTCGGAGACCCCGGTCGTCGTCGCCTCGCCGAGGTGGTCGACGGCGACGAGGACGGTTTCGCTCGCCCCGAGTACGGAGGTAATCCGCTCTTCCAGTGCGTCTGTACTCACGCCGCGCTCCGGGACAGTGTCGACGAGCAGCCCATCCAGGAGTTCGCGGTAGATCCGGAACCGGCTGTTTGCGTACCGCGCGTCGAGATAGACGAACCGGACGTCGGCGCGGCCGCTGCCGCTCCGTGTGGCCGTATAGAACGGCCGTTGCCCGGTCATCTCGGATTCCAGTGCCGAAATCAGCGCTGTAACGATTGCCGACTTGCCCGCTCCGGGGGGGCCCCAGACGTACGTGTTTGGCGGCACTGCCCGGTCGAAAAGCGGGTCGATCGCGTCCAGCATCGCCTCGAAGAGCGTCTCCCGTCCGACCGGTTCGGGGGGATGCACCGCCGGATTCAACGCGTCGCGGTCGACGATGAGATCGTTTTCCTGGCTCCGGCTTCGTCGCCGATCGATCCGTTCCGTGAGGTCCATAGGACTATTTAGATATCTACTCTTTCTATACCAGCCGTAAATTTCTTGTTGCGGTTCTCGCAATAATTGCCGCTCGTTTCGCCGAGATCCGCGCAGTTAATTCTAGCGGATATAGACACCAATGGCCGCACAACGCGCGACAGTTATCGTCCCGTTTGCAACTGATTACTCATCCGATCGCACGCCATCGTGCGATCGTGTGAGAGAAGACTTGCAAACGGGACGATACTTGCACCGAGTGCGAGCGGACGGAAACCTTCGACAGACTCGCGCGGGCGCGGTCGTTTATCGAAACGCACCGCGCGGAGACCGGGCACGAAGCGACGTGGGAACTGCACCGACTCGCTCCGGGTGTCGAGCGCGCCGGCGACGACGCCGGCGTCTGTGGCCGTCCCGGGTGTACGTCCGAAGACTCGCCGCTGTATCTGGACGACGAGACGAGCGTCCGCGACTGACAACGACTGTTGTAACTGTTTCCCGGTGTTCGCACCCGGTACCGACGATCACCGGGAAGAGACTACAACAGCCAGTACGAGAGTACCTCCCTTCTCCCACATCGGTTCGGGGGCCGTCGATCTACCCCGTTTTTCACCGTTCGGTAGCGCGGAGGCCCCGTCCTCAGCGAGCGAAGTGAGCAGGGCGGGGAGGAAGCGCGTTCGCATAGGTTTAACACGCCCCGAGACAGACCCTGTTACACTCCACGGGGATCAAAACGGACCGCGTGGAGGGGCCGCCGTAGACCGGCCCTGAATCCGGGGACAACGAAGCCAGACGAATGGCCGAGAACACCGGAAATTAAAGTCGGGTGAGACGGCTTCGGACTTCGACCACGGGACGAAACACCGCGCAGGAATCCCCTCCGCGTGCTCGTCCTGCCGCCGTGAACCGCGCCACGTCCATATACGGAGGCGGATGGAAACCGTAACCACGGGGAAAGCCCCGCCCTCAACAAGCGAGCCCAACGGCGAGCGAGTAGGGCGGGGTAGTTTACAACTCCTGTCGACTCGCCCGCTCGCGAATCCGTGAGAACGTTCGGTCCGCCCAGGTGACGAACGCGTCGTCGGTGCCGTCGACGCTCGCGACCAAGTTCCCGTCGTCGTCGTACGCACCCAGGTACGCGTGGTCGTCGACGGTCATCAATCCGAACTCCAGCGGTTCCGCGGCGACGTACAGTTCGAGTCCCGGCAGTTCGGCTGCTCGCTCGAAATCCCGCGGATACTCCTCCATCGACGCTTGCAGGACGTTCTCGTCGACGACGAGTTCGACGTGACTCTCGGGGCCGATGGCCCGGTCGGCCGCTCTGTTGAAGATCTGGCTCACGATCGGCGTTATCCCGTAGAACTCATCGACGGGCCTGTCGTCGACGACTGAGAGAAACCGATTCAGCGGCGCGTGGGGGCTTTCGGCGGTCGACTCGGCGTGCGTGAGGCTCGTGAGCGTCTCGTATTCCAGCGCCGAGACGACGTCGACGCCGCGGAGGTTCCGAAGCAGTTTCCGGCACCGGATCGTCGCCTCCGCTCGCGCCTCGAACTCCTCGTATCCCTGCGCGAGCAGTTCACCCGCGGGGGTGAGCCGATACCCTTCGGCCGTCGAGACCTTCTCCGCCCAGCCGCGCTCGACGAACGCGCCGACCGTTCGCTGTGCAGTCTCGCGGGCGCAGCCACACTCGGCGGCGAGTTCACTCGGCCGATAGGTTCCCTCCCGCAACGTCCGGAAGATGTCGACGCGTACCGCCGATCCGACGAGAAACGAGATGTGGTCGCGGGTGTGCGCCGCCTCCGTGGCTGACCCCGCGGCTGACGCGTCGGTCGTTCCTGTCGACGTTTCCTTTTCAGGTCTCATTGGCATCCGATTCGTCTTCGTCTCCTGTTTGTCTTCTCGTGCGATCGTCTGCGTGTGCACACAGGGCGTCAAGCGGGCGATACCGTTACGCGCGTTATAGCTTCCAGCGCCGTCACGCACGCTATCGCATTCCGGTACCGGTACGCACGGTGCTGTACAACGGTCACGCCCTCACGCCCGCCACGTTTGGGCGTCCGTTACGCCGTTACCGTTATCTGGGTCACCGCGCGGTCCGACTACCGACGCGAGCCGATACGATCCGTATTAGCCGAGCAGACCCAGATCGTCGATCCGCTTTACGATCTCTTCGACGGCCGTCTTCGCGTCGTCGGTCCGCTTGCCCCCGGTGATGACGATCTTGCCCGAGCCGAAAAGCAGGATGACGACTTCGGGTTCGTCCATCCGGTAGACGAGGCCCGGGAACTGCTCGGGTTCGTACTCGACGTCTTCGAGTCCCAGCCCGATCGCCAGCGCGTTCAGGTTGAGGTTGTGGCCGAGATCCGCACTGGAGACGATGTTCTGGACCGTGATCTCGGGGTCCTCGTCGACCGGGATGCTCAGGCCCCGGAGCTTCTCGAAGATGATCCCGAGCGCCTCGTGGACGTCGTCGATGCTCTTTGCTCCCGTACAGACGATCTTCCCCGAGCGGAAGATCAGTGCTGCAGCCTTCGGCTCCTGCGTCCGATAGACGAGCCCCGGGAAGTTATCGGGGTTGAAGTCCGCACCGGGCAGGTCCTCTGCGAGCGCTTCGAGGTCAAGCTCCTGTCCGATCCCAGTCGATGCGACAACGTTCTGTATCTCGATTGAATCTGCCGGCGCACTCATGCTCTGTCGGAATATCTTCCCCCTCCCTTATAAAGGCCCCCGTTATAAAGAGTTGGCTCGGTCGCGTATACGCGCCCAGGCGCACGCGAAGAATCATTTTCAACGGAGACGATCTCCCGCATCTCCATCGTAGACAATCCCTCGAACCTTCCTGTACCTCCATCGTAGACAATCCCTCGAACCTTCCTGTACCTCCATCGTAGACAATCCCTCGAACCTTCCTGTACCTCCATCGTAGACAATCCCTCGAACCTTCCTGTACCTCCATCGTAGACGATCTCCTCCCGACAAACTTTCTCGTCGACAGGCCGGTTTGGCCCCCGGTGGGCAAACGGTCACTCGCTTTCGACGACCGTTCGTGTTATTAGACGAACACACATATTCCACACAATTTTTCGAAACTCGTTCGGAACCAACGGGGTTAAGTACAACCCGGGCATCAGACAGTAATGCGAAGAACACGACGCGATTGGGTGCGGTTCAACTCCGCACGCACTCGCCGTCCGGGTCCCCCGCGGCGTCGCCGTGGGCGGGACGGATTCAACGGGTTTATACCCGTACACCGTTTCGATCAATCCGGACACGAGATGAGGATTCCACCCCTGCGGTCCGCCGTACAGATGGGATCTGATGTTAGCCTTGGTGGTTCGGTGACACCTGTCTGGTGGCACTGAACGACCAACGAACGGACCACGCAATGAAG
>NZ_JAVQKJ010000018.1:0-65280 GCF_031823395.1 Halobellus ordinarius
GAAGGGATGTGCCTGTTCTGTGGTGGAACGCAGCTTGAGGCGGGGTTAGATGACCAGTACTTTATGGTACAGTGTCTGTCCTGTGACCAGCCGGTGACGGGGTATATCGTGACGCCAGCTCAGGCGCGTGCGAATTCGGGATCGGCGTTGCTGGAGTCGCTCAAGCGCAAGCAAGCGACCGAGTTTGGTCTCGTACAGGAAGGGATCTGTCCCGAGTGTAGCGGAGAGATTCAGACGATGGTTCTCGATGCGAGTGAACAGTCGGTTCCTGCTGAGGTGCCTGTCTCGTATTTTACTATCGATGAGTGTCAGGCGTGTCTGCGACGGTATAGCGGACCACTACCGTTCAGCGCGGCGTTTCGCACCCCGTCGATCGCGTTTTATTGGGATCACGGTGTCGATATTATGAAGACTGGGTGGTGGGAGCTTCATCGCTACCTCAGGGACGAGCGCTGGAGTGCTGAACAGATCGCTACTGATCCAGCCGAGTATCGAGTTGAGTTGCAGCACGAGGATGCGGTGCTTCGAATGTTCCTTGATGATGCTGCTCGGACGATTCGGACCGAGCGCGTGCGCGGTCGGAACGTCACTTGACGCGTTCATATAATATATCTTTCAAAACGGCTGTTAACCCGTTCAGGGCTGTGTCTCCTGAAGTAGTTCACTAAAGGCGGATTTTTCCTCTTGAGCACGCGTAGCCACTTAATTGTGATTTTGAAACAAGCCTGGTAATATATCAATTATTCGATAATTCTTATGTGGTAGTCTTCCCTCTATCACACACGGAACACGGTGGTCAACTAATGCGCAAAAACGAGACACACGACCCAATCGATGTATCGGAGACTCCCCCTAACACAGGAGAACACAGAACACAGTCCTCGGATGCGAGTCAGATAACCGTCCAAGACATCCAAGATGCCTACGCAGACTATGCGAAATGGTTCGACCGCTTGGGATGGCTGAATCGCCTGCTCACTGGACGCTATCGTCACCGTCAGTTCTCTCACGCCGAGGGGCGAGTGCTTGACGTGGCGTGCGGAGCGGGGACAAACTTCCAGTATCTACCAGAACGGACCGAAATCGTGGGCATCGACATCAGTGATCCGTTAGTGGAACGGGCCCAGTCGGAACTTGATCGTCTCAACCGGGACGGGACCGTCGAACGGATGGACGCACAAGATCTCAATTTCGCAGACAATAGTTTCGACACTGTTATCTCGTCGTTCTCGACCTGTACGTTCCCTGATCCTGTAGCCGCACTGGAAGAAATGGCGCGCGTCTGCCGCCCCAACGGACGGATCCTGTTGCTCGAACACGGTCGGAGCGACAATAGCTTCCTCGCACGGTACCAGGAGTGGCGCGCCGAGGCCCACTACGAGCGGTCCGGCTGTCGGCTGACGCAAAACCCGCTCGCCGTTGTCCGTCAAGCTGGATTATCCGTCGATGAAGCAGAATCTGCACAGCTCGGTCGGATCACCTGGATCGTGTGTGAGCGCCCCGACCCCAGTCATCTCACCACAGCGTAATGACCGGGCAGAATCCAGCGTCACGAAACAGCGGTAGCAAGCGTGCAACCAGACGCGGGGTCCTCGCTGGACTCGGCGCACTAACCATCTCTGGGCTCGGAACGACAGCCAGCAGCGCAGCAACCAGTACTGCATCCAAGGATGACACGGCTTCAAACCAAGAACACCAGTTTCCTGCCGCCAGTCATCTCGAAGCATTCGTCGATAAGGTACTGGCACGACGAATCGGCGATGCAACACCCGGAGCGACCGTTGCAATTGTTCGAAGTGACGGACCTGTCCTCATCAAAGGATACGGCGACGCTAACGTGGACTCCGGAACGCCGGTTCAGGCCCTTGAGACCGCGTTTCGTGTCGGTTCTGTTGGCAAGCTGGTAACGTGGACGGCTGTTATGCAGAGTGTCGAACAAGGTGTCCTCAATCTTGACGAGGATGTTAATCACTATCTCGACGGTTCTGCTGTCTCTGTTCCGGAGACCTACGAGGATCCGGTTACATTACGGCAACTCGGAACACACACGGCAGGGTTCGAGTCGGCTATTGATCCTGAGGTGGTCACTGACCCGGACGCTATTACGCCGCTGGAAACAGTGCTCGTCGAGCAGATGCCGCCTCGCGTCCGCCCACCGGGTGAAGTGGTCGGGTACTCAAACTACGGAGCGGCACTCGCCGGGCACATCGTCGCAGAAGTCCACGACACCACGTTCGAGAAGTACGTACAGACTGAGATTTTCGAACCGCTCGGTATGACCCACGCCACGTTCACTCAGCCGGTTTCGGACGACTATCCCGGGAGTCTCGCCGCGGGGCACTCACAGGATGGGGAGGAGTTCAGGACTGCTGATGAAGTGTACATCAATATGCGTCCGGCAGGATCAATGACAGCGACGGCGCGGGATATAGCGTGGTTTATGCGCGCACATCTCAGGAATGGGGCGGTCGGCAATACGCAGATCTTGCAGGCAGGCACAGCACGACGGATGCGTGAGCGACATCACGTGCGACATCCAGCTGTCACCAATTGGCGGTATGGGTTCCACGAGTACGGGAATCCGGGGAGTGGTGTAATCGGTCATTCAGGAGCGACGGTCCACTTTTCGAGTCATCTCGTTCTTCTCCCTGCGTCCGATGTTGGGATCTTCGTGAACTACAACAGCAATAACAACGACTACCCGCCGCCAGCAACCGTAATTGACGACATCCTCACAGAATATGGACTTCAATCACCGCCGACTGAACCAACACCAATAACTGAACCAGAGAGTCACGAACGCGCTACGGAAGTTGCTGGTGAGTATAGCCTTACCAGCCTGCCACGGAGTGGCCCGCTGCAAGTGGTAGACCTGTTGGAACACGTCTCCGTCGAACCTGCAGCCGACAGTCGGCTCCGAACGACGACACTTGACGGTCATACGCGATATTGGGTTGAGACTGAGCCGTACGTCTATCAAGCAGTGAATGGGCACGATGTTCTTGCATTTGAGGTTACTGACGGTGCTATTGAAGGAATGTATCTGGCAAGCGAGCCGACAGGCGTCTACCAGCCGGTCCCGTCTCACGAACGTCAACTCGTCACCGGGAGTGTCTTGGGTGGGACGCTAACCGGATTCGGTCTTTCCCTTGCCGGATGGGGTGGCCAGGCTGCTTGGCGACAGTGGACTCAGTATCGAACGGACGAAGATTCGGATACAGAAATGGGGAGCACAGAATGACAGACCGATCTCGACATATCTCCCACCAACAGTCGGGGGACTCCACTGCACACAACGACAGTAACGGGTTCACACGTGACTTCATCCATCGGAGACTTAGCCTTGCGTGGCTGGTTCGTGCGACAGGTATCGGATTGAGTAGTGCCTCTCTCGGATTCGTCCTGCTTGTGGGATTCATTATTGAGCGAGGTGGCGAACTCACACTGCTCACACGACCGCTCCCGATGCAACTCGCGCTCGCACTCCCGTATCTTATCGAGGTCTTCACACTCGGGGCCACTGCTGGCGCAGTACTGGCGTGGCGGTACCGCTACTGGTCACTGCCTGCTCGAATTCATCACACACTACTGGTGCTTCTTGGACTCGGATTCAGTTGGCAACTTGTTACCCTCGGGTTCCTACCCATATAGACTGTGCTCAAAATGTGATAATGTTCTCGGAGAATCTCAGCGGAAGCGGAGTGAAAGCCCACCGGTCTTAGGTGGGATGTAGTTGAAAGCCAGCGCAAAATTCAAAATACTGGTAGTTCTCAAGGTGAGTATCGAGACAAGGACAAGGCACCCAAACCCGTTGTCTTCGTCGGGAGTCGTACTGAATGGCTCAATACCGAACCACGACGAGATCGGAAAACGTGGGTCGTAGCGAATTACGGTCCGTGATCCTGTGAACCTTAACGACTTCAGTCGTGGGGGAGGGAACCCAAAACTAGGAGACACAATCAAATATGGGACTGGTTGCAGAGTTCGATATTGATTGCGAGGCGTTACCGCTCACTGGAGTTGCGGTTGCTGCTCCCGACGCAACAATAATACTGAGTATGCAGTTCAATCACGGGAATCGACCTTTGTTTCTCGTCACTGTACGGGGCGGTTCTTCATCGAGAATTGAGAACGCCTTCACGGAAGCATACGACGTTGGAGAATGGACGCTTGTGGGGCAAGCTGACGAGACCCGTCGATACCAGGTGCTCCCAGCCCTCAGTTTGGAGGAGCAACTCGGTGAACATCTTGACGACCTTGCAGGCCTTGAAGCGCTTGCGACGGCTGATGCTATCATCGAACGGATTGATGTAATACCGGACGGATGGCGACAGACCGGGTGGTTCGCTGACCGGGACGCGTTCAGTAAGTTTTCCTCGTTCTGGCAACGGAATGCTGAGTTCCGGTTGCACCGTCTCACCCAGGACGGGGAGACCGAACCACCGGGCGATGGGCTAACCGATCGTCAACGCGAGGCACTCCGAATCGCCTACGAACTGGGCTATTTCGACATTCCACGACAGGCATCCTTGGAAGAAGTCGCCACAGAACTTGATATTACTCCGTCATCAGTCTCTGAACGATTGCGCCGGGCGCAAACCCAACTCATTGAGGAGACTGTGGCGACGACGTGGCCGCCACTCCCCGAGTGATAGTAATTGACACGACTTTCGTGGATGGGTGTATTGCCAGTCAGTGCTGGCTGCGGCTGCTGTCTCCGGTATCACGCTAGTTAACAGTATGGAGACGGGAACGTTCGACAAGACGCTGATTTCCCGATGAATCGAGTTGCGATGTTCGTCGGGAAAGCACGATCTGACTCACCGCCAACCTACTATATCCTTTTAAAGGGCCGGACAACTGGGAGTCACTCATTCTTCGGTTTCACTCCAACGATACAAGGCATCAATGCAGACTGTGATTTCAGCGGATGGGACCAGTATCGCATATGAACAGCACGGCGAAGGCCCCCCGCTCGTTCTCCTTCACGGCGGGTCGTCTCCCGAGTACTGGAAGCCGATCGTTCCTCACTTCGTTGAGGACTACACCGTCGTTGTTCCCCATCGACGCGGCGTTGGGGAAAGCGGTGACTCTGACGAGTATCGTCTCGAACGTGGTGTTGAGGACGTTCGAGCAGTCATCGATGCAGTTAATGGAGCGCCAGTCGTATTCGGGCACTCGTTCGGCGGTCTGTTAGCTTTGGAAGCCGCTCGACATGCTTCGGTAAAGAAGCTTATCGCGTATGAGCCAGCAGTTCTCGTCGACGACTATCGAGAGCAGGCGGCTCTCGCAGCACAGATGCAGAAACGAATCGACGACGGCGATCGACGCGAGGCGATGAAGTTCTACATCCGAGAGGTGATGCACGGTGGTGAGATCGATGATCTCGACGGCTGGCTCGCTGAGTGGCCGCCGTGGCCCGATATCGTTGCCCTGACCGAAAACATCGCGCGAATCAATCGCACTATCGAGCAGTACCAGCTTCCGGACGCACTTGAGATCGACGCGCCAGTCCTCTTACTGACCGGGACTGAGGGACCGCCGCATCTACGAGACGGCATCCGTGCAGTGGATGCCGCCCTTTCGAACAGTCAGTTCGTCGAATTCGATGACGTCGGTCACGGTGGTCCGACGGAAGCACCTGATCGCGTCATCGCAAAGGTACGCAATTTCATCGGCAAGGAAGAGCTGTCAGTAGCGGAGTCTGGCTACTGATCGAACTCCACCGTTTCGTTCGTCCGAACGTAGTATTCACCACCGCCAAGGGCGAGATACAGGAGAATATACACTGTGAGTTTCCCACGCCTGTACTACGATATTCCACTGACTCGGGGGAACAAGTTTCGTCGACCGCGTCACAACGCCATCAGCTAATCTCCATAGAGTGATACAAGTCGCGCCTCTGCCTTCCGCAAGTGGTCTGCGACGGTGCTTTTTGAGCACCCTATCTCATCGGCAATCTCTCGGACGCTTGTCTGCCGCGGGACCTCGTAATATCCCTGTTCGCGTGCAACGTCAAGCACTTCTCTTTGGCGGTCGGTCAGCGCTGCGGCTTGCGGTTCTCGGTAGGCGTCGTATTCTCCGAGACGGTTGATTGTCACAGAGAGGTGGTCGGGAAGGTCATCGACCAGGCGCTGAAGGGCGTCGTGGTCGCCAGCGATCTCAAACCACATCGCACCGTCGCTGCCGTATTCAATCGGTGGGACAACGAGGAGTTCCGTATCGGCGAGGAGAGCACGGAGCCGACTGGCGAACCCCTGCGCTGCCTCTCGAATGTAGACGTAGAAACTACGATTATGAATCGGTGTTACGTCGTACTCGTAGATCGTGTCGACACTATCAAGCGCTGAGAGGTACTCGTCGCGTCCGTCCGTAGTGTGTCCGACGATATGGAACAGGGTCGTGACGTACTCAGGGTTCGAGAAGTTCCAGTGCCGGAGGGACGCTTGCCGAATCGAGTCGTGTTCAACGAGAAACTGGTGCATTGGATGTCTCGCCTCCGATGGGAACTGGATCTGTAGTTGCAGGTATCGCATTAGCGACAGCAAAAAGCCGAGGAACGTAAAAATGGGCGGACCTGTCCGACAGAACACAGGAGACCACGTGTCGCTTACGGGTATGTATGAGCACAGCAGAAGAGTACCCTCCGGGCCCGCGCGGACTCCCCGTCATCGGTAATACGGTCGCGTTGAGTCGTGACATTTTCGCGTTTTTTGAGGAGTTGCGTGACGAGTACGGTCGCGTCGCAAGCTATGATGTCTTCGGCACTGACGCGTGTATGATCGCCCATCCGGATGCGATCCAGCAGGTGCTCCTGGATAATCACGAGGCGTTCGAGAAAGGCGAGGTGTTGACACGGAATCTCGCCGATGCGATGGGCGAAGGACTGTTCGTTAGTGGTGGCGAGCAGTGGCGGAACCAACGGTCGCAGGTGCAGCCAGCGTTCTACCGGGAACGGTTGACCACGTACGTCCCAGAGATGCGCGCCACCGCAGAAGAGACAGTCGAACAGTGGCACGATGGGATGGTCGTCGATGTCAACGACGTGATGACGGCGACAACGATGGGCGTGCTGGGACGGACGCTGTTCGGCGTAGACGTGACGGACCATCCGATCATTTCAGAGGCATCGAATGCGATGCTCGCTCGGTTCGATACGAGCCGATTCTGGTCGTTCCTCCCGGATCGTCTCCCGACGCCGACGAATCGACGGTACAGACAGAAACTCAGTGAACTCCAACAGTTCGTCGACGAACTCGCTCAACAACGGCGAGAGCGGCAGCCCGAGAACCGCGGTGACGACCTGCTGTCGATCCTCGTGGGGTTCGTCGAAGCGAGTGACCTCTCCCAAGAGGAGTTCCGTGATAATATGGTCACGTTCCTCTTCGCAGGCCACGAGACGACTTCCCTGGGGCTGACCTACACGCTCCTGTGTCTCGCACAGCACCCGGACGAACAGGCTGCGCTCCGGGCGGAAGTTGACGCCGTCTGTGATGGGAGTGTGACTGCGGACGATCTCCCGCAACTCGAACGGATGGAACACGCGATCGACGAGGCATTACGCCTGTATCCACCTGTGTATATGTTCTTCCGGGAAGCAGCGCGTGATGTGCAGTTACAGGGCTATACGATTCCGGAAGGGACTACACTGGTCTTACCGCAGTGGGCCGTCCACCGTGATCCGGCGTGGTGGGACGATCCGGAAGTGTTCCGTCCAGACCGGTTCGCTGGCGATCCTGACCGCCCGGAGTATGCATATTTTCCGTTCGGCGGCGGTCCTCGGCACTGTATCGGGATGCGATTTGCACGGATGGAAATGAAGACGATCCTCGCCACGATTCTCGACCCATACACGTTCGAGCTTGCGTCCGATCCCAACCCAGATTTGATTGCCAGTACGAACCTCAAACCCGGCGACCCGATTGAGATCGAACTCTACGAGTAGGTTAGGTATGTCACCGGATATCTTGATCCACGACGCGACTGTGC
This sequence comes from Halobellus ordinarius, assembly GCF_031823395.1. NCBI lineage: Archaea > Methanobacteriati > Methanobacteriota > Halobacteria > Halobacteriales > Haloferacaceae > Halobellus > Halobellus ordinarius. Next base: position 7,990 of record NZ_JAVQKJ010000018.1, read on the forward strand.
TGACAGTCAACGAGCACAACCAACTGTATCGAAACGGGACGGTCGTCATCGACAGTGGGATGATTCGAGACGTACGACCGTCCGAATCGGACGATGCCGATGCAACTGCCGAGACCGTCATCGATGGCAGCGACAGCCTCGTGATGCCCGGGTTGATCAACGCTCACGCGCATCTGGAACTCACGGCGCTCATCGGTGCGTTCAGCGAGATGGGTGTCGGTGAGTTGGTCACCGAGATGACTGCCCTCTGTGAACAGCTCGGTCGTGGCCAATACGAGTATCTCGTCAAGGCAGGCTGCGAGCTCGCCGCGTTGAATTTCATCCGGAGCGGGATCACGACAACGAATGCGATGGACGCCCTGCCGAGTCACGGGGCTGAAGCTTTCGGTGAGGCTGGACTCCGAGGCTTCTTCGGCCCGTGGATCAGTGACTTGTTCTGGGATCTCCCCGAAGACGAGCAATTCGAGCGCGCTCGGTCATTTATCGAGCAGTATCACGACAGCTACGATGGGCGAGTACAGGCTACGGTGTGTCCACACGACGACTGGTCGTGTTCTCGGGACGTCTGGGAACGGACTGCAGAGTTGGCGGCGGAGTATCCCGACCTGCCGGTCCACACACATCTGCTTGAACTGGACGCGAGTAATACGATGGCGCGGGCGAACGACGCCGATGATTCGCTTGCGCTGCTGGACGAAGTCGGTCTCTTGGATGAACGACTCGTCGCCGCACATTTCCGCGTTGCTGACGAAGAGGACATCGAACGGATGGCGGCACACGGCGCGTCCGTCGCTCACTGCCCCTCGGTCTTCTGTTACTGGGAGCCAGACGGTGAGACGGAGTGGACACCAGTTCCCGCGTTACGAGAGGCAGAGACGACGGTCGGACTCGGTCTCGACGATCACTACTGGCACGACTCCAGCGATCTGTTGAGCGAGGCCCGACAGGCACGGTTGGCAGCCAACCTCTCGTTTGGAACGAACCAGTTTCACTCGATGGAACTGGTCCGGATGCTCACTATTGAGGGTGCAAGAGCGCTTGGCGTCGGCGATGAACTCGGTAGTATCGAACCCGGCAAACGTGCTGATCTTGTCATATTGGACTTGTCAGATCCGAAATTCGCACCGCAGACGAACATTCCAGCACTCGTTGCGAACACTGCGACGGCTGACGACGTTGCGTCAACGATCGTTGACGGTGAGGTATTGATGCACGACAACGAGGTCCGATCAATGAATCCTGATCCCGTGTGTGAACGCGCAACCGCCGCTATCGAACGGTTTAGTGACGAAATTGGTTGGGAGATAGATATCAGCGGGAGTCACCCACCAAGCCATCTTCGCACCGCTCGTGACCTCCCGAAACGAGGACCAGCACATCTCGTGGCTCGACTGGGTCTGCAACACCTCAGGGACAGATTCTGAGTGAATTTGTGTACCCACCTCAATACCTGTGGAAGCACGGCTCCTCAAAGAGCCACTAAGTACGACCCCGACATCGATAGATCAACTAAATCGGATATAAAAATCCATCGCCGACCTGCGCGTGCTCGGGGGCGATACTCCAATTATACACCAGTCCCACGCAGAAATTGGACCGCTGTATGTCCCCCCGACAACATCGGTCCTCCCACGAGCATACCCGTCGTCAGGCACTCGCCAAGGGTGGTGCGACACTCGCAACGTCACTATCAGTACTGACTGCTGGGTGTCTCTCTAGTCTCCCTCCGCTTGGCGGTAATCAGCGCTATGGTCGTCTAAGCGCTCCAGGTGGGGGTGATCCCAGTTACCGACAGTGGCTCCCTGCACCGACGACGATTGATCCACCGGTAGAGCAGTACGCATTCACTGCGATGCGCCCGACCGGCGCTCGCCCTGACGCCCCTGAAGTATTTATTGCGCGACGAGCCCACAGCAAGGCGGATACCGACTACTTCGGGATCGGCTTCGAGAATTATGAGTGGTTCGTTGACTCGACCGTCGGCACCGTCATCAAGGCAACCTTCGATCGCACCGATGTCGTCCAGACGCTTACCAACAGCGGGTATGAACGCGCTGGTGACTACCGAGGGTACGTCGTCTACGCTCGATCGGACGTGCCGCGTCGTGTTGCTGTCGGCGAGGGGATCCTCGCGTGGACGAATGCATACATCCACGACCGACCGCATCTGGAGGCGCTCGTTGATGCGGGTGCAGGCGACCGCCCGCGCTATCACGAACAGAACACACGCTTCGATCGACTCACAACAGCAGCTGGTGGAAACGGACAACTCCTCGTCAACACGGACATCCGTGATCCGACGGGGCGACCGGCGATGATCGCCGACACGTTCAGATTCGACGACGATGCAGCCTATCAGGTCGTCTACTACCACTACGCGAACGACCGCGTGCCGACAAAATCGGCGCTGCAGAAAGCGCTACAAAAAGATGACTACCGGTACACGTCAGAAGCCGAAACGTTCGACGTACAACTAGCTGATCAGCTTGCAACGGTTGAAACACGAGTTCCATTCACGGGAGAACGCGAAATATCCCCGCAGTACGACCTTCCGCAGGTGACGTGGGGCGGACAGTACGACCAGGCGGATACGAGTGTCACGTTCCGACACGAGGCTGGCGAGTCGGTCCCCGCAGCCAGGCTCTACTACGATGTGGACAGCCCCGACGACGTCGGGGAAATCGAGACACAGCCTCTCTGGTCGGACCGGGACACAGTTTCGTCCGGTACGGAGGCCACGATTGATCTTGGCGACTACCCGAACGCGACGAGCGTCAGTCTCGTGTACTCGATCGGTGGGACCCACTTTCACGTGCTTTTCGAGTTAGAGCTACACGGAGGGGCCGATGACTGAGGTTGCTGTTCACTGGCCAACTATTCGGAACGGACAGTGGCTGTCACGAGAGGTGATCGGAGATGAAATCGAGAATATTTGTACGTCCCGGATGACATCTAAGGAAGAGATGGCCGACGTGGAACTCGAAACAGTCGTCTCGCTGCTGGACGACGAACACGTCCGGTCGATTCTGACTGCAACCAGCGAAACGCCGCTGTCGGCCAATGAATTGAGCGAGTACTGTGGTATCTCTACGTCCTCAATCTACCGGCGATTGGATCGGCTGACCGCAGCCGACCTTGTTGGCGAACGGACGCGACCACGATCCGACGGCCACCACGAGACGGTGTACGTGTCTCGACTCGACCGATTTGAGCTGATGGTCCACGACGGCGAATTAACGTGGGATATTGACCGCGGGAGCGACGATGTCGCCGATCAACTGACGCGTCTGTGGGGGAAATTCTGATGTCAGTTGTTGGATTCGGGTCCCCCCTCGGCCTACTTGCTGGGGTCTTGGCGACTGCCTCGGCAGTGGTGGGACTCTATATTGGCTATCAAGCGTACCGTGGGCTTCGACGCAACGACGAACGGTCAATGCGCTGGCTCTCAGTCGGGATGATACTGCTGTTCGGGCTGACGTACCTGCTTGCGGTCACCGGACAGGGATTGCTTGCATTCCGTGTGATTCCCATCTCCCTCCAGAATGCTGTCCGTCTGCTTGTCAGACTGACCCAGCTCGTTGGGTTAGTGTGTATTGCGTATTCCCTCCAGGTTGCAACAAACCAGTGACCCAAGTTTTCTGAGCGCAATAATCAGGAATCGTTCAATATGAATCGCCTCGGGGCAAGCCCCGAGGCACTCGGCCTGCTCCGCGTTTAGGGTGTATAGCCTCACATCGGATCACCAATCGGACTATCCTCACCGATCGGTCTCGTTTCCCCCACGAGGGAGTATTGTGCGCGAGGGATTCAGCGTTCTTGAAGATTTGTGAGGTCAATACACCGTACTGAACAGTTCTCGTTCGATATTGTCAACCGAGATCTACTGAATTAGCGATCAAATCGCGTGTGCGTATTGACCACCGAGGGATCTTCCGATCATCGCCGGATCTTCGGAACTTGTGAAAAATGTGCCGCGTTTCACGTACGTTGGCCAGTTCGCATCAGTCCGTTCTGGTTATGTCCACGGACTCTCACCGCCGGTATGGCCCACGCCATCGCCTGCCGGTATCTCATTAGGGCAGCTCCGATCAGGCTCTCCGTGCGTCTGTCCGTTGTACTCGTTCCCACAGATAATCCGCTGTGCGTCCTGTCCTTGGGTGTCAGGATACGCGAATCGGAGTGCCAACCCATCGTTATTGAGGAGACGATTTCCGTAAATCGCGTTATTTGTTCCACCAGCTGCATAGCTCTCTGGTGGATTCTCAGTTGCTGCAATATCCGAGTCGATCTCGATCCCAGCCTCTGCACCCCCCGACAGAATATTCCATCGGACGGTGATATCAGACCCACCGATGTGGAGCGCACTCTCGGTCCCCTCGTCGGTTATCGCTTCGGCTGATCCGCCAGCACCGGTACAGTACTCGATAGTGACGTTTGAGGTTCCGGTCTTACAATCAACCAGCTCCGAGTGGACGTATCCTTCGCTGTTGTCGATATGGTGAATATGAATGTTCCGTGTTTGATCCGGGGGATACCCCTTGCTCGGCGCGTTTCCGAGATAAATGATTTCGCTGTTATGTCCGGTCGCATCGCCTTTGAGAAACTTGACGCCTGCAGGCCCGATGATCCGGAACTCTCCAATCTCGATGTTCTTCGACCAGTGGACCTTGATGAAATCAGCGCGACAGTTGCCCACTGCGTGTGGTTTCACCTTGACGCCAGTAAGGTACTTGTCGTCCGGGACAGGGTCGTCCCCGCGCTCCCCGTTTTTGATCGTCTCGTAGAAGCGTTCGTTGACCTGCAACAACGACTCCGCGTATGAATCCGGGTCCTCGGGGGCGGTTGGTGTGTGAAGGCCATCAAAGGTTAATCCCTGTATGTGGACGTGGTCGTGATTGATCTCAAACGGACCATCGGCGTTGAATATCGCGTCCGGTGGTCCTGTGACGGTTATCGGTTCATCTGCAGTCCCGCTACGAACTGTCTCTACTGGGCGTTTGTATCGTCCTGGAAGAGCGTGAACTGTTTCGCCTGGTTGGGCTCTGATTAGCGCTCCCGGGATCGTCTTGAGTGGCTCTTCCCGCGTCCCAGGAGCGTTGTCAGATCCATCTGGCGCGACAAAAATCGTGGTTGGACTTTCGCGTGGGGTCTGTGATGTAGTTGCTGTGGCACTGTCTGTCCGCGTCCCTACCGTCGTGTCGGACGCTGTTTGTTGATCGGAGCCTGATTCTCCACTACACCCAGCGAGCAGTCCCACTCCCGCAACCCCCGAAGCGAGAAACGCTCGTCGCTTCATACCCCAGTGTTTCAATGAATATCTATAATTGTTCGTTCCGATTGTTCAGAGAGTGAACCCCTGGATCAATCGCCTACACTGACCGATTCCGCCCGTGAAGATTGGAATGAAGAGGATCATCCTGTGACACCCTCCTCGTAGGTCAAGAGCAAAGCGAAGTCAGCGGGATACCGCCCCCATAGTTCGCACTTATTGTGGTCGGCCTTCATCTCTGACCAGCACTTGCCGCACAGCACCTTTGTTGCTGGCCACGTACCCCTCCGTCGTGAATCGAGATGTACAGCCTGCTGATTGGGTGGAGCTTGATCCGTGGTGGGATACGGCGACGCAGTCACACCACCTCCTCTCGCAGTCCGACGGTACTAGAGTCGTGGAACTCGACCGGATCAACGATTGGTGGACCGACGTAGATTCGTGGTGGTACACCTCGGCTCGACGTTTCGGACCAACAGCCGACGCTGCCTCGTCGCAGGTATTCCCCGAGACACACCCGCCAGACGTATGGGCGGGTCTCGACGACTGGTGGGCGTCGTACGCAGAAACCGGTACTGATGCGGCAGTTCAGCTCGGGGAGGTGCTTGCGCAGTCCAACGCGCGCTGGGCCGCTTCTGACGCCCCGTTCGATACGGATCCGCTTGCGACCGACGTGAGCGATCGTCCAGCTCAACGCGGCCCGTATCACCCTTCCAACGAGGTCGCGTGGTCCCGATGGCTCGCCCAACTCCTGCGGCCAAGCGGTGTACTCATCGCTGCCCTCTTCGACATCCCAGTAGAGGGTCCGCCGGACGAGGTGGATCGGGAAGTTCGCCTCTCGAACCCGGATGGTGGGACACGCCGCGCGGACCTGCTGATCCGCCACGGCGACTACGGCATCTCGATCGAAGTGAAACTCGACGACGAGAACTACGGAAAAACTGCCGAGACAGCCGCACTCGTTGAACACCATTACCCCGACCGGGCGTGGACGCACGTGTTGCTCCTCCCGGAACAGAAACGCGACCGGCTCGACACGATTGTCGCTCCCGGGGTCGAACAGACACCGGCGGGTCAGTACCGGATTCCGTGGACCGATCCAGGACCGGTTGACGTCCGCTACTGGCGAGACGTCACAGCGACACTCCGTCGGCTCCTGCGCGCCGGGGAGATCGTAGACGACCACTGGGCAGCGAATGCGTACCTGTTCTGCGCAGTAGCGGAACAACAGCTGTTGAACTTCGCGTCCGAACCCGACGTAAAACGGTACGCCTCACCAGCGAACGTCGTCGAAGCACTCCGCCCGCACCAGCTCACCGACACGCTCGATCGACAACTAACGTACCTCCAACAATAACACGATCGATGACAGACGACTTCCTCACCAACGGCCTCACGCAGGATCGTTACCTGAAAGCACTCCGGCTGACCGACCAGTTTCAAGCCGAGATCGCAGCGATCCTTCGACAGTTCGACCAGCGAATGGTGGACGCCCAGCCCGACCTTTTCGAACCGGGACTGAACCCAAGCGTGAAGACAAGTGAAAGCCCCGGCAGCGGATTAGCGAACCACCGCATTAACCATCGAATGGAGGGACCTGCTGCCCCGAGCGGGAATCAGAAATTGAACGTGCACCTGTACTGGATGCCGCCGACGGAATACGACCGGACCGACATCGATGGCGCGTTACGCGCATTCGGCTACAAAATCAAGAACGCTGCCGCTGACAAGGATACGCGTGTTGTTGAACAGACTCGTACCGGTGATTGGGCCGTCAAGACCTCCGACAATCCGTACGACTCGAACAAGGTCTTCTACAACCACGTCAGCTCACGCGCTGATATCGAAGCCGCCGTCGACACGCTCGTCGAGCACTTCGCAACGCTCGGCGGCGAATACAGGAAATAACTCGGATAGAAGCCTGGCACACATCGGTACCGCAAGAGCGGGGGTTCGATCACCGAAATTAGAGCCTCTGACGGCATACTCTCCCTGAATGGTGGAGGAGAAGGCACAAGACTATCGGTTATTGCGAAATAGGGGTGAGAAAAAACCCAAGTCCGACGCGGCCTACCAGCCTGATATGACCGAAAAGAACGTCGGTGGCCGTGATCGACTCCTCCGCGGACTACTCGCAGCTCTTCTGACTGTCGTGGCTGTCAGCACGCTCCGAAATGGCAAGCGCAAGACCGGCCTGCTGGCTCTCGGTGGTGCGCTGGGATTCGGGTTCAACGCCGTGACCTGTTTCTGTGGACTGAACGAAACTCTCGGTATCGACACGACCGGCGAGTAGAATCGAGTAGAATCCTCTGCGCCGAACGCTTTTCACGAAGCCATACGGCGTGAGCGTATGACCGAACAGCCCGAATCAGGCGAACTTCTCGTTGGGTCGTATCTTCGACTGATAGAAGAATGCGAGTTAGTCACCTACAATCAGCGGTCCAACGAAGAAGGCAATCAAATCGAAATTGACGTCATCGGAGTAGACAACACGGACGAAGGTACTCAAGTAGTGTACACTTGTGAGGTCGTGACCCATATTGACGGATTGCTCTACCCCGGAACACCTGATACTGACCGATGGGCTGAATACGGGAATGACGGCTATCAGCACACAATTGACCGTCTTTGGCGGAAATTCAACGCGGATAGAGACTATGTTCTGGAGCTGTTCGATTCCGCTGATTCCTACGTGTTCCAATTGTGGAGTCCAGTGGTCCGAGGGAACCGAGATGAAAACTATCTGTTGGGCGGACTATACGAGATGGCCGACCAGTTTGAGGAAGAAACCGGGGCGGAACTCGAACTAGTGATTAACGAGGAATACACCGAGCGCATAACCGCACTGCGCGAGAAAGCAGGGCAGACCGAGAAAGACTACGGCGAACTCGGTTTTCGGATTCTACAGATTCTCGAACACCTTCGATAGAAGTTCGCCCCAGCGTGATGACCTGACCGGACATTGTTCAGAGAAGAGTTCGTCTGAACTCGGAGTCACGTATCTTTCGACCATTGCGGGCGGGTACTCGCAAATGTGTCATCCCGGTTCTCTTGTTGCTGTGGCTGTCGTTTCGAGATCTCGGTGGCGTTGAAACCTTCCTCAGTCTCGATCACGTTGAACGTAAGCAGGTCGCCTTCGGTGGCGTCGTGTCCGGGATACTCGCTGATATGGAAGAACACATCTTCGGATACATCTGCGTCCGGATGGTCGACATCGGCGAGGGCGGTCGTGGAAATGAATCCGTACCCGTCGCTTGAATAGTGGGTGACAGTCCCGATCGCGTCACGAACAAGGACGTCTGACTCAGTCGTGGATTCAGATTGTGATTCCGTGTTCGGTGTTGCACAGTGGAACTCGTGGGCTTGAAGTTTGCGCCGGGAATCGAATGCCTCGCCGCAGGAACTGCAAGTATAGTCCGTCTCGTCCGTGGTGGACGTGTTCGTCGAGTCCGGGGGCGTCGCGTTACACGACTGCAGATGCTGCGTTCGTGCATACTCGGCGATGAACTTGTTGTGACAGTTCGGGCACTCGAAGTACTCTCCGCTCGGACGATCGTCACACTGCGCCCAGTGTGACGTGAGTTGCCCTTCGAACTCGAACGGCTGCGCACAGAACTCACACGCGAAGTGACTCTCATTCGCAACCGCAGCTACTGTTGGGTGCGCCTGTTCAGCTGTACGCCCAGTTCGTGACTCCTCGTCGAGTGCTCCCGCCCCTCGTTCGTTCAACCCGGTTGCGGCGATCACGTCCCCAACGAGTTCTTTCCGGTCCTCGCTGAGTGAGCTCGACACCTGCTGTAGCAACCACAAAATCGCGTCTACTGTTTGTCCTGGGACCACCGCAGCTGAGGCTGTCGTCACACTGGCTTCGACGTGTTCGACGTGTTGTGCTGCCTCTCCGTCAATCGGGTGGAGTTGCTCCGTCAACACGCCCACCATCACCAGTCCTTTCGGAACCGCATCGTCAGGGAGTGTGTTGAGGACACGGTGAAACGACTCACTCACGCGGTATTCCACGGGAGTCGTGTCGGACACGACCCGTGATTCCTCAACACGAAAGCTCATCGCAGTCTGTACGGAGGTCTTCGAGTAACGTCTTAAATTCTAGTGCGGGAACACGAACCCAGACTCTCGTCGTCCCACAGCAGACGTGACACTCGCGTAGTCGCGCTCCGTGGATGTCTACCCGATCTTCCGGTATCGCTACGGCGACTACTGCGAAGGCGTCTTCTGACGGGAAGAGACATCCTGCCGCTGAATTGCGGACCCCCCGTCCAAGCAGCTTTTTACCGCCCAGCGCGCTACGACTGTCGTATGTCACGGCCCCGGCGGTCTCGATCACTACTCATCGTGGTTGCTGTCACGATGCTTCTCCTCGCCGGGTGCAGCGGTGCCGACCCGGGCGGGACACCGACGCCTGAACCGACGACACCGCAGGCGAGTGGCACAGCCCCCGCCACGACGACGGCGACGGCGCCAGCCCCGGCGACGAACGGGACCGTCGAGCTGCACTTCATCAACGTTGGCCAGTCGGTGAGTACGCTGATCGTGAGTCCGAGCGGCGAGACGATGCTCGTCGACACGGGCCATTACCGGGATGACGGCGAGTACGTACTGCAGTACCTGCAGGCGCACGGGATCGACCGGATCGATCACCTCGTCGTCTCGCACAACGACGCGGACCACATCGGTGGGAACGCGGCGATCATCGAGTATTACGAAACGTCCGCGGACGGGATCGGCGCCGTCTACGACCCAGGGATCGCAGCCAGTACCCAAACGTACGCCGCGTATCTCGACGCAGTCGAAGCACACGACGTAACACTGTACGAGACGCGGGAAGGCGACCGGATCGCTTTCGAAGGCGTGGACGTTCAGGTGCTTGGGCCGCCGGAGCCGTATCTTGAAAACGAAGCCCGCAACGAGAACAGCATCGTATTGAAACTCACCCACGGGCAGACAAGTTTCCTCCTGTCAGGAGATGCCGAAGACGATCAAGAAGCGTACCTGGTCGAGCAGTACGGCTCACAACTCGACTCCACAGTCCTGAAAGCCGGGCATCACGGAGCTTCAAGTTCCTCCAGCGGCAGGTTCTTGGATGCGGTCGCGCCTGCCGCAGTCGTGATTTCCAGCGGGTATGACAACCAGTACGACCACCCGACTCCTGAGGTACTGCAGCGACTCGCTGACCGATCGCTCCCGGCGTACTGGACTGGCACGCACGGCGACATCGTCCTCGTCAGCGACGGCAGCGCCGTGTCCATCCGCACCCAACACGCCGCCCCGACCGATCCGCTCGCACTTCGTGATGCCGACCCTGCAACAGTCGGGAGCGGCGGTGCCGTGACCGAACGCACCGTCCTCGGCGGCGGTTCCGTGGCGACCCAGACCGAGCAAGTTGTGACTGACGGCGGTACGACTACTGCATCGGCTGACCCCGCCGCATTAGCCGTCGCCGACGTGAATGCTGATGCCGCCGGGGACGACCGGGAGAACCTCAACGACGAGTACGTCGTTTTCGAGAACACCGGCGATGACCCGCTTGAGCTCTCCGGGTGGACCGTCGAAGACGAGGTCGGGCAGACCTACACCTTCCCCGACGGTACCACGCTTGACCCCGGTGCGACAGTGACACTCCACACCGGCAGCGGCACCGATACCGACACCGACCTGTACTGGGGCTCCGGCTCACCGATCTGGAATAATGACGGCGACACCGTTATCGTCCGCACCCCCGACGGCACAGTCGTTGTGGAGGAGACCTACGAATGACCGGACTCAACGAGCTTCGTGACGGGGAGTACACCGCGGTTGTCGATACGATCGACGACGGCCTTGCCACCGTGTTCTTCGAACAGGACGGCGAGGAGGTCGGCAGCGCTACTATCGATGCGGACACGCTGCCCGTTGAGGCGCGTCACGCCGACGCCATCCTTACGGTGGATATCACGGACACCGAGATCACTCGGCTGAAGTACGAGCCGGACCGGACCGAGGACCGGAACCAAGCAGCCCAAGACCGGTTCGATCGGCTGTCATCCCGCCCGCCACGCGACGACGACACGTGATTGAGGTCGCATTCCAGTACAGTTACCCGTCATACACTCACTTATTCACGCGATACAGAGGATATACGTAGCAGAGACATCATCTATCAAGCGAATAACTATTTGTCTTTGTCGTACGAATCTACAGGTGATGAGCCAAACACCCTCTCTCCAGTCTCGACTCGGCCTCTCGAATCGGTCAATGGCGGGTTTCGGTCTCAGTATATCGGGCTTCATCGGATTTATGGGGATTATGACGGCGGAGGTCCTCTATCCGAACTATTCGACCCGACAGGATATCAGCGACCTGGGATCGACGCGGCCACCCAACCCAGTGATACACGAACCCTCGGCGACGATCTTCAATTCCACGATGCTCCTGACTGGAGTGATTGTAATCCTCTCGGCATATCTTCTCTACAAAGCTATGGATCGTCGCGGGTTCCCGATTGCATTGGCCGTCTTTGGATTCGGCGCGTTCGGTGTCGGGATCTTTCCGGGAAACGTGACTCCGTGGCATGGACTTTTCGCCCTGCTCACGTTTTTTATGGGCGGTATCACAGTCCTCCTCTCCGCACGGGTTGTTTCCCGACCGTTTTCGTTCCTTTGTGGGCTCTTTGGTGGCCTCTCACTCCTGATTCTCGTTAGTGTGTTTTTCTTCGGATTGGTCATCGGTGGTCCGCATCCGCTTGAATTCCTCGGGGGCGGCGGAATCGAGCGATGGGTCGTCTACCCACTCATTCTCTGGCTGCTCGCCTTTGGTGGCTATCTCTTGGCGGAATCTGAGCACACAACGAGAGATATTACGGAGTAGCCCACGTGTATTGATACTCGACGGTCGTTCAATCAAAGATTTCACACCTAATCGTGATCGATACGCAGGTAGATCTCACGGCTGATTCGTCGTGACCAGACGTAAATCAAAGTGGGAAATCGCTGAGTATAGTTGAACGTCCGACAGATCAAGACGAGTTCTAGAGTGCTGACTCTACTAGGATGAAGCCGAGAATAACGAGTGCAGGGCCGCCAAAATACTGAGTTAATTTGACCAGCTCGGGAGTCGGCTCGGAATCTACTGCTCCACTATTTCTCCAGCGTGCAACCTTCTCAGGCCAGATTAGCATTATAACTCCAAATATGAGGGCAAATACGCCAACTACAACGTACTGTGATCTCACATCTGAGGCGGCACTTGGAAGCGTTGTGAATCTACCGTTCTATTAGCAGGCAGGGCCCTACGGTTGCTTCGGCTGTGAAGTCGTGAAATACTCCCGTGACAAGTCTTCTATGACGCCCTGTGAGTGAGAGAGATCTGATCTTACCCACGATGGTCGCTCAAGCTCGGCGTCGCCTGATTCGAACTCGAACGTGATCCGGTATGTTGTCGGTTCGTCGCTGAACGACCGGACCAGCAGGTACTCCATGTACGTTCCCGCAGGTTCTGTCGTGTCCCAGGAGACGTTCGCCGCTGTGACTACGTGCGAGTTAGCGTCAGTCCGTACCGCACCCGAGGCATCTGTAATGCGGTACGGTTCCCGTCTGTCGTACCATCCTGCCCGTGGCGTATAGACTGTCTCGTCCGACGAATCAGACCCGTCGGCCTCGTATCCGGCGACAACGAGACTGTTGACGAACACCGATGCCGTTCCCGAGACCGGCTGCGTGACGCCGGTGCCGTTCTCTTTGACGACCAATGTCACGTTGTCCCCATCCCGGTCTTCATCGACGAGGACGCGGTCCTCATCTTCAGCAATCAGTTCTCGTTGCTGCTCGGCGTTGTCACTCCCCGCAATCGTTCGCTTGCGGTAGACCGGTCCAGTTGCGTCGGGCTGGTAGGCCGCTGACACAACGCCGCCATCGACAACCCGCTGGTACCAGGCGCCATCAGCAGTTACGACACCGTCGAATGCCAGTCTCACCTGTCCGTCCACGACGAGACTCCCCGTCGCGCTGAACGCGTCTGTCTCACCAACGGTGAATCGCTCGCTCGGAGCGTTCGCTGCGTGTGGCTCGGTCGTCGTGAACGGATACACCGCAGAGAGGACAAGCCCGAAACACACCACTGCTAGCATACCCATCAAGACCCCGGCAGTCCGACGCTTCATATGCGTTCGCAGACGTCAGTGGGATACCTCCCTCAACCCATCGGAAACTAAAATGCGGGTCTCATCGACGCTGTGCCTCTTCGTGGTAGTGCTCGCTGCGGAAACGGAGGGATTTCCCGAAGATACTGACCGTCATTTCAGCGCGGTATTCAGACGCCTCAGTTAGACCCCTTGCTAGTGAATCAGGACTCGAACGCTCAGGACGGCAGAACCCGCCTCGGATATTCAGACCCTTCGTGTCCGTCTGGTACAATTCCACCAACGCCAAGTGAGTATCTTTGGAGGAATGCGATATGGCTCGTGACTTTACCTTCGGAAATTTTCTGAAAGAAGTCGGGATGCGGCTCGGTGCTGCCGTCGTTGTCGTCAGCGTCTTCCTCGGTGTCGGGTATTTCAACCGGACTAACTTCCTCGGGCTCTCCAGCGTTCTCGGCACCCAAGCTAGTTTCGTTGCTGTCTCGTTGGCACTCATCGGGCTCATTTCCCTGAGTTGGATCGGTATCCAGCAGTACCGTCAATGACACTCCTTCCGGACCGACTCCCGACGTACGCCTGTGACGTCGTCGGGCTTGTGAGCATCGCGCTGGTGCTCGCCGGGATCCAGTCCTACGTACCACTCTCCGTTCGGGACGCACTCGTGTTCGATCACGGGCAGCTCCGTGGCTATACGTTGCTCACCGCAGCGTACGTCCACGCCTCCGAACCGCACCTCCTCCAGAACTTAGACGGGTACGTCCGCATCGTCGGGTTCCCGTACCTGTACAGTGTAGCATCCGATGGGCGACGCTGGTTCTGGCAAACCACACTTGCCCTGCTGTTCGTACTTCCGATCCTCACGAGCCTCACAAGCTACGCGCTGCTGCCAGTCCTGTACCCGGACGTGACCCCTGTCACGTACGGGTTTTCCGACGTCGTTGCTGGTTTTGCGGGCGTCCTCATCGTCGCCGTCGGACGCTACGTACAGGCCCGCCACAGTCCCACCGTCGCGTGGGCGGTCAGTTGTACCGGCGGCGCGCTCGCCGTCGCTGTTATCGGGATTCGCCTCACCGGGACCGCAAGCGCCGCCGTTACTGGGACTGTCGGCCTCCGTGCCGGGCTCGTCGTCGCCGGTGGCTGGTTCCTCACCGCCGCACGCTCGCAGTCGGATGCCCGCACTCGACTCGCGTGGGTGACAGAAACAGTCGTCTTTGGCCTTACTGGCGTCGTCTTCGGTACGCTGCTCTGGGATTTCTTCCCACCACTGTCAGCGCTCGCTACTACCGGGCCGACAACGAATCTTGTGGGCCACGCCGCCGGGCTCGGCTGGGGGGTCGTGCTTGCCGTCAGCCTGCACGGATTCGACCGGAACGAAGCCGTCGATAGATGATCTTCATTTCGAGTCTCTAAGAGCTAATACGCTCACGCAGAGTACTATGAACTGCTCAAGACAGGATGACTATGGATTGGTCAGTTCGGTGGCTGGTGAAGAATACGGTACAACTTCTCGCTGGCTTATTCCAAGGCCCCACAATATTATAATTCGTCCAAGAAAACTTTCTGTATGGCCGCTGAGGACATTATTGAAGCGGTAGTGGCTCTACTTATCGGTGGTATTCTATTTCTCACCTTTACTGGATCAGATCCATCATTATTGCTGGATATTGCTCCACAGATCATAATACTGGCAGTTTTGCTCGCTATTGGCGTTAGCGTACTTCGTAATATTGTGGATTTGGTTTAGAATGACGAGTGAAGAATCTACATCAAACTCAGAGAAGGAATCCACAGAAGAGTTGGATGAGAATCAAGACAATCAGGGCGTAGTCACTCCTTTGAAACGGATTGTGGTAGAAATATTCAATATACCACTTATTCGAGATGGCTATGAAGATTTAGTTGAAAGGAATTGGTATGCCATTTCAAGAACTGCGCTCTATATCGGGTTTATTGGGTTAGCGGGCTGGTCTATTTACTTTTCAATCGCGTGGGGCGTGGTATATCTTACTTCCTCAAATACTCTATTTGGGACTGTAGGACGAATCACTACAGTTGGCCCACTTGCACCGGTGGCAGTATTCATATTCGCTCTCATTTCAAAGAGATCAGCGGAAGGAATAGAAAATTTGCACGCTTCCGATGAATCATCTAAACCAAAATTTGCTCTAGTCATTGTTATGAGTACAGTTTCACTATTTCTGGCAATAACATATCGATGGTCGATTTTTAACGCATTAACTACTATGTATGGAAATTCTGTTCCACTTGATTCGTTGATTAGTATCGTGCTTGTAGATGGCTTATATATTAGTTTAATTCTGATTGGAGTCGGCGGTTTAGCAAGCCTCATTTTCGCTCCTACATCTGAATAATTTGTTATTTCACCCCTACATTAGAAGGAAGCTTATGTGAGATTCTCCGACTGTATCAACAATTTCCGTCACAAGAGCGATAGCTAATTTCTGAGGCCTAATCTTCGAGATGAGTACCGTACGAGCTTTCGTAAAGACAGCTCTTCATCCTCAACCAGTAACCCACCAGAGAGTATTATACCCCACAAAAAGCCCGCGGCGTGGGCAAAGATATTCGTAAATGTCCCATCGTCAACAAGGGTACTCGCCGTCGGAAACAGCGCCAGTACGAGTACGGACAGGACCACTGCAACCAGTCCGACTAACAACCCCCCGAATCCCACTCGTTGGATATCAACCGGGTCCGTGGAGATGCCATCTTCGTACACATACAGCCCGGTCAAAAGTACGATACTCGCTCCCACTAGGCCAGTGACAGCAAGTCGGAGTCCGCCGGTGTACTGGATATCAATCAGTTGCATCAGGATCAAAAACAAGCAGAGACCGACCGTCCACGCAACGGCACTGTTGTATTTGACTCGGAGCGTACGGTATAGTGCCACTAGCAACACTCCACCGAAGCCACCGACAACCCCTGAAAAGCCACGGGATACCGGAGCAGCACTGGGGTATTGCCAGGATATTACCGCGTAGCTCGTCAGGTTCGTCAACACCGGCAGGGCAAAAACGGAGATAAGGAGGGTCCGGCGGAACCAACGGAGGCCATCGCTATTGGACGTTAAGGCGTAAGCGTATACGATCGTCATCGCATATCCAGCGAGATTGCCGTACAGATGCATATTTGAGGCGTGGACGAACGCCCCAGTGAACACGGTATAACTCGGGAACGATGAATGATCGAAGACGAGTGCTTGATGAGTCGACTCAGGCAGCCCAAAGTGGAGGACTGTCAGGAGCACTGGAAGTGTGCCAATGATGATGAGCACGTGGTTTCGTATCCGATTCGCTCGTTCGTCGCTAGTGTGGTCTTTGTCTGTTGACATCGACAGTTCAAGCGAGGGTTGCAGACTCCAAAAGAGTGTGAGACGTTTTACTGCTTGATTTTGGGGGTTTACGGTGATCAAGAGGGGCCTTGATCGTGATCAATCCCTGGCTGAACTGATTTAATTGATGCCCCTATGATATGTGGGTATGGCGAACGTCCCGAACCAATTCCAAGCTGAGTTCGAAGAGAAAGGAGACACGTTCTTCGACATCGCCGAACTCCTGTATACGAATCACGGACACCAATACACACTCGACGAACTTGCGGATGCCGTCGACGTTTCAGCCACCCGGGTCAGTCAGCTGCTTGACGAGATGGCTGCAGGAGAAGAGGCGTGGATCTCCAAGAGTACCGAGCAGATGACCATCGTCTGGAACACAGAGGCTCACAACCCCGCATCGACCGAAACTACCCACGCCGTACGTGGATTTTATCGAGATCTGTGGAGCGTGCTGAAAGCCCACTCCAGTACCGCTCCCGGGACGTACGCAATCATCGGATTTCTCCTGTTCGCCGCTGCCATCGTACTGGGGAGTATCTACATAGGATTTACGTTGAGTTCGCAAGACCCGGGACTACCACTGATCACCTACCTCTTATTGGCCACCGGATCATTCATTACCGGTGTCATTACCACTGTATTAGCGCCAGTCCAAGCACTCGCAAATAGCCTGATTTGGCCTCGGCTTCCATCGGACATCTTCGAGAACAGCGATTAACCGCCCTACGGTGGTTTTGAAGCCATCGGCTTCGACTATATTCTGAATCTGGCGACCGTAGTGACGTAGTTGATCCCGATTAGACTCTCTCTCCTGGGTTTCACTTTCACCCCGGTTGGCGGACACTTTTCATTCGACATACACAACGGCCGACGAGAGATGGCTAAGAAGAGCCACCACGTACTCGATATTCGAGTCTGGGATGTCGAGCACGGGAGTGCGGCTTATCTGAGTGCTGGCAACAAAGATGTCGTTATCGACTGCGGAAAGAACACCGGCGACCCGGAGTTTTCGCCACTGCGATGGATCAACGGGAGCCGGTTCGGCATCAACAGTATCGACTATTTAATCATCAGTCATCCACACGAGGACCATATTGAAGATCTCGACGTGATGAAAGAGCTTGAGCTAGCCCCGTCTATCTTTCTGCGTCCGAAATCAGCAACCGACTTGGTTGAAGCGGGGCTCGAAGAAGCACGAGAGAACGACGACGACGCTTATATTGAAGACGCAGAATACTACCTGAACAAGCTTGATGAGTATGATGGCGATGTCGAGACCTCTCCCTCTGACCCAACCTGGGCGTTGGACGATCCGGAGTTAGGACGGGCTAGAGCGGATGGCGGAGTGCCGACTGACGGTGTCACGTTCCACAGCTACGGGACTAGCGACGCCACCCTCGGGAGTGATCGTTTCGAGAAGCTGAATAATTTGAGTCGCGTCACGGTCGTCAACTCGTATGGGTTCCAGTATGTGACAGTGGGTGATTTACTGGATCAGGGAACCACTAAGCTGAAAAACAACGCCAGCGCGTGGTCAGCCATCGAAGACTCAGAGGTACTGGTCGCTCCACATCACGGGCGGGAGAGTAGTTACGACGAGGAATTGATCGACCACATCAACCCGGATCTCGTCGTGTTTTCCGACAAAGCAGATGAGGGGAACTCGGCCACAGACGCCTACCGAGAGCACGCATCCGGAGTGTCTGTTACGCACGAGGACACTGGGAACACGGAGACGCGGTACGTAGTTACAACTCGGAACGACGGACGGATCCGCATCGAAGCCTCTGACCCGGACGACTGGGAGGTTTCCGTATACGGTCGTGACTACACAACCGAGCAGGCAGCCTCCAAACGGTATACGAATCTAACCTGAGGCAGGTCGTGAATGTCTGTTGCACGAAGCTTCCGCGCTTTAGAGCTGTATGATGTGCTGGCCAACTTAGTGCCCGGCGCAGTCGTCCTGCTGGCACTCAGTGCGATCTTCCGCGTTGAGACATATCTCCAATTTTCAACCGGGGCGATCGCTACAGGGACGTTCCTCGTTGCTGCGCTCGTGTGCGGCCATATTATTCAACTGATCGCCAGCGCACTCGACGGAACGCCGACCTTGTTTGGAGACGTGATTCAAGCCACACGCGATGGGAACACCGACGAACTCCCAATTGCGGTGACGCACGTCGAAGAGGCTATTTGGCCGCTGATGCAACGGAAATTCTCGTTACCAGACGATTTCGATGATTACGGGACGTTGTTTCGTCTGCTCTTAAGTTATATCGAAACGACCCCGGCGACCCGCGCTCTTCGGTTTCAAGCACTGCACTCGTTTCACCGGAGTATGTGGGCTGTCGGCTACGTCGCCGCTGTTCTGACCCTCAGTAGTATGCTGTTGAAATGTACTGGGTGGATCGCTGTCCGATCGTGGCCCGTTCTTGGCTTAGTACTTACAGGGAGTCTCGCCGGAATATGGGTCTTCAAACGACGAAAAACCAAAATGAACAACCGATTCATCCAGTACGCGATTGCGGACTTCTACTCCGATCAAGTTCAGGAACTCAACAGTGGCGTGGAGCGAGGGTCATAATCACTCTTCTTGAAACTCTCTGACGACCGTTAGAGGATGACCGGAGTCTGAATTATTCTCCTGATATTATGTTATGTCACATAGCGTGCGCAGGGGAAATAATAGAAATGCTGTTTACTCCGGTAGCTGGAAAATGCCTTCAGGATCCTCGGCTTCAAGATCGAGTTCACCATCTTCTGTGACGGTCACTTTGAGTCGTCCGTGTTGTCGGGTCGAGTAGATCTCAGTCTCAGGACCACACATCCGATTGTACTTCGCAAGGGCATCCTGTCCGGTTTTCTTCCCGACGCTTACGATTACGTACTCAGGATCGATTTGCCTGACTGCCTCCGCGTTGAATCCGTTCTCCCGTCCGTGGTGTGCTGCTTTGAGCACGCGAACATCAGTTAACTCTTCCTCCGCATAGTCGAGCACACGCTCCCACGCGTCCGCACTTTCCAGATCACCGGGCAGAAGAATCCCACCAGCTGGTGTGTTCACCTTCAGCACGTAACTCAGGTCATTATAGTTCGCTGTCGACGTATCTTCGTGCTTCGCATTCAACTGCTGGATATACGCCGGTGACGGGTGGAAAATATCGATGTCGTCATCCGCCCACGTTGATGTCTTCGTTCCTTTCGTCGGTTGGATGTAGTGGTGATCCGTCTTTCCGTGCCGGATCTTTTCGTATCGCACCCAATCTGTCGGATCGAACCGCTCGGGCCACTCGTCTTGATCCGCACTCAACGTCTTCGCGTGAAACGTATCCCAGAACACTTCGATGCCGATCTCATCATCCAACCGGGCCAACCCCGAAAGATGATCCATATCCGGATGGGTCGCTACGAACCGCCACACACCACGACCGCCGTCATCGATATTGTTATCGACGTACTTGACCGGGTCGTTCAGATGCCGTCTCGCATACTCTTCTTCCGACTCCGGATGCGAGGATCCGAACACATCCTTCAGAAACACGGACAGTCCAGCCACGTCTGATTCTCTGTCTTTTCGTTCGTGGATGTCGACCACCGAAACCCGTCCTTCAGGATGTCTCTCATCACCCGGATGGTGAAGAACTGTACAATCCCCGTGACCCACGTTCAAAAAATGCGCCTCAAACGTCTGTTTCCGCCCCATCATTTCGTGTACAACCACGTCTACGAGCGACGGTTATCGTTCTGGTGGTCCCAGCCATAGAAACAACTGTTATCCCCACAAATCCGGCCCCGCATATCCCCGACGACCAAGCATCAAAAGCGCTAAGACGATCGAAATAGCGGCGTACGTAACGAAAATCAACTGTTGAGTGACGCCCGTCGAATCATAATATGCGAGAATTCCTTGTACAATTGCTGACGCGGCAAGAACACCCGTGGCGACGGTCAGAACCAGATTAATGAACGAGTTCTGATTACGCCATTGCTCCTCCCGTTTCGTACGCTGAATATCGTGTGCGACAGAGAAACCGTCCGACGTCAATCGGTTCACGCCAAACTCGCTTTCCTCAAATGGTTGGAACAGGTCTACAAGATTTTGTTTTCGGAGATACTCCAGTTCGAGCATCGCCTGGTCTTCGGTCAGTCCAGTCTCTTCAAGAAATCGGGATTGAGAGCCGAGTCTCTCGTATCCTTCATACCCATTCCCAGAGATCTCTCCTGGTACACTAACGATGTTTAATTCCGTGGTGACGTCATTATTGTAGAGAAACTCAACGACACGAACCCACCCTCGCTCCACCCATTCTTCACCATCTACTGTGCGATCCACAGACCGAACTCCCAGTACGCCGGATTGAACGTTCCGCTATACAAAGCATAGAGCTGCAGATTTTTGTCAAGCGTCATAAACAACCTAAAAACCTTCCATTACTTGGTCACGCGTCTCGCATCACCCACGGTTTCGCGTCGGGGTCGTACTCGCTGATCGCGCCGCTGTGACTCCGTGTCTCCCCAGCTAAGACGCCAATATGCTTCAACTGTTGGACGAAGTTGAACAGGACGTTCGTCCGGATCACGTCCTTCCAGACGGCCACCTCATCATAGAGTCGCGCAGTTTGCCCGCGTTCGATCAACTCCCGGGCCTTTGATCGCCCGGATCGCGTACAGAACGTGTTGAGGAACACGTTCGGGTACTCGTGCACCAGGCGGCGAAGCAGATCCGGGAACCGGATCCGCGGGCCTTCCTTCCGCAACGCATCCAACAACAACCGGAACTCCGGGTGGCGCTCGTAGCAGTTCCGGAGCAGAATCGCCAGCGGCTGGTGCGTCTCGAACACTGTCGCCCGTCCGACGTCGTCCTTGACAGCGTCGAGCTCCGCCAGCGTCGCCACGCCGTACCCGTGGAGGACCGTCGCCGCCAACTCGCCTTGCTCGGTCAACGTATAGCGGTCATCTCCTTGGAGTAAGCCTAGCGCCACCGCGCTCTGCCGAGCGCTGTCACCGGCGCCGAACGCGTATTCTGCGGCCAAGACGTCCACGAGTTCATCACTGGCAAGCGGGCCGTGCTGATCGATCGCCACGACCGGCGCGAGGTAATTCAGGGGTTGGGCGAGCGATAGCGTTGCGATGTCGCCGCTGATGTCGCTGTGCCGGAGCCGCACCGACAGCTGCCCTTCGATATCCACGACCTGTTCGTGCGATTCCGAGGTCGGGGGCGACGCCCACGTCCCGACGCCGGTGTCTGTCGCCCCGATCACTCCGACCCCTTTCGCCTGTAGTAGATCCGCGTGTTGCTGGACCGTCTCCTCGGCAGCCGCCAAGAACGACACGTGCGCCCCTTGCTGGTACGTGAGTGCTTGGCCGATCCCGCGGAGCAGCCCCGTCGACCCCTTGACTTCCACTGCAAAGACTCGATCCGTGTTCGTAAAGCCCAGCACGTCCGGGTACCGACCCCCGATCGTGATGCGATGGGACTCACACCGCTCCAGCACGTCCGCATACGTCGCCTCGTGTGCGCCCGGCACGTGGACGAGCGGCTGGTACGAACGGTCTTCCAGCTCGTCGATGACCTGTTCGAACACCGCCGATTCGTCCATTACGACGGCGTTTCAACGGGGACGTGTTTGAAAGTACGGCAAGTGGTGCCGAGGTGAGAAGATCGGGGGCTTCGGCTACACCTGTGGGTTATCTAAGAATTGGCAGCACCCCTGTATTTCGCGCTAAGATCGCTCAATACAGACTACGGAGTGACCGCTACCCTCCGTGTGATCGGAGAGAGCACGGTTCCCTGAACTCGGTCTCCGGCCTCGGTCAGTATTTTTCGCCAAATTTTTTGCCGGGAGCGGTTCGAGCGTGACGAAGCCGTGACTCAAATCCGATCGGCAAAACGTGGTCTGTATTGAACGTCCACAGATGACCACAACAGAGTTTCTGAGCGTTCTATGACACGCTCACTTAGATATTCTCACCCAGTTACCTACTGTTCAGACTCTTCGCTAACGATAGCATTTCCTCTCCTTCAGATGTGGTTCTAACGTGCGTTCCGCCGTCAAACCGCTTCTTGCTGACAAACCCGCGTTGCATCAGAGGATCGACGATCTCGTTTATCATCGGATAGATATCGTCGACCTCCTCTGGCTTTTTGTCGCTGGCCTGGACGACCGGTAGATCGTGCTCAAGCAGATATTGGCCGATATCTCTGAGAATAACACCATCTGGCCCACTCTCGGGCTGTTCTTCTTGAATAAACGAGAGTACCTCAATGAGTTGCAGATCGGGCTCTGTCACAGGATACGCGGGCAACGGTTTGATATCGTTCATTCCGTGGCTGACCGTCTCGTACTCTGACCCCTCAGCAGATTCATTGTAACCCTCTGGCACGACGTAGTAAGGATCTGCAGCAGTGAACATACAAGCGAGCATACCGGCGATCGCCGTGATCTTCGAGCCAGCAGAAATGTTCACTCGGATAATGTCATCAGGATTCCGATCACGAATGACCGCTAATATTGTCTCCAAGGCGTCAGCTAATTCGAACAAATCACACGTCACATCGTCTTGGACGGTGATTCTGTGTTCTTTGAGCACGTCGACAATCCGTTCCCGACACCGTTCGGCAGTATCGTCCGGTTCATTATGGCCGATTAGGATGACGATGTCTGCCTCCCGCTCAATAGCCGGGCGGTAGATCCGCTCATCTTCGAATCCCTGGGGAGCAATATGAACGCGGCGGGGAATATCTGTCACAATAAGAGTGTAAATAGGTAACATTAAAATAGTGACTGGTTGAAAGAGGTACTAAGCATCAACCTGAGACCGATTGAATGAAATATTAAACCGGTTTAATTTACTGAGTTCTTTTTATCTGATAGATCCATCTGCTCGCTAGAACCAGCTCAGTCCAATCAATCGTATCAATAAATCCACATTTTAAGTGCTCATATCCCCTTGTGTACAGTAGGAGAAGCAACTAAACAATCTGTATGAGCATAGTGGAGAATCGGGGTTTTCGGCCGCTTGGACGGCCGAATTCCTATCCCCGCACGCGAAGCGCAGGGTGGTTGGGTTGCGTCACTTCGGCGTTATACTCGCTCTCCTATATCTGCTTCGATTGTGACGGGCGAGATGTTTCTGAGAAACATCACAATATGACGAGAAATCAACTGAAGAGCGGTATCGAACAACGAGCACAAACGAATCTACGAACTGCGACGGAACTCACGGATATCGTCGAGTTCCTCATCACGAACGGTTACACGGACACCAACACGACCATCAAGACACCAGACCTGAAGACCCAGTGCCCCGAAGCGTCGTACCACCGCATCGAGCGCCTGCATAGTGAGATGGGGATGGTTCAAAAGTACAAGCAGGGACCGAGTACGTACCTCATCCACGGCCAGAAAGGTGTCGTCAACGGACAGGGCGTCTCTCAGATGGTCAATCAGGAACTCCAAAAGGTGGCCCAACACACACAGCAGGACCCCGCTATCCGAGCGGTCGTGGCCAACGCACGGAACGTTCCGCGGGGACAGGCTCTTCAAGGACTGAGCAAGGGCAACTTCGGCGACCGCCGTGACCGTCTGGAGCGTATCGTCACTGCCATCGAAAACGACCCGAACGTGAGCAAAGGACCGTACGTGAAAATCGTCTTCCGAACCCCTGCGAACCACTACTGCGCGTCACCGCTGGCCCTCCAACTCTACCGATAGAGACGACTGCCAGCGGCTACACGTCTAGGAGTTCGTCCATCGCGTCTTGGAAGCAATCTGGGCTGCAATAGAACACGAAACTCTGGCCCGATCCGCCGTGTGAGGGAATACCGTGGACGACATAGTCGTCCGGCTGTTTTCCCTCTGTCTCGATCACGAACCCGCAGTTCTGGCACAACGTTTCGGTAATTTCCTGTGGTTCGGTGGTTTCGTCCGAACGCCCCGACAGCTCTGCCTCGATATGCTGAACAATTTTTTGTCGTCCCATTATTGTATCCGTACTATGTGTGCCGATGGACGCGAGTAACAAAAGTATCTACCCGCTATCGTACCTCTTCTGTGGGGGCCGAGGAGTACGCCAACGCGAACCTAGAGCACGAGGTCGATGATCGTCCGGTGTAACACGTCGCTGTGCGTGTCGAACGCAGGGTTCACACGTATCCGGTAGTCCCGGTCGATCGTGAACAGTTCCCGGTCGAACGCCGCGTGATGCGTTTTACTGAGCGCGAGCACATTCGTAAGATCCGCCGGGGCGATCCGGGTAATCACGCCACGATAAGACGTGTGCGACGTCCAACAGCCGCGGATGATCCACGCCGGAGATCGGGCACGTCCGGTCGTGCCGGGACTGTTCTACCCACGCGGAACGAAGTTCTGTAAGGGGGCTCACACCCTACTATGACATATCGAGAGGCGCTGTTAACTGGGACTGCGTGTTGAGTCCTGTCTGAAACCGAGTGACGACCTCTGCTTGATGTTCGGGACACGCAAGGATGGCAACGGCTCCGTCTTGGACCGGAACGACAGGCTGTTCTGCATTGTACACCGAGAGTTGACAGCTTGGACAACGGATCCCACCAGCTGGCCGGTGGTCCAAGAGTGTAGCTGACTCTTCAGTCGTGTACCCGCACACAGTTGAGAATCGCTCAATATGATCGTCGCAACCGACAACGGGCACGGTGAGGTGATCCAGTAGTAGCACGGTGATCTCGTGGTCGCCCTGAGAATTGAGAGCGGACTCGCACGCATCACACTGGATAGCCGGAGTGTGAACACCATCCGGAGATTGGTGAGTGCTATTTATTGACTTCATATGAACCGAGGTATACCCAACTCGTCCCGCCATACGGGTAAATTACAGGCACTGGGGTACAGTTCAGTGAGTCAGATCGGTTAGTTCAGATCTGTTCGACGAATCAGCACTGTTCAGGAAAGCCCGAGCGTACGTTGCGAAGAATCACGATGCGTGGTACATCCTGTCCGCAAAACACGGACGTCACACAAAAATGAAATCGGAGTGGTGAGCGCTAACTCCACTCACGTGGACTGCTTACGAGTGAGGCATTGCTGACTCTTTCTCATTTTTCAATTTAACCTGCGCGGTGTACTCCGCGTTTCCAGGTGTCGCATCCTGCGCAGCGTTCAACAATGCCCACATAACTTCCCGACGGGTGTGATCGGTCGCTGTAGTCACGCGGTCTATTAGCGCTTCAAATTCATGGTCCCAACCGAGAAGTGGTTCCTCAATGTCAGTCGAGATGTACTTCCCGGATGCTCGACTGAGTATCCGGTCACCATCGAAGTCTCCTGTCCAGTGACCGATCACCTCAACTCCCTCTGTTCCGTAATAGGACGCGATTCGATCGGCTTCGGAATCAGTTATTTCGATGTCTAAGGAGTCTTCAAGTGTTTCTTGGAGTTTAGTCGTGTCAACCTCAACCGGACGGAACGTGTATCCTGTCCCAACTTCTGTCTCTCGGACTGTGCGACTGTCTTTCGTCCCACACGTGTACACGCTAGCTCTGATTATGAGGCCTCGGTCTGAATCGATGAAGTATGCCCCATAACGAGTGAGTTCATCAAGGTCTACTTCGATTTCTGTACCTTCAACCGAAATCGTTGTTTTTAGCGTCATATGCTTACCTGGAGTTCGTCTGGCGGTCAGCTATCGATTTGTAGCAGTCTTGCCATCCGATCGTCTCATCACTACGTAGTAGCGACTACTGCAAGACTGCTGCCCACAAAGGAACGGTCTGTAACATAATAACGCATATTTTGAAGTATTATAAACTTTATGTCGTTCGTTTACTGGTTGGAATAAGAACACATATTACAGTTGATATTCTCTGCGATTGCTAATTTTGTACTTCTCCCGTCCACTACAGGGAGTGTGGTCATCAAATCGAATAAGACCGTACAGTGGATCACAGACACGAGACAAAGCGTTAAATTTGCCACACCTCCCCACTGTAGACAACAGACTACGAGGAGATAGTATGCCAAAGGCAGGACTGTGGGCGAACGCGGTCGGACTTCTCATCAGTATCGTCGGAACACTGTTGCTGTTCTCGCATACGACCAACCAGTATCATTCAGCCATTCAGGATCTCGGGTCAATAGCCATCGCATATCTTGGTCTCATTCTCCTTGGGATATCGGTATCACTTACAGGGCTCGCACTACTGTTGAGGCGTACCCCCGATTGATACGTTGGTCAATCTACCGGCAGTGACGCCTAGTTCATCCGTGAACGTAATTACTTATCAATCGTTCAAAGACACCCTCAGCGGGTCTCTTACAGTCGAATACTGACTGGTGTCGGGAGCGCCTCAACGAGTTCCGCAATCCACGTTCGTTTCGCGTCTGTTTCGTGTTCAGCCACTTTCCCAGCTGCCTGGTCAAACCGGAACCGAATCTTCTTCGCCTCGGTTCGAATCATCTCCCGTGCCCGACGCCATTCCGCAGCCGTGTACGGTGGCTTCCCACTGGCCGACGCGAGTGCAGGACGGTTAGCAATGAGCCGTCCTGGACGATGTTCAGCTAAGAGTACCTGTACCTCACCTTCGAAGTCCGCTTTCTTTGCGTCGAGTTGCGAACTACTCAGGTTCGTTAGTGCTTCGACGGTGTATTCGGTATCCCACAGCTCAAATGTTTCTCGCATCGATTCCGACGGGAGTTCGGGCTGTTCCTGTTCACGGACGTACTGGTGTACATCCATACGTCGGCTACGCGACGCTAACAAAAAAGAACCCCAGCAGTTAGCTTGGAAACTCCTTGCTTGCCCAACTGGTGTTACTCTGGTACTCAAGCTCTGTCACCACCTAGATCTATGTCCGTCCAGCGCTCTCGGTTCGGGTATGGACATCGGCCTCGTGAGTTGTACGAAGAGCAAACGGGATCAGGCGGCCCCACCGAAGGACCTGTACGACGAGTCAGCACTGTTCAGGAAGGCCCGAGCGTACGTTGAGGAAAATCACGAAGCGTGGTACATCCTGTCCGCCAAACACGGAGTGCTCGCCCCAGACGGCGACCCGATCGAGCCGTATGACGAGACGCTAAGCGGTGCGTCAGTCGAACGGAAACGAGAGTGGTCCCGACGCGTCTCCACGCAACTCCACGACAACGGGGTGCTCACAGACGGCACACGGCTCGTGTTCCACGCTGGACGCGATTACTACGACGAACTCATCCCACTTCTGAACGACGCTGACGCCACGATTACGATCGATACACCGGCTGATGGACTCCGCTACGGCGAAACGCTCGCGTGGTACAACGAACGGCTGTGATCAGAGTGGTCACTATTCAGGAGAGCTGATAGAGGAGGATTCAGACTGACATTCTCTTTTTCAGCGACCGTACGAGGGTGTCATAAAACCCTTCCACCAGCAAAACAGGAATACATCACTACACCGAGTCAACCTACCGTGAACATCAGTTCTAGTTCGTCGCCAACGCTATCTTCGTAAACCCCTACTTGGCTCAGCGGTATATAAAAACGCCAATCTGGATCAGGGATTCTGGTATCGGTGACTGATCCAATATGAGTGATCCAACCTGAATTGTACGTCACAGCCAGGATATTGATGGCTGTTTCTCCCTCCTGTTCGTGACTGACAATTCCGGTAATGGCGGGAATCTCCTCATCTATGTCTACAGAGCGGGTGTCGAGTTCGTCGTAGGTATATTGAGACTCGTAATCTACGTATGCATCGTAATCAGCTACCTTAAAAGGAACCGTATTCTCCACCCTGATGGACCAGCTCTTTCCACTATGAAGCGTCGGTAACGAGATCTGGTCGTTCCCGATATAAATTCCTTCGTCATCATACCATCGGGCGACCAAGGTTAATGAGCCAGTTGGACCCTCACCGATATTCTGAATCAAAAACTCAGCCGATTCACTCTCGGTAACCCAGTTGGTCTCGACTATGTCGATTTTCCCCACTTCACCACTAGACGTTGTCTGTTCGTTCACGCTTGTCGAATCGGTCACTTCTGTGGCAGGGGTGCCCTCTGGTGCCTCGTTTCCTCCGCTGTTACACCCAGCAAGTAATGCAGTTCCAGATGTTGCGACGAACGTTCTCCGCTTCATAAACATCAATCTGAGCCCTTGATTAATACTTCTTGGTGAAAGTCTGACAGACTTCCTTTGGATAGAATCTAGTTGTATTCAGAGGGAGTCATACAAGAGTTCCCACAGCCGATCAAGAATCGGTCAGTACCGATCTTAACGCGAGTCCAGCGCAGTACGCCGTCACGGAAACGCAGTTCACGACGCCGTCGTGGGGCGGGTGGGAGATTCCTGACGAGCTCCGTCATCGCCTCGCACCATTCAACACTATTCGGCTCACTGACGGTGAGCCGGATCTCCTCGGCGTCGGGATGCCTACGCTCAAAGTATTGAATGCTGAAGCTGCATCAACTCCGGTCACCGTCATTGAAGCGAAAGTCGAAAACGTTGGTGTGGATGCCGAGATTCTGGCTGAGCACCGAGAAGACCTACTTGAGGATCTTCAAGAGCCTGTCTGCGAAAACAAATAATTTGAAGATACGGATTCGGTCACCTACCTGGGCAGAATATAAATTGAATGCCTTTCAGTTGTACGAATATGGCAGATGGGTTTGACCAGTCAGAATTTATCGGCGATGACGGCGAGCTTTCTCCCAGTGAGCACTTTGAGTCGATCCACACGCCCTCATTGAGTTACACCCATATTGAAAAATCTCTGGCAAGTTTAGAGGCGGGTCTAGACAAGTTTGATGAAGAAAAACAAGATGAAGCAGAGATTTATGCCAATGTTACTGTTTTTCGGGAGGTAATGCAGTATATTGAGGAATTCGGCATCTACTTTTATAGCAGACTAGATCCCGATGTGGATTTTGTTGAAGCTATCACAGGTACACGCCCAAAACAAGTAAAAGAAAATTTTGAAGCAATTCGTGATGGGAAACTTGATCGAATCATAGAAGAGTATCAAGATGTCGATGCTGATGAGTGGTTGAAACAGGAACTTGGGTATGATAAAATAGAGGAAAGCACTGATGAAGTCTCACTTGAAGATATA
Source organism: Halobellus ordinarius (assembly GCF_031823395.1). NCBI lineage: Archaea > Methanobacteriati > Methanobacteriota > Halobacteria > Halobacteriales > Haloferacaceae > Halobellus > Halobellus ordinarius. Next base: position 37,808 of record NZ_JAVQKJ010000018.1, read on the forward strand.
GTTGATAAGGAGAACGAACTGAGCTCTGAGATCGACAACATAGATGAAGCGATTACTGTGTCGTTGGAAACCATCAAAACCCATCTACGAGAGATTGCAGAATTCTTTCTCCGGTTCGAAGAGCCATATAACGCGATCAAACATGGAAATCGCGTTACTCCATTAACAAATCATAGCTTCACAGTTGAGGGGCCGGATGGAGAAATCGAAGTAGAAATAGATGAGAAGTATGTATCATTTCTCTGTAAAACCACTGGATCTCGCCGCGGGGGTGAACTCTACACATTCACTGTGCCAGTTCGGACACTTCGGGAGCAAGCTACCGCAATTGTCAAACTGACAAGAAACATCTACACACAAATATACGATATCAGACAGAAAGTGAAAGAATCCCAGCGTACAGGGGAAAAAGTGAATTTAGACCCTAACTTCTACGGAATATCGAATTCCTCTGGAGGTGGGAGCCAGTTTTCGTTAAAAAGTATAGAGAATCCAGATGCTACTATTTGGCTTCCAGAAGAGGTGTTGTCAGAGAGTATTGATCAATACGAACTTCCCATTAGTGGGGAGGTTGCAGTAGGAATATATGAACAAGGAGGAGAGATGGTGGTAAAAACGGAAGGTGATCACAGCCCTTCCTATGAGTATCCTCTGCTAGTGGATGCGGAAATGCAAGGCGATTCCGATCACCTACAAGGAATAAAAATAACCCAGGACTTCTCCTTCAAGTTGTATGAACTACCTCTCTGGCAGTATCTAGAGTTCCTATCTCTATCGGAGATAGAACCCGTCCAGAGTGTTACCTTAGAGTTTGTCAGTACAGGAGAGTCCGAAACGCGACATACTGATACACCTATATCTCTTCCTTCACTGCCTGAACCAGAGTTCCCAGATTTACTTCAATTTATGCGAAATGTGGGACGAGCTGCCGATGCTGAAATTTGGGTGCCATACTATTGGCCTGTGCGTATTCCCCAAGTTGTTGAATACTATCGACAGGAACGTGATCTCACTAGAGATGTTGCAAAGGAGCTATTGGACGGTATTTCGGAACTCACGGACGAAACAGTAGTCACTATCCCAACGATCTCAATACTAAACCCCGATAGTATCGATGACGAAGGGAATTATCAGTCAATCGAGCACGAAGAGCTTCAACTAAAGATGGGGGGTATAATCCTAGAAGTTGACGAAAAGTGGGGGGAAGGAGAATTTTCGCTAGTCTCCGGTGATGACTCTCGATATAAGAGGAATGAGGTTGGTCACGTTGAAGGAATTGGTGTCACCTTCACAGAGGAAAACCCTGAATCAGTATATCAGGAGTTCGTACAGAAGGGATTAGATGCAGTTACGGAACTCTCAATAACAAACAATCCAGATCAAGCAGAATCGATTCTAGAAACTAAGCGAGTATACGGGCCGAAATTCACTTGGTATCATCTTGATGAGTTTCATTTTGCGCTATATAATGAAATACCGCCTCATATTGATATAGAACCTGAGTAAAACCACTGCTATTAGGTGTACTCATAGAATGGCAAAGGAGAAAGACGAGGACGCTAAACGTAATCCCGAGTCGAAGGGTGAACCCCACAGCGGCGGCAGGAGAAGGCGGAGGTTTCAAGCCGGTTCAGAGAAGCCGGGAGAAAGTTACCCGACGACCCGCGGGATGATCCCTGGGCAAACACCGGGCTCCTGACCCGAAATCCGGCTAACAACATCATCCCGCCGCTGTGAGAAGCCATCAAATCAGAGGCCTACCGCGTCTACCGGTGGTGGTGGAACGAGATCGGTACGACGAACTGGGGACGCCCGAGCACCGCCTCGCAAAAGCACTCGGGAAGGTCCACCTTCGGCACTACTACTGGTCGAAAGGGGAAAACAACGACCTCTCGGAGAATCTGGACGGAGAGGACGCAACGCGTCTGTATCTGTTCTTCGACCTCTCGGCACTCAACCAGTCGGGCGTAGCCCGCGTCATCAACGACCCTGACATCCGGGAGTCGTTGGGCGTCGAGAATCCGGTGAGTCAGCCGACGCTGAACCGGACACCGGGCACGTCCGGTCGTGTCTGGACAACACTGTCGCGCGGAACTCCGGATCCACCGCCCGCGCGTGAACCGTCGTCTCGTATGTCCCCGCCGTGTACTCCGACTCACCCTCGGACGGGGACCACGCCGAGTCCGCCCACTCCGCTACCGCGGTCTCGACGAACTCGCGTCCGTCCTCGGTGAGCGCGTACTCGTCGCCGTGTTGCTCGACGAGGCCGAGACTCCGCAGCCAATTCACGCGTTGTTTCGCCATATCCGTCTCCCCGTGGCTCCACCCGAACTCCGGATGCGTTTCCAACTGTTGGGTGCTCACCTCCCCGATCGTCATCGGCCCCGCCACTAACGCATAGAGGAGACTGCGAAGCCCGACGTTCCGCTCACACATAATCCGAAGCAACGTCGCCGTGTCGTCGTTGGAGACGTACTCCCGCCCCGCCGTACCGAGTTCCCAGTGCTCCTCCGATTGCGTGAGGAACCCAACTTGTTGCAGATACCGGACTCGCCGCAGAATCGACTCTCGACTCGACACGTTTGTGAAGGCCCTCGGTGCCAGCCGACGAGCTCATCCGTCGTCAGGTGATGCGCGTCGACGAACGCCAAGATTGCGTCTAACGTGTCGACGTACTGCGTTCCCCCACCGAACATCGGGACGATACTGCGGAGAGTCTAGCTGATCTTAGCTATTTTATTTTGTAACTCCTTTCGTTGGAAAGGTAGATAACTGGAAATAATATTCTCAATTCTGGTCATCCGCTGAATACGTTTACAAGGGTGGCGTTGGAAAGCGGTCCTAATGTCTGATGACCGTCGAATGACTACAGATCGTTTCTACGGCGGTGTCTCGAATCGTCTCCAAAATCTTCGGGGGATGTTTAAATTCATCCAGGCTGAGAACCCTTCTCGGGAGCAACTCATCGACTGGATAATCTCGAATACACAGGCAGGAAGTGCGGATGCTGTCGGTCACCATCTTGCTTTCCTAGATTCGATCGATCTCATAGAACTATCCGATACTAACTGCGCACTCGACACATACGGTCAGGAATGGCTCGAAGACCAAGATCCGGAAACACTCTACGAGGCACTTACGACCGGTGTCAAAGGATTCGAAACAATACTTCACGCACTTGAAGAAGGTCCGTTGAATGACGAGGAAATCAAAGATGTTCTTGTGAGCAGGTTCGCCGAGGCAGAAATGACGACGTCAGGACCGGCGATTCGACACCGGGAATGGTTACAGGTCCTCGGCTTCGTTGAACGTGAAGACGGACTCAACAGTCTCACTACAGCCGGTCGATCGATTATCGATTCTGGAGAGAAAGGCGAATATTCGGCTACCGATTCGACTAATTTTGAAACTATCTCAGAAACGGCACCGTACTACTGGGTAAACCAAGGACAAAAAGAAATTGACGGAGAGTATCTACAAGCACCCACTGATAAGCGGTTCCAGTATGATCTTCCCAAACTCGTAGTTGGGGATATCGTGTTCAGTTATAGAGACGCAGAAGTCGTTGGATATCACGAAGTTGTTGAACCCGCTCGTATTGTCGAAGTCTCTGCAGATGAAGCAAATTCTGGAAATAGCGATTCCGATACTGTCGAACGATATCGCGTCGGAACTGAGTTCACACCGTTCGAAAGGCCGCTTGCATTCCCTGAGGTATTTCCAAAGCTCTGGGAGTATCGTTTAGACCGATATTACCCAGTCAATCCTGGTGGCATAAATCAACAGTATCTGTTCAATTTGAGCGCGGAGGCAGGCGATTATCTCCTCAAACAAGGGAAGAAATCTGGGGAGGATATAGCCGAGCTTCCTGAGGAACATCCGGTCCTCACATATATTGATGACCACGACCCGACAGTCTACAAACTTACTGCTCCGCCGGATTATTGGCGAAAAGCACTGGAGTACCGTGCCCTTCTCGTCGAACACGACCACTTAGAAGGATGGCAGGGTACTTCGCCTGGCGATATAGCCATCTTCCACGCTCAGCAAAGCCCATCACATTCTGAGCTGGAAACACAGCAGGGTGTTGTGTTTGGCGTCGCTATTCTCGGTGACAAGCACGATAATACAGAATATTGGTTACCAGACGGCCCCGAGTCTGACGACCGATATACACGTGCGATCGAGTTCGACCGGATTTTCGTCACCAGCGAGGTTGAAGAGATTGATCTCGCCACACCCGCACACACCAAATCAATCAATAAACGAAATCAAGAACTAACGGCGTTAACGGCCAATGGCATCTCCATCGATACAATAAAAGAAATTTGTACGGACGCTACTGGGATCGGATTCCCGACACAGAACACATTCGTCACGTTCCGCACGCCTAGCGGCAATCAAGATCTCGATCGTCCACGAGCCATTATTAGCGAGTTAGCCCCGCAGTTAACTGAACTCCCACCGGTTAATCACGAGAAAAACTTCGACGGCATACTCCAGGCAAATGAAATTCTGGATGGCCTATACTTCCCCGGCACAACTGGTGAAGATATTATTGGGCAGATCGAAGCAGCTCTCCGGGCCGGTGACCACATTATTTTGACCGGTCCCCCAGGAACCGGGAAAACCGAACTCGCTAATCGGGTTGTTACCTACCTCGCCGACACGTACCCGTACCTCTTCTCTGGATCGGAACTCACGACTGCTACCGCTGACTGGTCTACGTTTGATACTGTCGGCGGGTATATGCCAACAGAAAAAACCGACGCGAGTGAGTCACAGGCCGACTTAGCGTTTACTCCTGGAATCGTTTTGAACCGGCTGAAGAACCCTCAGACAGAGGTACAATCAAATGAACCGCTTGTCATTGATGAGTTGAATCGTGCCGATATTGACAAAGGATTCGGCCAACTGTTCACATTACTATCCGGGCACGCTGTACAACTTCCGTTCACTCGGAACAACCAAGAGGTCGAATTACTCCCAATTCAGCACCTAGACGGATTGCCAGCTACACATCAGTACGTCGTTCCAAAGTCTTGGCGACTCTTTGCAACGATGAACACATACGACAAAACCTCATTATACGAAATGAGTTACGCATTTATGCGTCGGTTTGCGTTCATCCGTATCCCTGCACCAACTCTTCCAGAGGGCGACGACGACGCTGCGTACAGTGAATTAGAGAAAGAACTGCAGCAGTATGTCTCTGCGTGGGACAGCGTTGATCCAACATTAGATGAGCTTCGTGCTGTTGGACGTGTCTGGAAACATACGAATCAAGCGGTGGCTGAGCGTGCTATTGGCCCGGCTATCGTCAAAGACATTCTGTCATACGTCACTGAGCGTGGTACATCTGATCATCATTTGTCAAAGCCCCTCACTGAAGCCATAATCAGCTACATTTTTCCGCAACTGGAGGGCGTCCCAGAACGGAACCAAATCGTTTCCCACATCGCTACTGTCGACGCTGTCGACGTAGAACAATTGAAGACCGCAGCGCGTGAAATGTTACAAATCACGCTTGACGGAGATATATGAACCGTCAGGAACTCCTTGACGGATTAACTGAGGATATCCTAACCTACGTAATGCACGGTGGGTTCCCGAAGCGCCATCTCGCTGAGTCACTCAAACCTGAAGCCCTTGACGATCGCTTTGAAGAGTATGAACTTCTACTGGATCTTCACTTTATCCTCAAACCCGATGTCATCTCTTTCGTCGAACAACTATCACAAAGACTCCGAAGTATTCGTACGGAAACGCAGACCACCGCTCGGACACAACGTGGTGGAATCGACGGACACATCAACTGGGGCTCGACCGTCAAAACACGGTACGTATCTAACCCCCGTGATCGATCGCTGTTCGTCACCGAAAATAGATCAGAAACGTACGATATTCCGGAAAATCTCGTTCTTAAAAAATTACTTTCGGTTATATACACAACACTCCAAGACTCGGAAGAGTACCTGAAAAACGATTACGAGTGGGTCACTAACCGATGGCGCAACAACGAGGACTTGATCGACGATCTCCAACGAATTATGGATCGAAATGTCCACGTCCGCCGGATCCGCTCTCCAGAAACTTATGAACCGACCGAGAGGATGCTGACGGTTGCGGAAAACTCACGGCAAGCAATATACCGAGATGCCGCAATGTTACTTCGAACCCGACAACGTCTCTTCGACGGCCATCCCGACGAGCTACGCTCACTCCTTAACCAAACTGCGATCACACCTGACAACCAGGCCCGACTCTTCGAGCTATACGTTCTATTTCGTTTCGTCTCGACCCTTGAGGAACTCCAAGAAGCACAGCCAGTCTTCAAGACGATCAAATCAGGTCGGCAAGAAGTCGCTCGCATCAACGGGAGGCAAGATATCGTCCTCTATCACGATATGTCAGCTTCAGACCGTGGCTTATCATTTAGGACCGACGTGGATCCGACAGATCGTGAGCTCACTCGATCAGAGCAGGTCCAACGATCGGCCCGTAACGTTGCAAGCGCATACTTCGAGAAGGAATTCCAGAATCATACTGGCCGACCAGACGTCATTATCCTTGAAGTACAATCTAATGATCCGATAGAATACGAGTATCTGATCGCTGAAGTCAAGCACAGTACTCGGGAAGAGACCATTCGGACAGGGATCAAAGAGACGTTAGAATATCTTGCCTTCCTCCGTGTGAACGAGGAGTATGTATTCGGAACAGAAGATGCTGCTTCAACGTCGTGTTTTGGATCCGGATGGAACGGGTTGCTAGTTGTACAGGACTTAGAAAGGGAAACGCTATCTATCGATCAACAAAAAGAGCAGCCAATCACAATACTACAAGCCGGTGAACTCGATGAAGAATTGTCTAACGTGTTGGGATCAGTTCTCGAATAATAACCCGGCTCCAGTTGTTTAGTGGTGATAGTATAAATCAGCAGGAACACTAACTATACTTCGATAGGTAGATGACTACTCATTTAGTTCCCAGAGTAGCGAATTACCTACTTTCTGACTTCTAATTTTTCCATCCTCCTCAAGCGCTTTCAATTTGAGGTAGGCGGTGCGACGATCACAACCAACATAATTCGAGATATCCGAAGTCCCACTCGGACCTTTTTCAGATAAGGCTTCCAGAAAGTCTTGAGGCGGATACTCTTCGGTAAATTTTCCGCTTTTTTCGTCACGGTCCCGGTCGGCCATAGTAGAGTCGTTAGTCCCATTTCACAAATGACTACTGGGTCGGATTCCATTAGTCGAGTGTCCAAAGGCTTTTACCCATAGACGTATGACTAATGGGTAGGAACCGGGCCGACGGGCACTGTGGTGCCGAAGTGCCCGGGTGTTGCAGCACCCAGGCTGGGTTCCATAACGCTCGGAGAACCCATGGAAAGATCAAATTCCGAAGCACAAGAAGGCAGCGGCAGAACAGTAGTTGAAGACATATATCATATAAATGAGATTTCGCTCGGGGCAGGGGCCGCAACGTGTCAGGTTTGCGGGTCTCCCCTTAGGGAAGGCGAGACGGTCGTTGCGTACGTGTATCGCCGGTGCCCGCACGCGGTGTGGCTGGTCGGGCAGTGCCGGTGCGCCGAGCACCCACCCGATCTTGCGTCGCTCGCGTCATTGGGGGTCCGTGAAGTCGTTGTCACGGGCCGGGTAGGGACGTGCAGCGACCAAGCGTCACAACGGTCGTGGCCGGTGCTACTCGCACCGGAAGTCCAGGAGGTCTCACCAGCGACTACGGCCCGCGTGCGGACACGTCCGGGGGTAACCATTACTGATGTCACGGAGTGTCCGATTGCGCGGGCGGCGCTGGAGACCCACCCGGTGTTTGGAGCTGATGCGACACACGACGCGACACCGGTGACGGGAGGGCAGTCACGATGACAGCGGAGTTCGAGTGGGATTGGAGCGCACTCCCAGCGGACGTGAAAGAAGAAATCGATGACACACTCGACGTTACGAACACGCACCTGCCGGACGTGTACGTCGGCCTGGAGATCGACTTACTCGCACCGGGCGACGGCGTCGTCACGGACAGACACCACGCCTCGGCGGACAACTATGAAGCAGACGACCCGATGAATCAGATTGAAGGGCAGATTTCGCCGTTCACGTTGTCGGGGTGGCTCCGCCACGGCTGTGAAGCGACGCTTCGTGCGGGCGGCGTGTCGGTGTGTCATCCGGGCGAGCCGAACGCGGACTATATGCGCGAATCCGTGTATGAGCGGGATCTCGATGCGGGGTATCACGAGAAAGGCGCGTGCACCGAGGACCACGACCAGGGATGCGTCGTGTACGAGGTGTTCGGCGGGTTCGGTGATAACCCTGGGAAGCTGCTGCGCCGCCCGGTGTCGTTCTCACCGATTCGACGGAACGTCGATGTCCTGTCGGGAGAGGCCGAAGCCCATTACCGGCAAGTGTCGAATCAGGTGCGGTCCCGGAATGACCAAGACGGCGGAAAGCCGTTACGCCACGCCGAGCGGGACGTCCTCGGCAACATAGAGGGGACGTGGAAACTCACGTGCCGCACGCTCAAACCCGAATTCGTCGGGCTGCTCGTGGAAGCGACGGCGTTCCTGGATAGCCATAGTGACGCGTTCCCGTTCCAGGTTGGTGGGGCGCGGAATTTCGGAGCAGGGATCGCTGACGTGTGGGTGATCAACCCACTCTACGAAGAACGAGAGGTCCGCCGCGTGTTCAACCGGGCGCAGGGCGCGACCCAAGCGATGGACGAGAAGGATCGACGGTGGCGCGAGTCGGTGCGGCCAGCGGTCACCGACGCACTGCGAGCCCGCATCGCTGCGCGGACCGGGACCGACCCGACGCTGCCGACGGACGAGCCCGACGACGACACCGACGCGGGAGGTGAGAAGGCGTGACTGACACTGTCGCTGACGCTGACGCGACGGCCTCGGACCCGGCGACTGATACGGACCTAAACGCACCGCCCCTGGTGGCGGCGTACCGCCACGACGTCCACAAGCTGCGGGGCCGGACGCACACCCACGCCCACGACGAGGCCTGCGGCGTCCCGGTGAACGAACCCGTGCCACGAAATGCGGATCGGGATGCGGCGTTGCTGAGTCGCCCGCGGGGCGAGCCCGAACAAACCCTGGACCGGTACGCGGGGCCGCGGCGCGTGTCCCTCTTGACAGGCGAGTTCGCTGGCGATTCAGGGACGCTCTCCCAAGCAGAACTCGCGCCGCTGGTGACGCCGACGGACCCCGAGGTGCTGCATCGCCGGTGGCTCGCCTCGGCGGCGGCGAGTCGCTGTTCGGAATCACCGTTCTATCCGTACACCTCAGCGAAGATCCACACGTTGCTGACGGCGGCGCTGCTCGATAATTACCGGGCAGGCTACGACTTCTCGGAGTTGTTCCTGGAGGTCCAGCCTGGCGACGGGATCGATGCGGTGTGTCCGGCGCCGGGCACGCTCGCCCGAGCCGACGTGGTGACACCGATTCGAACGGTGCTCGCCACACCCGACGTGGTCGTGACGGTCACGGGTGACCCGTCGGGCCCGGCGGCCCGACTGGGGGCGGCCCCGGCGCGGTGCTGTGCGGACGTGTGGGGGCGCCTTCCCGAACACCCACTGGATGTCTCGACGCACGCGACCCGGGTCCTGGATGCGCAGCTGCGCCGGATCCGCGCGGTCTCCACAGCCCTCCAGTACATCGAAGACTTCCACCGGTGGCGCGGGTGGGGCGCGGACACCCAGAAGGGAGGTGACGGGCGGTGACGACGCTCCAACAGGTCCTGTTCGCTGTGGAGACACCGTACTATGGGCATCCGTACTTCGTGACGGGGAACGCCCTGTATCACGCGATCGCGCGACGAGCGGACGACCAGACTCGAAAGCACCTGCACGTGAGTCACGGGCAGTTCGTCCCGGAGGAGTACGCGTCGTTCCCGGAGTCCCATTCCGACTCAGGATACGCGGGCAAGCAAGGCGGGTCGCTCCCGGCTGTCGAGCAGTACGCGGATCTGTTCGTGTTCCGGGACGCGGCCCAGCGGTGGTTGCTGGACTCTCGGCCTCGGGATGCGCACAACGCGGTCCCGCTGCAAACGTACGGGGACCGGGTGGTGATGGCGCCGACGACGACGTTCGGGCGACCCGACGGGCAGCGGCACCGGCGCCGCACCGTGGACTGGTACGTGCAGTGCTACCTGCACGTCCCGGAGGGGACACGCGACGAGGTCCTGCCCGTTAACGAGGTGGTCTTGGACGGGCTCCGACTGGGCGGGGCGCGGAACTACGGGTTCGGGCTGTTCGACCTCGTCGATTCTCAGGTAGTGGAGCTGGACGAGTTGGACTACACCCGGCTACGAGAGGCAGCGGGAGACGCGGCCCCCTGCCGGATCGAACTGGTGACGCCGTACGTCGCCCAGTCCGACTACCCGGACGCGGACTCCCAGCCGGTACCGTGGTGGTGGGACGCCTCCGACCAGTCGGGACCGGGGAACTACTCGCAAGCGACGGGGATGCGGCGGCGGGCGGCACGCCTCGTCGCTGACGACACCACGTACGACCTGGACGTGTTGGATCACGGGCAACGCGTCGGGTTCGCCGGGGATCCCGACCGGATCGTCGAAACGGCGAAAAACGGCGTGACGCGGATCGGCACGCATTCACGGTTCGGGTTCGGGGAGTTCCGGGTTCGACCGCCGGATGCGGATCGCGTCCCGGCGCGCAACGGTGTCAGTGAATCGAGTTCGTCGGGCGGGGGGTCCGAATGAGACGGCACGACATTATGACCGACAGCGGCGTGGCCGCGGTCGGGCCGGGCCGCCGTCCTGCGGGGGTCGTAGTGAAGCTGCGTGGCTGGGCGGAGTCGCTGGAACCCGGGTGACCGGCGGTTCGAACAGGCAAGAGCGGGCCGGGCGGAGTGAACGACCGAGTACTCAGCGACTGCTCCAGCGAATGGAACAACCACACTCGAACGACGACCACGATCCAGTTGAACAGTCACCACCCGACGCGGAGACAGACACCGATGCGGACGCGAACGCAAACACGGACGACGAGTCGGCGTCGACCACGAAGACGGAATCGGACGCGGATGCGGACACGCAGACGACGGGCGCGACGGATCGGGAGCCGGAGCGCGATGCCGAGGCCGACCCCGACGAGAACGCACAGGAGTCGGATGCGTCGGCGTTACCGCAGGAGACGCGGGAGGAAATGCTAGTGGACGCGGGCTATCGATGTCAGGTGTGTGGGCGGCGCGGCCCGGAGGCCGGTGGGTTAGCGACGCTGCAGGTTCACCACATCGATCGGGAGCGGACGGATGTCGACGAGCACGACCCGGCGAATTTGACAGTGCTGTGCCGGGCGTGTCACATCTGGCATCACCAGCAAGCGACGCGCGAGGACGCCCCGGTTGAGCTGTCGGAGGCGGACGTGAGTGCGTTGCTCCCGCAGGACATCGACATCCTCCGGGTGTTAGCGGAGGACGGCCCGGCGCGAACGGGCGATGTGGCGGCGGCGGTCACCGGAGAGTTAACGGTCTCGTCGGTGCGGGAGCGTCTGTGGGTGCTGATGGGGTTGGACGACCGCGTCGATGAGCGCGACACGCAACTCGTCGACAAGGACGTCGAAACGAACGAGTGGGGGCTTGTGGGGCAGATCGAAACCTCGGCCCGCGGCCACATCCCAGAGGACCCGCAGGAACTCCTGCAGCGAATGGAGGACGAGCAAGTCCGGCAAGCGTTGGACCGAGGGTGTGATCGCCGCACCGTCGCCGAGGTGCTGGGCATCACGCGCCGTACCACGTTCAACAAGGAGAAACGCGCCAGAGCGTACGGGTTCCCTGCGGATGCGTACTCCAATCGGGGTGGGCGCCCGACCAGTACCGGGACGTCCGAGGACGCGGGGCCCGACACGACCACGGAGACGGACCGAGCGTCGGCTGGCGAACCGACCGGTGACGTGGACGGTGACGATGACGGCGCCGGTGAGTCGATCCCCGGACGCGACACCCAGCAGCGACTCGACGCGGTCGGAGAGGACGAGAGTGACGCGGCCCCGACAAAGGCCGCCCCAGCGGACGGCGCTGGGGACAATGCGTCGGAGCCCGATGCAGACGTCGGAGAAGCGGTGCGAGCGGCGATCGACGCGTTGGAAACCGTCGCCGACGCCGTAGAGTCGAGCGGGTCACCCTCATCCTGAGCGGCGACGGACAGGATCCCGGTTGTCCGAGGGAGCGTGAACTACAAAATCGCGTTAGGACCGGTGAACGAGGCGGGTGACCATCTCCACGCACAGGCTCGACGGACTGCGTTTAATGAACTCCCTCTTGCCGGACAAGCATCTGTCGAGAAATTCTGGGTAGAGGCGACTGACGATCTCCGTGTGGGCTACGTTCGTCCGATAGAGACCGAACGACCGAGTCAATCTCCAGCTACGATCGATATTGGTCGGCGTGACCTCAGCACCAGCTACGACGGGTACTGATCGAACGACTCAGAGCAAGAGCGGTCCAGCGACTGTGGTAATAGGTTACTAATCTGCCTTGAGCGGTCCAGGCTTGCCAATTTCAACAGATCACGACGCTCTGGAGCGCGCTCATTTGGGGATTCGGACTTCTTCACAAACGAGAATGAGCAAGCGGTGAGGCGACAGGAGTCGCAGTGATCTTGTGGCTTCTGTCCGTCGTGTCGTAAGCAAATACGAGTCGGCGGATGAATCAGTGAAACAGAGGGATACTTCTCCACCACAAAACTAATGCCTGAAAAGCATATATTCTAAATTGATTATGCCCAAAGGACATTTTGAGTCGGCAGGAGCGAGTCTCGAATACGGGGCTGCTAGCTTCTTGTTCCCTGTCGACGACCTGGATGCGACTGTCCGCCAGTATCGGGATGCAGAACTCGCGCTGGACGAGGTTGACGGGTCGAACGTCATTGTCGTCGCCCCGACGAGCCTCGCAACCAGTTACGCCCTCACCCAGCACGCACTCACCGCCATCCCCGTCGAGAGTCTCTCCACGGCAGTTCAGAGCCAACTAGCCGATGAGATCGACGGTCCTCTGGAAGCGTTCGAGCTCATCCAGATCGGTAAGTGGAACAGCGACAGTCCGAACCACTCGCTCACTGAATTTGCGGACGCCTGACCGTCGATTCGTAGACACACGGACTCACAGACCCCTCAGCAGTCTATGTCGTTAAGAGCCGAGAGGAGACTGAGTCCCGGATCGATGCCGGGTATTACCACGGGGCGACCCCCGCCGGTCTCCGGTTCGATGCCGACGGTCGGTACTTAGTGATCGATGAGGGCGAGCGAGGCGCTGTCGAACGCGTGTTGAACGCCGAGGATGAGGAGTTGATCCGCGCGATCACAGACAACACGCCGTGGACGCTCCCGACGGTGAGCACGATCATCGATCGCCGGGCAGCCTACAAGCACGGACTGACCGGCGGGCGACTCGGGGCCGATCGTACTCTTAGCCCAGCACTCGACCCAACGTGACCGAGTTTGTCAACACACGTTCCTCACAAAAACAACACGCGGTGTTGTTGTTTTCAACATACACTCTGCTTTTTAAGTGCGAAGTGAACGTGTACTATGCTCTCTTCAACACGCGGTGTTGTTGTCTGCAACGATACATTCGCAAGCGCGTTCCGATGGGTGATTCAGACTCAACAGTGTGAAGAGAAGTCCTGCGAATAGTGCTATGACACCCTCATAATTACCTACGGAAGAGCAAACCAGTAATCAAAATATCGGGCCGAAGGAAATGGTCCAGGATACGCCAAAGAGGGCGGTCAGATACATCCCCTTGGCCGTCTTAACCACCGTTGTCGGATCAATCGTCCCGCTTTCGTCGGAGTGTAATTCATCGATTTGCATAAAAGAAGATTGCGCATTATCAGCCATCGTTGATGCCGCCCGTTCTGCAGCTCCAGCTGACCCCGCTACTGCCACATCCACATCGTTCACGTCATCGAATAGCTCCGCCATGTCTTCTGCGAGACGCTTCTGATCCTCGTGGCCACTCTCCTCAATCTCTGCGGCGAGCGTTCGAAGCGCGAGTCCTTCTCGATATGGTGTACCCCTTGCTGGACGCCTGTCGGCTTCTGCTCCGAGTAGACCGACTTCCCCGAGTTCTTCGGCCAACACGTCGTTCGGGAGTAGCAGATACTCCTTCATTGATTTGGGTGACTGCCACCCCCCGAGCTGGCGAACGATCTCCGGATCGACCCCGTGTCGATACAGCATATGCGACGCGAAATAGCGCCGGAAGTCGTGTGACGAGATCTTTAAGAAGTCCTCGTCACCGGTTTTGGTTCCTGCATTCTCTGCTGTCTCTGTCACCCAATTTTGGATAGTTCGTTTTGACTCCCGGAAGAGTGGTGTTGGTTCATTATGGGCATCCAGATCCTCAACGCCGGTGAAGTCCTCAATCTCTCGGATGAGAGGCTCACAAATCCACACCTCACGTGGAAGGAGCGAACCGTCTCGGTTAGTCGTATCTTTCGCTTCGACGTGAAGCAACCAAATCGGACCGTGTGGTGTCTGTATTTTGCTGAACTGGTTGAGAGCGATTCCCGACACTGTTCCGACCCGGGGTGAGTGGGCCATCACACGTTCCGCAATACGGGCTCTTCGATGCGGAGCAGAGTCCAGGAGAATGTTGTACTCGGCGGTGTCGAAGTGAACACGCCAGGAACCGTTGTCAAGTGGACGGTATTTCATACGATAATGGAAATACTCAGTTACTTAAAAAAGTAAGCCTGCTTGATAATGAGTAACACACGAATTTATCATTTTCTAGTAAATCAATTTCACACAAGACGGTAGGTGTGAAAATCGATGTACAGCACCGGAATATCTCCGATTCCCGCTTCACACCTACATACAAAGTACGAAATCGAATGACGGCGGTCGGTCTTTGGTTCAAATAGGCTGATAACCGTTCGTTTCACACCTACCAATCTATTATGATGTGACAAACAAATTATTTAATGGTCGGGTAACGGAATCAGCGATCAGGTTGAAAAAATGACCAAGCGCACAGTAGTGTGACCGCACTCTGAGTAGTTCTGGACACCCCGTGTACACGTCTCGGTGAGCGGTAACGGTAGGGGTGTTCCTTTACCATCCGTTCGTAACGCTATAGTTAGTACAACACGTTATACTAACTAAGAGATGCCCTCAACAACCGTGCAAGTCACCGAATCAGAGGTAACGACTGCCGACGGGGAGACCCGACAGACGAAACAGTACCGCATCACCGTTCCGAAGCAAATGGCCGAGTTCTTCGACCTCTCCCAGGGGGACGAGATCGAATGGTCCGCCGGGAGCGCGAGCAACAAAATCGAACTCACAGTGAATGACTGACCGATGATCGTTGACGTGTACACACGCTTATCGCAAGAATCGGATCGGAGTATCGAACGGCAGAAAGAACGGAACCGGGAGTATGCCGAGGAGACGTTCGACGACCCGGAACTCACGATCTTCAACGACGGCAGGTGGTCGAGCGGGTTCGACGACGATCGGAGCGAATGGCAGAGTCTCATCGAACGGATCGATGCTGGGATCACCGACGCGATCCAGGCAGACGGCGTGCGACGGTTCGCACGGGACTTTGACTCAGTCACACGGTTAATCCTCAAGTGCCGATCCCAGGGCGTTGAGATCCACGACGCGTCGACGGGTGAACAACTTGATCTAGACGATCCAGTGAGCGTCGCCGTGGAGCTAATCCAGGCCGCGTCGGAGCACGAAGCTCAACAGCGATATATCGCTAAGAGCCGGGAGGAGACTGAGTCCCGGATCGATGCCGGGTATTACCACGGCGCGACGCCAGCCGGTCTCCGGTTCGACGAGGCGGGCAAATACCTGATAATCGACGACGACGTTCGTGACGCCGTTGAACGCGTGTTGAACGCGGCGGGTGATGAGTCGATCCGATCGATCGCTACGCACACGCCCTGGACGCACCCGACGGTGAGCACGATTTTGGATCGGCGTGAAGCGTACGAGCACGTACTGACCGGCGGGCGACTCGGGTCCGATCTTACTCTTGTCCCGGCACCCGACCCGGCGTGACCCCGGGTATCAACACGCGTTTTTTCGCAGCAAAAACGTTGAACGTTCACGACAGGGCCCGAAAACACCCGGATGTTAACGTTCACGCCCACTGGTGTTAACGCGAACACCCGCCGATCTTGCAATAACACCCAGATGTTCACGATCCACGAATCACGAACACCCGGTGTTGCAATAACATCCCAGTGAAAAACACCGTTGTTTCACGAACACACCCCAATCCTGCAACAACAGCGGTAAAAAACACCGCTGTTTCACGAACACATCCCAATCCTGCAACAACAGCGGTAAAAAACACCGCTGTTTCACGAACACATCCCAATCCTGCAACAACAGCGGTAAAAAACACCGGTTGTTTCACGAACACACCCCAATCCTGCAACAACATTCCGGTGTTCACGATTCACGAACATCCCTGCCGTCCCACGCAACGACGCCCGCTCCGAAACCCCACTATCGGTGACACTTTTTGCCAACACGTGAGCGAACACCTACGTGAACCACTGGCGAAGGAATCGAGTTAATGAGGGCCCGAGATGCGATGCAGGCTGGTTCCGCAGTAGTCGGAAGCGCAGCAAGCGAGAACCGAGAAGAGCGGGTTCAAATCCCGTCAAGTTCGTTTTGACACATCCTTCTTCTCAACAATCACAATCGCAGTATATCTCCGCATTACCAGCCGTCAGATAATTCGATGAATCAATATCAGGAGTCCTCTCCATCAAGCGTGACTCCCAGAACACTTTAGTTTATAGTTTGTGTACTATAGACTATGTCGAACGCTCCGACGTCGGTTCGCCCTCCGGATGCCGGAGACACGGCACACCAGTTCTTCGCTGTCCAGGAGCTGTTGAGTACGCCCGAACTCGCTCGGTTCTACACTGACCTGTTGATTCACTCCCCTACGACGATTCCTTCGGTCCGGGAGCGACAGCACCTCTCGAAAAGCACCGCGTACAAATACGCCAACACGCTGGCTGAACTCGGGATTGCGGAAGAACTTGACGAGTATGATGAGGGCTCAGCACGGTGGCGTGCTGAGCCTGTGAGCGGTGACTGGACCGGTGAGATGACTCTGGAAATCGGACCTACGATTATTGCCGTCTACGGGGCAGTCAGTGTTGATGAGGATCTCAAACTCTTTGTTGACCGTCACGGGCAGGCCTCACTCGCATCCGCAGTGATTTCGACACTGGAGTATCTACACGGAGAGACGACACGCCGCGGTGTAGCAGATGATCTCGGCATCCCAGCCGTCGAAGCGATTGCTGTCACACAAGCCATCGAACGGATTGTCGCTGTGATTCAGCAGTACGATCCAACACTCGTTGACAAGGCGTTCGATGTTGATGTTCACGAGCGAGCGATTGAGCAGGGCCCCTACCAACTGATCGATGAGTGACGAGCATCCCTCGCCACTTCCAACCGCCCTGATTCTCGATACGAGTTTTCTCCGAACGATCGGGGGGACAGACACGTCCCAGTACCAAACGTTCATCGAGTACGTCAAGGAACAGGGAGTTGAGTTATATCTGACTCCCGGCGTCGTAGAGGAGTTACGAGAACAACGAGGGTACCTCAGCATCGACTGGGTCGATCGGGCAGACACGACACCGTGGATCACACTCATCGACACTGTGCAACTGGGTGTACGCGTTCACGACGGCCCACGCGCTGGCGAAATTATGGACCGCGTACACGAACGATTGGCGGAGTTTGAAAAGACGAACCCTGACGAACTACGAAAAACTGACTCAGAACTGCCTGCAGCCGCGGTGATGCTTCTGGGTTCGACAGCTCACGACACTGTGGGGATACTACTCGACGACCGGAACGCGGAACGAGCAATAGCTGGTGTGATCGGCAACACGTACTACGAGGGGCGCGTGCGCTTCCTCAGGATTTGGGAAATAATCGAATATATCGAATCTAACTATTGAGGATGGTCTAGTACAATGACGAGTGGATATTGAGTATAGATTAGAAAAGAAAATTTTTCGATTTCAAGAGAAAAAACAATTCCACAATATTTTCACAAATAGTGATTGATACAAGGTAAAATTTTATAAACGACTGGTTCAGATCTCTAAATGACAATAAATGACATCAGATTTGGATCCAATCACTCCCCAGGATGCGAGCGAGATGTATTGTAAAGAGCGTGAAGACGACGCCTCATACAAGTCGTTAAACGAAACGATCCGTCCTGGAGTTGACCTGTTTGTGGAATGGTGCGGGACGGCAGACATTAAGAACCTCAATAACCTCAGCGGGCGGGATCTGAAAAATTTCAAGTCTTGGTGTAAGGATAATACTGGGCAAAACAAGGTAAGTCTGAATGGAACTCTCGCCGTGGTCCGTCGATTTCTTGTGTTTTGTGTGTCTATTGAAGCCGTCTCTGAGGACGTCCCAACGAAAGTCCCGACTTCAAATCTCTCTGACGACGTGGAGGTGTGTCAGGAGAAGCCTCCCGACGAACAAGTGGAACAAGTACTTGCATACTTGAGACAGTATGAACCCGGTTCTCGTCGTCACGTCGAATATGCGGTGCTCTATGAGGTGGGAAACCGGGTTGGGTGCCTCCATGGAATCGATATTGTCGATGTTGACTTGGATGAACAGGTGATCCGATTCCGTCACAGACCAGCGGAAGATCCCGAGATAAAGGGAACACCGTTGAAGAATGGTTCTGATGGCGAACGGTCAGTGAATATCTCGAATGAGTTAGCCGATGTGATACGGCAATATCTCAGCAACCCAGACCGGTATGACGTGACGGACAAGTTCGATCGAGAACCGCTTCTCACCACGGAATCGGGACGCCCCACTGTCGATACAATTCGTCGGGATCTATACAAACTGACACGACCTTGTGTGTACTCGAATACGTGCCCGCACGACAGGGATGTCGAGACGTGCGAGGCTACCAAGAGCGCTCATGCATCCGAGTGTCCCTCAAGCCATAGTCCGCATCCACTCCGTCGGTGGTCGATTGAGCATCAGATTGATCGTGGAGTGCCGAAAGATGAACTCTGTGATCGGGTCGATGTTTCCGTACCTGTGCTGAACAAACACTACGACACTAGATCGGAAGAGCGGAAACGGAAGCAGCGTCTTGAAACTCTCGAAAAACTGTACGAGGGTTATGGAGACCCCAGTGCGACTCTGGGAGAGGAAGAATTAGTTGCACTGACAGACAACGACGGAATGATCGACTCTGTAGCCCTGAGACAACTGATCAATACAGAAAAACGGCAGCAGGACTCACCTCCTACTCAGCCCAACAATACAGACGCAACTGAAGATTCCGAGTTCCAGAACGAACAGCATTCACTCAGCGACTTCACTGTATCAGTCAGCCAACCTCTTGTTACACCACTCGTCGGTCTCTTCATCACTGCAAATTGGATGCCAGACAGACTTCGTCGAGAGCTTAACGATCTGACCCCGCCCGAAGAACGCTCCCCTTGGCCGAACACAGGTCGTATGGCGAAAGGAACGGCAGCTTACGCACTCTATGTCAGTCTAGTTGCAGTCAATCTGACTCTCACCGGGGTATTTCCAGCATAGTGGCGAGAGTGCCATAGCACTATTCGGCCTTGTTGAAATCCTATTCTTCAAACAGGTTCTTATCTGAAACAGCTGGTCGCTGAAGAGTGCGAACCGAGGAGTCATTTCAGCTCACGCAACGCCGCCTCAGTTATTTTTGCCTCCCGGAGATATGTCCGATACAGATGTCTGAGGATTCCGACGACACTGACGGAGAACGGGTTGTCTTCGCAATGCTGGTTGGAGTGACATTCGGAGCGGCACTCGGAACGACAGTTCTCCAAGATATTACACAGGGTATTGTTGCTGGTGTCGTCGTTGGAACCCTCGTTGCTCTCGTCTTCCCAGCGTGGACAGACCGGCTCTTCGAGACGGTAACAGACAAACTCGAAGAATAATTTTCGACACTGACCGATAAGTGAGTACCCTTTACAGAGCGTAGAGGTCTATTCCAAATATCCCATATCTCGTAGTTGCTTCTCTAATTCATTATCGAGATCGGCATCTTCTATTTTTTCCAACAAGTCCTCGTTGTGATATTGTACGGCATCGATTAATTGGCTGGCTGTTCGGATTTTGAACCGTATTTCGCCGTTGTCTGTTTCTTCGGTAGCGCTGTCTACGAGTTGCTTGATTGTACTAAGAGGGTTTTCAGACATATTGTATGCCCAACCATTTATCGATTAGATATTATTCGATAGATCCGCATACGCGATTTGATGGCCAATTCAGTAAATCTCGGTTGAAAATATCGAACGAGAACTGTTCAGTACAACGCGCACATCTCACACAGAAGACCCCGTCATCTCATCGATACTCCCCGATGGGCTGCTAACAGAATCACAAGCGAGCCACGTGGCTACTCGCCTTGGGTGCTGAGTGCTGCGTCTCGATGCTCCGGCACCGCTCCCTCCGCAGCTGGCGCGAGTCGAACTGTGACCGTTGTCCCGTCATCGACAGTGGTGGTCACCTCGCCACCCAGCCCGGTGACGATCCAGTTGACCATCCACAGTCCAAGCCCCGACCCGTGTCTCAGGGGCGTCTCACGCCCTACTTCTAATACGTGCCGTTCCATCTCAGGCAAACCTGGGCCGCCATCCTGGATATGAATGGCCACCTCGCCATCCTCCGTCATCTCGATACCGTATGTTACTCCCGAAGAGTCGCCGTACTTTGCGGCATTCTCTCCGAGTTCCCGCAGGACCAACCGCAGGGTTTCGGTTGCCATTACGTCCTCGCAGGGAGCAGTCTCGATGCTGAATTCGGTCTCGGGGAACTCCGTTCGCAACTCCGCTACAGTTGCCTCAACATCCGCCTGCACATCACGCGGAGCGAGCTGCTCGGAGCTCTGTACCGCCTTCTGGAGGGCCTGTGCTTTCTCGCTCAGGGCAGAGAGTTCCGTGCTCTTCTCGCTGATTTGTCGTGCCATCTGGGCAGTCTCGCCCTCGGTTCGCTCTGCGATCATATCGGCAAATCCGATAATCACACCCATATCATTCCGGAGATTGTGCCGGAGGACGCGGTTGAGAACCCCGATTAACTCATCACGCCGTTTTTTCGCCGTAATATCGTCTTGAATCCCAACATAATGGGTCACGTCCTCATCCTCAGTGCCTGTAACGGGAGCGATCGTCAGTTGATTCCAGAACGGTGTTCCGTCGGCGCGGTAGTTGAGTATCTCTGTCCGAATCGGCGTATCAGACTCGATTGCTTCGCGTATTTCGGTCACTGTAGCCTCGTCAGTCTCTTCACCCTGAAGGAACCGACAGTTGTCCCCCAACAGTCGCTGCTTGGGGTACCCCGTTAGCCGCGTGAACCCTTCGTTGGCATAGACGATGGGGAGGTCCGGTTGGTCCGCGTTGGCGATTGTGATGCCGACCGTTGACTCCTCTAGGGCCTGACTCTTTATTCGCAGGTCGCGCTCGCGTTCCTTGCGGCCACTGATATCTTGGAAGACGCCCCGCGCCGCGACGATCTCTTCGTCCTCGGCATACACTGGGCGACCGATCACCCGCACCCATCGGACGGTATCGTCCGCGGTCAGGAGACGGAGTTCCAGATCGTAGGGCTCGCCCTCGGTAGTGAGTTCTTCGAAGGCATCGCTGATGATCGATTGGTCGTCCGGATGATAGAAATCAAGCCCTTCCGAGACTGTAGGCTCGTACTCTGGTGGAAGGCCGTGGATGCGACAGACCTCGTCGGACCATCGGAGCGTCTCCGAGCGGAGGTCGTACTCCCAGCCGCCGAGGTTGGCGGCTTCTTGCGTTTGCTTGAGGAATTCTGTGGTCCGCGCCAGTTCCTGTTCGCGCTCGCGCCTGGTTGAGATATCCCGAACTATGCCCTGAACGAATTCTTGGCCGTCGATATCCACAGAGGTGACGCTCATCTCGATGGGACAGTCGGTCCCGTCAGCGCGCCTGATATATAACGGCGTGCCGTCCGCAAACCGGTCGCGTGGACCATCTGAGAAGTCGGTGCCGAACAGTTCGGCGTACCGGTCACGCTCTTCTGGTGGATGCAAGTCGATGACCGACATCTCTTTCAAATCGGATTGGGCGTAGCCGGTCAGGTCGGCGGCTCGCTCGTTGACCTCGGAGATATTGGCAGTGTCGGCGTCAGCGAGAAACACGGCGTCGGGGGCCTGCTGGAGGAGTGTTTCGTATTTATTCTCGGCTCGTTTTCGGGCCTGCTGTGTCTCCGTGACGTGGTGTTCGTGGTGGGCAGATTCGATTTCGCGTCCAAGGAGTCTGGCGAGGAGTTCAACGACGGCTTTCTCCTCGCTGGTGAAGGAACTCCCGCGGGCGTCTCGGGAGGAAAAACAGACTGTGCCGTACACGTCGTCGTGGACGAAAATCGTCGTGCCGAGATAGCAGTCGAGTCCGTGTTCCTGGTAGGCAGGGTCGTCGGCCCAGCCCTCCTCGGAGGCGTCAGTGAGTGCGACCGGGCCATTGGTATCGATGACACGTCGGCAGTACGTCGTCGCGCGATCGAGTGTCACACCCTCGGTGAGATCGGGGTTGTTTCCATCGCTGGCGACGACGGTATCTGTCGTGGAATCGTCGTTGCGGCGCTGGATATGACTATGTTCGACCCCTAAGAACTCTCGCCCTAGTGCGAGGCCCCGGCGTTGTTTTTCCACTAGTGACAGGGCTGAATCGTCCATCACCTCGTAGAGACGCTGATAGACGATAGTATCTTGAGACATATCGATCAATTAAGCTGGGCGAGTTATATTACAGTGTGTCATAGAAGACTTCCCACACCCACACAGGAATCGTTCACTACAGGTATATCTACTGTGTATGCTACTTGTTAGATCAACCCCACCTTTCACTCAGATACCCACAACAATGATTGACTGTCTATTCACGGATCTACCGACGATCAGTTCGCAAGCGCGTTCCAATGGGTGATTCAAACTCAACAGTGTGAAAAGAAGCCCTGCGAAGTGTTCTAGACACCCTCACTAGTAGATCTTCAGTATGTAGAGGCAAAACTCTCAGAGGGACTTTCGGTGAGGGGGCGTTCCAAACTCAGCAACTACTAGTAGACCTGAGTCGAGTTCTGGGGTTCCACTAAACTACAACACGGACAGTTATTCCACGAGTCTGCTGTCAGCCGTTAGAGCAAGCGTGCTTATTAACCGTGAGAAGGTCAGATATACTACGTTGAAGCACTCCCCAAGAACTATCTGACAGCCAGAGAACTGCTTGGTATCTGAATGGTGGACCCTCTCCTAGTCGGTCACATCATTATTTTCGCGTTGTCTGCACTTGCCTGTGTGGCGACGGTTCCGCAAGCACGGAAGATCAAGCATCCAGGGACACGGGAAGGACTCGTTGCCTTCCTCGGTTCCGTTGCTGTGTGGTCTATCGGATACCTTGGGTACCTGATCGTACCGACACGTTCGGGAAAGATCGCCTTCTATATACTCGGCTTTGTCTTCGCGTTCGTCGCTGTCGGAGCGTGGCTCTACTTTTGTGCGGCCTATACGAGTCGGTCACCACGACACACCCCGTTCCGGAATCTCATCCTCTGGACATTCCTCTTTTTTACCGCACTCAAAGTCACGAACCCACTCCACAATCTCTATTTTACGACCGAGTGGGTGACTGAGCCATTTCCACACCTCGTGATCCACCACGAGCTGCTCTACTGGGTCGTCTTAGGACTGTCATATGCCGCCATCGCTGTTGGGTTCTTCGTCCTTCTGGAACGATTCTACCATACTGGAAGTGACAGTCGTCCGCTCGTCATTCTCATTGGCCTCTCAGGGCTGCCAGCTATTGCAACGATTATTGGCGGCCACGTTGACTGGCTGCTCCCGTTAATGTATGAGCCGCCCGGCGTCGCGCTCTTCGCCGTTGGAACGCTCTTCTTCTACAGGCAGCGGTTTGAGACGATCCGACTAACTGGAGGATCAACCAAACCAGCGATCTTTCTCGATCAGGACACCTGTATTCGGGACTACAACCGAGCAGCTCGCAGACTATTCCCCACCCTTGAGGAGTCGTTTGGCAAATCGCTCAAAACGGTGAATACAGCACTTGCTGAGCATCTCACAAAACAAGATGTGCTAACGATTTCGCAGGACGATGAAACACGATACTATGACGTATCGAGCACGCCGTTCTTAGCTGGTGAGGTGACGACCGGCCAGTTAGTAACAGTTTCCGACGTGACTGAACGCGAGTCGTATCGCCAGCGGCTCGAAGAGAAAACTGAGGAGTTAGAAGACCTGACCGACCGGCTTGAAGAGCAGTATCGGACGTTATTTGAAGAGGCTCCTGTGATGGCGGTCGTCACACGAGCAGCAAACGGCAGGCCAATCATTGAGGACTGCAACAACCAGTTCGCAGAAACACTCGGAATCGAACCAGACACACTCGTCGGTACTGAACTGGCGGAATTCTACACGCCCGATCCCCGGGAGGAACTGATTGACGATGATGGATACGAGCGATCTTTGGAGGGTAACTTCACCAACGAATCCCGTGAACTGGTCACTGCTGACGGTGATATTGTCGAGACGCTGTTGCGAGCAGTTCCACGAAAAGACGCGTCCGGTGAAGTCGTTGGTACGCTGGCGATGTACATCGATATTACGGAGCGTGAGGAAGTAAAGCGGGCGAACGAGCGCTTAGAAGAGTTTACGAGTATCGTCTCACACGATTTACGGAACCCACTGAGTGTGGCTTCGGGATATACGGAACTGGCACGTAACGACTGTGAAAGTCCACATTTAGAGACTGTTGAGCGGGCGCACGATCGAATGAGAGTTCTTATTGAAGATCTACTGACGCTGGCACGGGAGGGCGAGGCCGTGACTGAGACGGAGGCGATCAACCTCACAGCCGTCGTTGGAGAGTGTTGGGAGAACGTTGACACGGCTGGAGCTTCACTTACTATCGAAACCGATCGAACAATAGTGGCTGATGACTCTCGGCTCAAACAACTCTTTGAGAATCTTATTCGGAATGCAGTTGAACACGGTGGCAGTACTGTGACCGTAACAGTCGGCGGTCTGGAGGACGGCTTCTATATCGAAGATGACGGCCCAGGTATCTCGGGAACCGATGCTGAAGCCGTGTTTGAGACAGGTTATTCAACGAATGACGAGGGAACTGGGTTCGGACTGAGCATTGTGCAGCGAATCGTTGAGGCCCACGAGTGGGATATCCGCGTCACGAATAGCTCCGAAGGGGGCGCACGCTTCGAGATCACCGGCGTTGAGTTCACTGCTGAATAGATACTCTCGATAAGGGCCGATCACGAAAGCAGTGGTTTCGGGGTGCCAGCCCGGTACTATACCGAGCAACCCGGTAGTATTGCCCGGATTTGTCCCTTCCGGGACAGGCAATCTATACGCAGCGATGCTTGTATGTTTTCGGTGTCAAACTCACAATAACGCTTGGGGTGGAAGGATACATAGTGCGTTATCGCTACGTAGAATCCGTCTGAAGTCTCTGGAGAGAACTGTCTTTGTCGTCAACTCTCTGAGCTCGGAGTAGAATGCGAGTGCTGGATGAATCACTGATGACACCCTCATAACAAAATTCATTCTGTATCCCGTAGATGAGTACCTATGGACTCCGCAGCGTACCGTGCCCAAGTTTATGAGATCTTTACACCTATAACAGAGGATATTGAGACGAAGATCACGCGCGCGCTTGAACTTGGCACCGAGTATCTTGATCTCTCGATTGGCTTTCTCACACGAATTACTGCCGGTAGGCAAGAGATTGTTCAGTCAGTTGGTGACCATCCGTTAATTCAACCCGGGGAAAGCTGTCCGCTCGACGAAGCCTACTGCCGCCGAACCGTCGAAATCGAAAGTCCACTCGCTATTCAAAATGCGAACATCTCATCTGCAGTCTCCGAAACTGCTGTTCAGACGTTTGACCTCGGTGCGTATATTGGGGCAAAGATCATCGTCGACGGGGAAACCTACGGGACAGCCTGTTTTGCTGACGACGACCCACAGAGCGATTCCTTCACCGACGCTGAACAGTTCTTTGTCGAATTAGTCGCTAGACTCTCGGGCCAGGCCCTGGAACGACAAACCTACGAGAAACGACTCACAGAGCGTGAAGAGCGATTGAACGAACAGGAAGCGATTTATCGTGCTGTTATCGAGTCGAGCTTCGATTCCGTATTCCGAGCAGACACAAACGGAGCGTTTACGTATTCTTCGGAGAGTGTTCGGGATCTTTTGGGGTATTCGCCCGAAGAGCTTGAGGGGCAATCGATCACCGTCACGCATCCTGATGCGCAGACAACCGACTGGGCATATGAGAAAATCAAGCAAGTATTGAACGGAGAGCCAGCTGAAGCACGGGACTTTCCGTTGGAGACAAAATCAGGGAGTATCGTCTACACCGATATTCGGGGTGTCCCCATTTATGATGGGAGTGTTCCCGAGTCGGAGCAAACCCCTGACGATATTGTCGGGATCCAACTTATGGTTCGTGACGCGAGCGACCGCCGTCAACGAGAAGGGCTGATCAGCGTCATCAACCGTGTCCTTCGGCACAATGTACGGAACGAGATGACTGTTATTTGTGGGTATGCGGAGATGCTTGCGGATGAACTAGACGAGGACAAAGCCGAACGGGCGAAACTCATCAGTACGGCTGGGAGTCGGTTACTTAATCTGACTGAATCGGCCCAAGAGATCGAACAGAACCGTGATCTTTCGGTCGAATTAGAGCCGCTAGACATCGTTCCTGTGATTGAGCGGGTCGCCTCAGAATGTGAGATGCGGTATGCAAACGGGTCAATAACCGTTGAGACGCCAGAGACAGCTATTACAAAGACGCTTCCGCGCGTTGAAACGGTATTATTCGAAATCATAGATAATGCCGCAAAACATAGTGGAGATCCTGCGTCGATCGAAGTTAAGGCGGAGATGACGGATATTCGGGTTGTCGTTCGTGTGAGTGATAGCGGGCCTGGGCTTCCCGAACTGGAACGAGCTGTGTTAGAGACGGGCGAAGAAACACCCTTGATTCATGGACAGGGGCTCGGACTGTGGTTGAGTTATTGGATCGTCACGACGTTAGATGGTGAAATTGAGGTCTTGGAATCTGACCAAGGGACCACAATCGAGATTCGATTACCGACTCCAGCGTGAATCACCGGATCTATAGAGACGCTGTGAGCGAACGAGTGGTGGACTCGTCCACAGGTCTATACAAGTATTATATGATTTCTCTGTGTTGACTGATTTGTAAAGTTGATTTTGAGATGCCTTGTTTTGCCGCTAACTGACTGTAGTTTCAGACGCTCTCACAGGAAAATACCGTCAAGCTAACCGGGAATTGGACGCCGTCTGGCGATATGGGATCGCTCAGACGGCTAGCGAT
>NZ_JAVQKJ010000019.1:0-26690 GCF_031823395.1 Halobellus ordinarius
GAAGGGATGTGCCTGTTCTGTGGTGGAACGCAGCTTGAGGCGGGGTTAGATGACCAGTACTTTATGGTACAGTGTCTGTCCTGTGACCAGCCGGTGACGGGGTATATCGTGACGCCAGCGCAGGCGCGTGCGAATTCGGGATCGGCGTTGCTGGAGTCGCTCAAGCGCAAGCAAGCGACCGAGTTTGGTCTCGTACAGGAAGGGATCTGTCCCGAGTGTAGCGGAGAGATTCAGACGGTGGTTCTCGATGCGAGTGAACAGTCGGTGCCTGCTGAGGTGCTTGTCTCGTATTTCACTATCGATGAGTGTCAGGCGTGTCTACGACGGTATAGCGGACCACTACCGTTTAGCGCGGCGTTTCGCACCCCGTCGATCGCGTTTTACTGGGATCACGGTTTGGAATGACGAATGACGGCTACCGTCTACGTAAGAGAAGAGCCCCACCCAGCAGCGAGACAAATGCTAATACAATTCCGAACCCTGGTGTAGACGTTTCCGTTGTCGTTGATGCCGACGTTGTTTTAGTTGTCGTATCAATTGATGTTGCAGGTTCAGTCACCGTTGGTGTCGGCGTTGACGTAATAGTCTGGGCGCTCGTTGTTTGTTCAGTTGTATGCTCTACAACGACAACGAACGTCGAGAAACTCCGTGTGTGGATCTTATACGTATTGTTGCCGAGATACGTCCTTTCAGCTTGGTTCCACGTCTCGCCGTTCGTGTGATAAATGTCGACTACTGACGGGTCAACAGGCATCCGTTCTTCCGCAAGCCGCACTGTAATTTCACCGTTTGTGACTTTGTCTGCGAGATTACCGTCGATGGTAATACTCACGTAATCCGTCTGCTCAGCATTACTGTATTCGGGGACGCCTTGTGGTGGTTTCGCTCCGGCTTGGATCTTCATATCGTTCGGGGCGTTTGTCCCCATATCGAAGGAGACGTTTACTTGCTCAACTGTTATTGTGTTCGTATCTGCGTTTTCAGTCGGGATAGATAATGTATCCCCGATTTTGTATCCAGTAATAGTGGCCTGCATCTCTCCATCTTTGGTCGTGGTTTCAGTATCCTGCTCATCGATCGAGAATCCTGTCGAAATACTACTTCCACCCCCGCCAGTGGACGGATTCGTCGTATCGACATCATACGTCGCCGATACAGCACTGCCCATCTCATTCCCGTCTAAGTCCTTCGCTCCATCGACTTCCAAGCTTACTCCAGTTACCTCCTCGTTGTCATCCGCAAATTGAAGATCTGCTCTAAAGGTTTGAGCATCAGTCCACCGTTTATTCTCGACTGTCGGAGCAGTCGATAGGTCACCGTTCACGTCCGGCGATACGGTGACATCACCCGTATTTTGGGTCATTTTCTCGCCAAATGACACGGTGACCGTAACCTCATTGTCATTACCTGTTTCCGCATTAGTTATCGGCGTGGGTGAGAGAATGGGCGTGCTTCCCGTTGGATTCTTCGTATCGATTGTGAAGGTGTTTGACGAATCCGGACTGCTCATCACGTTTCCGTTCGAATCGGCAGCCCCGCTCACCTCAAGCGTTGCTGTCACGTCTTCGTTATTGTCGGCGATAGTGACCGCCCCTGTCCAAGTGGAATCACTGAACGAACTCTCCGTGACTGTGAGCGGACCACCACTCACACCCGTTATCTCGACAGTTGGAGTCGTCGATGTATCCATCGACTCTGAAAACTCAACAGTGACTGTCTGCTGATTTCCTGCATTTCCATCAGTTATCGGCGTGTTCGAAACCGAGGAGCTGCTCACTTTCGGATTCGTCGTATCGACATCATACGTCGCCGATACAGCACTGCTCATCTCATTCCCGTCTAAGTCCTTCGCTCCATCGACTTCCAAGCTTACTCCGGTTACCTCCTCGTTATCATCCGCAAATTGAAGATCTGCTCTAAAGGTTTGAGCATCAGTCCACCGTTTATTCTCGACTGTCGGAGCAGTCGATAGGTCACCGTTCACGTCCGGCGATACGGTGACATCACCTGTATTTTGGGTCATGTCCTCGTCGAACGTTACCGTAACTGTCACTTCATTCGTGTTGCCCGTCTGGGCGTCCGAGATCGGGGTCGTTGAGAGTGTGGGCGTGCTTCCGGTCGGAGATACAACAGCATCGCTCGATTTTGTCGTTGCCGCTCCACCGAAGAAATTGAACGAACCTGCCTCATTTTCGGTAACGTTGATCGTGATTTTCTCTAACGTCTTATCCGAGTTAGCAGATATTGCAAACCCCCAGATTCCAGGGTCATCTGCATCCTGGTAATATGACGGGGAAACCGAGGGGTCACCCTCATGATACCATCGGTCCATACCATCTTTGAGGGCGTATCCCGGATTGTTAGGTGGACTTCCATACCAATCCGGCACTGTGAATACTTGAGACGTATAGGAAGTGCCATCACCATAGTGAAGTTTGGCCTTGAATTTTGCAGGTGAACCGGCACCAGCTCCCCCGGCAGAGGCAATCACATGAACCGTTGCATACTGTCCATTTGAAACAGTGAACGTCTCTTCACTCGTTGTAGAGGCTTGCCAGGCGTTGTTACCGGCGTTGTTATGAGTAGTAGCGAGTTCTATCTTGGGGTGGGTCGAAGTTGAGGAGAAAATTCCATCATCCGGTAATCCATCACCGGAATTCAAATTATTACCAGCAACAGTATTTGTAACTAATGCCCCCCAGCCATCAAAGTCCCCAGACTGGTCTTCTCCATATACGACATCGGCATTGTAAGCTGAAGAAAAGTCGAATTGAACTGTATTATTGGCTGCACTCGCTGATCCTGAGAAGACTACGACGCCGACGAATACGGACGAAACCACCATTAGAGATAGCATCAAGCCCCGCAGTTTCGGTTCACTTGACATCACGTCAACTCCTCCAGTGGATCCGCGAACCGTGCTTTCCTTGGTGCATCTTTCCGCACTGACAACACTGAGTACCCTGTAGACTGCCGCCAGACCGACAACCACCCAACCATAGACACGAGCCGGTGCTCTTCCGCCACGCCACCACCCAGTCTTCCCGGCACCTGGCCCCCCGTCAGTTCTGAAGATAACGACCCCATCGATTCCCGATACCTCCCGTGGCTCTCCCTTAGGCTCTTTCCTTCACCTCCGATGAGCGAGCGTATAATTTCAGGCACAACTCTTAGTTGGTGTCTATTTTCCACGTAACTTGGGCCAGGCAGAATCATATTTAAAGCTTAGCAACCTGAACTAAGTTTGTTTTGCTCATTATACCATATTGGGATCGCTCACCCCGATATATCGTAAGATATCAGTTTCGTAATCTGGGTGGTCCATAAATAGATTACTGGACATAGGAGTTGAGAATCAGGTAATCTTGACGGTCACGGTGCTGAATTTGCGCGTTGTATTCAGCAGGCCTCTCGGAACATTATCCGTTGCTGATAGGATTCGCAGTAGTCAGTAGGCACGCGCGATTTGATGGCCAATTCAGTAGATCACAGTTGAAAATATCGAACGAGAACTGTTCAGTACAGCCAAACAGTTGGATGGATCAGTTCGGTGCGTTGCTTCGGGCGATCGTGGATGAGGATCCACTCTCGGGATCCTCCCAAACAAGACGGATCGTTTCTCCTGAGGT
This sequence comes from Halobellus ordinarius, assembly GCF_031823395.1. NCBI lineage: Archaea > Methanobacteriati > Methanobacteriota > Halobacteria > Halobacteriales > Haloferacaceae > Halobellus > Halobellus ordinarius. The sequence goes on from NZ_JAVQKJ010000019.1 coordinate 3,630, forward strand.
ATATCCGCCTATTAAGATCGTGTCACCGGCAGTGTATGGTGAGTTGTCAGTTTGGTATCTATCTTCAGCGTAGCCACCTGTTTCTGAACCAACAACGTTAATGGAACTATTTTCAAGTTGATCGCCAGACTGATGAATGACCGTCACGTTTCCATCAGGAGTCAGCGTTCCACTCTGATTATACTGGAAGTCAACTGTCGCCTGTGGCGCGGTATTCTGCAGCGATCCCCCCAGGTTCAACACGAACGAACCAATGACTGCTGCCAGGATCACGGTAATTGCGACCATCAGGATCACACCGATCACTGGCGAGACGGCACTGTCGTCTGTGAAGAGGTTGCGTAATTTCATAGTTTTGTGCGACACAAGTACAAGAGCCTACCCAACGACCCTCTCCGTGTCTAAGAGTAAGTACTTCCTACCGCTTAATAAAGATCGGCTTTTAAATGGGAGGACTGACCAGAATAATGCTGAGTTTTTCTGTTACAAACGGCTCAGATATGCAACCCGCAGGCACATTCTTACGGCTAATTCGGTTGTATAATCGTGAAACAAACCGCCATAACAAGTCTTCTATGACACCCTACAATTCAGACAAACACTGCATTACACCGGGAATCCATTTACGCAGGATACAGTCAGCAACTGAAAGATGTGCGAAAACATATCCGTAAGCATACTAACATCTGCGTACTATGTGTGAAGATAATCAAAACCGGGTCCCGACCGGTGTTCCAGGCCTAGACGATATCCTACACGGCGGTTATCTTCCTGAAACTGCTACCCTCGTCCGCGGACCACCTGGGTCGGGCAAGTCGATTTTCTCGTTGCACTTCCTCGCCGCTGGCATCGACGCCGACAAAATCGGGCTGTACATCAACCTCGGTGAGCCTGAAAACTACATCCGGGATACTGCCCGGGATTTCGGATTCAATATCGACGCTCTCAATTTCCTCAATCTTTCCGCCTCCGGCGACCAGTTTCAGAGCGAAGAGACGTACACCCTGTTTGAGTCTGGTGAAGTGGAAACACCCTCACTCGTTGAGAATATTCGCACGGAGATTCAAGAAATCGACCCAGACTACGTAGTCGTCGATCCAGTTACCGAATTTCGGTATCTTGCTCCTGACGACCACCAGTTCCGCTCACAGATCCTTGGACTCGTCAATTACCTCAAAAGCGAGGGTGCGACAGTCTTACTCACGTCTCAGGCTGCTGAATCGATGCCCGACGACGACCTCCAATTTCTGGTCGATGCTGTCATCAATCTAGGGGAAGAACCAGACCGTCGGACGCTTCACGTCTCGAAATTCCGCGGATCGTCTGTCAGATCCGGCCATCATACACTCCAAATCACCGATGCGGGGATGCAGGTATGGCCACGGCTCAACCCCAACCGCTACGAGCGCGAGCGCACCTCAACAAAACTCTCCTCAGGGGTTCCTGAACTAGACTCGCTGCTGTCGGGAGGGCTCACTACTGGCACGATGACGTTTCTGAGCGGGCCGACAGGCGTTGGCAAGACGACGACTGGCCTCCAGTTTATGAAGGAAGCTGCGGGACGGGGCCAACGCTCGGTCCTATATAGCTTCGAAGAGGATCGCCAGACGCTCTTCGAGCGTGCGGAAGCCGTCAACATCCCACTGAACGAGATGATCGATCGGGGAACGCTCAAGGTAGAGGTGATCGGGCCAGAGGAACTCACGATCGACGAATTCACCTCTCAGATCCGATCGGAAGTCGAAGACAACGACGCGGAGATCGTGATGATCGACGGAACTAGCGGGTTCGAACAGTCGCTGCGGGGCGTCGGCACGGATCCAATGAAGCATCTCGTCAAGATCGGTCGCTATCTCCGGAATATGGGTGTGACAGGAATTGTCACCAACGAAGTTCACGAGATCACCGGTGAGTTCCGTGCGACCGACCAAGGGATGAGTCACCTTGCCGACAGCATCGTCGTCCTACGCCACGTCGAATACAAAGGATCGCTCCGGAAAGTCATCGGCGTCCTCAAGATGCGTACGAGCGACTACGAGAACCAACTCAGAGAACTTGAGATCACTGAATATGGGCTACGCGTCGGTGAACCGCTTCCCGAACTCCGAGGAATTCTCACTGGCACACCAGCGTGGAACAACAATGAAGACTGAGCCACCGGCGTCTGGACCCGCTGAGCCCCCCGGGCAGCCTCGTCACCAGCACAAATCCTGCCGCTGCTCTCGCAGATGGGAAGGCTTGCCGATTGGATACAAACACTGGAGCGGTACGGGGGCACACTCCAGATCAGCGATGCTGATATGTGCGAGACCAGCATCGAATTCGAACTCCCGAAAGCATCATCCACTGAGGTGATTCCTGTTGACAGATACTCCTGAAGCGGTTCCCAATGCTCGGAGTCGCGTTCTTCCGCTCCTTTCAGATGCAGGCAATCGTAAGTTACTCATCAAATGGATCGACGATCACCCCTCGTACGAGGCCGTTGAGTTGACGGAGAGTATCGATGACACCGATTTTGACGTGTGTGTTGTCGATAAAGGAGCCTTTGAGGAACACCTTGCTGCGCTCCGGGCGAAGAAAACGAGATTGGCCCCTGTCTTGCTCCCATATCTTCTCTTGGTTCCAGAGAGTGGGTCAAAAATCATCGATACAGATGCCGGGCAGTTGGCCGACAACGTGGTTACGGAGTCAATCGACGAGATCGTCACATTACCGATTCAGCAATCGGAACTGCACTGGCGGTTGGCAGCTCTGCTTCGGCTCCGTGAGCAATCGCTCACGTTACGAGAACGGGAACAGGAACTCGAACGGCAAGTCGATCTCTTCGAGAAGGCCCAAGATATTGCGAACGTCGGTGCTTGGGAGTATGATATTGAGGCTGAAAGCGGATGGTGGACTACCGAGGTGTCTCGTATCCACGCGCTCTCAGAGGACACAACGCCGTCTCCGGAGCTGAGCTTCCAGTATTACCATCCTGAGGACCGACCAATTCTCGAAGATGCATTTGAGAAAGCTGTTGAGCAGGGTGAGCCGTACGATCTCGAAGTTCGGCTCATCGATGCTGATGGCAGCCAACGATGGGTCCGAACGCGCGCTGAACCACAGCACGAGGACGGAGAACTGACCCGGGTTCGTGGGACAATTCAGGATATTACCGATCGCAAAGAGCGCGAACGCGACCTCCAGCGGATCAAGCGGGCGGTTGAATCTGCGGGCCACGCAATCTACATCACCGACACGGACGGGACAATCAAGTACGTTAACCCGGCGTTCGAAGAGGTGACCGGATACACCCAGTCGGAAGTCGTCGGGAAAACACCACACATATTGAACTCCGGAGAGATGTCAGACGAATATTTCGATGAGCTTTGGGAGACCATTCGCTCGGGCGACGTGTGGGAAGAAGAGATTGTTGACCGCCGGAAAAACGGTGAGAGGTACATCGCAATGCAGACCATCGCGCCGGTAACCGACGGTGATGACATCCACGCGTTCGTCGCAATCCAAGATGATATCACAGAGCGAAAAGAACGAGAGGAGGCGCTCGCACGGCGGACGCAGGCGATTGAAGACGCGCCAGTTGGGATCAGTATCTCGGATCCCGACCAGGAAGACAACCCGCTGATTTACGTGAACGATGCATTCGTGGACATAACGGGATACCCACGCGATGAAGTTCTCGGGAAGAATTGTCGGTTCCTCCAAGGCGAGAACACCGACCCGGACACAGTCGCCAGCATCCGAGAGGCAATCAACGCCGAAGAGCCAGTCTCGGTCGAGATCCGTAACTATCGGAAGAATGGCTCGGTGTTTTGGAACCATCTCGAAATTGCGCCCGTGAGAAACGATGCCGGTGAGGTGATCAACTACGTCGGCTTCCAACAGGACGTGACCGAGCGGAAACAACGCCAAGAGCAGTTAGCGGTCCTTGATCGGGTGCTCCGCCACAATCTGCGCAACGAAATGAACGTGATTCAAGGACAGGCCGAAATGATTCAGTCCGGAACCACGAGTGGGATTGTTGCCTCCGCTGGGAAGATTGTCGATAAGAGCGATCAACTGCTCGGGGTTGCTGAAAAGGAACGGCAAATAACGGAGCTATTGCGTGATGAACCGATCCAGAAAGAGATTGAGATCTGTGACCGACTCCAGCAGATTACTTCCCGCTTAGAATCGGAATACCCGGAAGCGACGATCGCCGTTGACTGTTCTAAGGAAGTGACTGCTCGGGCGACAACAGAGTTTGGACAGGCGGTCAAGGAACTTGTTACGAACGCTGTCGTTCACAACGACTCGTCGTCGCCAGAGGTCACTCTCACTGTCAGCGAGGCCACTGAGACTGTTCGGATCGATATAGCAGATACTGGGCCCCGGATCCCTGAAATGGAACGAAACGTATTGGTGGGCGAAACAGAGCAAACACCGCTGTACCACGGGAGCGGTCTGGGTCTGTGGCTGGTTTACCTGATCATCGCTCAGTCAGAGGGTGCGATTACTGTTGCGGAGAATTCGCCAACCGGTAATATCGTCAGCATTGAGTTGTCAAAGTGACAGTTTTACTCAGGTCTAGCGAGTTTGAACGCACGCTGTATAGCTTGGACGGGTATCAGAACATCTTTTGCATTGATATAATGGAGTTTCTTGTTTGCTCAATACAGTGGGAAATTGGACCGATTCGGTTGAATGCCTTACTAGCTCTCAACTGCGTGCACCGGATGCACAGGATTTTGAGTCGTGCTCGTCCTATCGGTGCAACGCTATTGCACTCAATTCAGCAACTACTGTTTGGCCGTGGGTTTTCGCCTCGCAATCTCTATCAAGTGTTGTTTTAATATCTCAATATTCATTATCTATCCTGGAGACGAGAGATTGTGAGAGATCCCGCTTCCCCTGATGGCCAAGAGGACATTCTACCGTTCACCTCTCGGTTGTGGAGCGAGTTCTGCGCTCGTGATCTTCTGTTGATTGCCGCTCCGATCGTCGTGATGGGCTATATCTTTCAATTACCGATGGAAGTTAAACGGACGTTCAGCTTCAGACTATCCGGTCCGACGGTAATAACGGCGTACACTTCCAATTTTGTTCATTACACGTCGTCTCATTTTCGGACGAGCGTTCTCGGATATCTCGCATTGGTGTCAATCGCATATCTACTCGCTCTCACCAATAGCAGGCGAACGCGGTTTTTGATGGCACTCGGCACCATCCTCACCATCTATCCGACCCTGCTCTCGTATTTAGAGTTGGCAGTCCCGCTGCAACGGACCGTGATCGGCTTCTCAGGACTCAATATGGCACTTCTTGGGTATACTCTCGTTGAGTTTTCGACGTTCCTTCAAAACTCCATCACACGTCGTCTCCGAGTTGAGAATGCGCCCCGGTTCTTCTTTCCTGTTCTCTCGTTCATCCTGGCACGGTACGCCGATTCGACAGTTGCGTTCGTTGTACTCGGCGTTTCACTGTTGATCACCGTGCTTTACTGGCTTCCTTTCCTTCTGTCGCTGCGGTCTGCGATTGCTGGTACGAAAGAAATCTTTGATAGACCGGGTTACTTCGAACTCGCAGTAGTTTCGACGCTTACTATTACGGGTTTCATAGTCGCTGGATTTCCACAGAGACCCACTGTGGATTCCGGCTTCCTCAATATATACTCTCACTTGTTGGGCTTCTCAATCGGTTTCATCACCTTCTACATCTGGTCGATTGTGACTGATCGAAAAATCCTGCCTCCAGATAAAGTGAGGTAGTCTCTGCTGAACTTGCCGTGATGGTCTTCTGACCCCGCCACAGTCACTTTGATACTCTTTGTCGGCGGGTGAGTTGCGCACATACCGCTACCTCGCATCTCTTCTTTTCCGGGAATCGGGCAATAGACACTGAAGATCGCTGGCGTACCGAATCACCGATTCGGCACGGCAGCGTGGACAATAGACGCCGTCACGCCAGCGAATCTGCTACAACAGGTACGCGGCCCGACGCTCAGAGACGAACGTCTCGACTGGGAACATCGTTCGTCGGGTGACGCGGTCACGTCACTCTTGCCCGCTGTGACTTCCAGCGAGTGCTGAGTCTGACCAACAATCCTCCTATGAAAATCCCGCACCGCCAAATCACGAGTCTCGGACAATAATTGTTCGGGTGAGCCACCGGTTCACCCGAACAGCTGTCAAGAATCACCAGACGGCAGCCAGATACAGATGACTGATCGTCCGGCAGGTGGGGAGAACGTGATTGCGGGAGCAGTAGCTGTCTGGACGAGAACAGGCCGTGCTATGCCTGAGCGATCGGACCGATCGCTCAGGCACTCACCTCCGGCGGATCGTATGGTTCCCGTCGCTTCAGCATGTAGAAGATCGAGACCAGTAACTTCCGAGCCGTTGCAACGATCGCGATTTGGTGGTTCTTCCGTCGTTTCAACCGGGTGTAGAAGTTGCCGAGGTAGTCGTCGTAGCGGACAGCCACGTGGGCACACTGGACGAGGGCCCAGCGCAGGGGCGCTGAGCCCTCTTTGCTGATGCTTCCGTGGACGTCTGTGTCACCTGATTGGTGAACCATCGGATCGAGGCCGGCGTAACTCACCAGCTCTTCGTCCCGGTCAAACCGATCGATCTCACCGATCTCTGCGACGATTAACGCAGCAGTCGATTGCCCGACACCCGGAATCGACAGCAGCCGCTGGGCTGCTGGCGATTCCAGGACCTTCTGTTCGATCTTCTCTTCCAACCGCTCGATCTGCTCGTCGTACTCGTCGATCACGGAGAGGTGAGCCTCAACAATCGTCCGATTGGCATCGCTGAGCGAGAGTTCCGCCAGGAACTCTCGCCCAGTTGGACCGAACAGCTCGCTGTCGTAGGCGTTGTCGGTGCGCTTGAGGACAGCTCTGACGCGGTTTTTCTCAGCTGTCCGCTCTTCGACGAGCGACTTCCTCGTTCGGACGAGATCCCGCAAGGTGCGGATCTCGTCCGACGGGACGTAACTCTCGGCGAGCATGTCCGCCCGAAGCATGTGCGCGAGCCGTTTGGCGTCGATGCGATCGGTCTTGACCGTCGCATCGGCGATGAGCCGGTTCTTTGATGGATTAACGAGCGTGACGTCGAGATGCTCGTCGAGCATCTCGTACACCGGGCGATAGTGGCCGGACGCTTCGATTGCAGCTTCGCCACCGGCGTACTGTTCGGCGAGTTCACCAAGCCGGTCGTTTGGCAAGCGAATCTCGTCGTGCAGGTTGCCGTCGCCGTCGACGACGGCAACCTGCGAGTATCGGGTGTGGGTGTCTATTCCGAGGTACATATGACGCCTCCGCGAGGGCTGTGGCGTGAACAGGAAATCCTCCTATGCGTGCTCTCTGGCACAAGTTTCCGCGTCTTGTCACGGCCTAGGACCATTCTCTAACCACGTGCTTGATGCACTGGATTGTTATCGGCCTCAGCCAGCCCCTAGCACCTTGTTCACGCTCCAGGGACATAGGTGCGGGATTTTCATGGATTCTCTACCCAAGAGCGCAAAAATAAGTGCGGTCTTCGGTAGCACGACGACCTAAATCGGGTAATTCGATGTGACGTGTGGATCGGTGCCATACTCAAGAAGCGGGGACCATCCACCGGATACGCCGACCGAGACAAATGTGTGGTGAAAGCTGCGCCGTCCAGGATGTGTGTACAGTCTTCTCGACAGAAACGGCTATGCCACGATGATGGCGTAAAGCACGACACAGAGGCCGACAACTGTCACGAGACCTCGTGTGAGTAAGATGACGCCGTTTCCCCCGCCAATCATAGCAGCGAATATCACTGCCGCAAAAACGCCTGCCGTTAGCAGACCGATACCGATGGCAAGTGCACGCATCTTCGTAGAGCCATTGCGTCGGTACCCACGATAAGCCAGCGTAGCGACAAACAATCCAACGAGAGCAGTTACGCTACGGGTCACCGACACCACACTGAGCTGTTCCATCATCAGCAAACTCTCTATTATCACCGCATCCCACCACCGTACACCACCCACAGGATCGTCCCCAACCCGAATAGCTCACAGCCACTGACAAGTATCGACCGACCGACGTCCCCGATGTCGGTCGCTGTTGGTAATCCGACGCGAAGCAGTTCGGGAACCGTTATCAGGAAGATGAGACCGACTGCGAGCCAAAGCATTCCACGATGAGCCGGTCCTCGACGGTAGCCACGAATCAAAACTACGGCGATAGTTAGCGACAACACTACTGAGAGCACGGAAAGGACGAGCACACCGAGTGCGATGAGCGGGTCAGTCCCAGTCGCCTCCAACTGTACGAGAAGCATCTCAGGACAACCCCTCGAACAGATCTGTGAAACGGTCGGCAGGATCGGTTGTCGAGCGCGTCACTGCTACTTCGTAAGCACCATCAGCGAATGTGACGGTGACAGTCTCGACGGTCGCTGTATACCGCTTGTAGTGGTGACCGTCAGGATCAATTTCCTGTTGTTCGGCTACTAGGTCTACTTCTTGTAACCGATTGAGACGGCGGTATGCCGTCGCATCGGACATCTCACAGACCGTACAGAGTTCATCGACTGACATCGGTTCAGTTGTGAGGTGAGCGAGGATCGCTCGGGCGTACTCGTCGTCGAGTACCGCCAAGACAGTATCCTCGTCCTCATCCATATACATCCCAGAGCCGGGTAATAATAAAAAACCTATCACGGCTTCCACCCCAGAAGCCGTGCCTGTGGTAATACGTCCGCTCTGCCCCTTGGTGAGAATATGTCGTTACAAACGACACTCGATCGAACGGTACCAGATAGACTCCAACAGGGGTGGCGACTTCTCACCAGCCCAGTTTGGAATCACAATTCAAAACGTCTCCGCGCACCGTTGCGTGCGCTCCTGCCACTCATAGTGACGTTTCTCGCCTTCGGCGTTGTTGTGACAGTCGTCCGTGGTCGGTTCGAACATCCTCTACGAGAGATGTTCGAATTCAGCCTGATGGCCGTGGTCCTCGTCGTTGCTGTGCTAATCGGGGCACGACTGTTCGACCGCCGACCGGCAGCAGAGTACGGGCTATCGTTAGACAGCGAATGGCTACGATCGTTCGCCGTTGGTGGGTTCATCGGGATCGTAGTCAACGCTGGGACGTTGCTCGCCGCGCTTGCTGTCGGATGGGCAACTGTAACCGGGTTCTTCCAAGGATCCGATTCACTCCCGTTCCTGCCAGCGATGCTCTTGGTGCTCGCATATATCGGCGTCTTGGCCTCGTGGGAAGAGTTCATCTTCCGGGGAGCGATGCTGAAAAACCTTGCTGAAGGTGCCGATGGATACGTTCCACGATGGGTCGCGGTCGGTATCGCCCTTCTCATCAGTTCCGGCATCTTTGCGTTTATGCACAGCGGCAAGGTCGTTGGACTCAGTGGCTACAGTTATTATCTACTGGCTGGCCTGATTTTCGGTTGTGTGTATGCTTTAACCGGGAATCTCGCTCTTCCGATGGGATTTCACGTGTTCTATAACTTCAGTATGAGTGCCGTATTCGGTCTGGGTGTCTCTCAGCAGACTCCCGAAGTCTTTGTCCTCAATGTTAGCGGCCCGACGGTTTGGATCGGTGAAGAAGGGTTCCTCAGAGTGATATTTGCAGCCGTCGGCGGGATGTTACTTATAGGATATATTCGCTGGCGAGATGGCTCTCTTGGTATTGATCACCGTATTACGCAGTGGACACCGAGATTTGGGAACGTGAATGGACGAGAGACCGGTGGTGAAAATACATACCCTCAGGGTGATCACGAATGAGATTCAGCGAGAAGCCAACTTCTGAAGGGCTATCAACCAGCAGACGGCTTGTAGCAGCTGTCCTTATCGCCGTGGCACTGTGGGTCTGGTTGGAGTTGATCGGGTTCGTGGTCGGACACTCTGCCCGTGGTGATCCGCTTGTACTTGCGGAGTTTCCGGTCGTCCGTGACGTGATTGTCCAACTCCTTCGTGGACTGTTTGCAATCGGTGCCACTCTAGCAGTCGTACGGGCCTTCGACATTTCAAAACCGTCAGAGTGGATGGGCATTCGTCGACCTGTGGCGTGGGAGTGGGGATACGTTCCCCTCGGCCTCGTGCTGGCATTCGTGTGGCTGCTAGGAGCGCTTGTGCTGATCCAGAACGTTCTCGGACTCGAACGCACGACAGTCACGACACTGTCTGAAGGTGTCCGCTATTCACGACTCGTGACACTACTGATTCTAGTCGGCCCGGCTGAAGAGGTGATCTTTCACGGTCTTATACAGCGCTCGCTCGAAGAAGTCATTGATCTGTGGCCAGCTATTCTTATCGGTGGTCTGCTGTTTGGAGTAGCACACGTTGATCCTGCTGCGATGGGGGCTGGCGATCTCCTCTTCTACGCAGCCCAGGGTGGGTTCGGTGTCATCGTCGGGTGGATCTACGCCCGGACGAATAATCTCGTCATCCCAGCACTCATCCACGGACTCTTCGTTGCCATCACGACTGCGCTCCCACTACTATTTGGATGAGTGAAGACCAATCCGATACCTCACTTCCTCATATTGTTGTTTCAAGCGGACACGATTGTTAGCCTCCATCGACAGATCGGAGCCCCTCAGTACTCACCAGACGAGAGTGAAGCACAGGGAAGGGAGAATTTTTTGTTCCTCTGATTGAATACCGCACCAGGTGACGTTACAGTAATGAGGATCTACGATGCCGCAAAGCCTGCCCTCTTTCTGCTGCCACCAGAGACCGCGAGCACTGCTGTACACTATGGACTTCGGGCTGTCCAAGATACGCCGATTGCTGAATTACTGGCCCGGCGATATACTATATCTGATCATCGTCTCGAACAATCGATCTGCGGGCTTGATTTCCGCACCCCAGTCGGAGTCGCAGCAGGCTTCGATAAGAACGCCAAGATTCCACGTATTCTGAGCCAACTTGGATTCGGCCACGTCGAAGTCGGTGGCATCACTGCAGAACAACAGGAAGGAAACCCTCGACCACGGCTTTTCCGGTTGACCAAAGATGAAGCCCTGATCAATCGGATGGGGTTCAACAACGAGGGAGCTGACCGAATAGGCGACCGTCTTAGTCGTGAACCCCAGCCCGACGTGCCAGTTGGGGTCAACATCGGGAAGTCCAAATCAACGCCGCTAGAAGATGCAGCGGACGATTATCTCTATACATACAAGAGAGTCGCCAATGTAGGTGATTACTTTGTAGTCAATGTCTCCAGCCCGAACACACCGGGGTTGCGATCACTACAGAGCCGTGAGTCACTTAAGCAGATTCTTGGCACCTTGAAGAACGCCGGTGCAAAACCGCTGATGGTCAAACTGTCGCCTGATCTCACCGATCCAGCGGTTGAAGACGCGCTGACAGTGGTTAACGATCTCGACTTGGATGGTATTATTGCAACCAACACCACGAGGAGTCGACCCGAAAGTCTTCGGAATCCACATAAAGTCGAAACAGGCGGACTTTCAGGAAGCCCCATCGAAGACGAGGCGACCAACCAAATCCGGTTCATCGCGGAGCGAACTGATGTACCGATTATCGGCGTCGGCGGAGTAAGTGACGCGGCCGGAGCATATGAAAAAATTCGGGCTGGCGCGAGTCTCGTTCAACTATACACCGGGTTTGTTTTTGAGGGACCGAGTATCGCTCGTGAAATCAACGAGAGGCTGTTAGAACTTTTAGAACAAGACGCGTTCGACTCTATTGCTGAAGCAGTCGGAACTGATCTCACCTAGTGAATCGCCTCGGAGTCAAGCCCTGAGGTATTCGCCTTGACAGCGCATAAATATCAATCAAATTTTTTGCTCTACTGAATCCGATGGCGGCGCGGGAATTGTCGGTTCACAGCATCGAGTTGCTCCATAATCTCTCGGGGTTTCACTCGGCTTCATTCACCAGTATCTGCTGTGTAGGACGATCCCACGAAATCACCGATCGACAGATCACTTAGGACAGCCGTTCTTCCAGCTAAATCGATGGCCAATCCCGACGCCTTCTACAGATTCAACAGAACATTACCGTCAGGAACCGCAATGCCTGCGAACGCTATTCAAGCACGGTATCTTCTGCTCTATTGAAAATACGGTACGAGAGCGGTATCATAGTGTTTTGGCGAGCTTCCTGAGTTTGGCTTAGAGTCCGTTGAATATTGGTCTGGTTCCAGCTGAGTGCCGAAAGGAAACCCTTGATCTGAAAGAGGCATATCTGACGTAGTGTGTCTGTTAGGGTATGAACCTGCTCGGTTCTACACTAATAGAGTCTGTGATGTGGGTGCTATGCGGAGTCGCTGAGGGCTAAAACGAGACTTTGAGCCTGAAGTATCTTTATTATTGAAGTGTTCAAATTGCGAACCACTTACAGATGCCAACGACATCATCAGCCCCGTCACGTATTGACCCGAGTACAGTCCTCTATCGAATGTTCTCAGTGCCGCTCCGTACCCAGACATATAAGAATCTCCTGTATCTACTGCTGGCCTTCCCGCTTGGTATTGTATACTTCACCTGGCTCGTGACCGGCGGCGCGCTTGGCGTTAGTCTGCTAATAACGTGGGTTGGACTTCCGATCCTAGTGCTGACGCTATCGGGTGCAACCGTCGCTGCTGGGATCGAAGCGCGGCTCGCAGAATCACTCGTCGGTATAGATGCTTCGGTTCCATCATTTCTCAGTGGATTTCGAGTTGAAGATGGACTAGCGCTTCCAGGTGATGGATTCGTCGAGGCGATCAAACAGCTTGTCACCGCTCCGTCGACGTGGACTAGTGTCGTTCTTCTCGTGACGAAGTTCGTGGCTGGAATTGTCTCCTTTGTCGCAGTCGTAACCAGCACTGCGATTGCGGCAGCGCTTCTTGCTGCGCCGTTCATCTACAACGACGCGACAGTCTCGTTCGGCGCCGCGAGTCCTACGGCGGCGAGTAACTACACGATCGGGTCCTGGACCGTCTCAACGCTTCCAGAAGCGCTTGCCGTCGCTGGCGCAGGATTCATCTTCGTGCTGGTAGCACTCAATCTCCTGAATGGGTTGGCACGGATTCAAGCAATGTACACGGCGAGTCTGCTCGGAGTGAACAACGGAGAGTGACTGAGTATGAAACTGACCGATCCCGAGTCAGCGCCTGCGTTGACGCTCGAAATATCGGCAGATGGCATTGATCACGACGCGATCGAAACGCTTCTCAGCGACTACGTTGTCTCGCGTGAGAGCCACCGCAATGCAGAAGGAATCGTGATACGCCCCGATGCAGTCCAAGATGTCCTCTCGCTTCTGAAGACCGAGGCGGGTTTCGATCATCTGTCCTGCGTGACTGCACAGGAGTACGAAGATCGGTACGAGTGTATCTACCATTTGAAGAAGTACGAAGACCCGACACAGGAACTGTCGGTAATCGTCCCGACGCCTTCAGGACACCCTGTCTGTGAAAGTGCCGCGCCCGTGTACCGAACCGCGGCGTGGCACGAACGGGAAGCGTACGATCTGGTCGGCATCCAATTCGAGGACCACCCGGATCTGCGACGGATCCTGCTGCCGGAAACCTGGCAGGGCCACCCGCTGTCGAGAAACTACGATCAGGACCGCCCACAGATCGTCCCGCTCACGGAGCACGCCAACCCCTTAGAAGACGATCACCGGACAACCGGGACCGACTCCGACACGATGTTCCTGAACATCGGCCCCCACCACCCCTCGACCCACGGTGTGTTGCACGTCAGAACCGTGCTCGATGGGGAAGTCGTTGTGGACGTAGAGCCGGATATCGGGTACATCCACCGGTGTGAAGAGCAGATGTGTCAACAAGGGACCTACCGCCACCAGATCATGCCGTACCCCGATCGGTGGGACTGGTGTGGCGCCGGCCTGCTGAACGAGTGGGCGTACGCGCGGACAGCGGAGACCCTCGCTGACATCGATGTCCCGGAGTATGCGACGATCATCCGGACGATGTCCGCGGAGTTGTCACGGATGCTCTCGCATTTCCTGGCGATCGGAACCTACGCGTTGGACGTGATCGGTGAGTTCACAGCCGCGTTCATGTACGCGATCCGGGACCGAGAACGGGTACAGAGCCTCTTAGAGGATCTCACCGGGCAACGTCTGATGTTCAACTACTTCCGATTAGGCGGCGTCGCGTGGGATCTCCCAACCCCTCGGCAGGAGTTCATCGAGGACGCACGGTCATTCATCGATGTGGTTCCGCGGCATTTGGCGGAGTATCACGACCTGCTTACGAGCAACGAGATCTTCCAGCTGCGCACGGTCGATACCGGTGTGCTCGATCCTGAGGCGGCGAAGTCCTACGGCTGTACGGGACCGGTCGCTCGTGGCTCCGGCATCGATTACGATCTCCGTCGTGACGACCCCTACGGGTACTACGACGAGTTGGACTGGTCTGTCGTGACCGAAGACGGGTGTGATAACTTCGCTCGGGTGCTCGTTCGGCTCAAAGAAGTCGAGGAGTCCGCGAAAATCGTCGAACAGTGTCTTGATCGTCTCGCGGAATGGCCGGACGAGGACCGAACGGTCCAAGCCAACGTCCCGCGAACGATCAAACCCGACCCGGATACGGAAATATACAAGGCTGTCGAGGCAGCCAAGGGCGAGCTTGGGATCTACATTAGAGCGGACGGGACGCAGACACCTGCTCGCTTCAAGATCCGCGGCCCCTCGTTCTCGAATCTCGCCGCCCTGCCGCAGATGGCCGAAGGCGAATACATCGCGGATTTGGTCGCAACGATCGGGAGTTTGGATACGATTATGGGAGAGGTTGACCGGTAACAATGACGGATACACGTACCCTGCGTCGGAAATCGGATAACGAAGTGGTATGCATCGCGTGTGGCCAGGTGCTACCTCGGGCTGATGCCCGCGAGTATGACAAGTACGGTGACCGGTGGGACCGGGCTGGAAAGGATTTCGAGTATCTGTGTAAACCGTGCCACCGGGACTGCTGCCATCAGCCTCGGAACGGGTTGGAAGAGACGCTTATTCGAGCCGAAGGCGAACACGCTGATACCCAAGCGTTCATCACCGAGTACTACACGCTGGTGTCTGACGACATCTCAACAGAGTCCTAATCGAGCTGTCTGGGAGTCATATTGTAGAAATATTCAACATCCGATACAATCTCTCCAGCCTACTACTGAGAGTGGCTTCACATCCTGAGGAAGGGAACTCCTGAGCAGTAGTGGAACTGCTTGAGACGCTACTGGTTCGCCCAGTCCGGTGACTCGACGGTAGTCGCACCGACACGTGTGAACCGCACAGTCCGGGTAACGACACGCGGACCGGATCGGTATTCGATCGTTCGTGTCGTCTCGATGCGTTGGACGTACCCGTCAGGATTCACGAACAGCGTCATCGAGGCATTCGAGGTAACGTGTGTATCGTTGAGGTTAGCTTGAACCCGGTGGAGTCGCGTCCCGTTCCGCGTTACCTCATCAACAGTGGTGTTCTGCCGATCACTGAACCGCAAGAGCATCTGCCGGTGAAGAGCACGATTGAGTCGCACTGACGTATTAAGCAGATCCGCGTTTCGAGTTCGGGCCGTGTCACCCGACTGGACGCGGACGGTCGTTGTGTTTCCCTGCCGCCACGCGGATGTTCTCTCAGGCATCTGTTCGTACCGCTCCGGCGCGTTGCCGGTGACCGTTGACTGGCTGGTTGTCCACGCTCGAATCGGCGGCTCCGGGTCAACACGCCAGGTACGCTCGGTCCTGATGCGGAACGTCTCGTTTGCATCTTGTGTCGTCGCCGTGGAGTGGACAGTAAACGAGTTCGTCTGCAGCGTCTCTGTATGTGCCTGGATCAGGACAGATGTATCCGTCACATCATCAGCAGTGAGTTGTGTTGAATCCGAATTCGAGTCGGACGGAATGGACCCGATGCATCCTGCGGTGACCAACAGGACTGCCACAGCCACCGTGAGAACGAACCGATGATCGATCACTGTGGGATCACCTCGGGGAACCCATAGAAGAAATAATAGATCTCAGCGATACCCGAGACCGCGAGGAGTCCGCCTGCGATCCGGTAGATCTGCCCCGTATACGCATTCAGTGTGGCGGTGATTGAGGCGCTGCCGAGTGCCGTCACACCAGTCACCACGGCTAAGATCGTACTCATTCCGAGCGCATACGACACCGCGGCACCGACGCCGAGCACTGGGCCGACTGAAATACCCTGCAGGACAACTGCGATGAATAACGGCGCGGTACATCCTGCTGCAGCCGCTGCGTACAGCACACCGAACAAAAAGAATCCCGTGAGCGATCGCTCCCGTGCGGGCAACTGAATGGTCGACCAGGAAGGCTTCCAGCCGGCAGCCATCGCTCCGCCGGTGAGCAGGAACACACTACCGACGACCACTTCGAGAACGGCGATGTCCGCGAGTGCCTGGGCACCGAGAAACGCTGTCGTGCCTGCCAACCCGACGTACACGAGCGTCATGCCGAGCCCCGCAAGCGCGCTCAGCAACGCTGCACGAACGAGTGGTTGACGGATCCGTGAAACGAGCCCGTTCACCTCGGAGCTCGCTGTTGGATGCGTGGTACTGCTCGGTGACCGACCGCCATCCGGTTCCGATACCGTGTCACTCAGAAAATACGAAAGGTAGCCAGGGAGCAGAGGGAACGCACACGGGGCGAAGAATGTAGCGACGCCGGCGGAAAACGACAATCCGAACAACGCGGGTAGTGCGAGGCCAGTCATTGTTCCGACTCCGTGAGGAGCGGATCGATGATCGATTCGAACTCCTCGAACGTACGTGCCCGAACTGTCGGACTGTCTCCGGTCGCTGGAGTTCCGTCCGTATCGAACACGAGATTGGTCGGGTAACTGTTTGCGTTCCATCGGTCGGTCGCAGCTAACGCTGGATCTGTGACGACCGGCCATATCCCGTCGTATTCACGCCAAAACTCCCGGATCAAAGTCTCATCCACTTCCGGCGTGATCGAGACCAGATGTAGTGTCGATGGATCGTATTCCGCACGCAACCACCGAAATGCTGGCATCTCTTCCTGACACGGCCGACACCACGTCGTGAAAAAGTTCAACAAGACGATTTTCCCATCCGGTTTGAGAACCACATCCCCGTCAGGGAACGCATCCCGTGTGACTACTGACGGCAGCGAAAGCAGTCCGGAGTCACTTCCAGATCCCGTCTTATTGTTGGGTGTCTCAGTACGGGGAGACTGTAACCCGGCGCACCCAGCGAGACCAATCCCAAGCGCGGTACTTACTGTTTTCAGGAACGAACGACGTTGAGTAGAGGGCATACCGTACCAGTAAGATTCCGAGCGAATCATAATTAGTCGGCTGAAAGCTATAATCTCGATTTTACACAGGGCTGTTTGTTGATCGGAGACGCGAGTGGCCTCTGCTGTGTCGAGAGATAACGGATGGGACGCCGGCTCTCAACCACGTTCGGAATTTTCATCGCGTTTTGGTGGGGGTTCTCCGGGCCAACGATATATGATTGACTGGCTCTAATTGTAGTAGGTACACTTCAGGAGAACCCCCCCCAAACAGATCCGTGAACCGGTCCGTAGGGTCGGTCGTCGAGCGTGTTACTGTCACGTGATAGGTCCCGTCATCGAACGTGACGGTAACGACCTCGACAGTAGCAGTATACCGTTTGTAGTGGTTCCCACCAGGATCAAGTTCCTTGCTGTTCAGTTACTAGATCTAACTCTTGTACTGGTTGAGAAGCCGGTACGCCGTCGCATCAGACATTTCACACGCCGTGTAGGTTCATCGACTGACATCAGTTCGATTGTGAGGTGGATGAGGATCGCTCAGGCGTACTCATCGTCGAGTACCGCCAAGACAGGATCTTCATCCTCGGCCATATGTCTCCTAGGATCAGATGACAGTAAAAACCCGTCACAACTTCTGGGTTGGAAGTCGTGCCTGGGGTGCTACTTGTACCCGCTTCCTTGTATCGTGTATGTCGATACAATCGATGGTTGATCGGATACTCCCGATAGCCGTACGTCAGAGAGCTGTACGATGCCTCTGGTCCGTCTGGAACACGAATCAGCACCGACTCCGCGCACCACTTCGTGCACTCCTGCCGACGGTGCTTACCCTGATTCTCCTCGGACTCATCCAGACCGCGATCCGAGCTCGGTTTGTACATCCTGCCCGTGAACTGCTTGAACTGACCAGCATTGCCGTCATTCTCACCGGCGCGGTCGTTCTCAGTGCACGAGTTCTCGACCGGCGGCCAGTGAGTGGATTCGGTCTCTCATTCGATCGGGAGTGGTGGCACTCGGTTGTCGTTGGCGGACTCATCGCTACGGTAATCAACGGTGGTGCGCTCATCGTGGCCCTCGGCGCTGGCTGGGCGACGTTCACCGGAGTGATGCGCGGCTCCGGCGAGTTACCGTTCATCCCCGCGATGGCGCTCGTATTCGTGTATATCGCCCTCGCAGCCACGTGGGAAGAGTTTATTATCCGCGGAACTATGCTGACGAACATTGCTGAGGGGACTGATGGGCTTGCCCCTCGGTGGATGGCCGTTGGATTCGCAGTGACGGTCAGCACGCTAGTATTTGCGTTCCTACACGGTGGGAAGGTAACCCATTTCAGCCAATATGGGTACTATCTGATTGCCGGACTCATCTTCAGTGGCGTATACGTGCTGACTGGCGAACTCGCACTCAGTATCGGGTTTCACGTGTTCTACAATTTCACGCAGAGCACGATATTCGGTCTTGGACACTCCCAGCGAACGCCAGAACTGTTAGCCGTTGACCTCGTCGGCCCAGCACGGTGGGTCGGAGAAGAGGGCCTCGTTTTCGTCGGCTTCGCCATCCTCGGGGGCCTCTTCCTGCTGGCATACATCCGCTGGCAGACCGGACCGCTCGGACTCGACGACCGCATCCCAACCTACACTGGACGGTAACACACCTCAGTATCAACCTATGCCAACCGCATTCCCCTACCACACCCCTGTCGATCACGCCCCACGCAAACGAACCAACGTCGTCGTTGATGACGACAGCGGAACGGACGTGCTGCAAACAGTCTCCTCGGAGACTGCACAGCAAATACTGACTACGCTCGACGACAACCCAGCGACGACATCAGACGTTGCCGAGGCCATCAACACATCCATCCAGAACGTCAAATATCACCTGGAGCACCTCTGTGATGCTGGACTCGTTGAGACTGTAGACACGTGGTACTCCAAACGTGGCGTCGAAATGACCGTCTACGCACTCTCCGTCGAAGAACTAGTCATCCAATTAAAACAGTGACTAAGCCGTCATAGAGCACTTTATCAGATGAACTGCTCGGGGTCAAGCTTTGAGCTACTCGACTTGTGCCCCCTGCAGCATTTCCAAATATTCACGAGTGAATCATCAATTCGTTCAGAACATACGTACTTCCTGTTCAGCGGTGGTTCCGTGACTGTCTCGGGCAGAACCTTGCGTGTCACGAGTTGACGCTTGTGATGGCACGGTGGTCGGCCGCCTCGATTTGGATGAGACTGCAGACGGATCGCTGAAGGTCACGTCAGCAACACAGCTCCGGTCACCTACGGTATGACTGTCGAGGTCAATACACGGAATGAACCGCTGACTCGGTCGGATATCATCCGAGCAACGGTAATGCAGTCGTGAACGAGATGAAGATCCCGTGGACGAGTGCCGGTACCGTGAGGTTGTCAGTTCGAGCATAGATCCAGCCGGCGATTACGCCGAATCCACCTTGCGCTCCGTAAAACAGGAGATCACCAGTTCCTACCGCCGCGGGAACAATGTGGGGAACGGCAAACAAGAGTCCACCGAGCAGGATGGCTGTCCGGAGACCGGTCACTTCTTCGAGTGAGCGCTGAATAATGCCGTGGAAAATCACCTCTTCCGCAGGCCCGACCAGTAGCAACAAGGTTAGAATCCGCGAAACGCGGACACGTTGAGATATCGTTACGATCTCCGACGCCGTTCGTTCAAGCCCAAGCACATCCTGAATGAAGATAAGCGACCCGAGCAACCACAGGAAGCTTACGAGGAGCCCGAGCGGGATATATGCCCATTCCCTGCCGACGGGGCGACGAACGCGCATCCACTCGACCGGTGATGCGATGTCGAACACCCGTGAATACCCGACAACGACGCCAACAGCAAAGAGTGCTTTCAACAGTTGGACACCTACGGAGAACCGGAACCCCCGTGACGAACGGACCAGCTATAGCTGAATGGCCGAGTACGATACCGACGAGTCGCATCCAGAGCCATACAGCACCAGTGATGGCGAGAGCTGCTGTGAGGTGGAGTCGATAGGCGCTGTGAGAGCTCTGGCTGTGCTCTGCCACGCTCATACTGTGTATGCTACGGCTGTAGTGAGCAAAGTACCAGCGTAAAATGAAATCTGTACTTTACCCTGAATCGTATAGCTATCGCTGTACCAGACGAATTAGCGGGACAACCCACCGCTCCAAGTATGTTAAAATCACATCTTGAGTTTAGGTGACCGTTTTGTTTTCTCTGGTGTATACTGTCGCGTATGCCAGACGATACAGATGGGGTTTGGTTCCACGTTACGGTTGATGGCTTACTGTCTCAGAACATCAGGTGGTACGTATGAGTGGCGAGATTGCGAGAGGGGCGAACCGGATCATCTACGGCGCGTCTGATCCGCGGGTGCGTGCGATCTGGCGGATCTCCATAGCGATCGTCCTCTCGTTCGCCGGTGCCTTACTGGGCGTCGCACTACTTCGATATGTAGTTGTAGGTGAGTTGTTTGTCCCGGTGGTTGGACACTTCTTTGCTGTGCTGGGCGTTCTCGGCGCACTGGTGGTACTGGCACGGTATGTTGATAACCGGGAAATTCCTGAGTATGGCTTTCGGCTCTCTCGACGATGGGTTCTTGAGTTGTGTCTCGGGACGGTCCTTGGGATCGGCCTCGTTGGTCTCGCGTTCGCAGTTAGCTACTGGCAAGGATCAGTAGCCGTTATAGAAGTGCTGTCGGCCGGTACTACACGGTCGTTTGCGTTCGGGATCGGCGTCGTTGTCTTGGGATGGATCTTCGTGGCTTTCTGGGAAGAAACACTACTCCGGAGTCTCTTTTTCAAAAATGCTGCCGAAGGACTGGCGGCACGCGGTCTCACGCCGCCGGTGGCCGTCTTCGGGGCGTGGCTGAGCAGTTCGGTGGTCTACGGGTTCCTACACGGACCGTTAGGTTCGAATCCGGAATCCGTGCCGTTGCTGTATGCACTCGTGATGACAACCGTGATGGGTGGACTGTTCGGGATTGCGTATGCGCTCTCCGGTGAGTTGGCCGTCCCG
Source organism: Halobellus ordinarius (assembly GCF_031823395.1). Lineage (NCBI taxonomy): Archaea > Methanobacteriati > Methanobacteriota > Halobacteria > Halobacteriales > Haloferacaceae > Halobellus > Halobellus ordinarius. The sequence goes on from NZ_JAVQKJ010000019.1 coordinate 24,905, forward strand.
ATTGGCCTTCATCTGGGGATCAACTTTGCCGAGCACAACCTCTTTTTCGGCCCCCCCGAGGCAGTCACTCCGGCAGTGCTACGTGTCACACGAACCGGTTCCGGCGGGCATATTCAGTTTCAGTCGATTGAACCGGTGGTTATTGTCCCAGTCTTCGCGTTCGGCTATCTGTGTGTCATCGGGTGGTTCTATCTACGCAGTGGAACGATTTCGCATAGCGTCCGAACGCAGGGACCTACGTCCTACAGTGATTCGCGCAAGTGACGAGTGAACTGTTCCGAAACCAACATAACAATCGGTCTATAGAACGGCATATGGGGCTCGTTGCCGAGTTTGCTATCGACTGTGAGGCGTTACCGCTCACTGGAGTTGCAGCGGCTACCCCCGACGCAGCCCTGACGCTTGATATACAGTTCAACCACGGGAACCGACCGTTGTTTCTCGTCACTACCCGAGGCGGTTCTCAGTCGAAGATTGAGAACGCTTTCACGGACGCATACGACGTTGGGCAATGGACATTTGTTGGGCAAGCCGACGAAACCCGTCGATACCAGGTGCTGCCAGCACTCAGTCTCGAAGAGCAACTCGGAGAGCATCTCGATGACCTTGCAGGTCTGGAAGCGCTTGCGACGGCTGACGCGATCATCGAACAGACTGATGTGATACCAGATGGGTGGCGACAGACCGGCTGGTTTGCCGACCGGGATGTATTCAGTACGTTCTCCTCGTTCTGGCAGCGGAACGCTGCCTTCCGGTTGTATCGACTCACCCACGATGGCGAGTCTGAACCGCCGGGAGACGGACTTAGCGACCGTCAACGTGAGGCACTCCGGATCGCTTACGAACTGGGCTATTTTGAGATCCCACGGCAGGCATCCTTGGAAGAGGTCGCCGCAGAATTTGATATTTCTCCGTCGTCAGTCTCTGAACGGTTGCGCCGGGCACAGACGCAGCTCATAGAGGAGACCGTGGCGACGACGTGGCCGCCACTCCCCGATTGACGAAGACTGATACGCTCTGCTGACTCGATGGAAACGCTGCTATCCCTGGAGCGTGACGTAAGTATGGGACGCAAGAGACCGACCTGTATTCCGTGCCTCAGAGCATGTCCTGCTGACTGGTCCGTGCGCGAAAGAAGCCGAGTTATGGGCGCTACAGCCCGGATGCCGCGCGCTGCGGCATCCGGGAAAGCCCGAATAGGTGAAGATCTGCGTCACGCGCTGGCGTCCCGAGTCACAAGATCGCGTCTCCGACCTGTGATGACAACTGGATGGGCAGATAGACGAGGGAGCTGAGGGCCGCAGCGGCCCTCAGCGGTCGGCCGGAGCCTTCCATCAGCATCTGCTATCGCCAGACAGCGGCCGCACCGCACACACGTTTCGACCGCCTACCGGCTGTGAGAACAGCAGATCCCCAGACGGCGTAATCGTTTTGTCGTCAGCCGTGGTTTGATCGGCCAGCACCGTTTCCATAGGTGACGATCGGGGGTACTTAAACGGCCTCACGGATTCGAGAATTCCCTACCCGTTGGTATCACGATGATTTACTCGCCTATGGTAGTGCAACAGGCACGACAACAATCCGAGCACGAGACGAACAACTCGAAGCGTAACGCTGCAATCGATGCTGAGGATGTGTATGTGACGTACGAAGATGGTACCGAAGCAGTTGCCTTGTTTTGCCGCTAACTGACTGTAGTTTCAGACGCTCTCACAGGAAAATACCGTCAAGCTAACCGGGAATTGGACGCCGTCTGGCGATATGGGATCGCTCAGACGGCTAGCGA
>NZ_JAVQKJ010000020.1:0-21986 GCF_031823395.1 Halobellus ordinarius
CGCGCGACCACTCCTTGCAAAAATCTGGACCAAAAAGTGACCGACTCCGCCGCCTTCGGCGGCTTCGTCGGTGAACCGCTCGCTCACTACGTTCGCTCGCGGATGCTCAACTCGCACACTCGTTGTGATGGCTGATTCAGTCTTGGCTTTATGAAAAGAACTCCAGCGAATAGCTCTATAGCTCTTTCCTATCACATACCTAACCACACTCGCTGCCGGTCCTACAATTAGTGCGGGAGATGAATTTGAACCACGGTCACAGCAGAGCTGCTCCCTGATTCAAATCCCACCGGACGAACCGGACTGCTCGCTTCGCTCGCAGATTCGTATGCGGGGGATGGGATTTGAACCCACGAACCCCTACGGGAGCGGATCTTAAGTCCGCCGCCTTTGGCCTAGCTCAGCCACCCCCGCGCAGACGAACATTCCCCTGACGCCCGGTTAGTGGTTTCGCTTCCGCAACTCCGGCGGATCACTGCAGGATTTATAAGTACTTTTGGAAGGGTGTCACAGATAATAGAATAGTTGATTTCACGGGGACATCGGTAAATAGCCTCCAGAACGAGTGTGCGTCTCCCCCACTGGAAATACTATCAGATTCCTTTATATATTGAAACCCGCGGAATACAGATTCCGTATCCAAACCCGAGAATCTATTTGTGATAGGTCTCTGAACAGTCCACGCGTATGCCAGAATCACAGGTGGGGTTAGATGATCTTTGGATCGAACATATATCTCGGGTAATCGGTTTCGAGACGGTCTCGAAACGCCTCACTGGCACGTCACGTTGGGCACCGTTTCTTTTCATCGTCGTCGTCATCGGATTACATCTTCCTGTCCTGTCTTTTGTCGGGTGGCTTCAGACAGGTAGATTGTCAATTGCCGAAAATCCCGGCGAGATCTTCCAAGTTATCGCGTGGCCCGCAGTCGTGTGGATGCTGCTCCGGACGAAACGGAAGTATGCTGAAGCCGTCCAGGACCTCCCAGACGCAATCGACGAGGATATTCGGGACCTCGACAGCGGGTGGGAACCCGTCTCTCGGCTCCTCACCATCGCCGGAGTTCCGGCGAATCCATCGGGGAAAACGGACGCAAACCTCAACGAGATCAGTTCCCCTCTAGTTCGATATAGCGTCCTGTGTGCTGGGCTGGCATTTTATGGGTGGCAACTGCTAACAAATCCCGCCGGACTGGTTGGACCTGTAGCTGATCTTACCGGCCCCGTTGTTGCGACTGTTAGATTCTATCTGATCATCCCGTTCGTGCTCTATCCCATTGGGGCTGAGTTTTTGGCCGTCGTTATCGGCGCGCTTGTACTTCTCCCCTTCAAGATTCGACGGGCTGGACTCATTGACTTCTCTGACCCCCACGGCTTCGCGGGATTGGAACCAGCAGGCGAGATGTTCAAAAACGTCTCTGTCTCGTATTTTATCCTCCTTACACTCTTTATGCTGTTTCAGACGGTCGCTGTTGGGGCCAGTCCAATGGACCAATTTTCCCTCCCACTGCTGCTTGCAGGCCTTCTTGTCGGCCTAATCCTCTTTTTCGGTCCGATGCTCTGGATGAAGTCGTTTATCAACGCCGCTAAGCACATCAAGATCGAAGCCCTCGCAGAACAATCACGAGAGGTCGGAGCTACGGAAGATATCTTCCCATACGCCGAACCCGAATCAGTAGAGGATGCGAATCAATACACGTACAATCACATTCGGATGCAACGCGTCGAAATGGCGAGCGAGTTCCCCCTCAATATTACGATGATTCAGGAGGTACTGTTCGCACTCTTATTACCATATGTCACGTCACTCGCATTTGACTTTGTGCTTCAGAATTATGTTTGAACGCCCTTGCGTAGCGCGTTGTTGATCCGGAGAAGTCTTGCGATTTCGCCACAGACCACACGAAGTTAGAACCAGAAAATGACGACAACAGTCCGTCTCAGCCGTCGCCCGTCTCGCTCGCGAGCGTCGACAGCACGAGTCGTTTGAGACCGCGTCTGAGGCGACCGCCCGCAGCGGGCTGTGAGATTCCCAGTTCGGCCGCGACCTCGCTGAGCGACGCTTCTCTCGGTTCCTCGAAGTAGCCCATCTCCAGGGCGAGCAACACCGCCTCCCGCTGCTCGTCGGTGAGGCTGTTTTCGGCCTTGCCCGGTGTCGCGTAGTCGCTGACGCGCTGCAGCGCAAAGCGGATGTCGTGGTCGGCGGCGTACTCCCGCAGCGCCGCGAGTGCCGGCCTGTCGGGCAGCCACACCCGCACGGTCCACTCGGTTCCGTCGTTCGCCCAGTCGAGCGAAACCCCGTTCACTGCGGCCACTGCCGGCGAAAAGAGCGTGGCGTCGGCGCTGTACTCGAAGCTGTAGACTGCCTCGACGCCGAGATCCACCACGCGCTCGAAGCCGTCGATCGTGTGGTCGCGGGCAAGCGCCGTTTCGAACCGGTCGAAGTCCGCCGTGCGGATGGTGAAAAGATACCCCTCCGCATTCGGGACCGTTCCCGCGCCGGTAACCGGCTGTACAGACGCGGACTCGTCGTACGTGACAGTCTCGGTCAGCGCGAGGTCGGGCGATTCGAGGCCGATCGTGGCGGTGAGGTCGCTCATAGGGATCAGTCGACGGCCGGGCCTATCAGGGCTCCCGCTCGACTGCGGCGTCGACACTGATACCTTCGAACCGCCGGCGTATGGTTCGTTCGACACTGGGCGCGGTGAGCACGACGCCGAAGATGATCAGGACCGCCCCGACCGCGATCGAGACTGTCAGGATCTCGCCGAGGAAGGCGACCCCGAGCAGGACCGTCGTCAGCGGCTCGCTGGTGCTGGCGATGCTCGCGCGGCTGGCTTTGATCCGGGTGAGCCCCTCCGTGTACAGGAGGATCGGCAGCAGCGTCCCGAACACCGTGATGCCGGCGATCAGCCACCAGCCCGCCGCTCCCTCGGGCATCGCGAGCGAGCGCGTCGCGACACCGTATCCGAGAATCGACGCGGTCACGCCGAGGAAGACGTAGGCGACGTGAACCAGCGGATCGATGTCGGCGACCATCGCGCGCGTCCCCATCGTATAGACCGTATAACAGAGCGAGGCGACGCCGACGAGCAGGACGCCGGTCAGCGCGATCGTGATCTCGTCACCCAGCACGACGAGCGCGACGCCCGCGGTCGTCGCAAGCAGCGCCGAGAGCTTCGGGAGCGTGATTGGTTCGTCCAGCACGACAGACGAGACGGCCATCACCTGCACCGGATACGTGAAAAGCAGCAGCGCGGCGACACCGGCTGAGAGCCACGCCAGGCTCTCGAAGTACGCGACCGACATAATGCCGTAAACGGCGCCGAGACCGACCTCGACGCCGACGGTGCGCACGGGGAGACGAATGAACCGACCGGTGACGAGCAAAAGCCCCCACAGCAGAACGGTCGCCGCCACGAACCGACTGGCGAGCAGCGTCGCGACCGTCAGATCGACGCCGACGGCCGCCTTCCCGAAGACGCCGAGCGTCCCGAACAGCGCCGCACCGGAAAGCGTGAACACCAGTCCGAGACGTCGCTGACGCATACCTGCACTCGCACGCCCGGGGATACCGGCCTGACGCATATACTGATAACCCGTTTAAATATCGCTGCTTTTGTGTCCCGTTTCTCACACGAGTACACGACGGCGTGCAGTCCGAGGCTGCTCGTGGAACCGCTCGGAGACCTGGGGCCTCGGAGACGACGAGCGCGATAGACGCTTCACTCCGGAGCCAGGGACGGTCGCTTACCAGTCGACGCTCAGCGTGCCGTCGCCGTGCGGGTCCGGCGCGATCTCCTCGTCCGTTCGGCGGTCGATAACGTGGATCACGCCCTCGTCCTTCTTCGCGGGGCAGACCTCCGCGGCCCGGACGTTCTCGTCCAGTTCGTCCTCGCCGATGAAGTACGACTGTGGGCGGCCGAGGCCGGAGGTGATGTCCATCTCCCAGTTGTCCGCGACCTCGGCACACCGACCCGCCCCGATGCATTTGTTCCCCTCGAAGATGATCTTGTAGGGCTTCTCCGCTACCGGCGGGGCGTTCTCCTCGCTGCCGACGTCGCTCGGCTGTACCGCGGCGTCGTCCGCGTCGTCTGCGGCATCGCTCATACCCCACCGTTGCGCCGGCGACGTCTTTGCGCTGTCGATCGACCGCGTCCTTGGGTGTCTATCGACCCCGGGATATCATTACGGTCGATCCACACGGAAGTAGGTATGTTTGCGCTCGCCCAGACGTCCGGAACGGAACCGCTCGCGGTCGTCGCGGGGATCATCGCCCTCCTCCTGATCAGCGCCTTCTTCTCCTCTTCGGAGATCGCCCTCTTCTCGATCGACGACCTGTTCGTCGCGAGCCTGGTGGACGACGGCGCTGGCGACGGGCGGGTCGCCGCACTCCGCCGCCTCCGGGAGGATCCCCACCGCCTGCTGGTGACGATCCTGGTCGGCAACAACGTCGTCAATATCGCGATCGCCTCGATCGCGACGACCTTTCTGGTCGATCGCCTCCCCGCCGGCTACGCTGTCACCGCGTCGACGGTCGTCGTGAGCGTGCTCGTCCTCGTCGTCGGCGAGATCTCGCCGAAGTCCTACGGCGTCGCCAACGCCGAATCGTGGGCGCTCCGGGTCGCCCGACCCCTGGAGATCGTACAGACGGTCTTGTACCCGCTTGTGGCCGGGTTCGAACTCGTCACGCGCGGCGCGACTCGGCTGACTGGGGGATCGACCGACTACCAGCCGCCTGCGGTGACCCGCGCCGAGATAGAGGCGCTCGTCGCGTCGGCCGAGCGCGCCGGGACGCTCCACGCGGGCGAACGGGGACTGATCGACCGTGCCCTGGAGTTCTCCGGAACGGCCGCCCGGGACGTGATGACGCCGCGAGCCCGGGTGACCGCGATCGACACCGACACCACCGTCGGGCGCGCGATCCGGGTCTGTGCCGACCACAGAGTGAGGACCCTCCCGGTCTACGAGGGCTCGCTCGACAGCGTCGTCGGCGCCGTGACGCTCCTCGATCTCGTCGGCGCGATAGACACCGGAGGACGCAACGACGCCGACGACCACGACGACGACAGCGATGGCAGTGACGACCGCAGCGACGACAGCGATGGCAGTGACGACCGCAGCGACGACAGCGATGGCAGTGACGACCGCAGCGACGACAGCGATGGCAGTGACGACCGCAGCGACGACAACGACGGCGATCCTGGCGACACCGACGGTGACGCCGCCGGAACGGTCGCGTCGTATCTCCGTCCGATCCTCTCGTCGTTCGGCGATCGGGCCGTCGACGGCGTCCTCCGGGACCTCCGGGCCGGAGGCTACGAGATGGCGGTTCTGCGGGACAGCTCCGGGGGCGTCGAGGGCGTCCTCACCACCGAGGCCGTCGTCGACGAACTCCTCGGCGGGCTCGCCGACCGCGGCACCGGACAGGAAATCACTCGATCCACGGAGGGGGCCGTGATTACACCCGGCGACGCGACGCTCGAAGACGTCGTCGGTCCGCTCGGCGTGACGCTGTCGTCGGCGGTGGCGGCGTCGGCGTCGGTGTTATCGCTCCTGCGAGAGGAACTCGGCCGACAGCCAGTCACCGGCGACGTCGTCCGCGTCAGCGGGATGCGACTCACTGTCGGCGCCGTCGACGGCGACAGCGACACCCGTGTCAGAATCGAAGCCGATCCCGGGCCGACAGAGGGAGACGGGCCGGAGGGCTGATCGCGGGGACAGCGTCCGTGGCCGTGTCGGTATCGTCGGTTCCAGTCTATTCGGCGTCGTCGGTTCCAGTCTATTCGGCGTCGTCGGTTCCGGTCGAGTCTACTCCCCGTAGAGCTCCGTCTCGTCGCCGTCGCCCTCGACGTCGACAGTCTCGATCTCGATGTCACGGACCGGTTTGTCGTCGCTGTCGGTCGGCACGTCGCCGATCTCCTCGACGACGTCCATCCCGTCGACGACGTGACCGAAGACGGCGTGGCGGCCGTCCAGGTGCGGCTGGGGGCCGAGCGTGATGAAGAACTGCGAGCCGTTCGTGTTGGGACCGTGGTTGGCCATCGAGAGGATGCCCGCCTTGTCGTGGTTCAGGTCCTCGTGGAACTCGTCGTCGAACTCGTAGCCGGGGCCGCCGCGACCCGTTCCCTCGGGATCGCCGCCCTGGATCATGAAGTCCTCAATCACCCGGTGGAAGATCGTGCCCTCGTAGAGCGGATCCGTTCGGGTCTCGCCGGTTTCGGGGTCGCTCCATTCCTTTTCGCCGGTCGCGAGGCCGAGGAAGTTCTCGACCGTCCGAGGCGCACGCTGCTCGAACAGTTCGAGCGTGATGTCTCCGTTCGTGGTGTGGAGCGTGACGAGCGGGTTCTCCGGGTTTTCGAGTTCGGAATCGTCGACCATACGCACAGGAGGACCGACGGATACAAAACGGTGTCCTTGCGGTGCGGGAGCGGAAGACCGATCGAGACGGTCACCCGGTCCGGATCTCGAAGCGGGCGCCGCCCTCGGCACTCTCGGTTGCAGTGATCTCCCAGCCGTGCGCCTCGGCGATCTCCGAGACGATCGCGAGTCCGAACCCGGTCCCGTCGGAGGCAGTCGTGTATCCCGCCTCGAAGATCTCGTCGCGCTTCTCCTCGGGGATGCCCGGGCCGTCGTCCGCGACGTAGAAGCCCTCGCCCGCTTCGAGCGCACCGACAGTGATAGTTACGTCTGTGCCGCCGTGCTCCACGGAGTTCCGGAACAGGTTCTCGAACAGTTGCTGCAGTCGCTCCGGATCGGCCGCCACCGACAGATCGAACTCCGGTTCGACCGACAGCGCCGCCGTCTGTACGGCGACCATATTCCAGGACCGTTCGGCGACCGTGCTGATCTGGACCTGCTCGGTTTCGTCGATCGAGACGCCCTCCCGTGCGAGCGTCAGCATCTCGTCGATGAGCTGCTCCATCCGATCGTGCGCCCGGACCACCGGTTCCAGGTGATCGGTCTCGTCTTCCTCGATGGCGAGTTCGGTCCGTCCCTGCGCGACCCCGAGCGGATTCCGCAGGTCGTGGGAGACGAGGCTCGCAAACTGTTCGAGCTTCTCGTTTTTCTCTTCGAGTTCCTGCCGGTACTGCTCGCGGTGGGTGACGTCAGAGAGGATGACCGACCGGCCGGTCTTTGCGCCGGCGGTAGTGAAGGGAGTCGAAGCGACGCTGTAGTATCTCGTTCGTCCGCCGACGCCGATCTCGAACGTCGAATCCGAATCGTCGAGTGCCGTAGCGAGTGACGGGAGTTGTTCCGAGAGCGACTCGCCGCCCGAGCCGACCAGCGTCGGCAGTAGTTCCGCCGCCTCGGTGTTGAAATCCCTGATGCGGTCGCGCTCGTCGAGAACGATGACAGGGTCGTCGGTCTCGCCCGTCGCGCGGACGAACTGGAACTGGTCGAAGTACACGGCGAAGACGCCGACGGCGAAAATCGCGACGCCGAGAGAGGCGTAGGTGAGATCGAGAACAGACGAACGGATCGCGCCGAGTACGTCGAAGACGACCGGCAGGCCAGTCAGTCCGACGAGTACCAGGAGCGGCCGGGCGTTGGAGTTGACTCGGTCGAACAGTTCGTACAGCATAAAGAACCCCACGGCCGAGAGCGCGTACGCGAGCCCCATCGCGATCCAGTGGAGCGGCCGGTGTTCGATCCGGAGGTAGGCAAACGGCGTTACGGCCTGCTCGGCGGCGAAGTACCAGCCGTGGAGCGGATTCGTCACCTTCACCACGACGAAGAAGAGGAAGACGGCCACGAGCGCCCAGCGAGCGCCGGAGTTCCGGTGGATCGACCGGCCGGTGTAGGCCGAACAGAAGTACAGCCACGGGCCGACCGACGCCAGGCCGACGATGAGGCCGACGACGTAGAAGACGTACTGCAGTTCCGGCGTCGGCATCGTGAGGTAGCCGACGTGTGCGGCCGCCCAGCCGCCGCCCGTGAGCAGCAGCCAGAACAGCCCGCGTCGGGTGTCCTCGTGGGAGATCTGCGTCGTTCTGGGCAGCATCCCGAAGCATGCCACAGCGGCGGACGCGAACGCCAGCACGTACGCAGCGTAGAGCACGTTCGGGGGTAACGACGGCAGAATCACTGTTAGTCACGTCTACGAAAGATTGGCACACTGATCAACCCACCGACCGCTCCGTGGCTGGGTTCGGTCGGGGCCAGTGGTGTCGAAAAGGGGGGTGTCGATCAGCCGGACGGGTGGGGGGCGCCCGGCATCGGGTGCCTCTGCGCACTCCCCCGGTGGGGCCGACCGTTCGTCGTGGTCGGAGTGTAGGCGGGTGATGTCCCGCCTATGCGGGCGACGAACGCCGGGACGGGAGAACCGGCGTCCGTCATCGGGTTCGCAGCCGGTGTGGGGTCCCGGACGCCAGTGGGGGTGGCAGTCCGGAGGGCCGGCGTGCGACTGTGGCGTCGCCGAGGGGCAATCGGCGCGGCCACGTCGCGACGCCGCAGGGCGACGTCGCATCCACCCTTTGGCGAGGAGACCACTTGAACGGGGTAGACAGTCAATCCGAATTCGGCACCGCCGTCGCGACAAAATCCGGGTGAATTCGGCTAAATAGTCACGATTGCGATAGTATCCTGCGATTACTCGGGCGGTGAAAATCGAGGGGCGTGAGAGCAAACGGCGACGATCACCGGCGAAGGCGGACCCTACCGACTACGGTCCGGCCGACGGTTTTTGTACGATGCCGCGCCAACCCGGGGTATGGCGACGATCAAGGACAGCGTCCACGACCACATCGAGGTCGGCGGCGTCGCCGCAGCCCTCCTCGATACGGAGCCGGTCCAGCGGCTCCGTCACATCAAACAGCTGGGGACCGTCCACCTCGTGTATCCCTCGGCTAATCACACGCGCTTCGAGCACTCGCTGGGCGTCTATCACCTCGCGGACCGCGCGCTCGCACACCTGGGTATCGAAGGATCCCAGGCCGAGCGGATCCGCGCTGCAGCACTCCTGCACGACGTCGGCCACGGCCCCTACAGCCACAACGTCGAGACGGTCACGCAGCGACACACGGGCAAGTACCACGACGAGGTGCACGAACTCCTCGCGGCGGGCGAAGTCGGAGACGTGCTGCGGGATCACGATCTGGATCCCGCGCGGGTCGCCGACCTGGTCGCGGGCGAGGGCCAGTACGGGCAACTCGTCTCCGGGGAACTGGACGTCGATCGGATGGACTACCTCGTCCGCGACGCCCACCACACGGGCGTGCCGTACGGGACGATCGACCACGAACGGCTCGTGCGGGAACTCGCCTTCGTCGACGGCGAACTCGTCCTGCGGGAGGGGAACGTCCAGACCGCCGAGTCACTGCTTTTAGCGCGGGCGCTGATGAACCCGACCGTCTACCAGCACCACGTCGCCCGCATCTCGAAGGCGATGCTCCGGCAGGCGGCCGAGCGACTGCTCGACCGGACGGGGACGACGCCGGCCGAGCTCCGGCGGATGGACGATCACGACCTCCTCGTCGCGCTCCGGACGACCCCCGAGACGGCCGCGGTCGCGGCCCGCCTGCGGACCCGGGACCTCTACAAGCGGGCCGTCTGGGCCGAACTCGACGCCGTCCCCGAGGACGTCCTCGATGCCGACTTCGACACCCTGCGCGACCTCGAAGCGGGGATTGCCTCGCGGGCGGATCTGTCTCCCGAGGGAGTCATCCTCGACGTCCCGGACCGACCGTCGATGACCGAATCCACCTCGCGCGTGATGGTGGGCGGTGAGATGCGGCAACTCGGGAAACAGTCGCCGCTGGTGTCGGCACTGCGGACCGCCGGGGAACAGCAGTGGCGACTCGGCGTCTACGTCCCCGAGGAGTCGACAGACCGTGTGGGGCAGGTCGCCGTGGACGTGCTCGATCTCGATGTCGACGGCGCGCCGGTCTCCGACGTTCGACCGGGCGTGACGGCCACCCTCGACGAGTTTACCGGCTCGTAAGCGGGCGATTGCCCCGCAACGAGAGGCGAACAGTCCCGTTTCGTGGGGTTTCAAACCGATGCGCCGGTGACGTCCTTGCAATGATCGTCGAGGGAACGGTGCTGCGGGGGCCCGAGTTCGAGCCGGTCGAGGGGCGGGTCGTCGCCGAGGACGGCGAGATCACCGCCGTCGAAGAGGAGGCGGTCGACACCGAGAACATCGTGCTTCCGGCGTTCGTCAACGCGCACACCCACCTCGGCGACTCGATCGCCAAAGAGGCGGGAGCGGGCCTCTCGCTCGACGACCTGGTGGCGCCGCCGGACGGCCTGAAACACCGCCTTTTGGCGGCGGCGACACGCGAGGAGACCGTCGAGGCGATGCATCGCTCGCTGCGGCTGATGGGATCGACCGGCACCGCCGCGTGCATCGAGTTCCGCGAGGGCGGCGTCGAGGGTGTCGAGTACATCCGCGAAGCCGCGGCCGGTCTCCCGGTGGACCTCACGATCCTCGGGCGCGAAACCGAGGCAGCGATGCACGAAGCCGACGGGTTCGGCGCCTCCGGCGCGCGCGACGCCGACTTCGACCGGCTCCGCAACGCCACCCGCGAGGCCGGGAAACTGTTCGGCATCCACGCGGGCGAGCGCGATCCACACGACATCAACGCCGCCCTGGATCTCGATCCCGACTTCCTTGTCCATATGGTCCACCCCGAGGCGATCCACTACGATCGGGTAGCCGACAACGACACCCCCGTCGTCGTCTGCCCGCGCTCGAACCTCGTCACCGGGGTCGGCGTGCCGCCGATCCGCGAACTCGGAGAGCGGACGACCGTCGCGCTCGGTACCGACAACGTGATGCTGAACTCCCCGTCGATGTTCCGGGAGATGGCGGTGGCCGCCAAACTCGCGGACGTACCGGCGACGGACGTCCTGCGGATGGCGACCAGAAACGGCGCGAAACTCGCGGGGCTGAATTACGGCGTCATCGAACCCGGCCGCGAGGCGAAACTGCTCGTCCTCGACGGCGACACCGACAACCTCGCCGGCGCCCGGGATGTCGTTCGCGCTGTCGTCCGGCGCGCGGGCGCGGCCGACGTGAAAGACGTCATACTGTAGGCGGTTTCGCACGGTGTGGCCGGATTTGTCCGCACGCCCGCCGCAGGTGACTCCGAGGCGGGACTTTTCCGTCCGGCGACCGACGAACAAGCTATGAGGGTCCCCTTCGCGCGCCTGCTCCGCGAGACGCCCCGGATGGAAATTACGCGGCGCGGAACCGGCGAGGAGGATCTGCTCGTCGTCCTCGGCTGGGGCAACCGGCCGACCCACGAGCACGTCGCGTGGCTCCTGACGCGACTCCTGGAAGCCGGGTACCGCGTCCACGCGGTCACGATCCCGACGAACGTCTGGGACTTCGACGACCAGTATCTCGCACCGCTCGACGACTACGTGTCGGTGCACGACTTCGACGTCGTGTTGAGCCACAGCACCGGCGGGCTGATCGCCGAACACCTCGCCGAGCGGCATCCGCTGCGGAACGTGTTTCTCAGTCCGTGGTGGGGTGTCCGGACCGCGGGACGGATTGACCCGGCGATCCTCGCGCTCTTCGAGCGGCTACCGACAACGCGACGACTCTACTCCCCCGATCTGGATGCCGGCGCGATCGGCGATCTGAAGTCGCCCGCGGAGGCCGAACTCGGCCCGTCGGGGCTGTCGCCGGCGTTCCTCGCGACGATCCGCGACGCCCAGACCCGCCTCGGGGCGTTCGACGAGTCCGACGTCGTCTTCTACACGCCGACGGACCGCGTGGTCGATCCGGCGGCGATCGAGGCGCGGGCGCCGACGGCGAACCGGGTTCGGTACGACGGCGGCCACGAGTTCTTCGCCTCGTCGGGGCGGAACGCCGTCCTCGACGACGTGCTCGCGGCGCTCGACGGCGGTCCCGACGCGGTCACCGCGTAGCCACTGGGGCGAGGCCAGACAGCATCACCGACGCGGCTGATCGGCGCTTCAATAAAAATCCTGCTACACGACAATCACTCACACGGACGGATCGCAAGACAGCGCCGACCCTTGAAAGGGTGGTGGCTGCCCCCGTCTAGTAACCTTTAACCGATTTAGACCGGTAATGACGAGCAAGATGGCGAGTAACAAGATCCTGGGTATCGACCTCGGCACCACGAACAGCGCGTTCGCGGTGATGGAGGGCGGCGACCCGGAGATCATCGTGAACGCCGAAGGCGATCGAACGACGCCCTCGGTGGTCGCATTCACCGACGACGACGAGCGACTCGTGGGGAAACCCGCGAAGAACCAGGCGATCCAGAACCCCGACCACACGATCCAGTCGATCAAGCGGCATATGGGGGAGGACGACTACACCGTCGAAGTGGATGACGAGGAGTACACGCCCGAGCAGATCTCGGCGATGATCCTCCAGAAGATCAAGCGGGACGCCGAAGAGTACCTCGGCGACGAGGTCGAGAAGGCCGTCATCACGGTCCCGGCGTACTTCAACGACCGCCAGCGGCAGGCGACGAAGGACGCCGGCGAGATCGCCGGCTTCGAGGTCGAGCGCATCGTCAACGAGCCGACCGCGGCGTCGATGGCGTACGGGCTCGACGACGACTCCGATCAGACGGTTTTAGTCTTCGACCTCGGCGGCGGGACGTTCGACGTGAGCGTCCTCGACCTCGGCGGCGGCGTCTACGAGGTCGTCGCGACCAACGGTGACAACGACCTCGGCGGCGACGACTGGGACGAGGCCATCATCGACTGGCTGGCCGAGGAGTTCCAGAACAACCACGGCATCGACCTCCGCGAGGACCGGCAGGCGCTCCAGCGGCTGAAAGACGCCGCCGAGGAGGCGAAGATCGAGCTCTCCTCGCGAAAGGAGACGACGATCAACCTCCCCTTCATCACGGCGACGGACTCCGGCCCGGTCCACCTCGAAGAGACCCTCTCGCGGGCGAAGTTCGAGTCGCTGACCGAGGATCTGATCGAGCGCACCGTCGATCCGACGGAGCAGGCGCTCGCGGACGCCGACTACGACAAAGGCGACATCGACGAGGTCATCCTGGTCGGCGGCTCCACCCGGATGCCGCAGGTCCACGAGCAGGTCGAGGAGATGCTCGGGACCGAGCCGAAGAAGAACGTCAACCCCGACGAGGCCGTCGCGCTCGGCGCGGCGATCCAGGGCGGCGTCCTCGGCGGCGAGGTCGACGACATCGTGCTGCTCGACGTGACGCCTTTGAGCCTCGGGATCGAGGTGAAGGGCGGCCTCTTCGAGCGGCTCATCGAGAAGAACACCACCATCCCGACCGAGGAGTCGAAGATCTTCACGACCGCCGCGGACAACCAGCAGTCCGTGAACGTCCGCGTCTTCCAGGGTGAACGCGAGATCGCCGAAGAGAACGAACTGCTCGGCGAGTTCCAGCTCACCGGGATCCCGCCGGCCCCTGCGGGCACGCCGCAGATCGAGGTCGCCTTCAACATCGACGAGAACGGCATCGTCAACGTCGAGGCCGAGGACAAAGGCTCCGGCAACGCCGAGTCGATCACCATCGAGGGCGGCGCGGGCCTCTCCGACGAGGAGATCGACCGGATGCAGTCGGAAGCCGAAGAGCACGCCGAAGAGGACAAGCGCCGCCGCGAGCGCATCGAGGCCAGAAACGAGGCCGAGAGCGCGATCCAGCGCGCGGAGACGCTCCTCGAAGAGAACGAGGGCGAGGTCGACGACGACCTCCGAGAGTCGATCGAAGATCGCATCGAGGACGTCGAGGAGACCCTCGAGGACGACGACGCGACGAAGGAGGACTTCGAGGACGCCACCGAGGCGCTCACCGAGGAACTCCAGGAGATCGGCAAGCAGATGTACGAGGCCCAGCAGGCGGCCGGCGGCGCTGGTGCCGGTGCCGGTGCTGCGGGCGCCGGGCCGGGCGGTGCCGGTCCGGGCGGCGCGGGCCCCGGCGGAATGGGCGATATGGGCGGTGCCGGTGGCGAGGACGACGAGTACGTCGACGCCGACTTCGAGGACGTCGACGAGGACGACGAAGAATAAGGTCTCCCCGTCGAGGGTCGACCCCGGATGGGGTTCGGTTCCCAATTGGAGTATAGCCGCAGGACTCGGGTCACGAGTCGGGCCGCTACCGGTGCCAGATGTCAGACATCACAACAAAATTTTTCAGCCCACTGTCCGAGCGTCCCGATATGCCAATCAGCGAAGACGAGTGGGAGTCCGAAAAGCAGTGGACCGAGGTCGAACGGGCGATCGGCGAGTTCCTCGATGCAGTGCAACCGCGAGCTTACTCTGTCCCGGAGCTGCACGAACTACTTCAACACGGCGGGACCGTCACGGCCCCGGAAGAGGAGATCTGGTGTGACGAGGACGACGAGCAGGAACCCGAGGAGATCGAAATCGTCCCGATGGACGTGACCGAGCGCGAGGTCCAGGCGGCCACGACGGTCCTCCGCGACGCGGAGTACCTCGAATCGAAGCGGATCGAAACAGCCGAGGGGTCCGTGACGTACTACCGGCGGTGGGAGTGCGCCTTCTAACCCTGCTTGCGGACGGACGGCGGACTGCCGACTCCGGGTTATTCCACGATCGTGCATATTTACGCCCATTCCGAACGCCGAAAGTAGCATATGGACGGGTTTTTAGCCCCTTGATCCCGTAGTCGATTGTATGCCAGACGGGCGGGACTTATCCACCCCCACACCCGGATACGAGGCGACGAACGCGGGACCGACACCAAAGACGGACTCGGATTCGGCCGGGGCGGCGCGCTCCGGCCCGACCGAGAAATGTGGCGTTGTCGGCGTCGCACTCGACGACCGGGCGGCGTCGCGCCCGCTTTACTACGCTCTGTACGCGCTCCAGCACCGCGGACAGGAATCCGCCGGCATCGTCACCCACGACGGCTTCCAGCAGCACGGCCACGTCGAGATGGGGCTCGTCGGCGACGCCTTCGAGGAGGGCGATCTCGATTCGCTCGCGGGCGAGACGGGGATCGGCCACGTCCGCTATCCCACCTCCGGCGGCGTCAACGCCTCGTGTGCACAGCCGTTTTCGGTCTCGTTCAAATCGGGCTCGCTCGGCCTCTCGCACAACGGGAACCTCGTCAACGCCGACGAGATCCGCGACGAACTGGCCCAACTCGGCCACGCGTTCACCTCCGACGGCGACACGGAGGTCATCGCCCACGACCTCGCGCGCAACCTCCTGGAAGCGGACCTCGTCCGCGCGGTCAAGCGGACGATGGACCGCATCCACGGCTCGTACGCCCTGACGATTATGCACGACGAGACCGTCCTCGGCGTCCGCGACCCCCAGGGCAACCGACCGCTCTGTATCGGCGAACTCGACGACGGATACGTGCTCGCCTCCGAATCCGCCGCGATCGACACGCTCGGCGGCGACCTCGTTCGGGACGTCCGTCCGGGAGAACTGGTCGTCTTGGAACCGGACGGATCGGGATTCGACACGTATCAACTGGTCGAACAGGACAACACCGCCCACTGTTTCTTCGAACACGTCTACTTCGCCCGCCCCGACTCGGTCATCGACGACACGCTCGTCTACGAGGCGCGGCGCGACCTCGGCCGCGCACTCTGGAACGAATCCGGCGTCGAGACCGACGTGGTCCTGCCCGTGCCCGACTCCGGGCGAGCGTTCGCGTCGGGCTACGCCGAAGCGGCGAACGAGGGCGCCGACGGCGACGCAATCGAGTTCGCCGAGGGGCTGATGAAGAACCGCTACGTCGGCCGGACGTTCATCATGCCGACACAGGACGAGCGCGAACGCGCCGTCCGACTGAAGCTCAATCCGATCAAAAGCACCATCGAGGGCCGATCGGTGACGATCATCGACGACAGCATCGTTCGGGGGACGACGTCGCGGCAGCTCGTCGCGCTGCTTCGCGAGGCCGGCGCCGAGGAGGTTCACGTCCGGATCGGCGCGCCGCCGATCGTCGCGCCGTGCTATATGGGGATCGATATGGCCTCCCGCGAGGAACTCATCGCCGCCGACCGCTCGATCGACGAGATCCGCGACGAGATCGACGCAGACAGCCTCGGCTACCTGTCGGTCGAATCGGTCGCGGAGGTCCTGGGTGAATCACGGCTCGATCTCTGTCTCGGGTGTGTCACCGGCGAGTATCCCTACGACATCGACGGCGAAGAGACCGACCGCGACGTCCAGCGGCCGGTGATCGATACCGACAGCGAGCCCGCCCGCGCGGACGACTGAGTACTGATTCTTCGGTGGCACACAGCCCGCGACGACGGGTCGCGAACCGCTAGACGCAGAACATAAACGGATAGACGAGCGCGACGCGGTCGTCGTCGTGGAGCTTCGTATCGAAGCCGTCCAGGGTTTCGTTGAACTTTCCGTTGATGAGGATGCGGGCGTACGCCCGTGTCTGCTCCCCGTCGGGGTTCTTCAGCAGGTCGCCGGGGACGTCCTCGGCGTCGATCGGTGCCCACCCGCGGGTGGCCGATTCGTCCTCCGTCTCGGCGATGACGAGGTCCTGGACGTCGTACTCCGCGAAGAACGACTTCGCGAACTCCCGAAGCGTGTCGCCTTCGAACGTGTACGAGAGCCGTGCCGTCCCGAGCGCGTCGCGGACGTGTCCTGTCGCGCGTACCTCGACGGTCGTTTCCGCGACCGTCTTGGCGGTTTGAGACTGAGCCATAGGGGAACTACGACAGCGTTCCAGTTATCCTTAACCGCGAATATGTTCGGGTAGAATTCGAGTTCCGGTCCAATGGTGTCTCAGTAGACGACGTACAACAGCACGTAGACGACGTTCCCCAGAACGAAGGAGATCAGCCACAGCGACGCGGCGATCCGTCCGACGCGACGGTGCGGTGACGCGCGGATCGCCGCGATCGGTCGCGTGACCGCCACGAGCAGTGTGTAGTACAGGATCGGGATACAGACGATGGCAAGCAGAATGTGGATCGCAAGCGTCGGGAGGTAGACGAACTGATAGATAGCGTCTGGGCCGGGGAACTCTGCGGTCCCTTCGAGGACGATCCGGTAGAGATAGAATAGGAGGAAGGCGACGAACAGCGCGAGCGAGACGAGCATCATCGCCCGATGGCGCCGAACCTCCCCGCGGCGGATGAATCGGACGCCGAGCAGGATCGTCACGATCGCAGCGGTGCTGAGCGCGGCGTTGACGTGCGGGATTGCGTCGACGACGAACGCGGGAGCGCGCGGGAGCGACGAGCCTGGAATCACTCCGAGGACGGCACCGAAGACCGCGGCGAGCGAAACAACAGAGAGCGCGACAGTGAGTCCGAGCACGTGATCCCGAGCACGCAGTACCATACCGGATCGCCGGACGGAACGATAAAAACGGTGCCGACTCGGCGAGCGGGGGGCTGCCGAAAGGAAACTGATTTAAATTACCCCGGACAACCACTGACTGCGCACTACGATACTGCGAGCGTGGGTAGCCAAGCTAGGCCAACGGCGCAGCGTTGAGGGCGCTGTCCTGTAGAGGTCCGCCGGTTCAAATCCGGTCCCACGCATCGCACGGCGGGAATCCGCCACCCGATGCGGGTGCTATCCTTCGGGACACAGCACCCACGCACAATCCTTCCGACGCTACACCGACCAGCCGTGGCTGACGCCCGCTGGATTGGCGCTCACTCCGACGGCTGCCCGCCGCCGCGGTTTTAAATCGATCGCCCCCGAACGTGTGGCTATGCCCAAATACTCCACCGGAGGCGGGGGAGACGGTGGCGACGGCGACAGCTGTGAACTCTGCGGGCGGTCGACCGGTAACCTGCGGCGGGCGAACGTCGCCGGCGCGGAGCTTCTGGTGTGCAGAGAGTGTGCGCCACACGACGACTCCAAGAAGCGCACCTCCGGCTCCTCGGGTTCGGCATCCGGCGGAAGCGACGACACCGGAACGTCGCGCCGCAAGCGGGCCGCCCAGCAGCAGGCGAAGGTGTACGACAGAGCGACGGGCGACTCCAGCCACTGGGAGACTGAAGGGACGGACTACGAGAAGGATCAGCTTCCGCACCTCGTGTCGGGCTACAGCGATCACGTCGCGGACGCCAGACAGGACGCGGGGGTGACGGTCGAGGAACTGGCCGCGGAACTCGACGTCGACGAGGCGGATCTGCGGGCCGTCGAAGACGGGCGCGCTGCTCGGGCGAACGTCGGCGGATCGGTGATCCAGGCACTCGAAGACCGGTTCGGGATCGAACTGATCGACGAGTAAACCGCCTGTTCGGCAGCCCCGTGTGCAATCATTTTTGTCCGCCCACGCCCTCAGCGGCGCGTATGCAAACACGCGCGCCAGCCGAACCGGAGGTCCGTGAGTTCACCGCCGCCGTCGTCGACGTCGACGACCGGACGGTGACCCTCGATCGCACGTACTTCTACGCCGAGAGCGGCGGCCAGCCCGCAGACAGGGGGACGCTCGGCGGCAGACGGGTCGTCGACGTCCAGAAGGACGGCGACGCCGTCTCTCACACGCTCGCGACAGCACCGGAATTCGAGGTCGGCGAGGAGGTAACCGGCATCATCGACGACGACTTCCGAACCTACTGTATGCGCGCTCACACGGCGAGTCACCTGCTCTACGGCGCGGGACGTCGGGTCCTCGACGATCTTGGCTACGGCGGTTTCGACATCTCCGAGGAGAAGGTCAGGGTCGATTTCACCACCACGACCGACATCGACGACGAGACGCTCGTAGAACTCGAACGGCTGACAAACCGCGCAGTCTGGGAGTCCCGCGACGTCTCCTGGGAGGGGATGCCGACCGACGAGGCGACAGATCGGGAGGACGTCGCGTTCAACACGAAGACCGAGGAGGGCGTGATGGACGACGCCGACACGGTACGGATCGTCGAGGTCGACGGCTGGGACGTCGCCGCCTGTGGCGGGACTCACGTCTCGAACACCCGCGAGATCGGTCCGGTGACGGTCCTCGATCGGTCGAACCCGGGCGAGGGGCTCACCCGCGTCGAGTTCGCCGTCGGCCCCGACGGCGTCGACCGGCGGGCGACCCAGCACCGGGCACTCCGGGAGGCGGCCGCGGCTCTCGAAACGAACACCGACGACCTCGCGGCGACTGCCGCGGCGGTCCGATCGGAGCGGGACGAACTCCGCGACCGGGTCCGCGAACTCGAACGTGCGGCGGTCGCCGACGCGATCGACGGCTTCGAGACCGTCGAGAAGGACGACACAGCGTGGCGACTCGGCATACTCGACGGTGTCGACACCAACGACGCCGGGGAGGCAGCCAAGGACGCCGTCGGGGACAGGGAGGTGATCGTCGCGGTCGGCGACGAGGAACGCCCCTACGTCGTCGTGGCTTCGGGCACCGACAGTGGCGTTCACGCAGGAGACGTGATCGACGACCTCACCGACGTTTACGGCGGTGGCGGGGGCGGCGGCCCGCCGTTCGCCCAGGGCGGGGGACTCGACGCCTCGCCGACCGAAGTGCTCGACGAAGTCCGAGACTGGGAGTCTACGGAGTGACAGCCCCATCGTCCGCCAGGTTCTGCTGACGTCGGGCGATCGTCCGAAGCCCCTTTTGCCGCTGCGGCCCTACAGGAAGTGATGACTGACAATCCGTTCCGAGCGGAATCGCGGCCGCTCTCGGCGTTCGAGGCCGTCGTCTGGGATCTGGACGGCACGCTCGTGCGACTGCTGGTCGACTGGGACGCCGTCGCGGGCGACGTCACTGCGGTGTTCGACGCGGCCGGCGTCGACGCAACCGAGATCGACCTCTGGGAGATGCTGGATCTCGCCGACGAGTCGGGCCTGCGCGACGACGTCGAGGCGGTGATCGCGGCGTACGAACGGAAGGGAGCACAGCGATCCGATCGGCTCACGCACGCCGATCACGTCGGTGGATTCGCCGCCGAAGGCGTCTGTTCGCTGAACGCCGAGGAGGCCTGCCGGACCGCACTCGACGTCCACGGACTCACGGCGCACATCGACGCTGTCGTCGGCCGGGATACGGTCGCGACGCGGAAGCCCGACCCGGCACCGCTTCTGGAGACCATCCGGCGGATCGGTGCGGATCCCGACGACGCCGTGTTCGTCGGCGACTCCCCCCGTGACGAGGAAGCCGCTCGGCGGGCCGACGTCGCGTTCCGGTACGTCGACACCGAGGTCATCCCCGACGAAGTAGCCGGTTCGGGATAGCAGCGAGCAGACGGTACGCAACTGAGCCGCCCGCAGGACGCCGTACCGTACTCCCGCTCTCGCCCCGCGGCTCCTGTCACCGCACGCAAGTGCTGGTCCCGGCATCGTATATAAACGCCCGCCTGCGGTCGTCAGCGCGCCGAGGCGGTCGAACGGACTGCTGAATCTTCCACCAGCGCGGTCGTTAAGTCGATTCGAGACGACGTTCGAGACAATGAGTCATCCGGTCAGCTACTACTGTCCACACTGCGGCGCTGTCGTCGAACTGGCCCGTGAGGGATACCTCGCCGACAAGTCGGTCACGCCCTATCCGCTCGCCGGCTGGGAGTACGCCGCTCCCGACGAGGACTACGAATCGGCCGACGGCGTCCGCCTCATCTGCGGCGAGGGCGACGATATCGACGGCCTCCGCTGGACGGGAGCACGGAGTGATGCGGACGACGTGGAG
Source organism: Halobellus ordinarius (assembly GCF_031823395.1). Taxonomy (NCBI): domain Archaea; kingdom Methanobacteriati; phylum Methanobacteriota; class Halobacteria; order Halobacteriales; family Haloferacaceae; genus Halobellus; species Halobellus ordinarius. Next base: position 20,546 of record NZ_JAVQKJ010000020.1, read on the forward strand.
CGTCCTGAAGCCGAAAGCCCGTGCGGCCGGGAGTTCTTCCTGTCGTTCGTTCGGTTCGAGGACGGACGGGAAGTCGAGCCCCGTCCGGAGACGGAACACGTGACGATTTCCGGGACAGGTTCGTCCGGGCCACAGGAAACGAACAAGCCGCGTGGGCCCGGCGGTCCGGGCGGTTTCGGCGGGTGACCGGACAGTTCCGGCTGGTGATCCGGTGATCGGGTGACAGCGTTGGTTCGCGTCTTCGCCGCCGCTACGGGAGGTCGACCTCGATGTCGGCAACGTCGCCTGCGGCCTTGACTGTGTTCCACAGTAGCATCGCGCGGGTCATCGGGCCGACGCCGCCCGGGACGGGCGTGATCGCGCTGGCTTTCTCTTTTACGCTCTCGTATTCGACGTCGCCGACGAGTTCGGAGCCGTCCTCCGTCTCGACGCGGTTGATGCCGACGTCGATGACGACCGTACCCTCGGAGATCATCTCGCCGGTGACCATCTCGGGGACGCCCGCGGCCGCGACGACGATGTCGGCTGCCCGCGTCTTCGCAGCGAGGTCGTCCGTCCGGGAGTGACAGACCGTTACTGTCGCGTTGCCGCCCTCGGCCTTCTGGATCAGGAGGTTCGCCATCGGCTTGCCGACGATGTTCGAGCGGCCGACGACGACTGCGTCGGCGCCTTCGGTCTCGACGTCCGCCGCAGCCAGGAGCTTCTGGACGCCGTGCGGCGTACAGGGCTTGTACCGTGCGTTACCGGCGACGAGTCGGCCGACGTTCTCGGGGTGGAAGCCGTCGACGTCCTTCGCGGGGTCGATCCGTCGGAGAACTTCACGTTCGTCGACGTGGTCCGGAACTGGCATCTGAACGAGGATCCCGTGGACGTCCGGATCGGCGTTCAGTTCGTCGACGGTGTCGAAAAGCTCCTCGGCGGGTGCCTCGGGTTCGATTTCGATGTCGCGGGTGGCGATCCCGACCTCCTCGCAGTCTTTGTGTTTCATCGAGACGTACGTCTCGCTGGCCGGGTCGTCGTTCATCAGCACGGTCGCGAGACAGGGTGTCGTCCCCGCGTCGGTCAGCGTCTCGATGCTCTCCAGCAGCCCGTTCCGGATGTCCTGTGCGACCTCGTTGCCGTCGATTATCTCGGTCATACAGTAACAGCGTCCGTAGCCCACTTGAAACGTGCGATGTGGGCTTCCCGGGACTCCGGACGGCCGCGCCGGAAAGGAAAGTAGATCGGGTGCGTCTAGTCGTACAGGGGGTAGGCGTCGCAGAGTTCCTGGACGCGTTCGCCGACCTCGGCGACGACGGTCTCGTCGTCGTAGTCGTCGATCACGCGCGCGATGAGATCGGCGACTTCGCGGGTGGCAGACTCGTCGAACCCGCGGGTGGTGAGCGCGGGGGTGCCGAGTCGGATGCCGCTGGGGTTGAACGCCGAGCGGGTCTCGCCCGGC
>NZ_JAVQKJ010000021.1:0-15779 GCF_031823395.1 Halobellus ordinarius
GAGAGCAAAGCGAACATATCGGCCGCCGTTTGCTCGGAGGCCATACCCGAGTACTTGGATCCCTACACTCTTGAAACTAGACATACAGTCCGACAAAGACCACATCAGCCACTATCGGAGGTATCGTCGCGCAGGAATAGAGCAGCAAAAAGTGATTGACTGGTTCTAGGTCACTTACTCCGGATCTCATCCACGCCTGGAATCTCCCCACGAGCGAGTGAATCGAAGCCGTAGTACCCCACGAGAGCAACTACAACGAGTAACTGTACCGCCAACTGGACCATCACGACCGTCCCGACTGCAGCTTCGTCGATCACGCCATCAACGACGATCAGCTCCGGAGCAAGTGGCAGCAGTATATCCGCGGTGTTCACCATCGCGTGCAGCACCATCACAATCAGCACGCTGCCGGTGCCGTTGTACGCCCACGCGAGAATGACCGACAAGAGGATGACCTCGGGCAAACGATCGACATTCACCGCCAATCGACGCCGCACGACGAACTGATCGACCGACTCCAACAACACGACGGCCAGCCGTCGGTAGTGATTCTCGACGAGGCCGATCAACTCGAAGACCCGAGCCTCATTTATGATCTCCATAGTCTCCCGCAGTTCGCTATCATCTGCATTGCGAATAAGGAAGAGGAGTTATTCAGTCGTGTTGACGATCGGCTCCTCAGTCGGCTGCGCTCCAGTGAACACGTCCGGATGGGTAAATACCACAACGAGCAGCTGTTCGACATCCTCCGCGCTCGTGCGAAGTGGGGGTTGGATCCGGGCGTCGTCACCGACGAACAACTGTACCGGATTGCCGACGCCGCCGCCGGGGACGCCCGGCTTGCGATCGGGATCCTGCGGACTGCAGCGAGTACCGCCGACCGTGACGGCCACGAGCAACTCACTGACGAACTGCTGGTGGAGGCCGCTGATGACGCTCGTGCGCAGATCCGTCAGAAGAGTCTCGACTCACTCACGCCGCATCAGCGGATCGTCTACGACATCGTCAGCACCCACGGCTCGTTGAGTCCCAGTGAGATCCACGAGCGATACGCCGCGGATGTCGAAGACCCGCGGACGAAACGAACGGTCCGGTCGTATCTCTCGAAGATGACGCAGTACAATCTGCTGGAAGCGACCGGGTCGAGTCGTGACCGGGAATACGCGGTGCTCGATCACGCGTCGCCATCGCCCACCGATTGACACTGGGCCGATGCCGTCAAAGCAGAAATAATTCAGGACGCAGAAGATATATACTTGAATACGTCGTTGATTCAGGTGTGATGGACGACCCCGGCGAATTCACAGAGACTCGTGAGGTTTCGTCATCCGATGACCCGCCGGATTTCACCGAGCTCGACAGCCCAGAAGCGGTCCTAAAGGACCAACCCATCCGGGAACGGCTGTTTGACGTTATCCTCCAAGTCCGGGAGCCAACGAAGGTGTCCGTTATTGCGGATCGAGCAGACTGTGACACGGAGACGGCTCGGGACTATCTCGACTGGTTCGAGTCGATCGGGATCGTCCAAGAATATCCGGGACGCCCGACGCAGTACGAGCGCAACGACGCGTATTTCGAGTGGCGACGTGTTGAACAGATCCGGTCGACGCACTCGGACGAGGAGATACGCGTCGAACTCACCGAGGTACTTGATCAGTTGGCAGAGTATCGAGAGCGATTCGATGCGGAGCGTCCGGATGACGTCTCGCTCGTGGAACTGAGTCGAGACCTCTCAACCGAAGAGGCTTGGGAGGCGCTGTCCGAGTGGAAGACACTCCACCAGCGAGCAGAACTCTTGGATGCTGCGCGGCGCGACGACGGGCAATCGAGTGGGCAGGCTGGACGAATCGATGCCTGACGGTGCCGACGCTGGTACCGGTCCTGTTGATCCCGAAATTCTTGATCGGATCGCACAGCGGCTTGCAGCGAGTGCTCGATTTTCCACGGTTGCCGTACAGCCCGACTCCGCCCCGAATGCTGTCCTTGCTGATTTCGACCAGCGGTACTACCCAGCAATAGTCTCACGAGCATACTTACAGATTCGGTGGTTCACGACTGACGATTTCAGTATACACTACGTCGAGCAGTACACCGATGGCGACGTGTGGGAGTGCCGCTGGGATCGGCATCCGAACGACCACAACACGCGTGAGCATCTACACCCACCGCCGGACGCACCGACGCCTGGAACGGACGCGACATTTCCAACGGACTGGCGGGACGTGTTGACACGGGTTCTAAACCGGGTGGATGAGCGAATTCACGCGTTCTGGGAGTAATCCCGGAAACGACTCCGGAACTACCATATCCCGTCGAACCCGCTGATTACAACCCCAATCAGTTATGTTCCGTTGATTCCGGAATTCCGGAATTACCACGCAACGGCTTATCGGAACACGACTTGTCGACAGGGATATGGCCAATCGAATACCAGCCAGTAACAGATACGCTGTCCCCCGGAGGTGGGTCCGATGGGGACGCGACTGACGCACGTCTCGTTCGACATCGAGACGACCGGGTTCGAGACCACGGATCGTGTGACCGTCATCGGATTTGTAGTCCCGCTCGGGTGCCGTGTGTTCGTGAACACGGCGGGGCGACCAGTAGATGACACGGAACTCGAAGCGTCACTCGGTGACCGGTTCGAGACAAACATCCAACTCAGCACTCACGACGACGAATACGCGCTACTCGCAGCGGTTGCGGGGTTCGTTGCGGAGACGGTTGCCCCGCGGGAGTTCTTACTCGTTGCGTACAACGGGGAGCGATTCAACGGCGGGTTCGACTTACCGTTCCTCCGGACGCGGTACGCACAACAGGATCTCGCGTGGCCGTTCGATGGGCTGCCGTACGCGGATATCCTACCGCTCATCCAAGATCGGTTCAACACAACGGTTACAGGCGACGAACAGAACGATCTCGTGAGCGCGTACGACACGCTGATCGGCGGCGACCTCGGTGCCGACGATCCGTTCGACGAGAGTAGCGAAGCCGTGACCGCCTTCGAATCGGGTGCGTTCGAGCCGCTCGTCGCGCATAATCTGGCGGATATTCTTCGAACGAACGCGTTGGCGTCGCTCGCTGAACAGTACTGCGGGACCTCAGAATTCGACCTCAAGTCACTCACCCCGTCGGTCCGTGACCCGAACCTGTCGTCCCCGGACACGCCGGGACCGTAGTCACGGCACGTCGGTCAAGCGGTCCACGAAGCGGACCGGTTCCCGGAAACGACGCGAACGGGACAGACACCGACTGAGCGGGCGGCTGTGTCCTGTCGTGTTGATTTCGGAAACCACGGAACCGACACGCTGCGGCTTATGCGGATAGGCAGTGTCCCATCACGTATGCCTTACGCGAGGACACGCGGGGTACACGCAGCGAATCACGGGGAGCGACAGCCCGTTCGTGACGCCGATCGGAACCGAAGACTCGCCAGTGACGCAGAAACGGTGACGGATGAGGCCCTGTTCCCGTCGCTGAGCGATGGGATCACGCTCCTGGATATCGAAGACGAGCGCGGCGTCCCGGTCATCCAGTCGCTCGTTCTTGATCACCTGCTGGTGACGGACGGCCCGGCGTTCTGGGTGGATGCGAACGGGTACGCGACGACGACGTCGCTGGCGCGGCTCGCCCCGAGCCACCGAATCCTAGACCGGATTCACGTCGCCCGGGGGTTCACCCCGTACCAACATTACGGCATTATCTGTGACCTCCCGGCGACGGTGAATCACACACTCAGAGCGGCAGCGACCCAAACGGGAGGCGAACGCGACCAGACGTCCTCGCCAAGCCCTGCAGTACTGGTCGCACCGGCAGTTGACGCTCAGTACCGAGCGACCGACACGATGCGTGGTGAGGCTGCCGAGACACTGCTGGCGCGAGCACTGGCCCGACTCCGAGCGTACGCCGACGGGTACGACGTCCCGATAGTGGTGACGCGGTCGCAGCGAGATGCGTTTGCTGAACCGATCGAACGGATCGCTGACCGCCACATCACGTGTGAGCGGACGCGGTTCGGGCCACGATTCGTCGGTGAGGACTTCGAGACGCTCGTGTATCCCGTGGGGGACGGGGCGTACTACCAGACAACGTTCGCCTACTGGCGCCACGTCCTCACCGCCCGTGCTGAACAGTGCGGCGTCGAGCCGACTGGCCACCGAACGGAACCCGCTACTTCGACCGTCGGAACTGGTGTGACGGCGGACGGCACCCGAACGAGGCTCAACGCGGCTCCGTTACGTGAAGCGTGGTCGCACGCTGGCGGAGGTCGGTGACGATGGGGCGAACGAACCCGACGTACCGGGACGCGTTGCAGGCGATCGAAGATCAGTGGGCGACGTTCCGCCGGGCGCTCCGCCGTCGTGACCAGGCCCGGTTCGACCGGCTCTTCGAGTACGCCCGTGATCACGCCGACGCCAGCGGCCTGTTGAACCACCAGCAGCCACTCCTTTCGGCGCTGATCAGCATCGATCTTGAACAGGAAGCCCGACTCGACGACCACGACGACCGCCTCGCAGAACTCGAAGCAGCACTCGAAGCGATAGATCGAGAAGACGACGCGTGACCGGCGCCGGTTTTTGAGCGTTTACCCGTCCGGTTACGCATCCGATCACGTCGTAACAACTAGGAAACATACTTGCAGAACTTGCCCCAGATCAAAAGTTCGACAGAGCAGACCACCGACAAAGACTGCTAGTTGAAGTCCTCTCTGGTTATCGAATTTCCAGCGGTGAAATCCTTCCACGCCTTTGGATTTTGAATGCCCAACATATCCGTCATACTAACTCCGATACCTCCGGCACCAAAAGCGAAAAGCGGAATTGACCGGAAGTAGGCTCCGAGAAGTGCGATACACGGGAAAATTAGAACACCCCCAGCAGCTATCCGGACCTGTCGGTCGCTCATTTCGTGTGGTGTTCGAAAATCAACCTGAGTTGGGACCCCTAACCAATATCGTGAAAAGAAGGTGTTTCCTCCAAACAACCGTCCGAATAGAAGATGGATTAGTTCGTGGGAAAAGAGACCTGCCGCAGACAATACGAGAATCGTAGACACATCCAGAATGAGCTCGGTGTTCATCTGCTCTAATTCATTTGAGAAGTTCCCTCGTATAATGATCTGGGGGAAACTGGGGAAGGGATTATGAGTGGGTTGAACGCTGCTTGGCTTCAACCACGATGGATGAGACCCGTGTTCGATGATTTGTCTACTTAGAATATCAAAAAGCCCGCTTCTATTTGAGTTGGGTTCCGCTCGCGTTATGGTTTCTCGACGCCTCTGAGGGCAGTATGCCTACGATGGATTATGAGGCAGCGGCAGCACGAATACTCGCGTATGTTGAGTCTGCGGACCATATTCACCCGGAAAACAAGCAGTTGATCAAAGGCTATCATCGAGATATGCTGCTTGCCGACATTAGTGCCGCACAACAGCAGAAGGTCCTAGCTCACTTCAAGATCATAGCTGATCGCGTCGGTGACACACGGTTCGTGGATTTAGATAGAGACGACATCACCGAGTTAGTCGCGTGGCTGTATACCCGTGGAACAGCCCAATCAACAGTGGTCGATTACAAACAGGCGATCAAACAGTTCTGGAAATGGCTGAACAACGGTGAAGATCCTGAGGAGACCGAGTGGATCAAGCGCGGACCAATCGAGCAGAAACGGATTCTCCCACAGAGTCTGCTGACACCGAGAGACATTCAGTCGCTACTGAAAGCCTGTCATAATGAGCGCGATCGAGCGTTCATCGCAGTTCTCTGGGAAACCGGGGCTCGTATTGGGGAACTCATTGATTTGCAAGTGGGCGACATCGAACAGTCGGCACTCGGCAAGCAAATGGTCGTGTCCGGCAAAACCGGGTCGCGTCGATTGCTCCTGCTGGAATCCGACTCGTATCTCGACTCGTGGCTGGCAGTTCACCCAAATCGGCAAGCTGACGCCCCGTTATGGTGTAAGATCGACTTCAAACAGGGATCGCCTGACGAGACGATCAGCTACCAGTACATCAGGCTCCGGATCTTGGATAAAGCCAGAGAGAAGGCTGGAATCGACAAGCCAGTGAATCCTCATCACTTCAGGCACAGTCGTGCGACGTACTTAGCGAATCACCTGACAGAAGCACAGATGTGTACGTGGTTCGGGTGGGTGCCTGGGTCACGAGTGCCGGGAAGATACGTACACCTGTCAGGCCGTGATATTGACCAGGCATACGTGTCGATGCTGAACACCTCAGGGTACACGCGTCTGGTACAATCCGACGGATCAGAAGCCGGAACCCCAGCATCGTAAAGAAGGTGCGCAGGACTCTTCAACGAGTATTTCACAGTGATTTGGGATGCGCGTGCGTGCTGCGGAACCCGGAGCTACCGATGACCGGCATCCTCTGCGGCCAACAGTCGTTTGACCCAAGACGGGGTTTTTGATTGAAGGATCTCCTCAACGAACTATGAATCGACGACGGTACCTCGTTGCCTTGACGAGCATCCTCTCTCTAGCTGGCTGTACGGGCAGTCCGGGGGATCCCATAACGATGCTCGCCGTCAACGAAGACGACCAGTCCCATACCGTGACGGTCTGGGCTAACCAACGGGAGAACCTAGCCGTGGCAACCACGGTTGACGTACCGAGCAAGGACACCGCCGAACTCGGTCAAATGCCGTGGAAGAGCGGCCAGTACCGAGTAACGGTTCAACTGGACGGTGATATCGTTTTCGCCAGCGAATTTCGGTCCGATGAGTGGTTCAATCAACTCGACGTGTTCATCGACAGCGACGGATCAGTCGAGTTGAACCGAGGGCGCGCAGCGTGAACCACTAGCCTGTACTGAAGCATATCGATATTGCCCCCAAACCGCTTCTCAGAAGGGATTTCGGAAACTGCCGAAAGGATCGAAACCACCTGAGTGCTGGTGCTCTGTCCATTAAGCGGATTCTAGTGTGAGTCCACGGAAGCGACACGCGAGCGGCTATGTCACCGTGCCGTCTCTCCCACGGTAGAATGGTGGTGCTTCGGGACTGATGCCGTTCACGATCGATTTTCTCGATGATGGACGCGTGCTCGAATGGGAGTCTACACCGGATGGTGCGGTCGTCACTGAACGCGACGCGTACACACCCCAGTTCTTCGTTGGGACACGAGCACCAGACGCCGATCTTGATGTCACGACGCTTCGCGCCGTGTACGATCGCCACCCGGACGTCGTTGCAACTGAGGTCGTGTCTCGACGACCTGCATTCCGACGAGATTCCGAAGCCGTCCTTGCAGTCACAGTCGCACACGTTGATCAGGTCACGCCACTCGCCCGCCAGACACGGGAGGTATCGGACGCTCCGATCGGTGATCTCGCGTGTTTCAACGTCGACTTCTCCCGTGAGTTCCGGTACTGTCTCGAAACAGGGACGGACCCAACACCGAGTGGCGAACTAACGACGCTTCGACTCGGGGTGCCGCTACCGGAAACGACCGGTGACGTGTATTCCGAGCTGACCATCGACGGCGAAGACGTGACGGGACCACCGAGAGAGATCCTCACCGCGGTACAGGCAGCGGTTGACCGAGTCGATCCTGATGTCCTCGTCTGCTCGACGAGTCAGCTTATTCCGACGCTCTACGAGATGGCCGACCGCGCTGAGATCGACTCGTTCTCGTTGAGTCGCTGGGCAGACGTTGAGTACCAGCAGCTCGCGTCCCGGTCGACGTATGCGAGTTACGGTCGCGTCGGGCACTCACCGACGCGGTACAACGTTCCGGGCCGTGTGATCATCGACGAGTCGAACACGTTCTTCTACGGCGAAACGAATCTCGACGGTGTCGTCGATCTCGTCTCCCGGTCGCACAAACCGCTCCAAGAGGCGGCCTGGGCTTCGATTGGAAATATCCTCACCGCTATCCAGGTGCGTACAGCGCACGACCGCGGGGTGTTGGTGCCGTGGCACTCCTGGCGGCACGAACAGTTCAAGTCGATGCGGACACTCCACGACGCGGACCGTGGCGGCTTCATTTTCGCCCCCGAGGTCGGGGTCCACGAGGACGTTCACGAACTCGATTTTTCCAGCCTGTATCCGAACATCATCTGCACGCGAAACGTCTCCCCCGATGTCATCCGGTGTGAATGCCACCGAGATCGTTCAGACGTGCCCGAACTCGACTATGCGATCTGCGACGAGCAAGGATACCTCGTCGACGTACTCCAACCACTCATCGACGCGCGTGATGAAATTAAAACTGAAATCCAGGACGAACAGGAACGAAACAGTCCTGACGGGAATCGCATCGCAGCGCTCGAAGGGCGGTCAGCCGCGTTGAAATGGATTCTCGTCGCGTGCTTCGGGTATCAAGGATTCAACAACGCGAAGTTCGGACGGATCGAATGCCACGAAGCCATCAACGCCTTCGCTCGTGAGATTCTCCTCACGGCGAAAGCACAGCTCGAAGACGGCGGGTGGCGGGTCGTCCACGGCATCGTCGATTCGATCTGGGTGACACCCGATCCCGACACCGCCGACGCGAACCGCACACCGATCAGTGAACTGGCGGCGACGATTACTGACGCCGTGGACATCCGACTGGAGCACGAGGCCCACTACGAGTGGGTCGCGTTCGTCCCGCAGCGCGACCGTAACGTCGGCGCATTAACGAAGTACTTCGGAAAAATCACTGGCGAAGATGCGTACAAAATCCGGGGGATCGAAGCCCGGCAACGATCCACACCGCCGTTTATTGCCGACACGCAGCGAGCGTGTCTCGAACAGTTCGACGCGACCCGGTCACCCGAAGCGGTGCTCACGGTGCTTGCTGACGCGCTCAGCGACCTCTATGAGGGCAGGGTTGCGGGTGAACGCCTCGTCGAGACGAACAGTGTCTCCAAGCCGATCGACGGGTACACCCAAGACACGCGAACCGTCGCTGCGCTCAAACGCGCTCGTGAACACGGACTCGCCGTCCACCCCGGGCAAGACATCGAATACATCGTTGTTGACGACGAGCGGACGTCTCGTGACCGGGTTGCTCTCGCACACGAAGATATCGAGACGTACGACGCGGACTACTACGGAACGCAACTCATCCGTGCTGCCGAAAGTATTCTCTCCCCACTCGGCTGGACCCGACAGGAGATCCGTCGCTCCCTGCGGAACACGCGTGACACCGAGTTGGCACAGTATACGTAGGAACGACCCGATCTGGACAGCAGTTAGATGAGTTACGGTGACGTCTATCGTTAAGAAGCAAAATCCCAGAAGGGAAAGGTCGTTTTGGGCTTTAGGGAATCGTGTGAAAGCCTCTAAAGGAACTCCAAACGGCCCGCCAGGATCTCACCGATGCTCGAAATGAGGGGATTGAAGAGTTGAACACACACCTCGGGAATGTCAGAGTATCGCTGCACAGCCAGTCTAACCGGAGTGAGTACATCGTCTGGATAAATCACGTGCTGGAAGGTTCAGGGGTCTGGACGGAGCATAAAGAGCAAATCACTGAGGCTATCGACCCGCCGGAATTGGCTGAAATCGTTCGTAACAACGACACCGAAACTCTGAGTGATATTGCTGATGTCACCCCAACGACGGCGGAAAATTTCGTCTCTCACGACGATCTCGTTGAGCAATTAACCAAATTGGAGCTTTTCGAGATCCACGATCGCCCTGTTATTGAACTCAATGACGGCGGTTGGAAAGAACTAACCGAGATGTCCGATAGGCAGCAATGTACCGGCCTCCTCTCCATCGCTATGATTGAGCGAGATGTGCCGCTGATCATAGACCAACCGGAGGATATGCTTGACAACAAATTCATCTTCACGGACGTGGTGGACATTCTCCGTTCGATTAAGCAGGACCGTCAAGTCATCACGGCAACTCACAACGCGAATATCCCAATTTGTAGGCGATGCTGAGCAAATTATTGTGATGAGATCTAACGGGCGTGCTGGTTTCTATCGGAACTGTGGCTCCATCGACGACGATGAGATCAAAGCCCTTGCACAGGATATTCTGGAGGGCGGCGAAATGGCCTTCAAAAGACGGAGAGAGATGTATCACCGGGTCGTCTAGAGATTGTTGGGACGCTCGTTTGTCTAGGTGATATTCTGTAAGTTACAAATCATTTATACGGCAGTCGCCGGATAGTTTGATCATCAATGAAAGCAGACACGCTAGATCTAAAGGACATTTTTCGCAAGGACACGAAATACGTAGTCACACGGTTTCAACGCCCATACGTCTGGAATCAAGAAGAACACTGGCAGTTGCTGTGGGAAGATCTCCGGCTCGTCGTCGATGACTTGATGTAACGACAGGCGGAGGCCACAGACAAGTTCGAACGGAATGAGGCACAATTGGAGACGTCGCCACACTTCCTTGGCGCCATTAGATGTCGTTGATGAACGACGCGAACTCGAAACACTGGCAGAACGACTGATGGACGTCGCCTAATGTGTCCGTCGGTATGTGATCGTGGTGAGAGTAACTATTCGTCCCAACAGAGATACCACCGGCCGTGTGAGAACTCGCTCTAAACGTCTTTCCAACGTCGTTGTTAGGAAGGGTTTGCCGAGGATGTTGTCGAGAATTCTCGCCAACGACGCTAACTCTCGCCGTATTAGCGAAGGAAGCGAAGTGAAACTAGTTCACCCCAGACTAACGAAGTGTTATTTACAGAACTACTCCTCGTGAATTTCCGTGATGACCTAGCGAGTTTTCACACCCTTCGTCAATCCCCGCTGTGTTCCCACAGGCGGCTGATGAGGCTTGCCAACAACGACGTTGGATAGGCTGATTTTCATTGAGATCCTCCGACATCGGATTCGTGTGCGGCGCTTGGAGTGTGATCCACCTCATCGAACTCAGCGTCGTGAGAGACAGTCTCAGTACTGTATACGGCTGCCATTGACTCTCGGAACGATTGCTTTGGGGCAGCGAGCACGTTCGGACGACCCGATCGGAATCGGATCTCTGCGTGGTCACACTCCTCAATCTCTGCACAGTCACAATCATCGAACGTCGAGAGATGTGCGACATCGCGCATCGCCCGCGCGATGACTTGTGATCTACTTGCCTTCTTGACGCCACTCAGAAGATTCTCAGCGTCCTCGTCAAACTTCCCGAGGAGAACCTCCTCGGCTGCGCCTGAGGTCAACGTGTACATCTGACCGGACGCGTCTACCTTGGTTGCTTCATCGTTGACGACACGCTCGACGAATTCTCCGTAGAGACGAGCAGCTCGCTCTTGAGTCTCTCCCAGCGCATGACCTGCACCGGTTATCAGATCCCCCCACATACGGTGGATCGGCAGCATCTGTTCCCGATCACCACCCAAGCGGAGATTCTCACCGTTGCCGGTGATGGCTGATTGTAGCTCTCCGATACGTCTATTGTTCTTATCGAGCATTACGCCTGCAGGCGATCCTGCGAGCGTTATGTCTTTGAAATCGGCCTCCTCGGGATCGGTGTCACCGAGCGTCCCGATGAGTGCTTCGAGCGCCTCTACGCGTTCTTCCAACTCACGGAGGCGGGACACTTCCGCCTCGTGTTCTCCTTGACTGGGTTCATCTGGCGCGTCCGAACTCGCACCCATCAGAGATCACCTCCTTGATGAGTGCACGTGAACTGCGTATCGCGTCGGAACGCCGGACGCACCGCTGTTCGATTCGTGGTTTCTGAGAAAGATTTACCTGCGGTTAGTAGCGGCAATACCTTCCGCAGTACTTTTATATGATATGGGGTCGGAGGGATTTGAACCCCCGATCGACTGATATCTCCGGTACGCGCCTCGGTACTCCAGAGGGTCGTCGTCGCGACCGATGATCAGTCGGCCGCTCGGTATATCAGTCTGGAGTGTCGTCACCGGGCGCAAAGCCTCTGGAGTCAGTCGCCATGCCGGGCTTGGCCACGACCCCTGGTACGCACTCGTCCGTATGCCGATACCGCATAAAGGAATTACGATCGGTCGCCGGTCACACGAGGCGATCGGAGACGGTCACCGATCCGTATCAGCCCACGAGCACTCCTGACACTTGTACGCCGTCACGAACTCCGTCACGCTCGGCATATACCCGACCGAGAGGACGTTCTCGCCGCACTCCGGGCAGTCCATCTCGGCGTCTTCGATCGCTTCGGCTTCCATCGGCCGCTCACCCTCGACGAGTTCGGCGAGCCGCTCGGGCGTGACCATCCGTCCTTCGACGACGCGGTTGCTCATACGCTGGGAAAGACGCGGAGGGTGGTAAATGCGTCGCGGGAGCGCCCCCTACAGCCAGGGCGCTCTGGAGCCGTTGGCCTCGGAGTAGCCGTACCCGACGTCGCTGTCCGAACCGCCGACGTCGTCAGCGTCCTGGTCGTCGACATCGGCGTCGGAGTCGTCGGGGTCGCCGCCGTCGGCGACGGCCGCACTCGACGCCGAGGCGGGGTCAGCCTCCGACGGGGCGACTTCCTCGTCCCCGATCGGCCCCGCCGAGGGGTCGTAGGCGAAAAGCGCGGTGACGCCCAGCACGCCCAGGGCGACGGGGGCTTCCGTGGGGAGGAGGCCCAGCACGTCGATCGCGAGCATTCCGAGGGCGACAGAACTCCCGAAGCGGAAGCGGTCGATGTCCACCGCACCGCGGAGCTGCGGCGCGGCGAGCGCGACCGCGAGGGCGAACGCGACGCCCACGCCCGCGGCCGCGACAGCCGGTGCGACCGTCGAGACGTTCGGTTCGAGGGACAGCGCGGCGCCGTTGATGTCGACGCTGGCGACCAGCCCGAGGCCGATGATGATGCTCGGCGAGGGGAGATACTCTCCCACCTTCGCGGAGGCCGTCTTCGCCGCGACGGCGAGGATGACCAGTCCCGCGAATCGGTGGAATACCTCGAAGTTCAGGACGGCCTTCAGCGTCTCCGCGAAGAGCGCTTCGACCCCCGCGAGAGGCAGCAGCACGGCGCCGAGGATGAGGATGGCCGTGACCTGTTCGCGGCGCGTCCCCTCCATCTCCGCGAGGATGACCGCGACCGTGGCCGATCCGCCGAAGATCAGCAGCCCGGTCTCGATGATACCGAGCGGGCTGGACAGTGCACCCGCAATGATGAGTGCGGGGAAGATACCGTCGACGAGCGGTAGGGCCATCACCGTCGCGAGGAGCTTGGTCGCCCCACCTACCTGCTGCTCTAAGCGGAGTGCGACGGGGTGACGTGAAACGCTCATCCGGGACTAGCGGCCGTCACCATCGGCCGAACGGCGATATGGGCGCAAACCCGACGGCGCGGCGCCGCGGGCGCTCCCGAGCACTCCGAGCGAATCGTGCGTGGGGAACCAGTTCCCACGTTTGAAATTCTGCATCGCTGTAAATGTAAAGGTGGCATCGTGGTGGTCGATCGGCTGACCCGCGATGCGCGATGCAGAGGGACACTCGGAGTCCATACCTAGATTCACTCGGAGCGGGATATTAAACGTTGTGTGGGACGAGTGCCCACGGATCTTGGCCTCTTTCAGCAGACTGCCGGAAGAACCGTCGGTCTTCGAGAAAGGCCGGGGGTTATTCGACGAACCGGTGACTAAGTCCGCAAATGGCGGCGAGGAGCGACGATCTCCTTGGAGGATTCTCAGCGGACGGCCCTCCGGCCGCTCCGACGGCCTCGAGAACAACATATATCCACGATCGTGCGGATTCCGGGTCGATACGTGGCAACGATCAACAGGGCCGTGGTGTCTCGCAACGCTTTTGTCGGTCGCCCCGGGACCGTTTATATGGCGAACGACGTTCCCGAACACGGTTCATTCTCGGAGAAACTGCAGGTGCCGGAGGCGCTGACGTTCGACGACGTGCTGCTTCGACCGAAAGAGAGTCGCGTCGAACCCGACGCCGCGGACGTCTCGACGCGAGTCTCGAAAAACGTCGAACTGAACATCCCGATCCTCTCGGCGGCGATGGACACTGTCACCGAAGGGGAAATGGCAGTCGCGATGGCCCGCGAAGGCGGTCTCGGGGTGCTCCATCGGAATATGGACGTCGAGCGAATGGTCGCCGAGATCGAACGCGTCAAGCGCGCCGACGAGCTGGTGATCCGCCGCGAGAACGTCGTGACTGCGAACCCCGAGCAGACGGTCCGAGAGGTCGACGAGATGATGGAGCGGGAAGGCGTCTCGGGGGCGCCCGTCGTCGACGACGACGACACCGTGCTCGGTATCATCTCGGCGACGGACATCCGCCCGTATCTGGAGGTCGGCGAGGCCGACGAAGTGCGCGAGGCGATGACCGACGAGGTCATCACCGCGTTACGCGACGTCGGCGCCCGCGAGGCGCTCGAACTGATGTACGACCACAAGATCGAGCGCGTCCCGATCGTCGACGACGAAGAGCAACTGGTCGGCCTCGTGACGATGCAGGGAATCTTACAGCGCCGCGAGCACGAGAACGCCGCGCGCGACGAGGACGGGCGACTGCGCGTGGGAGCCGCCGTCGGCCCCTTCGAGGCTGCCCGCGCCGAGGCCGCCGACGAGGCCGGCGCCGACATCATGTTCATCGACTGTGCGCACGCGCACAACCTCGATGTCCTCGACAGCGCCCGGGAAATCAAAGCGACAGTCGACGCCGACGTCGTCGTCGGCAATATCGGCACCCGCGAGGCGGCCGAAGCCGCCGCCGACTTCGCGGACGGAGTGAAAGTCGGTATCGGTCCCGGCTCGATCTGTACCACACGCGTCGTCTCCGGCGCGGGGATGCCACAGATCACCGCAATCGCGGAGGTTGCAGACGTCGCCGCGCCCGAGGGCGTGCCCGTCATCGCCGACGGCGGAATCCGTTACTCCGGCGACGCGATCAAGGCTATCGCGGCCGGGGCGGACGCGGTGATGCTCGGCTCGTACTTTGCCGGCACCAGGGAGGCGCCCGGGCGTGTCATCACGATGAACGGCAAGAAGTACAAGCAGTACCGCGGGATGGGCTCGGTCGGGGCGATGAAATCCGGGGGCGGCGAACGGTACCTCAAAGACACCGAGGAGGACGACGAGTTCGTGCCTGAGGGTGTCGAAGCCGCGACCCCGTACAAGGGAACCCTGGCGTCGGAGATTCACCAGCTCGTCGGCGGGATGCGGTCCGGGATGGGCTACGTCGGCGCAGAGACGATTCCGGCGTTCAAAACCCGCTCGGAGTTCGTCCGCGTCTCCAGTGCCGGCCAGACCGAGGGCCACCCCCACGACGTGATGATCACCGACGAAGCGCCGAACTACAGCCCGAAGGGGAACTAGCTTGATACTGATTACTCTCGTCTCTTCCCGCAGAGGTCCGCCAACGAGGGTGGCGCTCGGCGGGAAACAGTGAGAGTAATCAGTATGACCGACCCACGCCGGGAGCGTGCAAGGGGTATCTTGATATACCCCCGCACGTCATTCCTTTGTATCGGTGTCCCCGAAACACCGGGTATCCATCTATGAGCGATGATCTGCCGCTGGTGCTCGTCGTCGAAGACGAGCCGGACCTCGCTGACTTATACGCAACGTGGCTCCGAGGCGAGTATCGCGTCCGCGTCGCCTACGGGGGACGCGAGGCGCTCGAAAAGCTCGACGACGAAGTCGAAGTCGTCCTTCTCGACCGGCGGATGCCGGATCTCTCGGGTGACGAAGCCCTCAAGGAGATCCGAGAGCGCGGCTTCGACTGCCGCGTCGCGATGGTCACGGCGGTCGAACCCGACTTGCCTTGTTGAACGCAAGACAACGACGGGGTAGGGTCGATTGTTTGTAGTCTCACGCCATCAGAGGCAGGTATGTGGAGTCAGAAGATGCAGTAGCCGTCACTCACGGTGGTTGTCG
>NZ_JAVQKJ010000022.1:0-1969 GCF_031823395.1 Halobellus ordinarius
GAGATGAGGATTCCACCCCTGCGGTCCGCCGTACAGATGGGATCTGATGTTAGCCTTGGTGGTTCGGTGACACCTGTCTGGTGGCACTGAACGACCAACGAACGGACCACGCAATGAAGTGATTTGATGGTGATTCCCTTCCCTCTGGGAAGGAATCCCGCCACACCCTCTTCCCCTCACGGGGAAGAAACATTCCGGTTGATCCTGCCGGAGGCCATTGCTATCGGAGTCCGATTTAGCCATGCTAGTCGCACGAGGGTAACCTCGTGGCGGATAGCTCAGTAACACGTGGCCAAACTACCCTACAGAGCGGGACAACCTCGGGAAACTGAGGCTAATCCCGCATACGGCTCTCAGGTTTGAACGACAGAGAGTTCCAAATGCGTCAGCGCTGTAGGATGTGGCTGCGGCCGATTAGGTAGACGGTGGGGTAACGGCCCACCGTGCCCATAATCGGTACGGGTTGTGAGAGCAAGAGCCCGGAGACGGTATCTGAGACAAGATACCGGGCCCTACGGGGCGCAGCAGGCGCGAAACCTTTACACTGCACGCAAGTGCGATAAGGGGACTCCGAGTGCGAGGGCATATCGTCCTCGCTTTCGTGTACCGTAGGGTGGTACACAAACAAGAGCTGGGCAAGACCGGTGCCAGCCGCCGCGGTAATACCGGCAGCTCGAGTGATGGCCGATCTTATTGGGCCTAAAGCGTCCGTAGCTGGCCTCGCAAGTCCGTCGGGAAATCCACACGCTCAACGTGTGGGCGTCCGGCGGAAACTCCGAGGCTTGGGACCGGAAGGCTCGAGGGGTACGTCCGGGGTAGGAGTGAAATCCTGTAATCCCGGACGGACCACCGATGGCGAAAGCACCTCGAGAAGACGGATCCGACAGTGAGGGACGAAAGCTAGGGTCTCGAACCGGATTAGATACCCGGGTAGTCCTAGCCGTAAACGATGCTCGCTAGGTGTGGCACAGGCTACGCGCCTGTGCTGTGCCGTAGGGAAGCCGAGAAGCGAGCCGCCTGGGAAGTACGTCTGCAAGGATGAAACTTAAAGGAATTGGCGGGGGAGCACTACAACCGGAGGAGCCTGCGGTTTAATTGGACTCAACGCCGGACATCTCACCAGCTCCGACTACGGTAATGACGGTCAGGTTGATGACCTCATCACGAGCCGTAGAGAGGAGGTGCATGGCCGCCGTCAGCTCGTACCGTGAGGCGTCCTGTTAAGTCAGGCAACGAGCGAGACCCGCACTCCTAATTGCCAGCAGCAGTTTCGACTGGCTGGGTACATTAGGAGGACTGCCAGTGCCAAACTGGAGGAAGGAACGGGCAACGGTAGGTCAGTATGCCCCGAATGAGCTGGGCTACACGCGGGCTACAATGGTCAGGACAATGGGTCGCAACCGCGAAAGCGGGCGCTAATCTCCGAAACCTGATCGTAGTTCGGACTGAGGGCTGAAACTCGCCCTCACGAAGCTGGATTCGGTAGTAATCGCATTTCACAAGAGTGCGGTGAATACGTCCCTGCTCCTTGCACACACCGCCCGTCAAAGCACCCGAGTGAGGTCCGGATGAGGCTGTCGCAAGACAGTCGAATCTGGGCTTCGCAAGGGGGCTTAAGTCGTAACAAGGTAGCCGTAGGGGAATCTGCGGCTGGATCACCTCCACAGACCGGGATCAGGCCGACGGCCTGACCCACCTTTCACACTCATCACTTCCAGCGTGACCGATCGTTGGCACGCCACTGTCACCAGACAGGCACTTTAGAACCACCAAGGCTAACAGGGCCCGTAGCTCAGCGGTAGAGCACCTCCTTTGCAAGGAGGACGCCCTGGGTTCAAATCCCAGCGGGTCCATCGCCCACTCCACTCGACGCAGAACGTGCCCCTTAAGTGGGGCAACCAACTCGACTGGAGTGGACACGAACTGATGCACTATCCCGTGAAAGCGCGGATAGGAAGGGTTCGACGGG
>NZ_JAVQKJ010000023.1:0-2363 GCF_031823395.1 Halobellus ordinarius
GGACGCTCCGGACGCCACCGGACGTTCCATGACGACCGTATGTACGCGTGCAATCCAGACGCCCACTGAACTCGTCTGGCCGACGTGACTCCCACATCACTCGCCCAGACGCAGTGTGGACGTCTACAGATCACCGTTGCCACAGTACGTGACAACGATGACAATCAACGACAACAGCAACACAGTAAACGACACTCAAACTGGCTACTGTGCTGGCTGGTGAATGGCTCGGCTCGAGAGCCGACGACGGACGTGCCAAGCTGCGAAAAGCCTGAGGGAGCCGCACGGAGGCGAAGAACTCAGGATCTCCGAATGGGAATCCCCACCGCAATTGCCTCGCGCAATGGGGAACGCACCGAATTGAAACATCTCAGTAGGTGCAGGAACAGAAAGCAACCGCGATATCGTTAGTAACCGCGAGTAAACGCGACACAGTCCAAACCGAATCCGCAAGGAAATGTGGTGTGACGGACTAGCCACAACGGAACACAAACACACGAGAAATCTCCTGGAACGGAGTGCGACACAGGGTGACAGCCCCGTACCGTGTGCGCGTGTTCCCGGGCTACCTCCAGAGTAGCGAGGGTTGGATATCCCTCGTGAATCCCGCAGGCATCCCCTGCGAAGACTAAACACTCCTCGAGACCGATAGCGAACAAGTAGCGTGAGCGAACGCTGAAAAGCACCCCGAACAGGGCGGTGCAATAGGGCCTGAACTCAGTCAGCGATAGAACGACGGGGCATACAAGGTCCCGAGATAAACGACCGTGGAGCGATCCACCAGTAGGACTCTCGGGAAGCCGATGTCGCGTCGTGCGTTTTGAAAAACGACCCAGGGAGTGCACTCACATGGCGAGTCTAACCGGATTATCCGGGCAGGCATAGGGAAACCGATACGGCCGCAGTCTCCGATTCTTCGGAGACCAGGGCCACCGTGCTCAAGCGCGGGGAGCCACGTGGGTGCGACCCGAAACCGAGTGATCTACGCGCGGGCAAGGTGAAGCGTGGCGAAAGCTGCGTGGAGGCCTGCAGGGATGGTGTCCTACAATACCCTCCCGTGACCCGTGCGTAGGGGTGAAAGGCCCATCGAACTCGGCAACAGCTGGTTCCAGCCGAAACATGTCGAAGCATGACCTCAGCCGAGGTAGTCTGCGAGGTAGAGCGACCGATTGGACGCCCCGCCTCCGAGAGGAGTCGGCCGTCCTGTCAAACTCCGAACTTGCAGACGCCTTAGACGCTGGGAATCCGGATTGCGGGGTAAGCCTGTGATCCGTGAGGGAGACAACCCAGAGCCGGGTTAAGGTCCCCAAGTGTGGATTAAGTGCGATCGAAGGTGGTCTCGAGCCCTAAACAGCCGGGAGGTGAGCTTAGAAGCAGCTACCCTCTAAGAAAAGCGTAACAGCTTACCGGCCGAGGTTCGAGGCGCCCAAAATGATCGGGGCTCAAATCCACCACCGAGACCTGGCAGCGTCCTTCACCGGACGACCTAGTAGGCTAGGCGTACTGATCGGGCGGAAGCACGGGCGAGAGTTCGTGTGGACCGATTAGTAACGAAAATCCTGGTCACAGTAGCAGCGAGAGTCGGGTGTGAACCCCGACGGCCAAACGAGCAAGGGTTCCTCGGCACTGCCACTCAGCCGAGGGTTAGCCGGTCCTAAGTCCTACCGTAACTCGACTAGGACAAACAGGGAAACTGGTTAATATTCCAGTGCCGCCGTACATTCTGTCGACGCTTTTGGAAACAGCGAACGAGGCTTTCGCCTCGTCCAATCGTGGAAGATCGTGGAGGCCGTAATGGCACGAAGCGATCGAATCACGAGACAGCGCAAGTCGCTGGTACCGAGAGCCCGTGAAAAGACGTACGGCGACCGTACCGAGATCCGACACAGGTGCTCAGGCGGAGAAAGCCACGGCCTGTCGGGAGCAACCGGCGTTAGGGAATTCGGCAAGTTAGTCCCGTACCTTCGGAAGAAGGGATGCCTGCTTTTGATCGAGCAGGTCGCAGTGACTCGGACGCTCCGACTGTCTAGTAACAACATAGGTGACCGCAAATCCGCAAGGACTCGTACGGTCACTGAATCCTGCCCAGTGCGGGTATCTGAACACCTCGTACAAGAGGACGAAGGACCCGTCAACGGCGGGGGTAACTATGACCCTCTTAAGGTAGCGTAGTACCTTGCCGCTTCAGTAGCGGCTTGCATGAATGGATCAACGAGAGCGTCACTGTCCCAACGCTGGGCCCGGTGAACTGTACGTTCCAGTGCGGAGTCTGGAGACCCCCAGGGGGAAGCGAAGACCCTATAGAGCTTTACTGCAGGCTGTCGCTGGGACATGGTCGCTGATGTGCAGGATAGGTAGGAGCC
>NZ_JAVQKJ010000024.1:0-1365 GCF_031823395.1 Halobellus ordinarius
CGTGAATCGCCTCGGGGTCAAGCCCCGAGGCTTCCCGTTTCTACGACGTGACTTGCAGACACAGATTCGAAGTGAGTCGTGTCCGTAGCGGTCACAGTCTCCACGGGCGTGTCTTCGGGCCATCCCAGCCCTAGTTCAGAAAAGCCTCTCTGCAACACATTCATCGCCGCGTTCGCATCTCTCTCCGTCTCGAATCCGCACGACGGACAGGAGTGTTCCCGTACCCAGATGGGCTTTGCCGTCTCCACACCACACGACGCACACTCCTTGGTCGTGCCTCGTGCTTCGACCTGTACGACGTGACAACCGTACAGGTCTGCTTTGTATTCGAGGAGGGTGATGAATTGTCGCCACGCCGCATCCTGTTTGTTCCGGGCGTTATGCGACTGTTCGAGCATCCTCTTCACGTCCAAGTCTTCCACGAACACGGCGTCGTACTCGCGGACGAGCCACGTCGTAATCTTGTGCTGGTAGTCCAGCACCTTCCGCTTGATGTGGCGTTTGACCTTGGCGACCTTCAGACGTTGTTTCTCGTAGTTGCTCGACCCCTTCTCTTTCCGTGAGAGTGTGCGTTGTTCTCCTCGAAGTCGTTCGTAGTCGTCTTCGAGGTCGAGCCAATCCACAGTGTGACCGTCGCTCGTGTGGATGTAGTTGAGTATTCCGAGGTCGATACCGACGCTGTTGCTCGCGTCCAGCGAGTCTACGTCGAGTTTCTCGGGCAGGTCAGCTTCATCAGTTTCCAAACCAAATGTGACGAACCACTCGCCAGTCCGTTCCTTCTTGAACGTGACCTCTTTGATGGTGGCGTGGTCGGGAATCGGACGGTGGTAACGAATCTTCACCCAGCCAATTTTGCTGAAGCGGACGTACGCATACTTGTCGCGCCCCCTCTTTTCATCGAGGTCGAAACCGGACTGGTTGTACGTCACGCTTCGGTAGTCGGTAGGTGCTTGCCGTTTGAGCCGACCAACGTTGTACCCCTTCTCTTTCTTCTTGCGAAGGTTTGAGAGATTGCGATGGAAGCGTGCAACGGTGGCTTGGGCGGCCTTCGAGTGAAGTTCACTGAAGACAGGCCACTTACGTTTCCACTCAGGGAGTTTGTTGTTCTGGTCGTACTCACTCGGCTTATCGTCCTCTGGGGCTTGTTCGTAGTCCCAGCGGACGTGGTTGTAGAGTTGGCGATGAACATCTAGATGATGTTCCAGTCCCTCCGCTACCTCTCCTTTTGGGTAGGCGTGGTAGCGGTGACTGTGTTCCATCGCTGTCTCTTGATTAGGAACGTTTTGACTTAGTGGTTTGTATCACGAGTCGTCGGCTTCATCCCCGAGGTCAAGCCTCGGGGTATTCGCCTTGTCCGCTGATAAA
>NZ_JAVQKJ010000025.1:0-1120 GCF_031823395.1 Halobellus ordinarius
TGCCTTGTTGAACGCAAGACAACGACGGGGTAGGGTCGATTGTTTGTAGTCTCACGCCATCAGAGGCAGGTATGTGGAGTCAGAAGATGCAGTAGCCGTCACTCACGGTGGTTGTCGAAGGGTCAAAACTATGGTATCTTGCTTCGTTGTTTCGGTGACGACGGCGATGCCTCTCCCGGATACGTCCGGAGAAGGGGAGCAGGCGGCGAGCCCTAACTCGCCGCCTGCGTTAGGTTATGGACGATGCACTTCCGAGTCAGCTCCCGGAACTGGCCGTGCCAGCTCCGGGAGCGGAGCTTCTCGCCGTCGTCTTCCTTCAACTGCGAGAAGCCCGTCTCACTCATCCAGCGTTGGTTGTAATCCTCGCTCATTCGGGCGTTGTGAGCCTTCTGCAACGGTGTTTGCTCTCTGTGCTTGATCAGTGGTCGCGTTGAGTTCGAGCGACACTCCTCACGGAGCTCGCCCCACGAATAGTTCGCGTCAGCGGACAACACACGCAGGTCTTCCGCGTTCCGGCGGAAGACCTGCATCCCGATATGGCCGTCCCACGCCTTCTGTGTCGTGTAATGCACGTCTTTGATCGCTAGCGAGTTCACGTCGATCAAGATCGTTGTCTTCATCGACTGCAACGAGTAGTTCGCACGGTCACGGTAGTGATAGCTGGTCTGATCACGCTGGAATCCACTTGCATCGATTGCGGCTTCGCCACTCCAGCCCGCCTGCTCCGCCGACGCGCGGAGCAGGCGGCGGAGTTCACGCATCCGATACTCGTCTTCCCACCGGCAAAACGAACTGTAGTGTGGTGCCTCGTCGAGATCAAATACGGCGAGGATACCGGGCATCTCGTTGAGGTAGTCTTCAGTTTCACGAAGACTCTTGTCCAACTCAACGCGGAACAAAATCAACGCGATCTGTGTCCACTTGGCGTACCCGTCCGCGCCGTCCGGCG
Organism: Halobellus ordinarius; assembly: GCF_031823395.1. Lineage (NCBI taxonomy): Archaea > Methanobacteriati > Methanobacteriota > Halobacteria > Halobacteriales > Haloferacaceae > Halobellus > Halobellus ordinarius. The sequence continues at coordinate 950 of NZ_JAVQKJ010000025.1, forward strand.
CGGCGGGTACGTCAGGGTCGTCTACGTGCTGTTTGGCAAGATTTCGACACATCATCGCTAGCCGTCTGAGCGATCCCATATCGCCAGACGGCGTCCAATTCCCGGTTAGCTTGACGGTATTTTCCTGTGAGAGCGTCTGAAACTACAGTCAGTTAGCGGCAAAACAAGGCA
>NZ_JAVQKJ010000026.1:0-794 GCF_031823395.1 Halobellus ordinarius
TTACACAGGTACCCGCGCCAGCGGGCCACCGAGGCATCCGTGAAATACTACCCGTCAGTGACTGTGACCCTCACTCCGGGAGGAGGACACCGGTAGCCGGGCAGTTTGACTGGGGCGGTACGCGCTCGAAAAGATATCGAGCGCGCCCAAAGGTTTCCTCACGCGAGTCGGAAACTCGCAGGAGAGCGCAAGAGCAAACGGAAGCCTGACAGTGATCTTCCCAACGAGGATCGCTGACGCGAAAGCGTGGTTTAGCGAACCAACGAGGCTCCAGGATGGGGCCCGTTGATGACAGAAAAGCTACCTTAGGGATAACAGAGTCGTCACCCGCAAGAGCACATATCGACCGGGTGGCTTGCTACCTCGATGTCGGTTCCCTCCATCCTGCCTGTGCAGAAGCAGGCAAGGGTGAGGTTGTTCGCCTATTAAAGGAGGTCGTGAGCTGGGTTTAGACCGTCGTGAGACAGGTCGGCTGCTATCTACTGGGGGTGTTTTAGGTACCTGCGCGGAACGCTCGTATAGTACGAGAGGAACTACGAGTGGGTGCCACTGGTGTATCGGTTGTCCGAGAGGGCAGATGCCGAGCAGCCACGCACCACGGGGTAAGAGCTGAACGCATCTAAGCTCGAAACCCACCGCAAAAAGAGGTACCACCGAGGATACTCGTAGAAGACGAGTTAGATAGACTCGGGGTGTACGCACCGAGGCAACGAGGTGTTAAGCCCGCGAGCACTAACAATCCGAGCCACACTCATACCACAGAGGACATTTCGAGTGTCTACCTGTGTTGGTGA
>NZ_JAVQKJ010000027.1:0-716 GCF_031823395.1 Halobellus ordinarius
CGACAGAACGAGACGCTGGCGATGATTGCCAGCGAGAATCACGCCAGCGAGGCGGTCTTAGAAGCCCAGGGGAGTGCGCTGACGAACAAGTACGCCGAAGGGTACCCGGGCGAGCGGTATTACGCGGGCTGTGAGTACGCCGACGAGGTCGAGCAGTTAGCCATCGATCGAGCTAAAGAACTGTGGGGTGCCGACCACGTGAACGTCCAGCCGCATTCGGGCTCGCAAGCGAACATGGGCGTGTATCTCGCGATGTTAGACCCGGGCGACAAGATCCTCTCCTTGGACCTGACCCACGGCGGGCATCTCTCGCACGGCCATCCCGCGAACTTCGCGGGGCAGACCTACGAGGTCGAACAGTACGAGGTCGACGCCGAAACGGGGTACGTCGATTATGAAGGCCTCGACGAGTTGGCCCACTCGTTCGATCCGGACATCATCGTCTCGGGGTATTCAGCGTACCCGCGGGAGGTCGAGTGGGAGCGGATCCAGGAGACGGCTGACGCGGTCGACGCCTACCATCTCGCGGATATCGCCCACATCACTGGATTAGTCGCAGCGGGCGTGCACTCCTCGCCCGTGGGAGTGGCGGACTTCGTGACGGGGTCGACGCACAAGACGATCCGCGCAGGGCGCGGGGGGATGATCCTCTGTGACGAGGAGTACGCCGACGCCATCGACAACGCGGTGTTCCCCGGCACACAGGGTGGGCCGCT
>NZ_JAVQKJ010000028.1:0-518 GCF_031823395.1 Halobellus ordinarius
GCTGGCGTCACGATATACCCCGTCACCGGCTGGTCACAGGACAGACACTGTACCATAAAGTACTGGTCATCTAACCCCGCCTCAAGCTGCGTTCCACCACAGAACAGGCACATCCCTTCCGTCTCAATACTGTCAACCTCAGTTGGCTGTCTGAAATTCTCCGCAAGGATGAACCGGACGATCTGTTCACCAGCGTGTGTAAACGCGTAGCCTCCCTTGGTCTTCCGAAGATACGCCCCAGCGAGTTCGCCAAGGTGGTACGAGAGTTTCGACGTGTTGTCGATAGTGACGCGGTCGTAGATGTCTGAGAACGACAACGGTGTAAACCCCGAATTCGACGGCTCTTGCTCAGACTGCGCGACAGCGACAGCCCGAAGAATATCTACCCGGCTCTCATCCGAGAGCAAAGCGAACATATCGGCCGCCGTTTGCTCGGAGGCCATACCCGAGTACTTGGATCCCTACACTCTTGAAACTAGACATACAGTCCGACAAAGACCACATCAGCCACTATCGGA